>JAFLBH010000001.1:0-612717 GCA_017303905.1 Bacteroidota bacterium
ATCCCAGCGGGATCACAACAGCAGAAATGCTACTTCAGTAATAGCAAAGCCCCTCCACAAGAGGGGCTTTTTGTTTATATTCGCTTTATCAGCCCATCATGAACTTTTGCGCTCTTCATCCTTTAAAACGAATCCTACTATTTTCAATCGCTTTACTTTGGCTTAGCGGATGTAAACTCTATTACAAGAAATTTTACTCCGAGCCGGATGAATGTATGGCAAAAGCTCGCCTCCAAAAACCATACGATGTGATTATTGTTCCGGGATACCCTAGTGATTCGGGAAAGATAAATATTGTTTTAAGTGAACGGCTCCGTTGGGCCGCTTATCTTTATAAAAACGGCTATACTAAAAACATTATTTTTTCCGGTGCTGCAGTTTATACGCCTTATAAAGAAGCTGTTGTTTTAAAACTATATGCCAAACAACTCGGCCTCCCTGAAACTATATTATATACCGAGACCAAAGCCGAACACACCACAGAAAACTTGTACTATAGTTGTTTAATGGCGCAGGAATTGGGCTTTAAAAAAATAGGATTCGCTTCACAAACAGCACACACCAGCTTCATGAAAGCTTTCCCGAAAAGATATGGCCTCACCTGCGATATGTTGCCCGCAATTCTAGATAGTGTCAATACGATTCCACACCAATTTACTACGGTAAATGCGCAAGAGGCATTTGTTGCCGATTTTGTTTTGATTGAAAAAAGACAGTCCAAAATACAACGCTTGAGAGGGACACGCGGACACAGAGTAAAAAAGGAGATTAGAAAAAGGAAACGCGCGCAAAGAAAATCGAAAAACAAAAGCAATTAAGATTCTGATAAAGCGGCAGCCAGCGCGAATTTTATCTCCGTATAAGTGTATTCGTCGCCCAGAGCGTTTTTAATTTCACCCAATTTGTACGTATTCAACTTTTTGGCTACTTCCAGGATGTGACTGGACTTTTCATCACTTACAAATTGCGACGCACTTAAAAAACCCTTTGCTACATATGGAACTAAATGTCCTTCGATGGTACTCAGCGCCATGCCACGCATTTTGGCAATACTTTCCACATCGTGACCATCCTTGAATAAGAGAAAACTTTGCTCTTGCGTTGAGACTTTACTTTCTAATGTTGATTCTTCTTCTTCACTTGATTTTTCCTTTCGCTTTTTTCTTCGTTCTCTGCGTGCCTGCAATTTTTCCTCCCGCTCCATTTCATATTCGGCATCACGTTGTAAACAAGCAGTCAATTTTTGTTCTCTCGCATTAGAATTGACTAAAGCTTTTATTTCTTCTTTCTGTACAGATTTTCCCTCCGGAATATTTTTAGAAAACAAAACGGCCTTCTTTAACTCAACACTCTTGAGAAAGCATACCGCTTCAAGTTCTAATAATTCTTCTAAATACACTTTGATTCTCTTCTCCTTGTTGAGCTCTTTAACTTTATTCAATATTTGCTCTTGCAAATCAGACAAAATCGGTTCAAAATAATTGATGGCGGCTTCTATCCGCTCATTTAATAATTTGAAATCAGGAACACCCGACCCGAGTATAGCATTTATTTGTGTTAAAAATTTACTGCCATTGGTTTGCAAACTTTCTGTCTTATCCTTCAGTTGTAGTGCCCACTCTTTCTGCGGTGTTTTCGCTGATTTCTTTTTATCCTGGTCATAAGAAATGGCATGATTTTGAAACACATTATTTAAATTATAAAAATCAAAGGCCTTGAGTAAAACATCCCGTAAATAATCCGTTTGTGAATTATCGATTTGCCTCACCAATTCTTCCTGATCTTGCTTTGAATCGGAAAACGACTTTACATGCGCATCTGTTTCTATCCCTTTGTAATTAATCCGCTCATTTAATACCAATCCATTTAAACTCCGCAAACGCGACAAAGCCACGTATGCTTGTCCCGGCGCAAAGACCTTATCAATATCAATAATTGCTTTATCAAATGTGAGTCCTTGACTTTTATGAACAGTAATGGCCCAAGCCAACTTTAAAGGATACTGTAGAAACTTACCCACTACCTTTTCGGTAATCTCACCGCTTGTAACATCTAAGGAATATTTAATATTTTGCCATTCATACCTTTCAACTGATATGGGTTTCGTTGAGTCATTACATGCAACCAAAATTTCTTTCTCAGTAAGATTTTCAACCACGCCAATTTTTCCGTTAAAAAACCGCTGCGCACCACTCGGATCATTTTTCACAAACATGACTTGTGCGCCCACTTTTAATTCCATGTTTAATTCAACAGGAAAAGAATTTTCGTTGAAGTCACCCTCAATAATCGCTTTATAAAAATAGGATGAAGATTTTAATTCATTTAAATACTCCTTATTAATCCGATCCGCTTTTATATTATGTGTGGTTAAGGTAATGTAATTCTCTTCCGGCTTTGGCTTAAATCCTTCCTTATAATAAGAGTTCAGTAATGCTATATCATCCACCGTTAACTTATTACTTCGAAGATGATTTAACAGTTGTATGAAGGTTTCATCATCTTGTCTGTAAATTTTGTTTAACTCTACATAAACCGGTTTATATTGTCGCAAAACAAGTGCATCAAAAAAATACGGACTGTTATAATACCTTTGTAATAATTGCCATTCTTCTTCTTTCACTACAGGAGGCAGCTGTAATAAATCACCAATAAACAGAATTTGTAATCCGCCAAAAGGAGAATTATAATTTCTGCGCACACTTCGTAAAATAACATCAATGGCATCCAATAAATCCGAACGAAGCATACTAACTTCATCAATAATCAGTAATTCTATTTCGCGGAGAAGATTCCGTTTTACAGAATTTAACTGCAGCTCCTTTAATAGAGAATTTTTGTCGTTTACTTTTATGTATTGTGACAATCCGCCTGCAGGTAAGGGTCCGGGAACGAAAGCACCAAAAGGAAGTTGGAAAAGTGAATGCAAAGTAACACCACCTGCATTAATCGCAGCAATACCGGTTGGTGCAGCCACCACACATTTCTTGTGCGTACTGCCAACAATATGTTTTAAAAATGTTGTTTTTCCTGTTCCTGCTTTTCCGGTTAAAAAAACATTCTTATTGGTTCGGTTAATAAATGCTGCTGCTATTTCGGCCGGACTCTTCTCTACACTTTCCATAATTAGTGTAAAGGTATAGAATACTTAAGCAGAAATTCCAAATTTTGTTTTTGAAATTTTTATTTATATTGATTAAAATTTTATAGAACTGTTATCGAAAAATAGAGAACTCTTGGTTCAATTATTTATGAATAAAGGTCATTAGGTATTCAAACTCGACCGGCTTACTGAGTAATTCAACATTTTTTATATCATCAATTTCCTTTAATGTACTTTCATAGGAATTACCTGTTGTGAAAATAATTGGGCAATTAACTCCTGACTTTCGAATATTGAACCCTGCTTCAATTCCACTTGTATGATTTTTTAAATGAACATCCAAGATAATTAAATCGGGGTGCCATGAGTTTGCCATAAACTCGGCATCCGGAGCACTTGTTACACTGTGTACTTCAAAACCGCGTTTTTCCAATTGCATTCTTAACACTTTTGCAATCAGCAATTCATCTTCCGCCAAAAGTATTTTCTTGATACTAGCCATTAAGTGGGATACTGATTTTATATTTTGGTGGCGCAAAACTTACCAATTCGATAGAGCCATTTAATTGCTCGGCAAAAGTATGAATTAAAGTAAGTCCTGTAGTATTAGAGTTTTTGAAATCGATGTGATTCGGAAATTCACCCTTGCAATCGCAATATTCCAAATCCAAAAACTGATCACTCACTTTTGAAACTATTGTTGTTTTACCATCGTCGGCATTTTTAAAAGAATGCTTGAATGAATTCATCATTATTTCATTAAGCATTAGACCTAACGGCATCGCGCGCACAATATCCATTTTCACATCCGCTCCCTTAAGTTCAAGTTGAATATTATCATTTACACTTACGTGTTTAAACAGTTCTTTAATATAATCCATTAGGCTAATATCCTGAAACGATTCATTCTTATAAAGCAACTCATGTATTAATGCTGTTGATTTAATGCGTTTACGGCTATAACTTAAAGCTTCACGTGCCTCTGAATTATTGATATTCATCTCTTGCAACTGTAGCATACTTGATACCATCGCCAAATTATTTTTTATGCGGTGATGAATTTCTGCCAATAAAACTTCTTTCTCTTTTAAAGCACGCTTAATTTCCGTTTCTTGTTTTACACGATTCGTTATATCTTTTGAAAATACACTAATTCCGGTTACATTTTTATTTGCATCGAATATTGGATGATAATTTGTTTCATTATACACCAAACCAATGGAAGTATTAAAACTCTGAACCTCGTAATGCGACTCTCCCTTCTCAATTCGTTTATAAATGTTTTTTAAATGTTGATGTGAAGACGGTTCAACGAAGGAGAAAACACTCATTCCAATTTCCGGATCCATTTTATACCCACGATTAACCAACTGTACAAAAACACTATTAAATTCTGTTAGATTATAATTTAAGTCGATGGAGCAAATAATATCGTTTGTATTATTAATAATAGCTTTAAGCTTTTCTCCCTTCTCAAATATTTCAATTTCCTTTAACTTACTATTGGTAATGTTTTCGGCGAGCAACATTAAGCTGGCAACAGAGTTATTGGGTCCCGGTAAAATAGAAATATAGGTGCGATACCAGGCTTTACCTTGCGCTGATTGTCCTACCGATTCAAATACTTGTGTTACATGAGAACGTTTTGCCTCCTCAAATTTTTGACGATATAATTTGGCGTATTCAGGCCACACAAATTCATACACCTCGCGACCAATTACACTTTCCAAAGTAAAACCCGGCTCCAACTTATTAATATATTGAATCCTGTAAGTATCCGGATCAATAACAATTAAAATATGAGGCACCGTTTCGGCAAGTCTGCGAAAATAACTATCGTTAGCCACATACTTAAGGCCTTCCAAGTATTTCTCTATTTCACTCTCTTGCATCAGCATGCTTTTATCAAATTTATAAAAAGCTATAGGCTATACAAGGCTAATTCGACTAATCCGCTATATTATATACTAATTCAATTCATGTCCCTTCCAATAAGCGATTTTGAACGATTAATGCTATATTTAATTTTTATTTCCTAAAATCTAAAATGAATCAGGCACCCGACCCCACTATACTATTAAGTCTTGTAAAAAGCCAAATGCCATTTGGGAAACATAAAGGCAGACTGCTTTGTGATTTACCTGTAAGCTATTTAGAGTGGTTCGCACGCGAAGGATTTCCGCAGGGTAAACTAGGCATGCAATTACAAACTATCTACGAAATTAAACTAAACGGATTAGAAGATTTGCTTAAACCATTGAAGAATAAGTAATGTCAATACAAAACATACTTCAAATTTGCTATATATGGATGGGTATTGCAATTCTGGTACACATCACCATGTTTTTTGTAACGGCGCCCTTCGGAAGACACACCACTACCAAATGGGGATTTAGCATCAATAATAAATTAGGTTGGATTATTATGGAGATGCCATCACTTAGTATTATGATTTACTTTCTAATTTATGGTACTTACTCACTAACTAATTACAGTTGGATTTTATTTTTACTCTGGATTCTTCATTACACGCATCGCACGCTTATTTATCCTTTCCGGATTAAATCAACACCAAAAAAAATGCCACTACTGATTGTTTTAAATGCAATTCTATTTAACTTAATGAATGCGGGACTCAATGGTTATTTTTTAGCGGAACTTTCAGATGGGCTTTATAATGAAAAATGGTTATGCTCATTACATTTTTATTTTGGACTATTCTTATTTATTATTGGTGCGTACATTAATCTTAAATCAGATTCGATTTTAATACACTTAAGAAAACCGGGAGAAACAGGTTATAAAATTCCGGTCGGTTTTTTATTTAAATACATTTCTTCACCCAATCTATTTGGTGAAATAATTGAATGGATTGGCTTTGCCATCATGGCCTGGAATATACCCGCGCTAACATTTGCTGTTTGGACATACGCTAATTTAGTGCCGCGTGCAAAGAACCATCATGATTGGTACAAAAAGCATTTTGAAGATTACCCTGACGAAAGAAAAATTGTGTTCCCCTTTATATTTTAATACCAATTACACAAATATCATCTACTTGCTCAAGAGGTCCTTTCCAATTATCAAACTCTTCTTCCAACTTTGCTTGCTGTTGTTGTAAAGGTAAAACTGAAATGCTTTTCATTAACTCGACTAATTGGTGGTACTTAAATTTTTTACCGCTCGGGCCACCAAACTGATCGGCGTAGCCATCAGTGAAAATGTACACGCAATCATTTGTTTCTAAAGCAATATTATGTGTTGTATAGTCCGACGGATTATCCACTTTACCGATAGCTTGCTTATCGGGTTTAAACTGTAAAATTTCGCCTTTACGCACAATCCAAAGCGGATTATTAGCACCAGCCCATTGCAAGGATTTATTCTTTAAATCGAATAAACACAAACTAATATCCATTCCATCTTTTACATCCGTTTCACTACGTTCAAAAGTTTCCACCACCAATTCACGTGTTTTGTCTAAAACCTTACCCGGTTCAGAAATACTAAACTCATTTACTGCACGATTTAAGGCATTCGAACAAACCACACTCACCATCGCCCCCGGCACTCCATGTCCGGTACAATCCGCGGCAGCAATCATCACTTTACCTTTCAGCGCCTCCATCCAATAAAAATCACCGGCCACAATATCTTTTGGTTTATACAGAATGAAAGAATCCGGCAAATGCTGTGCAATTTCGTGGCGAGGAGGGAGAATAGCCTCCTGTAATCGTTTCGCATAGGAAATAGAAGAAAGTATTTCCTTCTGCTTTTCTTCAATGATAATTTTTTGCTCTTCTGTTTCTTTGTTCTTTGCTTCAATAATATTTTTCTGCTTACGAATAAAACGGAAACGATTATACATCACTCCGCCGGAAATGAGCATTAGTAAAATTCCACCGTACAAAGCTATTTTTTGAATTCTGTCCTTTTCTATCTGTGCTTCCTTAGCAAAAATCAAGGCGTCCTTCATACTTTGTTGCTCCGCGTTTCTTAAACTATCTGCTTCCGCCTTTTTCTCATAATAAAACTGAGCTTCCATTCTTGCAATTTCCGATTCATTCTTCATTTTATTCAAAGAGTCGGTTAACTCCATCGTTAATGAGCCGTATTTGTAAGCTTCTTTATGATTTTGTTTTTTATTGTAAGCGCTTGCCAAATATTTAACCGCCGCTAGGTGCGAATCTAAATCCTCTTGCTCTTTCGCCTCCCGCTCAGCTTGCGAAGCCAATACAATAACTTTTAACCAGTCTTCTGTTTTAATATAAACAGCGGCCAAATCTAATTTACACTTTGTAACCAGAGTAGTAATTTCATTTGCTACCGCAATTTTCAATGCTTTATTCAAATTTAAAATTGCCTCCGAATATTTATTCATATCCGAATACACGCTTCCAATATTGAGATAACCTGATGCTTGTCCGTGATAATCCTTTAAATGCTCATACATCTCAACCGCTTGCTCACCATACAAAAGAGCCTTATCAAACTGTTTCATATTGGTATAAATTACGCAGGTGTTATTTAAACTACTCGCCACACCTTCCAGATTACCCATTTCCTGTACCAGTTTCAAACATTTTAATTGATAGTCGAGCGCCACGTCGAATTTTTGCAATTCAATATAAATACTTCCAATATTTCCCAATGCGCCGGCCATGTTTGATTTATCGCCCAATTGCTCGAAAATCTTCATCCCCTTCTGATAATGCTCTACAGCTTTTGGATAAGCCGAACGAATTTGCAATGCAGCACCCATGGCGTTATAAGCCTTCGCCTCCCACTTTTTATTTTTGGCTTGTTGAGCAAGGTCTCTTTGCATTTCTGCGATCGCGTAAGTTGAATCCGGATTTTCGTACACAAATACCCAAGCGAGATCGTATAGAGTAGCCAAACGAATCGTGTCATGATTTTTTGCATTGTTAACTACTTTCCATAACGAATCAACGTTTTGCGACCTAACGAGAAAAGTCGTTAAATAAAGTGAAATTAAAAGTAGACTCCGAAACATTTAACAAGTAGAGACAGATTACTAATTTAATGATTTTTACCGAATTATGCTTTACTATTTTTCTCTTTTATATATATGATAATCTTAGCTTCCCAATCCATGTAAATAATTGAAACCAATACAAATGATTAAATTTTGTACCTTTAAAAAGTAAAATCATCCTATATGCACATCGAACAAATTTATACCGGTTGCTTAGCGCAAGGTGCTTACTATATACGTTCAGAAAATGAAGCCGCCATTATTGACCCACTTCGCGAAACAAAACCTTATACTTCCCGTGCCGAAAAGGACGGCGTAAAAATTAAATATATTTTTGAAACACACTTTCATGCCGATTTTGTTAGCGGGCATGTAGATTTGGCAAAAAAAACCGGCGCTAAAATTATTTTCGGACCTAACGCTACTACTTCCTACGAAAGTTATGTTGCAAAAGATGGTGAAGAATTTAAAATTGGTAAAATCACCATTAAGGTTTTACACACACCCGGTCATACACTTGAGTCAAGTACATTTTTATTGTTAGATGAAAACAAAAAGCCGCATTGTATTTTTAGCGGTGATACTTTATTTATTGGTGATGTAGGCCGTCCTGATTTAGCTATTAAGAGTGATCTAACTCAGGAAGACCTTGCCGGAATGCTATTTGACAGTCTGAATACAAAAATCAAAACATTACCCGATGACGTGATTGTTTATCCGGCACACGGAGCAGGCTCTGCATGCGGAAAAAACATGAGCAAGGAAACTTTTGATACATTAGGAAATCAGAAACAAAAAAATTATGCCCTTGTAATAAATAACAAGCAAGATTTTATAAAAGAACTAACGACCGGCATATTACCCCCACCTCAATATTTTGCAAAAAATGCCTTTTTGAATAAAACCGGTTACGATGCTTTTGATGTAGTGATCGAAAAAGGCTACACCGCTTTAACACCTCACCAAGTAGAGGATTTTGCAAACGAGGCCAACTCTATGATTTTGGATGTACGCAAACCTCAGGAATTTGCCGCTGGTCACATTCCTAATTCTATTTTCATAGGAATTGATGGGCAATTTGCACCATGGGTTGGTGCCTTAATTACAGATTTAAAACAACCCATAATTCTAATTGCTCCAAGTGGACGTGAAGAGGAAATTATTACGCGATTAAGTCGTGTGGGTTACGATAATTGTTTAGGTTATTTAGACGGAGGAATTGAAGCATGGAAAAATGCGGGCAAGGAAATTTCTACCATTACATCTATCAGTGCTGAAGAATTTTCAAATCGCTTAAAAGATAATGTTCGCGTACTGGATGTACGTAAGCCCGGAGAATATAACAACCAGCATATTGAAAATGTTCCTAATCAACCGTTAGATTATATTAACGAATGGACCAATAACTTTGATAAGAACACAGAATATTACATTCACTGCGCGGGAGGCTACCGCAGTATGATTGCAGCCTCCATTTTAAAAGCAAGAGGTTATGAACGTTTAGTAGATGTAGCCGGCGGATTTTCTGCGATACAAAAAACAAATGTGCCATTAACCTGCGAACAAACTTGCAGTAGCTCTAAATAATTTTATGCTAGAAGGAACCCGATTATACAGCATTCTTTTTAATAAATGCCCGCGATGTCATAAAGGACAATTTTTTAAAACAAATAATCCTTACAATTTAACGTCCTTTTCGGAAATGAATGAACATTGTCCGCATTGCGATGAAAGCTTTGTGCGGGAAACAGGCTTTTACTATGGAGCTATGTACATCAGCTACGGTTTGAACATTGGATTAGGAATAGGCATGTTCTTGCTGATGGTAGTATTATTAGATATAGACGTAGTAACTTATTTGTTTACTTTTCTAAGCGTAAGTTTAGTTTTATTTCCTTGGATCTTCAGAAAATCGAGACTAGTTTGGATAAACTTGTTTGTTGGACACAAACCCGACACTGCTAAAAAAATCAATAGCTAAGACTTGTTTCTTCTTTGAATGGATTTCTTGGTATCCATTCACCCGGCTGAAGAAAATTAATAAAAGGCTTTAAAACAACTTTTGAAACTGTGTTTTGCGGACGCACATAACAGATTAAATCTTGTGCCTTTGCGCCTATCGTACTCTTTATTTCTGCAGCGGTACGACCTAAGTTTAAACGATGCTTTTTTAATTCGATAGCCTGCTTTACAAAATGATAAAGTATGTTTTGATATAACTCATGTTCTTTGTTGAGTTCATAATCAAAACCAATATAGTGAGCTTCCAAACAACCTTCATTTAAATCAATACCCGAGCTAAATGCAACGGGAACGTTATTTAAATAAAATAAAGTGAATATGAATTTATCGCCGAATATTTGTTTGCATTCCGAGAAATAATTCACAGGTAGCTTTACTAATTTAAATTTAGCGTGATTATAAACCTGCTCATACAGAGCGTAAATGGCTTTCTCTTGCTTTTGAATTTCTTCTAAACTGAGTTGCTTTACCTGTAAAACCTCACCACTTTTTAATATGGATTTCGCTCTGTTTCTGTATTTTTTAGAAAACAATCCGATATAATTTTCCAGGGAATTTACCCCGGCAGGAATATCAACAACCATATTAGGCTCCACGCTAAATTCCACAAATTTATCTGTATTAAAAAAACATTTAGGCGCACCTTTTACAGGCGCGTAAAAATCCTTCACCAGAACTGCCGAAATTTTCCCTCTCAATTTTTCACGCTTCCCAATTCTCTCAATCAACTCTTCGATGATTTTAAATTGGTGGGAAATAGACAATTTCTCTTTGAATAGAAACGCATGTTCTCCACTCACTATATTATTTCCGCAGGTTAATAAACGCATCACTACATCATCGCCGCTTTTATCGATATAATGCTCAAATAAACGGGCGCGATGCGATTTAATTTGATTTACTTTTGAATCAAGAATGTCGCCAAAAACAGAAGCTTTAAAATCTATTACCTGAAAATAAGCAATTGCAGCTGGCTTATTGTTATGAAATAAAATAACGAAGCGTGACACAAAATTATTTGAAGGTGTGTTTTCAAGCAAGCCCAAATAATTTAAATCTAAATACAAATTTTTATTTTGTAACACTTCGTTCCAACTATCTACATCCACCTCAGATGCCAAATCATAGGTAATAAAATCGAAGTTCTTTTCAAGTTTCTCGCGCTTATAATGCGACTTTAACTTCTCTATTTGCTTACAAAAAAACATGTTGGAATGATAAAGTTACCAAGTACAGAGGAACTATTTAGTTAAATTTCTTAAAAAAGCGTAAAGCGCCTCAACACTCTGAGCCTCTGTTTGATTAGATGTGTCAATTGTTAAATCGGCCGACTTTGGTGTATCAAAGGGAGCAGAAATTCCGGTAAAATGTGGTATATCGCCTTTTAAGGCTTTCTTGTATAATCCTTTTACATCGCGCTCTTTACACACATCCAGTGAGGTTGAAATATGAATCAATTTAAAATGATTCCCCAATACATTACGTGCAATATCCCTCAAATTTTCGGTGGGTGTAATGAGACTGCATATCACCACAAAATTGTTATTCAACAATAGTTTTGATACCTCTGCCGTACGACGTATATTTTCTAATCTATCTTCCTCCGTAAAACCCAAATTGGAGTTAATCCCGCTTCGTAACACATCTCCATCCAACACTTCACACAAAATTCCTTCACTCTGTAAACGCTTCTCGAGGGCATAGGCAATAGTTGATTTTCCGGCACCCGAAAGGCCCGTCATCCATAATACAATTGGTTTTACCGGCTGCATAATTATTCAATAAATTTAAGCTTATACAAGCAAAAAAAGAATTATTTTTATAGTGAATTGAACAAAAATGGACTTTAACAACTCTCCAAAAATAGATCAGGTCGGAATTGAAGAAAGAGTGGCTCGCTTTAATACCAGAAGCATAAAAAAACAAAGTAAAGTACAAGCGCTCAAACTGGCTTTGAACATGATTGACCTCACTACACTGGAAGGTAAAGATACAGAGGGGAAAGTGATTCAAATGTGTTATAAAGCCATGCACCCGGCAGATGATTTGAAAGATTTACCTACTGTTGCGGCGGTGTGCGTTTACCCGAATTTTGTAAAAACAGCAAAAAAAGCATTAGGAAATTCAGGCGTTAAGGTGGCTTCAGTGGCAACTGCCTTCCCAAGCGGAAATTCAACGCTTGACATCAAGTTGAGTGATACAAAACTAGCCGTAGATGATGGCGCTGATGAAGTTGATATGGTGATTAGTCGCGGTGAATTTTTAAAAGGGAATTACAATTTTGTATATGATGAAATTGCTGCCATTAAAAACGCTTGCGGTAAAGCTCGACTGAAAGTAATTTTAGAAACCGGCGAACTTTCTACATTAGATAATGTACGTAAGGCCTCCGACATTGCTATTGCAGCCGGCGCCGATTTCATCAAAACTTCTACCGGAAAAATTCAGCCTGCAGCTACCATGCCAGTAACGCTAGTGATGTTACAGGCCATCAATGATCATTATCTAAAAACAGGACAAATGATTGGCATGAAACCTGCCGGTGGAATTTCTACAGCAAAAGTAGCTCTGCAATATTTAGTGATGGTTCATGAAACATTAGGAAACAAATGGCTGAATAATGAATGGTTTCGTTTTGGAGCCAGCAGCTTAGCAAATGATATTATTTTACAATTGGGTAAAGAGCAAAAAGGAGTGTATTACAGTAAAGACTATATCAGCAACGATTAATTAATGATCACTCTTCCTTTACCAGAAAATTAACGACATGACTAAAGAAAATAAAACTGAATTCTTCACCGACTGGACTTACGCTCCGTCGCCGGAAAGTACAGATCATATTAAACTGAATAAGCAATACGATTTATTCATCAATGGCAAGTTTGTAAAATCAAACAGTAAAAAATATTTTTCTACAATTAATCCTGCTACCGAAGAGAAATTAGCAGAAGTAGCTTTGGCTGACGAGAAAGATGTAGATGCGGCAGTTAATGCGGCAAAAAATGCTTACGATAAGGTTTGGAAAAAAATGCCGGCCGCTGAACGCGGAAAATATATTTTCAGAATTGCTCGATTATTACAAGAGCGCGCACGTGAGTTTGCAGTAATTGAATCTTTAAATGGAGGTAAACCTATTCGTGAAAGCCGCGATGTGGATGTTCCATTGGCTGCAAATCATTTATTTTATTACGCAGGTTGGGCCGATAAATTAGAATATGCATTCCCCAATAAAAAACCGCAATCTTTAGGTGTCGCCGGACAAATTATTCCTTGGAATTTTCCTTTATTAATGGCCGCGTGGAAAATTGCGCCGGCTTTAGCTACAGGAAATACAGTGGTTTTAAAACCGGCAGAAACAACACCGCTAACTGCACTTAAATTAGCCGAATTAATTCGTGACAGCGGATTACCGGACGGTGTGGTGAATATTGTAACCGGATTTGGAAACACCGGCGCCGCCATTGTAAATCACCCTAAAGTAAATAAGATTGCCTTTACCGGAAGTACGGATGTTGGAAAAATAATTCAGAAATCAATTGCGGGTACCAATAAAAAAGTTACTCTCGAATTAGGCGGTAAAGCAGCGAATATTATTTTTGATGATGCGCCCATCGATCAGGCGGTTGAAGGAATCATTAATGGCATTTTCTTTAATCAAGGGCATGTATGCTGCGCAGGTTCACGTTTGTTTGTACAAGAAAATGTGGCTGACGTGGTAATTGCAAAACTGAAACAACGTCTTGAAACTTTAATTGTAGGAAATCCTCTTGATAAAAACACGGATATTGGAGCCATTAATTCACGCGAACAATTACAAAAAATTAATGATTACATAAAAATTGGAATTGACGAAGGTGCGGAAATGTATCAGAGTTCATGCAACATTCCTTCAAAAGGATTTTTCTGTAAGCCTACACTCTTTCTTCATACATCGCAATCACACCGTATCGTTCAGGAAGAAATCTTTGGTCCGGTTTTAGCTATTCAAACTTTCCGTACGATTGAAGAAGTGATTGAAAAAGCGAATAACATTCCTTATGGTTTAAGCGCAGGCGTTTGGACCGATAAAGGTTCTAAAATATTTAATCTCACCACAAAATTACGTGCAGGTGTTGTGTGGGCGAATACGTATAACAAGTTTGATCCGGCCTCACCATTTGGTGGTTATAAGGAAAGTGGTTTTGGAAGAGAAGGCGGCTTGCATGGTTTAATGCCTTATTTGCAGTTTTAAATTATGTCGAAGGAATTTAATCAGGTTATGTTGGATATAAATCGCAGGTTATTTAAACCTGTGTATTTTCTTTGCGGAGAAGAGCCTTTTTATATTGACCAAATTTCAGACAAGCTTGAAAAAACAGTTTTAGATGAAGGTGAAAGAGAATTCAATCAGACTGTTGTATATGGAAAAGATACGGATTTAGCTTCTATATTATCGCTTGCGAAACAATTCCCCATGATGAGCGAATATCAAGTGGTGATTGTAAAGGAAGCACAAAACATTAAAGAATTAAATAAGAGTGCCGGCGACGATGAAGATGAAGGAAAATCATCCGCATCCAAATCAAATGCCGCAGCTCAATTTTTGCACTATGTTCAAAATCCGCAACCAACTACTATTTTAGTTTTTTGTTACAAGTATAAAACATTAGATAAACGTAGTGCCATCGCAAAGGCTATTCAGAAAAATGCCGTCTATTTAGAATTCAAACCACTTTACGACAACCAACTTCCCGACTGGATTAATTCACATATTAAAGAAAAAAAATACAGCATTAATCCGAAAGCTACTTTTTTATTGGCAGAATCACTTGGTAATGATTTATCGAAAATTGTCAATGAAATAGAAAAGCTCACCATCAATTTAAAAGAAGGCGGTGAAATTACTGCCGAAATGGTGCAGGATAATATCGGCATTAGTAAAGAGTATAACATCTTTGAATTTCAAGATGCTTTAGCGAAGAAAGATATTTTAAAAGCTAATCGTATCATTAATTATTTTGCGTCCAATGAAAAAGAGCATCATCCGGTTATGATTCTTGGTTCATTGTATGGTTACTTCACTAAAATTTTACGCTATCATTTCTTAGCCGATAAAAGCAAATTTGCCGCGGCACAAGCTTTGGGTGTAAATCCATTCTTTGTTGACGGCTACGCAAAAGCTGCTGCTAATTATAATACCGGAAAATTAAAAACGATTTTCACTCTTTTAAAAGAATGTGATTTAAAAACCAAAGGTGTTAACAATGGCGGGACCTCCAATGGCGAATTATTGAAAGAATTAGTTTTTAGAATTCTACACTAGAATTTTTTACGCGGATTAAACGGACGAGTTGCTTTCTCTTTTAACGTTAGAATGCCCTTATACTTTCCTTCATTACTCAATAATTCCTGCGCGGCTTTCAATTCAATATCTGTTTTCATGTTATGTTCTATGCGGCCATTCATATAAAAATAACGCGAAATAATTTCCTCTTCTAAATATTGTTTGATCTCAGATTTAAATTTACTTAAGTCGTCCTTTTTATCGGCTTGCATTTTTGCCACTAAAGCATCATAATCGGATTTGATATTTTGATAATAGCTTTCTTCTTCCGATTGCTTTTTTAATTCTTCCAAAGCCCGCTCACTGTCGGTTTTATAACTCACATCTTTATCTTTTAAATAGTCTACAAACGAAGCATATTCCTGATCGCTAAGTTGAAAATCCTTCACCGAATTAATTTTCCCATGATTTAACACATATTGAGTTGCATAATTAAAAAAGTGATTCTTATTGATTAAGGTCAATGTGATATGATTCAATTTTTGCTGTTCCATAATAACATCCGGCATAATTCCTGCGCCATCGTACACAATCCGTCCGCCTTTTGTTTTAAATGCAGTGATTAAGGAATCAGGCACTTTTTCTACGCGACCATCTTCATCCTTGTGTGTATAATCCAAAGCTTGAATACATCTTCCGCTCGGAATGTAATACTTAGCTACCGTTACCTTCAGCTTTGCATTATAGGTTAAATCGCGGGTCTGCTGAACCAATCCTTTTCCAAATGAACGCTGACCAACAATGGCAGCACGATCTAAATCTTGTAAGGCGCCGGCTACAATTTCAGCTGCAGAAGCTGAGTTCTCATCTATCAAAACAACAAGTGGCATGATTGTATCTACAGGAGGATTAACGGAAATATAGGTTTTATCCCAATCAGACACTTTACCTTTTGTAGAAACAACTTCGCGACCCTTATCGACAAATAAATTCACAATATTCACAGCTTCCAGCATTAAGCCGCCGGGGTTACCACGCATATCAAGAATTAATGATTTACAATTTCTTTCTTTTAATTTAGTGAGAGCGTCTTTCACCATAACGCTGCAATTTTCGGTGAACTGAATTAATTTAATATAGCCCGTTTTATTATCAATCATTCCTGAATAAGGAACAGGTTTAAGTTTAATCTCTTCACGCATTAAATTAATTTCCACCGGTGAAGTTTGCCCCGGATGAATAACTTTAATTTTAAGTGGTGATCCGGCCTGCCCTTTTAAGAGCGGACTTACATCATCTGACTTTTTACCCTTTACATTTTGTCCGTTGATTTCAACTATTTCATCACCGGCAATTACTCCGTTACGCTGTGCTGAAAAACCTTCGTATATATCGTAAATCATGATTTTACCATCTACATCACCTACCCGCGCTCCTACTCCACCGTATTCACCGGTAGTCATAATCATGAAGTCCTCTAAATCATTCTCTGTAATATAATTGGTGTAAGGATCCAGCGACTCAAGCATCCCGTCAATTGCAGTCTTCATTAATTGACCGGGTTTTGTCTCATCTACATAGGATTCGTTAAGAACACGATAAAGGTTATTAAAAATATCGAGGTTCTTCGATACTTCAAACAAATCGGTTTTAATAAAGCCCAACGATAATACACCTACGATTGCAAAAACAAGGATGTAACGCTTTTTATTGACTGATGACTGCATGCCTATCTAATTATATAATTAAAATTACATATTATTTAAGCAATACTAACACCGCTCGTGTAAAATTATGGCTATAGATTTGTTAATAGCTTTTGTATGGCCTTATAAATAGCATCATAGGGCTGAGCCTCGTTACCTATGTAAATAAAAGCAAGATGGAGTGCGCCCTCTTGAGTGCGACCTTCATAAAAAGTAGTTTTCTGTAAACGATATGCCTCCCGCATGCGACGCTTTAACTTATTACGTCGATGCGCATCTCTGAATTTCTTTTTTGGTGCCACAAACATGGCCTTGGTTTGAGGATTTGGGTCATCAGGAAAAGCAACATAAATGAGCTTTACAGGATAGGCTGATTTAGATTTTCCCTCCTTAAACAAATACTCGATTTGCTTTTTACTGCAGAGTCTTTCGTGCTTATGAAATGAATTAGCCAGTTTGTTTTTTTAGTAAATATACGGATAGTGGGAAAGGAATTGCAGCAGACTATGGATTTTTGATTTATTTTTCTATTTTTACCGGCAATTATAAAAATTATCAAATGGGAAAAGGTGATCAACGTTCGAAGCGCGGTAAAATTCACATAGGAACATATGGTGTTTTACGTAAACGCAAAAAAGCTGCTAAAAAAGCGGCAGCTGCTAAAAAAGCCGGAGTAAAAAAGAAGGCTACAAAAAAAGCAGCAAAATAATTTAAACCGCCAATAAGGCGGTTTTTTTATGCATAAAAAAAGCCCAAACAAAGTTTGGGCTTTTAAATAACAAGATTGAATATTAATCTTTACGCCCTCCGAATAAACGTAAAAGGTATAAGAAGATATTAATGAAATCAAGATAAAGGTTTAGAGCGCCCATTACGGCTAATTTTCTAAATGGTGTGCTTCCATCATCTTCAGCAGCTAAATTTTTAATCTTCTGAACATCCCAAGCAGTTAAGCCTGTGAAAATAATTACACCAAGAATACTACAGATAAAGCTCATTTTATCACTTTGCATGAAAATATTGATTACTGAAGCAATAATGATTCCAATTAAACCGATCATTAATAAACTTCCCATTTTGGTTAAATCAGTCTTGGTAGTATAACCTGCAATGGCCATTACAGCGAATAAAGCTACAGAGCTTAGGAATACATTGAAAATTGACCCCAACTCATAAACCATGAAGATGAAACTTAAGCTGATCCCGTTAACGGCTGAATAAGCTAAAAACACAGCGATTAATGCAGGATAAGAAAGCTTGTTAAATCCGAAAGACATTAACATAACGAATCCAAGCGGAGCAAACATAACTACCCAGGCAAAAATGCTGAGCTTATACCCTTCTGCGGTTTCCACAAAAAGCATACGAACTAAATCCGGTACAAATGCGAAAAGCATAGATGAGATTGTTGTAATTACTAGTGCCAAAGTCATCCATGAAAAAACCGAACGTAAAAGCGTGCTGCTGTTTACAATCGTTGCATCCTGAATGTTGTTGATGTTGGTGCTTCTAAAATTTGTGTTTTCCATTTTTCTTTAATTTAAGCAAAGTTAAGTATAATTAAGTGCTGTTCTCAGAGATTAACAAAAGTTTACAATCCCAATAAAATCTCTTCCGGATTTTTTCCGCCGAATAACATCTTAGTTGGGTTCTCTAACATTTCTTTCACTTTTACAAGGAATCCAACGCTTTCGCGTCCGTCGATAATACGGTGATCATAACTTAAAGCAACATACATCATCGGACGAATTTCTACTTTACCGTTTACTGCCATTGGGCGTTCCACAACGTTGTGCATGCCTAAAATAGCGCTTTGCGGCGGATTAATGATTGGCGTACTCATCATACTTCCAAATACACCACCATTAGTTATCGTAAAAGTTCCACCTTCCATATCAGGAATAGTTAACTTTCCGTCGCGTGCTTTAATAGCTAAATCCTTAATACCTGCTTCAATTTGCGCTAAACTCATTAACTCGGCATTACGCAACACAGGAACCATTAAACCTTTTGGTGCACTTACCGCAATACCGATATCACAATACTTATTGTAAACAATTTCTTCGCCATCAATCATCGCATTAACCGCAGGGAAATGATACAAGGCTTCTGTCACTGCTTTTGTAAAGAAACTCATGAAACCAATATTAGTTCCGTAAACTTCTTTGAATTTGTCTTTATACTTCGCACGAATCGCGTAAATAGCGCTCATGTCAACTTCATTAAATGTAGTTAACATCGCTGTTTCATTTTTCACTGAAACCAATCGCTTCGCAACCGTTTTACGTAACGAAGTCATCTTCACTTTATCTTTATCGCGGCCGCCTTTCCAGCTATTTGAAACAACTTCAAGAGCTGTTGGAAGACCGTTAGATAGAGCAGCTAACACATCTTGTTTTGTGATGCGTCCGTCTTTACCTGTACCGTTAATCTGATTAGATTTAATACCGTTTTCAGCCATCATTTTTGCAGCTGCGATGCTTGGTGTACCTGTAGCATAAGTACCGGCTTTTTCAACGGTAGTTGTTACAGTTTGCTTTTCTTCCTTCTTTGCTTCAACCTTTACTTCAGCCTTAGCTTCTGTTTTTGGTTTTGCTTCCGGTTTAAATGAGGTGTCAATCTTCACTACTACCTGTCCTACTTTTACCGTATCGCCTTCCGCAGCTAATACTTCAATCTTTCCGCTCTCTTCAGCGTTTAAGGTTAATGTTGCCTTATCAGAGTCAATTTCTGCTAATACATCATCTTTCTCTACTACATCGCCAGTTTGTTTTACCCAACGGGCAATGACAACTTCAGTAATTGATTCTCCGGGACTAGGTACTTTTAATTCTACGATTGCCATATCTTATTTTTTGAATGTTTGAATTTGTTTTTATTTCATTAATACTTTTGAAAAGATTTTTGTCATGATGTTTTCACTTTCCTCATTATGACGTTTACTGAATCCTGTTGCCGGTGAAGCTGATTCATCACGACCTACATATTTTAAATTCAACGAACGCAATTTTCCATCAATGTAGCGCCAAGCACCTGCATTTTCGGTTTCTTCCTGCACCCACATCAAATCTTTTGCTTTACTGTATTTCTTTAAAATTTCGTCTACTTGTTTTTGCGGGAAAGGATACAATTGCTCTAATCGTACAAATGCGATATCATCCGCATTTTCCTTGGCACGACGCTCAATTAAATCGTAATATACTTTACCGCTGCAGAAAGCAATACGTGTTACTTTTTTTGCGTCCGCTAAATTATCATCTAACACTTCATTAAACCCTCCTTTTGTAAAATCAGTGATTTTACTTACGCATGCAGGATAACGCAACAATTTCTTTGGCGTAAAGCAAATTAATGGCTTACGGAAATCACGTTTTAACTGACGACGCAATACATGGAATTGTTGAGCCGGTGTTGTTGTGTTGACAATGTAAATATTATTATTCGCACACATTTGCAAGAAACGCTCCATACGTGCTGAAGAGTGTTCCGGTCCCTGACCTTCGTAACCGTGTGGTAATAACATTACCAATCCATTCATACGACGCCATTTACTTTCTGCCGATGCCACATATTGATCAATGATGATTTGCGCACCATTGAAGAAATCACCAAACTGCGCTTCCCAAATAGTTAAGATGCTTGGAGAAGCGAAAGCGTAACCATATTCGAAACCTAAAACACCGTACTCACTTAAGTGTGAATTGTAAATACGTAATTGTCCGTCGGTACCTAAATTATTTAATGGTGTATATTCTTCTTCGCTATCCTCTACTTTTACTACCGCATGACGATGAGAGAAAGTTCCGCGTTCAACGTCTTGTCCGCTGAAACGAACATGATGACCTTCCTTCATTAAAGAAGCATAAGCCAACAACTCGCCCATCGCCCAATCGTAATTATCATTCGCGATCATCGCCTTACGGTCGTCGAACACTTTTTGAATTTTATTAAAGAATTTTTTGTCTTTAGGTAATTCTGTAGTTTTTTGAGCTAACTCTAAAAATACTTTTTCGCTGATGGCTGTATCAGGAGAAGATTCAAAATCTTTATCAGTTGCCATTCGCACGCCTTTCCAGCTTCCTTCGAGGAAAGATGTAATTTTAGCCTTCTCTGTTTTCTTAGCTTCATCTAAGTTAGCATCCAACTGCGCTTTAAATCCTTTTTCAATTTCCTTCGCCTCTGCAGCTAATTCAGAACCTTCCGCTTCTAATTTTTTTACATAGATATCTTTCGGATTAGCATGTGCCGCGATTGCCTTATACAAAACAGGTTGCGTAAAGCGAGGCTCATCACCTTCGTTATGACCGTATTTACGGTAACACAATACATCAATGAAAACATCACGATGGAAAGTCTGACGGAATTCCATTGCTAATTTTGAAATAAAACATAGAGCTTCCACATCATCACCATTCACGTGGAATACCGGTGATAAAACAACCTTTGCAATATCTGTACAGTACGTGGATGAACGTGCGTCTAAAAAGTTAGTTGTAAAACCAACCTGATTATTAATTACAAAATGAACTGTACCGCCTGTTTTATAACCATCGAGCTGACTCATTTGCAATACTTCATACACAACACCTTGTCCGGCAATAGCAGCATCTCCATGTAATAACACAGGACATACCTTTGAATTATCACCATTATGAAGATTATCAATTTTAGCGCGGGCAATTCCCGTTACAACAGGATCAACAGTTTCTAAGTGTGATGGATTTGGAGTCAGACTCATGTGTGTCTTTTTACCGCCATCACTAATTTGATCCGATGAATAACCCATGTGATATTTAACATCACCGTCGAATAAAGAATCTTCGCTTGGGCGTCCTTCAAACTCAGTGAATACATCCTTATAGGTTTTATTCATGATATTGGTAAGAACATTTAAACGCCCACGGTGCGCCATACCGATTACATAATCCTGAATACCAAGATTAGCACCATGCTCCATTAATGCGTTCATAGCCGGAATAACTGCTTCGCCTCCTTCCAGAGAAAAACGTTTTTGTCCGACAAACTTCGTGTGTAAATAATTTTCGAAAACAACCGCCTGCGTTAATTTCTTAAGGATAATTCGCTTTTCATCTTTAGTGAAGCTAGGCGTGTTTTTATTCTTCTCCATGCGCTCTTGCAACCACTTTACAACTTGTGGCTCACGCATGAACATATACTCTGCACCAATACTCTGACAATATGTTTGATTTAAATGTGCAACTATGTCTTTTAATTTAGCCGGACCAATTCCTATTTCGTTACCCGCCTGAAAAACGGTTTCTAAATCTTTATCTGATAAACCAAAGTTCTCTAAAGCTAAAGTTGGCTCATACGTACGACGTTGGCGAACCGGATTCGTTTTAGTAAATAAATGTCCGCGTTGACGATAACCGGCGATTAAACTAATCACCTTAAACTCTTTCGCTACATTTTCAGGAATTCCACCACCATCATCATACGATGTGCGTGCAAATTCAAAACCTTTAAAAAAATCCCTCCACGAAGCGTCAACCGAATTGGGGTCTTGCAAATACTGATTGAATAATGATTCAATCGCATTTACATCACTGGTACCTACATAAGAAAACTTGTCCATCTTATATTTTTAATGTAAGCCCCAAATTTAAGAATAATAATTGGAAGTGACGGAAACAAAAGCGTATTAATTATACTGATAAACAGCACGTTATAAAGCGCTTGCGATACCTGAGAAATGCGTGATATTTTTACAATTAAACTGGGTATAACTTAGTTCGCTTATTTTAAGATACTTTTGGCTTTGCTAAAAAAACATAAGCACAAAAACTTTCTTAAAATTTAATTTAACTTTGAATCGTGAAACGATTACTTTTTTTTCTAATTATATGTATTGCGGGCACTAATTATGCGCAAGAAAATCCACACAACGATCAAATGCAAACTCAGTTGAAAGTAAAACAACTGATGGAGAAAAAAGCTACTTACAATAAACTCAACAACGGTGAATACGATGGGTACAGAATTAAAATTCACTTTGGTACCGACAGAGTAAAAGCCAGAGAAGTAAAAACTAAATTCTCGCAAAAATTCACCGATTACACGCCGTATGAAGATTACGATCAACCGAATTTTATCATTACGGTTGGTGATTTCAGAACTAAACTTGAAGCATTCGAAGCCTTGAAAAAAATTCAGGTTGAATTTCCAAACGGATTTGTAATCAAAAGTAAAATCCGCCCGATGAAGGTGTAAGACTCCATCTTACTCTTGTATTTGTTTCTTGTATTTTCAAACTCCTTCTTAAAAATCCGAAAATCTATTGCCAACAACTCCGAACTATGAAGTAATTCATTACTTTTATACTCATTCTAAATGAAAGTTAGTATCATAGGCGCGGGCATGTCGGGTTTAACTGCAGGTTGTTACTTGCAGATGAACGGTTTTGAAACAGAAATTTTCGAAAAGCACGCCATTCCCGGTGGTTTATGTACCAGTTGGCATAAAAACGGCTACACCATTGATGGTTGCATTCATTGGATTTTAGGCAGCGATACCGGGAGTTCCTTTCATCAAATGTGGATGGAAATTCTTGACATGAAAAAAGTGGAATTCGTAAATCACGATATCCGCATTGAAGTTGAAGTAAAGAACAAAGACAAATACGGTAGTCATGTTTTTAAACTCTATACAGATTTAAACAAACTACATGAATACCTATTGGATTTATCGCCGGAAGATAAAAAACCAATCGACGAGTTAATTAAATCCATGCGCGTGATGCAAAAATTTGACTTACCTCCCATCATGGATGATTTGCCCTTCTTTCAAAACATGATAAGAGGGATAAAAATGACGCGTTATCTCGAATTTGTTTGGTGGTTTTTGAAATTAAAAAACGAAACCAATTATACATTCGCTAAGAAATTAAAGAATCCGTTTTTAAGAGAGAGCTTTGAATTACTGTACGATGGCAATGAAGTAAATATTTTAGTGATCACCATGCCTTTATCGGTTTTTGATAAAAAAAGTGCCGGCTATCCGGTTGGAGGTTCGCTTGAATTTGCGAAAAAAATCGAGCAGGCTTATTTAAAATTAGGCGGGAAAATTCATTATAAAACACCGGTTAAAAAAATAATTGTTGAAGACAATACCGCTAAAGGATTGTTGGTTCGTAATGATATTGTTCATCATTCTGATATTATTTTATCGGCTGCGGATTGGAATTTTAGTGTGTTTAATTTACTCGACGGGAAATATGTGAATGATAAAATTCTTCAGTTGCGCGATTTAAAAAAACTGGAAGTGTTTTATTCTATAGTTCATTTGGGATTTGGCATTAATGCCGATTTAAAAGACCATCCGCATTTCTCACGCTTCCCGCTTAAAGAAGATTTGATTTTGCCCGACGGAACTAAATACGACCGACTGGAAGTTCATATCTACAATTACGATCGCACCATGGCTCCCGAAGGAAAAACATCGGTTGTTGTGAGTTTCTATACAAAAAATGGCGACTGGTGGATTGATCTGAGAAAAAACGACCGTCCGAAATACAGAGAAGTAAAAAAGGAATTTACTCAAAAAATTATCGACTTGCTTGATGAACGACTTGGCGGAATTAAAGACAAATTAGAGATGAGTGACATGGCTACGCCCGCCACTGTTTATCGATACACCAATAACTGGAAAGGCAGTACTCAAGGCTGGCTTCCGGGAAAAAATTTGTTATCACCGAGCCCTGTCGGTTTTACTTTACCGGGTTTGAAAAACTTTTACTATAGCAGCCATTGGAATCAACCCGGTGGTGGATTACCTATTGCCATCAAAACAGGCCGAGATGTTACTAAATACATCTGCAAAGCTGTAGGAAAGAAATTCACCACCACTACGCATTTGCGCAAGGATTAAGCTTTATTTATTCGTAAATTTGACTATGCTTAAAAAGCTGGGGCGCATATTGCTACGCACCTTCTTGGTGTTTTTGGTATTACTGATTGGTTTTGCCATTTACTTCATTATAGCCATTCAGATCAGCGAGCCTGAAATAGCCGACAATTCTGCTTTAAAAAAAGAACGTACGCAATACGGCGACAATTTTTATAAAATAGAAAACAGTTTTCTTAAAAAGAACAAACACGGTTTATGGGAGCTGTATGTAGAAGGTGATGGGTTTGAACGCGGAGCAGCTAACGGTCATCTCACCAAGGAATTGGCCAACTATCAGGAAGAAGCGTTTTTTAAGCAAATACAATTATTGATTCCTGATTTAATCTATTTGAAATTCTTAAAATACTTTGTGGCTTATTTTAATCGCCATCTACCCGACCACATTACAGACGAATACAAAGAAGAGATTTACGGTATTTCGCGATTTGCCTCCGATAAATATGATTTTGTAGGGCCGAAATATCATCGCATTTTAAATTATCACGGCGCTCACGATATTGGTCATGCGTTGCAAGATAAAAACATGACGGTTGGATGCACCTCCTTTGGTGTATGGAACGATAAAAGCGAAGACGGCGAATTATTAATTGCTCGAAATTTTGATTTTTACAGTGGTGATGAATTTGCCCAAAATAAAATCATCCAATTTACAAACCCAAAGAGAGGTTATAAATTTGCGACTATTACCTGGGCCGGATTTATTGGCGCAGCAAGCGGAATGAACGATCAGGGAATAACGGTAACTATCAATGCGGCAAAAAGTTCTATTCCCACCGACGCAGCTACACCCATAGCATTACTTGCCAGAGAAATTCTACAATTTTCAAAAAACATTAACGACGCGATTGAAATAGCAAAAAAAAGAGATGTTTTTGTTTCGGAAAGTATTTTAATAGGAAGCGCGAACGACAATAAGGCAATTATCATTGAAAAAACACCTGATGGAATGGATGTTTACGATGCAGGCACGAATGAAATTTTATGTTCCAATCATTATCAGGGGGAAAAATTCGCATTAGAGTATACTAACTTGAAAAACCAAATTGAAAGTTCTTCGCTGTATAGAAAAGTACGTTTAAAACAATTGATGCAAAATCATAAGCAAATAAATTACCTGGAAGCTGCGGAGATTTTGCGCAACCAATCCGGTATTAACGAAAAAAACATTGGTTTAGGAAATGAAAAAGCCATGAACCAATTAATTGCTCATCACGGAGTCATCTTTAAACCTAAGAGCCGACTCATGTGGGTTTCAACCAACCCCTATCAATGCGGAAAATTTGTGTGTTACAATTTAAACTCAGTATTTGAAAATGCTAAAGAAATGGATTCGCAAACAGAATTATATATCGATTCATTGACCATTCCAACCGACCCATTTGTATATACAAAAACCTACCAGGATTATGTCAAGTTTAAGAATCTGAAAAATTATATTCAATATATAACAAAAGCACCCGGGCATCTTTACTTGAAGTCGAAATTTGAAAATGTGTTTATTGAAAGTAATCCTAAGAGTTATTTTACTTACCAGATATTAGGCGACTATTATAAATCAAAATTTAATTACACAGCAGCATTTGATTATTACAAAAAAGCTCTAGTGTTTGAAATCGCCACATTAAAAGAGGAAAATCAGATTAAAAAGGACCTTATCTATTGTTTTAACAGAATAAAGTAAAATTGTTAATTGATTCTTAGCGGAATTTGATTCAAGAGATACATTATTTTCCTATCTTTTCAGTATTAAATCCCTAGCACATGAAACATTTCTACAAAAAATTCCTGGCAGCTGTTGCACTCAGTGTACTTGCCATAAACACTTCCAAAGCACAGGCATTTCCTGAGTCTTTTGAAGGCGCTACCTTTCCTCCAACAGGATGGGCTATGTTCGATAACGGAATTGGCACAGTTGAAAGCTGGTCAAGCTCTACGTTCACTGCACAAGCAGGTACTCAGTCGGCCTACATTCAATATGAAAATGTACCGACAGGAATTGCTGAAGACTGGTTAGTTAGTCCTTCTGTGGCTATAACCCCTACAGCAAATGTACTTTCCTTTTGGGAACGCGAAACATTTACTTCTAATTGGGGCAGCGTATATAAAATATTAGTATCCACCAGTTCTCAAACTAATACAGCTACGTTTACAACGATAGTTACTTATACCGAAACGATGACGAATCCTACCAATTTCAGAAATCGCATTGTAAATTTAAGTGCGTTTAACGGGCAAACCGTTTACATAGCATTTATGATGGAGAACGATGACGGAGATGATTGGTATATCGATAACATACAACTAACAGGCGGCTGCACTACCCCGCCATCAGCAGGCTCAGTAACCGGTCCAACTACAACTAATATTTTTGCTACTAATTCTTATACAGCATCGCCTTCTGTTGGAAATATTCAATGGATTACCGCACCATCGCTAGCAGGTCCATGGACAGCTGTTCCCGGTGCAACAACAACACCACAAAACATTACTGCAACTACCGGCGGAACCATGTATATTGCCGTAGTTGCCAGCTCAACAGTTGGTGGTTGTTTATCTGATACCACTAATAATCCACTAGCGGTTGTGGTAAATTTCCCGGGTGACAATGTATGTAACGCAATTCCTTTGGCTATTGGTCCATCATCTACTTATTATCAATTCATGGGTGCATCGGTTCAACCCGGTGAGGTTAGTCCTACCGGCGGTATTTGCAATTCCCAATACAGTTGGTGTAATAACACACTTGATAACACACGTTGGTTCTCGTTTGTAGCTCCAGCTTCCGGTTATGTTACCATTCAGTCGCCTGACTTCGATACACAATTAGCTGTTTGGAAAGCCGCAACATGTAACGGATTACTTAGCACTTCAACTGCAACCTTAATTTCCGCCAATGACGACGATCCTGATTATTCAACAAACAGCGGCGTGCTTTTCTCATCCTTTGTTCACGCAGGATGCTTAACTCCGGGTGCAACCTATTATATTCAAGTCGATTCTTATTCACCTGCAACTTCAGCCGATTCTACACGAATCATCATTACTGCGGCAACTTCAGCTCTTGATGCATCCTTTAGTGGTTTAAGCAGCAGCTATTGTTTACCGGCAGCTAGCTCATCATTGATTCCTGTAACTGCAGGTGGCTTATTTACTCAAAATACATCAACAGTAGCTATCACTTCCTTCTCGCCATCAAGCTCAGGTTCATATACCATTAATTATTCTATTGGCGGATGTCAATCTTCTTCAGTTACAACTGTAGGCAACACCCCTAACGTAACTGTGGTAAGCAGTAATTCATTAATTTGCACCGGACAAACAGCAACTCTTACAGCAAGCGGTACTGCTTCAACTTATTCATGGAGTACAGGTGGCACAACATCGTCGATCGTAGTTACACCTACAACTACAACAAGCTATACCGTAACAGGTTTTGACCTTGGATGCAATAGCGCTGTTTCCATAACCCAAAACGTATCTGCTTGTACAGGTATCAACGAATTTGCTTTACAAAATTCCATCCAAGTATTTCCTAATCCAAACAACGGATTGTTTACAGTAACATCTAACAAAACGGCTGATTTAATCACTATCACTGATTTATTGGGGAAAATAATTTATCAAATTAAACCGGAGAACAATGCAGCTATCATTGATCTAAAGTCATTTAATCAAGGTGTTTATTTTGTAATAGTAAAAGAAAGCTATAATTCAGCTACCATAAAAATCATAAAGAATTAGATTTAATTTTTCTTTTGTCATAAGCCCGGATAAATGTCCGGGCTTTTTGTATTTTATGAGGTAATTTTGCTAATTTGGCTGTTGTATTTATGAGTTACATTCCATCCATAGAAACGAAAAGTTCTTCTGAAATTAAATTATTTCAGGAGAAAAAATTACAGGAGCTTTTAAATTACTTAAACACGCACTCTAAATACTATAAAAGTTTATTTAATGCCAATTCAATCGACGTTAATTCGATTCGTTGTTTAGAGGATTTAACCAAGATTCCGGTTACAACCAAAGATGATTTATATAAATTCAACTCCGACTTTATTTGTGTGGATGCGGAAAAAATTATTGATTATGTAACCACAAGCGGTACTTTAGGTGACCCTCTGACTTTTGCTTTAACGGATAAAGATTTAGAACGATTAGCTTATAACGAACGTATTTCTTTAGAATGCGCCGGAGGAACCAGCAAAGACATTTATCAATTAATGACAACCCTAGACCGCCGTTTTATGGCGGGACTTGCCTACTTCATGGGCATAAAACAGATGGGTGCAGGGGTTATTAGAGTTGGTAATGGGATGCCGGAATTTCAGTGGGACACAATTAAACGCTTAAAGCCAAGCGTAGCGATTGCGGTTCCTTCATTTATTTTAAAACTGATTGAATTTGCTGAGCAGAACAATATTGATTATAAAAAATCTTCCATAAAGAAAATTGTATGCATTGGTGAATCACTTCGCAACGAAGATTTTAGTTTAAACACTTTAGGTCAACGTATAAAAGAAAAGTGGGATATAGAACTTTACAGTACCTATGCTTCAACTGAAATGGGTGCTGCATTTACAGAGTGTACTTCCGGCAAAGGCGGCCATCACCATCCGGAGCTTTTAATAGTTGAGTTTTTAGACGAAATCAACAAGCCTGTAAAACAAGGTGAGCCCGGTGAACTAACGGTCACCACATTGGGTGTAGAAGGTATGCCTTTACTCAGATTTAAAACAGGAGATATCTGCGCAGCACATTATGAAGCTTGCAGTTGCGGAAGAACCTCATTAAGGATCAGTCCGATTATTGGGCGAAAACAACACATGATTAAATTTAAAGGGACTACCTTATACCCGCCTTCACTCTATGATATTTTAAACAACGTACCATATATAAAAAATTACATTGTTGAAGTTTTCACTAATGATATCGGGACGGATGAAATCAGTATCACCATTGGTGTTAACTCAACTCCTCCTAACTTTGAGAAAGAATTAAAAGACCACTTCAGAGCTAAATTAAGAGTGGCGCCAAATATCAAAACGGATAATCCTGAGAATATTACTAAAAAACAATTTCCTGAAATGAGCCGTAAAGCCATTACGTTTTTTGATTACAGAAAAAAATAAAACATGATAATGAGAGAATTCAAGGTTGAAAAGCCTTCACATATATCAGACTTTGCAAAGGAGTTTAATTTTGAGGAACTAAGACCTTATTATGATACTGAAGTAGAATCGGTGATGCAAAAAATGGCGCAAAACCCCACTTACTTTTCTTTAATGAAATATTTGTGGCCTGAAATGAGTGAGTCACAGGCCCGAGAAAAAGCTATCGCTACAAAAAATGTACGCGATTTTCAGGCGGGATATATGTCGCATGCCATTTGGCACATCGTTAAAGAATCATCAAAAGGTTTAACCTGGAGCGGTATTGATAAGCTCGATAAAAACAAAGCTTACTTATTCGTTGCTAACCATCGTGATATTTTACTGGACAGTGCCATTCTTCAAATCATATTGGAAAAAGAAGGTTTCTCCACATCTGAAATCACATTTGGTTCCAATTTAATGGACAATGGCTTTATTACTGATTTTGGTAGGCTAAACAGAATGTTCACTGTAAAACGCGAGGGAAATGCGAAAGAGCTTTATGATATATCGCGACAATTAAGTGCTTATATCAGGCATACCATACTCGATAAAAATGTCAGTGTGTGGATAGCTCAAAGAAACGGAAGAACAAAAGACGGAAATGATCTCACACAAACAGGCTTGCTTAAAATGCTTGGATTAAGTGGCGGCAAAGATTTTGTAAAGTGCTTTTCCGACTTAAATATTGTTCCGTTAAGCATTAGTTACGAATACGAACCCTGTGATTATTTAAAAGTTCAGGAGTTATATTTATCATCACTTCATAGTAAATATGTAAAAGCGCCGGGAGAAGATTTAAATAGTATTATCACCGGTATCAAACAACCAAAAGGAAAAATACATTTAGCATTTGGCAAAGTGATTCAAGAAGAATTACCGGAAATAAACAAATCGGGTAACGATAATGAAAAGATAAAACAATTAACCGCACTAATTGATAAGCAAATTCACAACGATTTTCAATTAAATCCTGTGAATTATGTTGCATATGACTTATCGTTTCAAACCAATGTTTTTAAGAACAATTATACGTTAGAAGAAAAAGCAAACTTTGAAAAGTACGTAGCTGAAAAAACAAGCAATTTAAGCGGAGAACAGGAGGTTCTAAAGTCCATGTTTTATAAAATGTATGCCTATCCGGTTGCAAACAAACTCTATTAACATAAAATTGAGTAAAGTATTTTATATTTTTCTGTTATGCGTATTGTTGGGTAAACTAAATGGACAATACAATAAAGATTTTGAAAAAAATTATACTCCTCTAATTTCAAAAGGAAACTTACCTAAAGAACTTAACTTAATTGCTTTTGAAAAAGCAAAAAACTTAACAGATACGCTCAACCCAAAGGCTCAAAATCATAAGATAAATAAAGATTTTTATACATTAACTACCTTTAGTGAAGATGAGATATTAAAGTCTGGTAATGTTTTATACAATACCGAAGTAAACGATTATATAAATAAAATTGCCGATGTTTTATTGCAAAACGAACCCGTATTAAAAAGCAAACTGAAATTTTACGTACTTCGTGAAAACCTTTCAAATGCCTTTGCCTGGGACAACGGTCATATATATATAAGTCTTGACTACATAGCACGCTATAACACGGAAGCGCAGCTGGCAATGACGTTAAGTCATGAAATTATTCATTATCTGAAAAGCCATCAGTATTCAGGTTATCGAAAAAGAAATGAAATCATAAAGCAATTGAGTGGGAAATTGAATAATGACACTATTTGGAAACAAGAACGTGAATTTAGTAAAGCACAGGAATCAGAGGCCGACATGGAGGGTTTCGAACTTCTTAAAAAATCGGGATACAATACGAATGGAATTCCTGAAAAATTTGATTTAATGCTCCTCAGTGATTACTCATTCGAAAATACACCTTTTGAAACTGACTATTTTAACAATCAATATCTAAAAATTAATCCCGCCATTTTCTACCAAGAAGTAAAACCCGTTAACATAGATGCAAACTATGACGACACATGGGACACACACCCTAACATTTACAAAAGAAAGAAAGCTATTGAAGAAAAAATATCCTCGCAAATAAACACGGAAGGAAAGGATTTTATTGTAAGTAAGGATGAATTTTACAGAGTTCGGGATATTTGTCGATTCGAAACAATTTTATGCAACATAAAGGATTTTGAATTAGAAACATGTGTATATCATTGTTATTGCCTGCTAAAAAAATACCCTCAGAATATTTTTTTAAAAAATATTATTGCTGAAGTGTTTTATCAGATAGCTGTCTATAAATCGTATCGTGATATAAACGGCGGTGTTTTCGATTATATCAACTTAAAAGATAATGACAAAACAAACTCTAACAGAGACTCAACAATGGGGCACGTTGCGCAAACCAAAAAAATGTTTGAAAGACTGAATGGAGAAGACTTTTTGCTGTTGGCGATAAATCAAAATTATAAGCTATATAAAGAAAGTAATTTTTCTGAACAACAACTCAAAACCAATTTAGACACATTGTTTAATATTCTAAGCAAAGTTCATAATTTGAATTACCGTGACTTTCATAAAAACGAAACAGAATACAACCAGCGAACCATATATGTTAATGATTCTATCAGTAAAAACAGAAAGTTTGTTGATGCTATTTATCGGCAGAGTGCCTTTATTCACTATATGAATGACAAAGAATTCATTTCCTTTTTTAAAGACACTAGTTCGGTAAACGAATTTGGGTTAAAATATATCTCAAAAGGAAGGTTAGGGAAAATACCAGACCCTGATATCAAGTATAAAAAATACACCGCCTATAATAAGGAGGAGATAAAAAAAATAAGTAAAATTATAATGCTGGATCCTTATTTTGAAAAAGAAATGTATAAGATTCAAGATGTAGAAAGTTTCCCTATCGATGCATATAACAATGCTATTTACTTTAAAACCGAATTAACCAAGGCTTTTGAAAAAGAAAAAGTCCAAGTTTTCCATATAAACGATTCCCGTTTTGACACAAGTGAAACCGAAAAGTATAATCACGTGGCATTGATTAACAATATAATCAGTGAAAATGATATGCACTACAAATTATCATCAATGCGAACATTTGCCACAAAATCAGAAGGGGTGATTGAAACTAAATACGGCACGCCTTATGTTGTACAAGTAACAGCCAATGAAACAATATACGACAATGTGATCTTTTTAGTAAATGGGATTAAAGTACTAAGAGATATTAAAATGTTTGAATATTGTATGGATATTGTTAACGTTGAGAAAGGAATCACTGTATATCGTATTTCATTGGAGCAGTCAAGAAAAGTTACCGAAGAAGAATTAAAAATTCAAATCGACTCTGATATTAAAAACATACTTACCATAAAAAACAATTAATACAGCTATGAAAAAAATGGTATCCTTAATAGTGCTTATTACTTCATGCAGTTTGTTTTCTCAAATTAATTTAGCAGATTTCAAAACAGTTTATTACCAGGAAGTATCTTATGAGAATGAAGACTATAAACTCTTTATAGTACGTTCATTTTCTACGATTGAAGCCGTAAAAATAAAACTAAGAGTTTTCAATAAAACTAAGGATATTTTATTGATCAAGCCCAACGAACTCCTTTTCAATATTAAGGGAAAGACGTACACAGGAAATGGCAAACCCCTGATTATACAACCGGATGGGGCAGATGATAAAGTTATTGATGTAATCGATGAGAAAAACAATATGAAGTGTGAAGAATTTGAACTGACGTTGAATGGTTTTTACAAAGTACCAATGGAATCAGAAGTATATCTAATCTCCAATACTTTGTTGCCACCGGAACGGAAATCAGACTTAAGCGCCGGAAGTGTTAATTGCAAACTTTTTGATTACAAAATGGACGAAGAAAAATCATTTGCAAAATATACTTGCACTTACAATGGAGATCAAATTGCTATACTCGACCCTATAAAATGCGTAGCAATAATGTCAGATGGAAAAGAAAACAAGTGTACAGTCAAAAACACTGTAACAGTGCTTGAAAACGGACAATCCGGAAACATAACAATTGAATTTAAGCGATTAAAAGGATCCGGTGAATTAACAGACGGAATATCCATAAAATGGAATGAAACTTTTAAAATTTCAAGCCCTATTTCGTTAAAAGTCATTAAGGTACCTATGAAGATGGATCTGGAAAGATCAGAGAACAAATAAATAATATACCCACCACACGGTATAGTTTAAAATTCAATTATATATCTATATTTGTAAAAAAACATCACCATGAAAAACTTTAAAAATTTATTCGTTGCAGCCATTATGATTTTGGCATTAAACGTAAGCGCTCAAAAATGGACAGAAGGCAAAGACTTATCTTACCTAAAAGGTGAAAAAGAACTCCTTTTAAAATTCACTTATGATAACATGACTGCGGGTCGTAAAAAAGCTGAGGCAGAATATGTAAAAGAAAAAACGGAAGAGTATAACAAAAAAGAAGCCGGTAAAGGTGATAAGTGGGCAAAAGACTGGGTAGAAAACCGTGCAGGTATCTACGAACCAAAATTTGAAGAATTATTCAATAAAGAATCTGGAGATATCGCTTGCGATCGTAACAAAACAAGTGCAAAATACACTTTAATTGTTCATACAGTTCGTATGGAGCCGGGTTGGAATATCGGGATTTCTAAAATGCCGGCGTCTTGTGATTTCGAAGTAATGATTGTTGAAACCGCTAATCCAAGTGTTGTAAAATCAAAAGGTATGATGTACAATATTCCGGGTTCTCAATATGGCGGATTCGATTTCGAAGTAGCTGTTCGTATTAAAGAGTGTTATGCTAAAGCAGGTAAAGATTTAGGCAAAAAATTAGGTAAAGCCGCTAAATCAAAATAACATCTTTTCTATTATCTATTTAAAACCCCGCTTAGCGGGGTTTTTTTATTAAAAATTGTTTAAATACAGATTATATAAATCATTCTTACTAAATTTATTGTAAAATAATATTATGAAAAAACTTTTTAGTCTTTCACTGATTATCTGTTCAACTTTAATTTTCGCGCAGAAAAAAAAGAATGTTGATCCGGGTTACAAATACATTTACAAGGAAACTTCTTTTGAAACGGATGATTATAAAATTTACATCGAGGATGCTACCGCTATCGATGCATGGAGCAAATTTAAAGTGAGAGTATTTAATAAAACAAACGACTACCTCATCTTAAAACCAACGGATATTACTTTCAAAATTGACGGGAAAGAAATTCAAGGAACCGATAAACAACTTATCATTGTTCCTAACGACGAAGCCAGTAAAGTTATTGATGTAAAAGGTAAAGGATGCCAGGTAGACAACTATTCAGTCACCATTAAAACGCTTTATAAAGTGGCGGCTAATTCGCCGGCTCTAAAAGCAGAAGATTTCGTGATTCCGGTTGCAAAAAATGATTTCAAAGCCGGTAATTTCAAATGCACACTGAAAAAGCACGAATTAAAAACCGATAAATCTCTTTTTAAATTTGTTTGTCAATACGAAGGTGACGGAATAGGAATTCTAGCTCCTACACAAATCTCTGCTGTAACTCCAAAAGAACAAGACAATGCGAATTATAACCGCAATAAGGGAACCTTATTAGAGCGCGGTAAGTCGGATGATTTTATTGTTGATATCAGAGAAATACCAAATTCAGGCGATATGCAAAAAGAACCATGGAAATTAAAATGGAACGAAACGTTTAAAGAATCAAAAATAGAAATGATATCAGGCGGCAACATCAACCTCGAACTCGATCCGGCTAAAACAGCAGAAAAAAACAAATAGAGAATTGCTTAAACAAAAAAAATCCCGCTTAATGGCGGGATTTTTTTATTTAATTCCTGACGAAAATTCAAAGAGTTTACTTTCATCAAAATAATTCGCCATAATCTGTATTCCCATCGGTAATCCGTTACTGTGATTGCCACACGGAACAGAAATGGCAGGAACACCTGCAATATTTGCTTGCACAGTGAAAATATCTTCCAGATACATCTTGATAGGATCTGCGCTATTCTTCCCAAACTCAAATGCCGTACCCGGTGTAGAAGGAGTAACTATAAAATCGTAATTCTTTAAAATCTCAAAAGTCTTTTCTTGCAATAACTTTCTTACTTTTTGCCCTTTGCTGTAATAAGCATCGTAATACCCTGCACTTAACACAAATGTTCCAAGCATAATACGTCGCTTTACTTCTTTACCAAAACCTTCGCTGCGTGATTTTTTATATGTACTCTCCAAATCCGTTGCGTTTTGACTGCGGTAACCATAATGCACACCGTCAAATCGCGACAAATTAGAAGAAGCCTCAGCTGTAGTTAATACATAATAAACCGGCACCAAATAATCTAAATATGGAAAATCAACCGCCTCTACTGTATGTCCGGCCGCTTTAAAATTCTCCAATTGTTTACTTACTGCTGACTTAACCTCTGGGTCCAGACCGTTAGCCTCTAAACAATCCTTTAAATAAGCGATTTTATATTTTTTACCTGAAGGTTTTATTTCATTAGAATAAGATGGAACCGGCTTTTGTGAAGCTGTACTGTCAAACTCATCAGCACCGGCAATAACTTCCATTACCAACGCTGCATCGGCCACTGTTTTAGTAATCGGACCAATTTGATCAAAGGATGAGGCATAAGCTATTAAGCCCCATCTCGAAACTCTGCCATATGTTGGCTTAAACCCAACAACGCCACAAAAAGAAGCAGGCTGACGAATAGAGCCTCCTGTATCTGATCCTAAAGCCACATGACATAATCCTGCAGCAACAGAAGCTGCAGCTCCTCCGGAAGAGCCACCGGGTACATACTTTTCGTTTAGCGGATTTAATACATTACCCTTCGATGAGTTTTCATTGCTACTTCCCATCGCGAATTCATCGCAATTCGTACGACCGATGATAATTGCATCTTCAGCGATTAAACGCTCAACCACAGTGGAAGAATAAAGTGATTCGAAACCTTCCAATATTTTTGACGATGCAGAAACCTTATGATTTTTATAACAGATGTTATCCTTTAAAGAAACAACAACGCCCGCCAACTTTCCGGCATTACCCGATTTTATTTTTTCATCAACCTTCTTCGCTTGTTCTAAAGCATCCGCTTCAAATACTTCCAAATAAATATTGAGATTCTTTTTTGAAGCAATATGTTTCAATAAACCGCTTACCAAATCAACACAATTGGTTTTTCCGGCTTTTAAATCTTCCTTTAGCTGTGCTATGCTTGTAAAAGTGTACATCTTATTTTTTTCCGAGAATAATTAATCACGGTATTTTAAATAATAAAGCGTCACTCTGTATAAAAGAGTGACGCTTTAATTTGAATCAAAAAATTATTTTTTATCCGACTCAGCTGAGTCAACTCCTTTTGAAGCGTCTTTAAATTCTTTAACGCCGCGGCCTAAACCTTTCATTAACTCAGGTATTTTTTTGCCACCGAACATTAATAAAATGATAACCAAAATGATAATGATTTCCGGAGCACCAAGTCCGCCTAAAAATCCAAGAATAAGTGATGTTGTCATCGTAATTAAATTAGATGCGTAAAGGTAACAATTTTTTACAATTACCTAAAATGTCTAAAAATCACTAACTTGCGGACATTATAGAGCTTTTTGACGGCATAAACCGCTCTAAATAAGGCTCAAAGCACGAAGTAAAACCCAATTGAAATAACCAACATTTGTACCATGCTTAAGAAAGTAGAACATATTGGCATTGCCGTTAAAAACCTTGAGAACTCAAATAACTTATTTGCGAAACTCTTTGGTAAGGATCATTATAAAGTTGAGAAAGTAGAGAGCGAAGGTGTTAGTACCAGTTTTTTTATGTTAGGCGAAACTAAGATTGAGCTATTGGAAGCGACTGATCCGGATAGTGCCATTGCAAAGTTTATTGAGAAGAAAGGTGAAGGCATCCATCATATAGCTTATGAAGTTGAAGACATTTATGCGGAAATGGAGCGCTTAAAAAAAGAAGGATTTGAACTAATACATCAGCAACCAAAAGAAGGCGCGGATAATAAATTGATTTGCTTTTTACATCCAAAAAGTACTAATGGTGTTTTGGTTGAACTGTGCCAGGAGCGAAAATAATTTTACTTTGCTCCAAAAACATTAAACGACTTAGAAGTTAATGTTCCTAACATGGCATGTAAAGGATGCTTTGGATTTCCCTCGACTTGGGAAATGATTTTTTCCATCGCTTTTAATAATGGGGGATTTTCTTCATCATACACATCGCCTTGCAAAAATTTCAAAACATCTAAACGGTATTCGGGCGTATCTACGAAATAGGTGAATAAAATATTTAAGCGGTAATACATTTGAATAAACCGATACCAATTATTTACGCCGCGTTTTAAGGTACTCTCATAATTTGCAAAAGAACTTTTCTCGTAATTATTGTTTTGCAATGCTTTGATTATATCTACGGATGCAAATCGTGCGCTATTTAAGGCAATACTTACTCCACTTGAAAAAATCGGATCCACAAAACGTGCAGCATCACCGATCAATACCAAATTATCCTTCACTAATTCAGTCATCGCGTAACTGTAATCTGCTTCAACTGTAAAATCCCGTATCTGCTTTGCTTTCTTTAACTCAGCCAAAAGCTCAGGTCGTAATTCTGCACACTCCCAAAAAAACTTTTCACGTCCTTCCTTTGTATTCGGAAAATTCTGTTTTTGACTTACTAATCCCACACTGGTAATTTCATCCGTTATTGGTATCTGCCACATCCATGAATTGGAAACAGGAATAAAATGTATATAGATAAAGTCAGGATCTTTAAACGCATTACGGTTAAATCCGCTGAACCAGGTATGTACCGCGCACTGATTAAAAACAGGGTCTTTTACTTTAATTTTTAATTTGTTTCCCATGAAGGTGTGTCGTCCGCTGGCGTCTACTAATATTTTACAGCCAAATTTTTCTTCTTGCCCATCCTTCATTCTTACGCTTACATGTACATTTCTTTTATCAATAAAGTCAACATGAAAAACATCCGCCTCCTGAAAAGTTGATGCGCCCATTTCGGCAGCATGTTCTAACAATAATTGATCGAAACGCCCACGGTCAACATGATAGGTGTGTGGCTCATGTATATCTTTTTGCTTTCTCTCATTAAATAATATATCTACATCACTTCCCTTAAATTCTGCAAAATCATGATTGTAAATATTTGCCGAGTTATAGGTTGTCCAAGCAGCGCCAAACTTTTTCAAAAATCCCGCCGCTTCCATTTTTGGAAAGAAATTAAGATCATTGAACACGCGATTACTGGCGGGTACAAGCGATTCTCCTACATGCGGGCGAGGAAATTTTTCTTTTTCAAATACGATACATGAAGCACCGGATCTAGCTATGTAACAAGCCATGGCACTTCCGGCCGGACCACCACCAATAATTATTACATCCGCTTGTTTCATGATTAATCTTCCATCCCTAAATGAATGAGGGCATCTCCTTCATTCACTATTGGTTGGTTATTTATTCCTACTATATAGGCATCAACAGGTGAAAGGATTTTATGTTCAATTTCACCGAATGGATTACATATCACACCCAATAAATCATCTTTGCGCACATGTGCACCATTATTCGCATTCATATGAAACAAACCGCTCGCCTTAGCGCGAATCCATGAATCACGAATTACTTTTACATGCGGATTATTGGGAATCTCCATTGAAATCATTTGATGTGATTTCATTAAGCGTAAACAGCCATTAATCCCTTCGTTGATGGATAAATAATCAAAGCGCATACTTTCACCACCTTCAAAAACAAGAATAGGTTTATTCTTTTTAGCGGCTTCCTTTCTTAATGTTCCTTCACGGTATTTGCTATCAATAATCAGTGGAGCTGAAAACTTTTCTGCTATGGATAAATTTTCAGGGAAATCGAATACGCAACGAATTTGAGGATAGTTGCTGATCTTCGCTCCACCTGTATGAAAGTCAACACCGAAATCAATAAGCGGAATAATATGCCTCATTAAATCGTAAGCAATTCTGCTTCCTAAAGAACCATTTTTACTTCCGGGAAAACAACGATTCAAATCACGTCCATCGGGTAAATCGCGTGTTGAATATAAAAAAGAAACAATGTTAATGACAGGAATAGCGATGATGGTTCCGCGTTTTAAATTCACCACTTCTTCATGATTCACTAACCTGCGGATAATTTCAACACCATTGGTTTCTTCACCGTGCATACCCGCACTAAACATAATGGTTGGTCCCGGATTTACGCTTCGAATAACATGAACAGGAATTTTAATATATGATTTGGTGTGCAACTCGTAAGAGTTTAGCACCACTGTTTTATTTTCTCCTGCCGATACTTGCTGACCGTTTATGGTAATGGTTTCCTGCATACCTATTCGCCGGGCTTATTAAACTCGTTACGCTCAACATACTCAATTATTTTTCCGGCAATATCCAATCCGGTAGCGCCTTCAATTCCCTCTAATCCCGGAGATGAATTCACCTCCATGACTAATGGTCCACGTGAACTTTGTAACAAATCCACACCGGCGATTCCCAAACCTAATTTCTTTGCCGCTTTAATGGCAGTTGCTCTTTCTTCCGGTGTCAGGTTTATAACGGTCGCCGTCCCTCCCCTATGCAAATTACTTCTGAATTCACCTTCACGCGCCTGACGCTTCATCGCACCAACAACTTGTCCGTCTACAATAAATACACGCAAATCGGCGCCGCCGGCTTCTTTAATAAATTCCTGCACCAACATGTTCGCTTCTAATTTCAAAAACGCTTCAATAACTGATTTAGCTGCTTTTTGATTTTCCGCCAAAATCACACCAATGCCTTGAGTACCTTCCAATAATTTCACTACGCAAGGAGCGCCACCAATTGCATCGATTACGCTATCAATATCTTTATCCTTTGGTGAAGACGCAAAAGCTGTTTTAGGAATTCCTAAGCCTGCTCGTGCTAAAATTTGCAAGCTGCGTAATTTATCACGTGAACGAACTAAGGCTTGTGACTCAACAGCTGTAAATATTTTCATCATTTCAAACTGACGAACAACGGCTGAACCATAGAAAGTAGCAGATGCACCAATCCGTGGTATCACCGCATTAATATCAGTCACTTCTTTTCCGCCATAATAAATATGTGGACGACCCTGTTCGATAACCAGAACGCATTTCATATGATCGAGCAATAACATTTCATGGCCACGCCTTTCACCTGCTTCCAAAATACGTTTGGTAGAATACAGATTTTTATTTCGAGATAATACAGCTATTTTCATAATGAGTTAATCAAATATAATCGTTTAATGATTTTTTAATTCGTTGTCCATTAATGTGTATTTTATTGACATCTACAATAAACTTACCTTTTAGTAATCGTCGTCCTATTAAAACAGGATAGCGCATGTTTTCGCGATCGCTTAAGGAAAGTGTGGTTAAAATATTTTTCTTTCCGATTTTCACACGTGTTTTAATAATGTAACGTTCCTCCATTTCACCGAAAGAGTTTTTGATTTTCTTTCTGTAAAATTCAGAAAACTCGTGTACTTGCTCCGAATACTCGGGATGTGTGTTATCTAATAACTTAAAACATAAAACCTGCTTACCATTCGCTGTTTTAAGTTGAATGTCTTTGCAATGAATAGCTGAAGTATAGGCGCCGGTATCAATTTTTGCTTCAATTGAAAATAATTTAAGTTGAGGAAAATCCACAAACTCTCGTCGGCCAATCAACCTAATTTTATTTTTTTTGAGCGCCATTCGCTATGGTAAAAGCTGGCTTTAATTTACAAAAAATTGATTAAACCGGGCAATATCCACCTCTTTATTCAGATTTTTATTCAGTGTTATGTGTTCTATCAAATGATTCGCGAAAAAAGGAGCCAGCATAACGCCTTTCGTGCCCATTCCGTTAAAAACATACACGCTTTTAAATGCCGGATGAGAGCCCAAAACCGGTCGACGATCAATAACGGAAGGTCTAACGCCGGCTTCATGACGGATTACAACACCTTCTAATTCCGTGATTCGGTTCAATTTACTCAACAACTCCTGTTTTCCCTCTTCAGTAGGAGAATCAGATAAATCATTCCAATTGTAGGTAGCGCCCACCTTAAATAAATTATTCTCCAAAGGCATGATGAATGCGTTCTTATTGAGGATATCCCTCTCTAATTTTAAATCATCCATTTGCAGCGTTAAAACCTCTCCCTTAGCCGGTTTCATTGGGATGTATTTAAATAAAGGATTCTTACTGATTAAATGTCCCTCACAAAAAACGATATGTTTTGTTTCAATGTTTTTGTATTGCATGGTCGAGGGAGAAAACGCCGAAAAATCAAATTTCTCCGGAAGATACATTCCCGTCGATTGTAAATGCTTTGTGACAGCACTTAAAAATAAAGGTAAATTCAAATTACCGGCATTTAGCACCTTTGCATAACCAACATCTAGCAACTTAATAGTTTTTGGTAATCCATTTTGAGAAATTTCTTTATCTAAATAATTCGACATATCAGCCGATGCTTTTTTAAACCAAAGATTGACTTCTTGCAATTCACTGAATAATTTGATAATGTTTCGGTGATGTAATAATTGAACTCCAAATTTTTTCTCCTGGGCTTGGTAAAATTCAAGCATGACAGGAAGAATTTCATCGGCCATCCAGCTTTTTGTAAGACGCTTAAACACCACAGGATTCCATATGCCCGCAGCAACACGGGAACAAGAAGACCCATTTGGCTCATCAATTACAATAACGTTAAATCCTTTCTCAATAAGTTGTAATGACAGAACGGAACCTGCCAAACCTTGTCCAACGATTATAAAGTCTGTTTTAATTTTACTTTGGTTTGGTTTTAAAACCTCTTTTTATGCCGCGATAAGCACCTGAAAAAAAGAACACCACTCTGGCTCCGGCCTGCTTTTGCTCAGCCGAGATATCACCGAATAATTCGATACCCAATCCTACATCATACTTGATTTTATAAACTGCAGAAAGGCACATGTAACCACCCAACACATTATGCGATTGAATGGTGGTAACGCCGGCTGTATCCGTCGTGCCGGTCACAAAATAGGAATAAGAAGGGCCAATAAAGCCGGCTAGATTGTATTTTTCTCTTTCGATACGATAGCCATAACAGAGATGGCCTTGTAAATTATTATTTCTTAAAAAATCATCGCCGCTCATAATCACTCCTACTTGAAAATACTCGCGCTGAAGATGAAACTGAAAATCAACATTAATATAACTTTGGTCGATTCGCCTGACATCCGAAAAACCCTTTCCGAAACCAAAAGTTAAATAATTGTTGTATTTACGATAGCGTTTACTGTCATAGACAATTTCTTCTTTCCGGTTATAAGGTAAAGTATCGCGTTGAGCCGACAAGTCGGCAAAACAGATTAAGAAAAAAAATATGACAATAATCCTTTTCAATACTGCTAATTTACGCACTATCCAATAATTATTCTAAGTATATTTGTAATAATATGAGAACCTTCGCAATAATTTCTTTTTTTGCTTTATTATTTGCAGGATGCAATAATGAATCGGAAATTATAAAGAATTTGACACCACAAAATAAGATAACCTCCTGGATTGAAGGAAAATATTTATTTAACGATGGAGATACCGGTTTTTATTTCGAAGAATGGAGCAAGAAAGACAGCACTGAATATATTGGAAAAGGGTTTTATTTAACCAGGGATTATGTTGACACTTTGTTTCAAATGAAGATGCGTTTGCTTCTGGATTCAAAAAAGACAACAATGTTTTACGATGTAAAAGGTCAAAATGAAAATAAGGAAACCGAATTTGTTTTAACTAACAATACCGACAATAAATTTGTCTTTGAAAATCCATTCAGAGATTTTCCATCAATAATGGAGTATCGTTTATTAGGAGATACACTTATCGAAGTAACCGAGCGCGGTTTCGTCAATAACAAAGAAAAAATCAGACACTTCAGCCTTACTAAAATTGATTAGAAAAAAGCCCTTACTTGTGCGCCACCAATATGCACAATCTTTGAATTCGGCATTTTTCTTCCTTCATAATTAATACTTACTTGTATGTTGCCTGTTAAATTGCGCTGGTAATTTAAGTTCCAGGTATAATTATACCCCGGCTTTAGAGCATTGAGCATTTCATATGCGATTGGAGAACTTTCCACATCGTTATATAAAATCGTTAAAAAGTCGGCTCTTAAATTAAAACTACCTTTCTCCGATTCATTATATCTTAACTCAACCGCATAGTCGTTAATCTGTGATTTCTGAAATCCTCCTTCATTGATGTTTTGCTTTTGAGCATACTTATATATTAAACTAATCCTAAACGCTGTACTTGGCTGATAGTTTAACTTTTGTTCGGCATCGTAATATTCGATTTTATAATTACGAGATGAAAAGAACTGTGAGGCATAATATTTTATACCTGTTGAATTATTGCTTAAAATACTCCACGACTTTTTAAAGTTTAAACGCCATCTTAACTCATGGGAAAAATTATCCCTTGAATCGAATCCGTTTAGTAAAAGCTGTTTATTTTTATTATTCAGAAAAGTATAATCCATTCCGAATACAGTCGCGGTTTGATTGAAAAACAAACTTTGACGTAAAGCATAATTTGCCGACAACAAAGCCGTATCATTAACATCACTGCTATAGAAATCGTAATTAAAAAATTGTCCATTATCGTAGGTTTTATTGTCAACCCTGAAAACTGATTGTGTAGAAAAACGACCCATAAATTTTCCGAACGCGCCTGTATTTTCCTTTACTAAAACAGATGGGCGTAAATTAAATGAAAAGCTCATCTGATTGTGCAGCACTTTCACATATTGATTGGTGGGTGTGAAAATGCGAATGAATCTGGCCTGATCGGGATACAATGCAATTTCAAATTCATTGAGTTCTTTAATATTGTTGTTATTATAATCATTCCATGCATATTGTCCCTGGCCCGGCGCAACTTCCAAATAATAAAACTCTTTTCTGTTTTCTAAACCGTAACCGCTTTCGTAAAACAAAGTTGAAGTAATAAATCCTTTCATTAACCGCGGACTATACTCTACACGCGTTAATAATGAATTATCAGGTTTTAATGCAGTGCTGATTACATTTTTTAAGTGCAGCTCACGGTAAGTAAAGTAAAAAGTAATGGGATGATTTTTTATAGAATAAATTCCTAACTGCGCGCCAACATTTTGTGCGTATGTACTGTCTTTTAAAACATTATTATACGCTTGCATATCTCTGCGTTCACGATAAAACAATTTTATGTTATTACGGGAGGAATCCGCATTACTTATACTTGCTTCCCAATCCCAAAATTGATACGTACGCGGCATAAGGGTATTCGTAAAAGCAGACTTAAATAAATTGTTTTCGAATTCGTCGGTTACGGTTAATTTAAATTTACCGATACCCTGAGAAATAGTTGTTTTATGTCGATAAAACTCAGTATTAACCGGTGAATTAGCTGTAGTTAGGTAAGAACCGTTATAATCAGAATAAAATCTCCTTTTGGTAAACCGGCCGTTTAATTGCTGCTTGTAACCTGAAAAATAATTTCCTTCCAAAAAGGAGTTAAAACCATAAACCAATCTATATGAATTCATTTTCTCTACTCCTATTTCAGCTGTAGCAATGTGTTGATCGGTATTAATTACATCTACCAAAGGGCGGTTCCAATCGCGCTGAAATTCTATAGAGCGAAAGCGTTCGACTTGATTGAAGTTTTTCTGAACATATTCATAATTGAAATTATAAATTGCCTTCGCCGCAATTTTATCACCGGTATCCCGCTTTAAAACGGTTTTGTTTAAACTCTTCAATTTATAACCATAACCTTCATCGTTATAAGTATCGTACGGACTAAATGTATTAATATCATTACGCGTATAAACACCTTCCATTTGTAAACTGTGATTTGAATTAAATTTATAATCGAAACCCGCAGTTAACATTTGATTTTGCTTTGGCGTAACCAAAGGAATTATTGGCTCAAAATTTCCTTGCGGTACGCCGCCAACAGGTTCTAACCATTTGTATACTTTTCCATTCGCGGACGAAGAAACCTGAATATAATTTCCATTGCCTGCACCTACATTCGAAAACCTAACACGGTATTTGGCGCTATCCGGATTTGTAGAGTAAACAAAAATTCCCGGATATGTTATCATTCCGATTGTTGTGTCCTTTTTCCAATAAAAAACTTCTGAATTATTAAAGGTAGCAAGCTCTGCCCCCGAATAAAACGCTTTGGTTAAAGTATCACCAATATCAAACATCACCGACTTTTGATCTTGCGTTAATGTTTGTTGAAGGGATCTGTTCTTATTGTCCTGCTCACTGTAAATATTCGCAAACACCTTTAATTTTCCGGCTTCAATTTCTTCACCAAAGAAAAATAAAGAGCGACCGTAATTTCTTTCGGCATACTGAAACTCGGCTACAATGCGCTTATCTTTTGTAATAATTTGTTTTGCAGTAAAGGTTAACTCTGCCGTATTATAATCAATAATATAATCGTTTTCTTGTCCGCGCTGCATCAGCTTTCCGTCAATGTAAATTTTTTCGGTACCTGATAAGACAATAATGAATGGCTCATTATTGGCACCGGTTAATCTATACGGACCTTGATTGTTTTCTGTTCCGAAAATTACATTGCGTGCAAATTTACCTTTTGAAACAGCGCCAGCCAATTGCGTTTTAAACGTGATTGGTTTTTTTCCAACACTATCCTTATAGGCATTCGCAATATAAGCGCCTTGTGCACGCTTATAATAATTCATGAAATAGCTATTTGCAGGTTTTGAAAGTTGATAATCGCCAACAATCAGCTTCGTGTTTTCATTGGAGAGTTGAATAAATACTTTATCAAACTCTTGTAATTGAGCGGTAGTTCCGTCGGCCTGAAAAGGAATATTATTATCGGTAGCCGCCATTACCATATCAATTTCAGGCGTTAGTTTTCCGCTTACTTGAAGGTTGAGATTTGAATTAACGACAACATCTTGATTATTTCCAAAGGTGATACCTCGACTGATACTTCCGTTTTTATTTAAGCCGTCGTTTAAAAATAAATCATTGGTATTAACGGGTTCGTTAAACGTAATAGTGTATGGATTTTGCGGACGCGACAAATCGGTAAACACAAATTCGTCGGCGTTTTTATGAAAATACTTTTTTTCAAAATTGTAAGGAAAAGTTTTATAGCTCAACTTAATTGAAGCTGGTCGTAAAGAATCCTTTTTAAAAATTAGCGCGTGAAGTTTGTAATCAATCGAGTATTTATAAAGACTGTCGTTTTCAATTTGCAGACTTCCCGGAACCAAACTCAACGAATCAATAACCAGTGTGTCGGAAACCAAATTGAAAATTTTACTTTTTAAGGCATTGTTGGTTTGAGAATAAACTTCACCAACAAATGGAACAAAAATTAATATGAGCAGAATCTTTCTGAATCGCACAGCCTTAAACGTTTTTAAATATAGAAAATAACCTGCTCAGTTTATAGGGAAGGTATTTGTAAAAAACGCTCAACACTGCTTAAAATTGTGCTAAATTTAGAGGCGAAATCATAAATTTCAATTATGCCAAGAATTATTACTTACAACGTAAACGGAATACGGGCCGCCATGGGAAAAGGCTTGATAGATTGGATGAGAGCAGCCAAACCTGATATTTTATGCGTTCAGGAAATAAAAGCTAATCCCGAACAAGTTGGTGTTTTTGAATTTGAAGAGTTGGGTTATCATCATTATTGGTATCCGGCTCAAAAAAAAGGCTATAGCGGTGTTGCCATATTTTCCAAAATTGAGCCCGATAAAGTGGAGTATGGATGCGGTATTAAAGAATACGATGATGAAGGGCGGTTTATCCGGGCCGATTATGGAGATATTTCGGTTGTAAGTGCTTATCACCCAAGCGGAAGTAGCGGCGATGAGCGCCAAGCATTTAAGATGAAGTGGTTGGCCGATTTTCAGGATTACGTTAACAATCTCCAAAAAAAACGCCCAAAACTCATATTATCAGGCGATTACAATATTTGCCATAAAGCAATTGATATTCATAATCCGGTTTCTAATGCCAATACCTCGGGGTTTTTACCTGAGGAGAGAGAATGGATGGAACAGTTTATTAATTCAGGATTTATTGACAGTTTTAGATACTTCAATCAGTCTCCTCATCAATATAGTTGGTGGAGTTACAGAGCCAATGCAAGAGCTAAGAATTTAGGCTGGCGGATTGATTATAATATGGTTACAAAGAATTTGGAAAAAAATCTAAAACGTTCCATCATTCTTCCCGAAGCAATGCACAGCGACCACTGTCCGGTTTTACTCGAAATCGACTTTTAATACTACTATAAAACCACTAGTAAAAATCCCCCTTTATTTTTTACTTAAAAAATTAGTTTTTTATACCGAAAAGGTTAATTTTGTGAGGTATTAGATTATTTATTTAGCTCTGTATTTATGAATAAAATTTTAGGTGCGATTATTATTCCTGCTTTAACCCTTGGCTTACTAAGCTCATGTGGTGGCGGTGATAACAAAGGCCAAGGCACATCAGCCGAAGCAAAAGGTGGTATTTTCTTAGGTGGAATTGCCCGATTAAATGAAGTGGAAAGCTTTAAGAGCTTATATCCAATAGCTATTAACGATCAGGTAAGTTATCACTTGGCTGCTCAGGTATATGAGGGTTTGGTTAAATACAACCAAAACGATATGACTTTACTTCCTGGCATCGCTTACAAGTGGGAATTGAGTGCTGATAATTTAGAATACACTTTCCATTTGCGTAGTGGCGTTAAATTTCAAGATGACGCTTGCTTTGCTGAAGGAAAAGGTCGTGATGTAAAAGCATCTGATTTCAAATATTGTTTTGATCAATTGTGTTCTGCTGATCCGGCAAACAGTCAGTTTGACGTTACATTCAAAGATAAAGTAGAGGGCGCTAACGCAAGTTTTGAAGCTTCTAAAACCAGCAAAAAAGGAAATGTAAGCGGTGTGAAAGTAGTGAACGACTCTACATTAACAATTAAGCTTACACATCCAATTCCGGGCTTCTTAAATATTTTAGCAATGCCTGGCTGTTATTTATACGCGCAGGAAGCACATGCAAAATATGGTGCTGAAATGCGTACTAAAACAGTTGGTACCGGACCATTTGCTATTGAAACAATTAAAGAAGGTGAAGTTATTATCATGAAGAAAAACCCTAACTATTGGGGTGTTGATGAGCATGGAAATAAATTACCTTATTTAGATGGTATTAAATGGACTTTCATCCGTGAGAAGAAGTCTGAAATTCTTGAATTCAAACGCGGTAACTTAGACATGGTATATCGTATACCGGTTGAAATGTTCCATGAATTAATGGGTGATTTAGCAAGCGCTAAAGAACGCAAGAGTGATTTCAACATTTTAAGCTCTCCGGCTTTAAACACAAACTATTTAGGATTTAATATACAAAGTCCACATTTCTCTAAAAAAGAAGTGCGTTTAGCATTTAATCACGCTATCGATCGTCAGAAAATTGCAGACTTTACCATTCAAGGTGAAGGTAATGCTGCTGAGTATGGAATCGTTCCTTACACTGAAACTTTTGAAAAAGAAGGTTACGATTATAAAACAGTTGGTGGTTATAAATACGATCCTGAATTAGCAAAAGAATACATGAAGAAAGCCGGATACCCTGATGGTAAAGGCTTCCCGAAAATCACTTTAGAAATTAACAGTGGTGGTGGTGACAGAAATATTTTAGTGGCAGAAGTAGTTCAGAAAATGTTGAAAGAGCATTTAAATGTAGATGTGGAAATCAACACAGTTCCATTCGCTGAACATTTAGATAACATCCATACTGCAAAGGTTGACTTCTTCCGTGCCGGCTGGATTGCTGATTATCCGGATCCTGAAACTTTCTTAACCTTATTCTACGGTGGTCACGTTCCGAAATCAATGGGTGAGAAATCATACATTAACTATACACGTTATGTAAACCCTCGTTTTGATTCATTATTCCTTGCTGCCGGAAAAATTTCTGATAACAAAGAACGTTTTGCTTTATTAGCGAAGGCTGAAAAAATGATGTTAGAAGATGCGCCTTTCATGCCTATTTTCTATGATGAAAACTTCCGCTTAGAGCAATTAAACGTAAGAAACTTACCTGAGAATATTATGAACTACATTAATCTGGAAACAACCTATTTGATTCCTCCGGATAAAATGAAGAAGAAATAATTTTATGTTATTTTAAAGAAACCCCGACCATTTGGTTGGGGTTTTTTGTTTTTATATCGTTAAATTTATAGGGAAATGAATACACCAAAACATTTAATAATTGTAGCTGGAGGAACCGGGAGTAGAATTAAAAATGAATTGCCTAAACAGTTTATTGAAATTAACGGCACACCCATTATCGTACATACACTCCGGAAATTCTTACAGTACAACGCATCTATTCATATATATATAGCGGTTCACAAAGATTATGAAGCGCATCTTAAATTAGTTCTACATAAATTTCTTCCAAATCAAAAAGTGGAAATTACAGTTGGTGGTGAAACACGTTTTCATTCAGTAAAAAATGCATTGGCACTTGTACCCAATACCGGCATTGTAGCGATTCATGATGCTGCCAGACCCATGGTAAGTAATGACACCATTTCACGTTGTTTCAAAGCTGTACAAGCGCAAGGTAACGCTACACCCTGCGTTCCGGTTAACGACAGCTTAAGAGAAGTAAACGGTAAACAGAATAAATCAGTATTACGTAGTGATTATAAAATCATACAAACACCTCAATGCTTTAAAGTAGAGCTCATCAAAAAAGCCTTTGAGCAAAACTATAGTGAAAGTTTTACTGATGATGCTTCCGTTTTTGAAACGGCAGGCAATACTATAACTTTAACGGAAGGCAACGTAGAAAATATAAAAATTACTTATCCTATCGATCTCATCCTTGCACAACATCTTTTAAAATGAACACCGGTGATATTGCAGATATTCTAGAACTAACTGCTAAACTAATGGAGTTGCATGAAACAAATCCATTTAAAGTAAAAGCGGTGAGCAATGCTGCCTACAAATTATCTAAGACGAGAATTAATTTAGAGGGCAAGAGCTTAGAAGAACTTGAGCAAATTGAAGGCATTGGAAAAGGTATTGCTGCCAAAATACACGAAATACTTAATAACGGTACCACGCAAGAACTTGAAGAGCTTCGCGAGAAAACTCCGGATGGCGTTATTGAAGTAATGGGAATAAAAGGACTGGGGCCAAAAAAGGTAAGACAACTTTGGCAAGAATTAGGCATTGAAAGTATAGGCGAATTACTTTATGCATGTAATGAAAATCGTTTGGTTGATTTAAAAGGGTTTGGAGCAAAAACGCAGGAGTCGATTAAACAAAACATTGAATTCACTCTTAAGAACGCGAATAAATTTCATTACGCAGCCATAGAGTCATATGTGGAACAAATTTTAGAACTACTGAATAAAAACAATAACGGTTGTCGCATTACTGTTTCGGGTGATTACAGAAGAAAATGCGAGGTAATAGATAAATTAGTTTTTATTCATACCTCTGCTAACTTAAATTATCAGGACGACGCTACGAAGTTAAGTCCTGTACCTGTTGAGTTTATTGCAACAAGTGAAAACGACTATGAGAAAACATTGTTTGAAACAACAGCAAGCAAAGAGCATTTAGAGATTATTTCTTACACCAATTCAAATCTTACAGATGAAAAGGAAATCTATCAATCGCTCGGACTAAGTTATCTCGAACCGGAATTGAGAGAAAATTTACCGCAGATTATTGATGCCGCTAAAAAAAATGCAATTCCTACATTAATAACAGATAAAGATTTAAAAGGCATTTTACATAATCATAGCACTTACAGTGATGGTATGCATTCGCTGGAAGAAATGGCTGTTTACTGCAAAGAGTTAGGCTATGAATATCTCGGCATTTGTGATCACTCGCAATCGGCTTTTTATGCGAACGGATTAAAACCGGATGTTATAGAAAAACAACATAAGGAAATTGAAAAACTAAATAAAGCATTGGCGCCCTTTAAAATTTTCAAAGGTATTGAAAGTGATATTTTAAATGACGGAAATTTAGATTATGAAAAAGATGTCTTATCATCTTTTGATTTTATAGTTGCTTCTGTACACTCTAACTTGAAAATGAATGAAGAGAAAGCTAATCAGCGTTTGATTAAAGCCATTGAAAATCCTTTCACCACCATACTAGGACATCCAACAGGAAGATTATTATTAGCCCGAAATGGTTATCCCATCGATCATAAAAAAATAATTGATGCTTGCGCTGCCAATGGTGTCATCATAGAGCTCAACGCGCATCCTTACCGTTTGGATATTGATTGGCGATGGATACCTTATTGCCTCGAGAAAGGTGTAAAAATTTCCATCAATCCTGATGCGCACCAAAAAGAAGGTTATGCTGACATGAAATATGGTGTAAACGTTGCGAGAAAAGGCATGCTCACCAAAGAAAATTGCTTTAATGCTCTCAGTCTTCAGGAAATAGAAGCTTATTTTAATATCCGAAAAAGCAAGGTGTAAATGTCAATACTCAATTCCATAGCATCTTGGCTCATGAAGAAGCGCATGCATCAAATTGAGCTCTTCATTAAATATCCGCATGATGTACAAAACGAGTGGATGCATCAATTGGTGAAGGAAGCACAAGGAACTGAATTTGGAAAACGTTACAATTTTTCAGGCATCAAAAATTACGAGCAATTTAAAAGAGAAATTCCCCTGCAGGATTATGAAAGCCTGAAGCCTTTAATAGAACGAACTCGACGAGGCGAACAAAATCTGTTATGGCCCAGCGAAATTAAATGGTTTGCAAAAAGTAGCGGTACCACCGATAAAAGTAAATTTATACCTGTAAGTGTAGAATCTCTTGATGGCTGTCATTACAATGGAGGCCGCGATATGGTAACCTTGCACTGCATCAACAATTCCGAAACTCAATTATTCACCGGAAAGAATTTAGCGCTTGGCGGCAGTTTTAAAACAGACGATTTTGACGGACACAATTCATTTCATGGTGATGTAAGCGCCATTATTATTCAAAATCTTCCAATGTGGGCCGAATTTTTTAGAGCCCCCGACGTTAATATTGCTTTAATGGATGAGTGGGAAAGTAAGCTTACTAAAATTGCCGAGAGTATGGCGCATGAGAATGTAACAAGCTTGGCCGGTGTACCGAGTTGGATGTTGGTGCTTCTTAAAAAAGTGATGGAACTTAGAAACGCGAGAACCATCAGAGAGGTGTGGCCAAATCTGGAAGTATATTTTCATGGCGGTGTAAGCTTTACGCCTTATAAAGATCAGTTCAAACAATTATTTGATAACGATAAAACAAATTACATTCAGCTTTATTCTGCTTCAGAAGGATTTTTCGGAATTCAGGATCAATTAAAAAGCGATGAAATGCTTTTGATGCTTGATTATGGTATTTTCTATGAATTTATTCCGGTAGATGATTTAAATGAAAACAATCCCCGCACTTACTCCTTATCCGAGGTAAGTACAGGTATTAATTATGCAGTGGTAATTAGCACCAATGCCGGACTGTGGCGATACCAATTAGGTGATACCATCCGCTTTACAAATACTGACCCTTACAGATTTATTATCTCCGGACGTACTAAACATTACATAAATACGTTTGGAGAAGAGTTAATGATACATAATACCGATCAGGCATTAGCGATGGCATGCGAAAAAACACACGCGCAAATTAGTGAATACACTGTGGCGCCTGTATTTATGAATGAAAGCAATGGAGCTCATGAATGGTTAATAGAATTCGAAAAAGAACCTAATAATTTTGATTACTTTGTACATGTGCTTGACAACAGTTTAAAACAACTGAATTCTGATTACGAGGCGAAACGGTATAATGATTACGTTCTTAAATTTCCGGTTGTAAAACAAATGCCAAAGGGAACATTTTACAATTGGTTAAAATTAAATAACAAACTGGGCGGACAGTTTAAAGTTCCGCGATTGAGCAATAACCGAACTATATTAGAAAGTATTTTAAATTCTGCTTCTTGAAAATAAAAAATTACATAGTCGTATTTTTTGCTGTTATCGGACTTGGATTCACACTTCAGTCGGATAAAGAACTATTTACCATTAAGCAATCGTTTAATTATTTTACAACAGATAATTTTAACAACACCTACTTGATTAACGGAGAAGAAATTTCCAAATTTAATAATGCCGGTAAATTATTTTTAAAATTTAGCAGTAAACGCTATGGCAATATCACCTCCGTTGATGCCACTAACTCACTTAAAATACTTTTATACTATAAAGATTTCCAACAACTCATTTTCTTAGACAGTCAGCTTTCACAAAATGGTGATGCCATCTCACTTGAAAATCTAGGTTACGAACAAACAGATTTAGCGTGTACTTCATTTAATAACAGTTTCTGGATTTACAACAAACAAAACAACGAACTACTAAGATTCAATGAAAACTCGGAAGTAATCGCCAAGACCGGAAATCTTAAACAGATTCTTGAAACGGATATTAAACCTAATTTCATGATTGAGCATAATAGCTATTTATATCTGAATTGTCCAAACAATGGCGTTTATGTTTTCGATATGTATGGAACCTTCAACAAAATCATAAGCATAAAAAATCTTGCAGCATTTCAGGTTAGTAACGGCATTCTCTATTTCTTTAAGAACAAGAATTTCTGCTCGTATGATGCGAAAACTTTCAATGAAAAGTGCATTTCATATAATGATTCATTGGTTAAAAATGTACGTATTGAGAAAGACCGCCTTTATCTCCAGTATACCGATTCGGTTAAAGTGCTTGATAACCAGCTAAAATAGACTGATTTACATCAGCTTTTTTTATTGTCCGAAAGCTTAAAAAACAGTATTTTTGAACCTTATTATTTTTTAATGGCTAAGTTCAATTCTCTTAAGGTTAAAGACATCCGCCGCGAAACGGCCGATGCAGTTTCTGTTGCTTTTGACGTACCTCCTACTCTTCAAATTGCTTATCAGTACAAACAAGGACAATACATTACTTTAAAATTAAAAGTGAATGGTGAAGAAATTCGCCGTTCCTATAGTATTTGTACTAGTCCGTATACCGAAAAAGAATTACGTGTAGCCATAAAAGAGGTTGAAGGCGGAAAAGGTTCAACTTATATCAACCGCAATCTAAAAGTGGGTGATATGATTGAAGTGATGACACCAATGGGAAATTTCAATTCTATCTTATCAGGTAACAACAAAAAAAATTACGTGTTATTTGCAGGAGGAAGCGGAATAACTCCGATGATGAGTATTCTAAAAAGCGTACTTCACATTGAGAAACAAAGTCAGGTTACATTAATTTACGCCAACCGTGATGAAAACTCCGTGATATTTAAAAACGAGTTGGATAAAATTGCAGCTGAGCATTCTGCTAATTTTAAATTAGTAAATGTTTACGATAGCACCTCATTAGCTTTACCTGAAATTCAAAAAGGATTAATGACTCCAGAACGTACAAAAGCGTTGTTGGAAAATTATGGAGGTGTAAATGCCGATGAATATTTTATTTGCGGTCCGGGTCCTTTAATGGAAAACATTAAATCTGCTTTAGAGAATTTAAAAATAGCGAAAGAAAAAATTCACATTGAGTATTTCAGCAGTGTGATTGACGCGGTAAATAAAGCCGAAGGTGGCGGAGAAAATGTAAAAAGCAAAATCACAGTTATACAATATGGTATTGAAACCGAATTTGATTTAGAAACTGAAGGCTCTACCATTCTTGATGCTTCTATCGATGCCGGCGTTGATGCGCCATTCAGTTGTAAAGGAGCTGTATGTTGTACCTGTCGCGCAAAGGTGATGGAAGGTAAAGTAAAAATGGACGCTAATTTTGCTTTAACAGATGCCGAAGTGGCTGAAGGATTTATTCTAACTTGTCAGGCACATCCGCTTACTGAAAAAGTAATCGTTGATTTCGACGCGATTTAATTACAATCTTATTCCCAAACCTAAATTGAGATGATGGCCCGTTATGTAAAGTGACGAGGCTGTGAAATCATCTTTTAGTAAATAGGGAGAAAATCCATAACGAAAACTTAGCTCGGCAAAAAATCCCATTTTATTTTTATCGGGATTATTCTTTTGCATGCCAAGTGTAAGACTAACGAAAGGATTATACTTTTCATTTAATAAAGGATTTTTAAAAGTAATTTTCTCCGGCTTCTTCTCAATCACATTTCCATCTTGCTTTACTTTCAAATCTCCCTGTAACAAAACACGTAAATGATAGGCCATTGCCATATAAGGCGAGTATTGGGCATTATTTTCACGGTTGAATGAAATTCTCAACTGTAAAGGAAAATCCAATTCGTGTATATACAAGCTGTAAGCATAATTCATTTCGCCATCGTATAAACGAATGGTATCCGGCCGAAAATAATAGGAATTAAAATTCATGCCGTGTATCATGTACTCCGCTCCCAACGACAAGAACATATTATGCGATTGATTGAGCCTCACTTCTTCCTTAATAGAAAGAAGTCCCGACATTTTTTGAGACGGTGTTGTTGCGTGATTTTTATTTATTTTATAAAAATTAATGAGTGGTGCAATGGTAATACGCGTCCTGAAATTACGCACACGCTTGTTACTTAAATCACCGCGTCGTACCGGAAAAAAAGGATCCGCAGAAAAAGCATGAAGCGTTAATCCGGTTAAAAATAAAAAGAGAATATTTTTTACTATTCGCATTAAGCGTTACGTTTCACTGTCGTAGAATTAGCTTGTGCGGCCGGCATAATAATCACATCGTTAATATTTACGTGTGCCGGACGATTAGAAATCCAGAAGATAGTTTCAGCAATATCCTCAGGTCTTAAAGGCTCAAACCCTTCGTATACTTTCTTTGCACGTGATTCATCACCATCAAATCTTACAATGCTGAATTCAGTTTCAACCATGCCGGGATTAACGGCCGATACTTTAATATTGTGTGGCAATAAATCTATACGCATTCCCTTATTTAATGCATCAACCGCATGTTTAGTGCCGCAGTACACATTACCGTTAGCGTAAGCTTCTTTACCTGCAATGGAGCCAACATTAATGATATGTCCCTTTTTTCGCTCTATCATCAATTTGCTTACGCATTTTGTAACAAATAGCAAGCCTTTGATATTAGTGTCAATCATTCTCTCCCAATGATCTACATTGCCATCCTGAATCGGAGCCAATCCTGCAGCTAATCCTGCATTATTTACGAGCACATCAATTGCCTTAAATTCACCCGGTAAATTAGAGATGGCGCTTTCTACTTCACTTAATTTACGAATATCAAAACAAGCAGTATATACTTTTACTTTATACTTTTCCTCCAGCTCTTTTTTAAATTCCTGCAAACGATCATTACGACGACCGGTGATAATTAAATTATAATTGTGTTTCGCAAATTCCTCTGCAGTACATTTACCTATGCCGGAAGTTGCTCCTGTAACGAGTGCAATCATTGTTTATACATTAAGTTTACTTTTTCTGTAGCCGTATGCAAAATAGACAACTAAGCCAATTAATAACCATACGCTGAACCAAATCCAATTGGACGCTTCCATTCCTGTAAGTAAATAACAACAGGAAATCAAACCAAGCACAGGTATGAGGGATAAATTTCTCATGAATGACAAGACTGCCATTACCACACATAACAAAAGGAAAACCAACATCGGAATGTTTTTTGCAGCATTGTCGGATGAGATTGAAAATAAACTTGAAATGTAATCCGGATTTAAAGAAAAAATAAGAATGAATGTGATCAGTATAATTACCGGAAAAATAAACTTCGCATTGATGTAAGGTAAATGAAACTTTCCTTGCTCCTTCTCCCTTACCGGCAATGTTAGCACACCACCACAAACAAGAACAAATGCAAACAATGTTCCGATACTTGTAAAATCCAAAACAAATTTCGGATCGGTAAAGAAAATTGGAATACCTACAACTAATCCCGTCATGATAGTTGAAAATCCTGGCGTTTTATATTTTGGATGTATGCTTGCGAATTTACGTGGCAATAATCCATCGCGACTCATGCTCATCCAAATACGTGGTTGTCCCATTTGAAAAACCAAAATAACACTGGTCATTGCTACTACAGCAGCAATTGAAACAACAAACAACATCCATTTAACGCCCTTCTTCGAAAACACTTCTGCTAATGGATCGGAAACATTTAGTTCGGAATAAGAAACCATGCCGGTTAACACTAATGCAAGTATTACAAACACAACTGTACAAATTACCAGTGAATAAATCATGCCACGCGGCAAGTCACGTTGAGGATTTTTACTTTCTTCCGCTAAAGTAGAAACGGCATCAAAACCAATGTAGGCGAAAAACACTGCGGCAACCCCACCCATTACTCCTCCAAATCCATTTGGCATGAATGGTGACCAATTATCAATATCAATGTAAAAAACACCCACTAAAATCACCAACACAATAATCGCAAGCTTTACAAGCACCATAGCATTACTCACATTACGTGATTCTTTCGTACCTACATAAACTAACCAGGTAACAATAATATTGATAAATACGGCGGGTAAATCAAAAATGATTCTCAGTCCGCCGATTTGAGGTGCAGTTAACCAAGCTTGCATACCCTCTCCCTCCACATTTTCTGCAAACGACTTAGATGCTTCAGAATAATTAATAGTTAACCATGCAGGAATATGAACATGAAAGCCTTCCAATAAATTGGTAAAGTATCCGCTCCACGAGAAGGCAACATAAATATTCCCAATAGAATATTCCATTAATAAAGCCCAACCTATAATCCACGCAAACATTTCTCCAAAAGAAACATATGCATATGTATAAGCGCTCCCTGAAGCAGGCACACGAGACGCAAACTCTGCATAACACATCGCAGTGAATCCACATGCAACCGCACAAATAATAAACAGGAATACCACACCCGGTCCTCCGCTAAAACAGGCCGAACCAATACTGCTGAAACTACCTGCTCCAATAATGGCGGCAATGCCAAAAAACGTAAGATCGCGTACGCTTAATACTTTGTGCATAGCTTCATGAGTGGCCTCAATGTTGCTAATGTGACTAAGTGGTTTCTTTCTGAATATGCTCATATAACTAAGCTTTAAAGATAAAATTTAATTTTAATTATTTGATGCGTTTTTAAAGAATTTAGATGCAGATAACTGCCAATTTCCTCTATATAAAAGCGCCGCGCACATAAACAAAAAAGGAATTACTAAAACCCGGTAACGCTGTATGGCTCCAAGATTAGGAGAGGTAATACCAATAAGCAATAAAACAACCAGAACAATGCTTAAAAAATACCAAATCCAGTGTGATGAAAATTTATAACGAAAACCAAACAACAACATTAAGACTAAAGTTGCCAAAATGAGCACGTTCTCAAATGAAGTCATTATATCCATTAGGTTTCTGGCATCGTAGAACATTGGCTTGGCAATGGTGATGTAAATGGCATAAGGTATCGCTCGTAAAAATTCCGGCAGGCTTCCGTTTTGCAATGGCACATGCAGTGTAGCTTTTGCCTTTTTGATCGCATAAAACAACTTATAAACTGATATTGTGTCTTTATTTGATTCGCAAATTAATGTATCCTTTTGATGCGAATGCTCCCAATACATAAATTTTGCACCAGGTTTTATCGTCACGTAGGCTGTATCGTTAGCAGCTCTGCTTATAGTATTTACTAAAGTTGTATCATAGGGCAGTCTTACAAATTTTGTACTGTCTAGTAAGAACAATCCTCCTTCCGACATATCCAAAAAAGCCCGCTGACGTTCGGCTACCACTTCAATAATAGTTTTGCCTTTAATACTCTTTAAAGAAAAGTTAAGTAAGAGGAAAGTAGAAGCTATTAATACACTATAGATAAGTCCTGCCGAAACTTTTGGTTTCATTCTGAAAACAATGCTGTAAAAAAGAAGTGAAAACAAACACAATGGTATCATGACATACTGCTTGAAAAGAAAGGAAAGCACAATTGCCATACAGAACATGAGCACGTTCTTAAAATTGATTTGATTCAATCCAATTACACGATAAAATGAAAGGGATAACATCCCCATACAGAATAATGCAGGTCCCTCTTTTAAAAAAGCCGACGACCAAAACCATAATCCCGGGAATAACAACCAAACACTAAATAGTAAAAGCTCTTTACCGACAAATAAATGTTTAAATGACTTATATATCCAGTTAATCCCAATGAACCCAAGGAAACTGCAAACCAAAGCGTGTACATAATAATTTCCAAACGATATAAATTGAATTAAGGCATGAAAACGCAACATCAATCTGTTATCGTTGTACAACAATTCCTCTTTACTTTCGTCCCAAACTGTTGTTCGTCCTAAATAATCCTGAAAGAGCTTTGTGCCGGGGCCATCATCCTGCAAACCGAATATCACCTTTAAGAATTCACCAATATCCCACTGCGCAATGGAATGAATCACTTTTGAATCTCTGTAATAATCATAAGTATCAGAATATAAAACTGTACCGTAAAGCTTGGAATATACGAGGTGAAAAAGTAACAGTCCGGATATCTTTATAAAAAAAGCAAGAAGATAGAATCGCTTATTTAAGATATCATCTTTAAGAATACCAAAAAACTGGTTCTTATAAATTAAAAAAACCAGTATTAAAAAATATGCAGCAAATACAATCACTTCGAATGATAGTCTTCAAAGAATTTTATTTCCATTACGTTCTTAGGAACAGCTAAGCTTTTAAATCCGTATTTTTCGTACAAGGAATGTGCGTCGCGGGTAGCCAGCATAAATTTTCTTATTCCCTTTATTTCTTCACACTCCATAATGAACTGCATAAGATTTTTTGAGACGCCCTTTTTTCTGTAAGCTTCAATTACGAACACATCTGCCAGATAAGCAAACGTTGCTTTATCAGTAACTACACGCGCAAACGCGATCTGTTTATTGTCATGATACGCCGCAAAACACAAACTGCCCTCAATCGACTTTCGCACAATCTCCTCAGGTATTCCTTGCGACCAATAACTTTCCTGACTCAAATAAGCATGAATAACATTCAACTGCAATAATTTCTTATCGGAAGAATATAAAATTCCATCTATAGTTTTATCCTTAGACATCAATTATTATCTACAATTACAAGTTGTTTGTTCTTACTATCGAAACTAAAACGCGTTATTTTTTTTATGCCATAGGATGAAAAATCAAAAAGTGTTAACCATGCTTTTGAAGTAAGGTCGTAACGCAACAGCTGAGAACCTTCTGATTTTACCAAGCCCCATTCGCTGTTAAACACAAAGTCCTCACTCAAACTCTTGTGCGATGCATACACCAAACTTTTTTGCGTCACCGTATTATAAATCCTGTATTGAATGGAAGAAGAATCTTTAATCGCATACATAAATTCATTTCCTCCGCTTTTCTTTATTGCTCGAGATGGCGCATTGCAAATCCATACATCACCGCCTGAAGTCATTAAATTCATACGGAGAGAATGAGGCTCGGTTAATTTGTAATACAAAAGAGTATCTACACTTAACCATGAATAATATCCTATAGAATCAATTGACTCAGTCATACATTTAATAAAACTTCCATCGGGATAATATTGCCAGATGCGTTGCGCAGAATCACTTTCTACTACTACGCAAGTAATAAATTTATTATCAGGTGTAAATTGCGGCGAATATTCACTCACTTTAGTTTTTGTCAACTGAACACTTTCGCCTTTTGAAACAGAATAAGAATAAACATCTGATTGGTTGTCTTCGCGAATACTCACATATAAAATAGATTTATCGTCGGGTGTAAAAACAGGTTGATTGTCGTACCCTTTCCGCGAAGTGATGTTTTTGCCTTCTGTCAATTGTAACAATCCATCTTTGCTTTTGATCTTAAAATGCCACAAATCCGTTTCAGGCAACTGGGCTTTTATCATTCCGGTTACAAAAACAATAAATAAGATATGATAGATTCTACTCTGCACTTTGTCGTTTATATATATATCTAAACAACTGATAAGCTAAATACCCAAATAATAATCCATCCGCAAAGCCAAACAAAATGTCACTCGGATAATGTACGCCCAAATAAATTCGACTGTACCCTACCAGCACCGGCCATAAAAATAAAAGATAACGATAGCGAGGTCTTAACCACGCTAACATAAAAAACAAAAACGAAGCGACACCAAATGTATTTGCTGCATGGCCGGAGAAAAATCCGAACTTACCACCTCTGTAATCATTAACGGTATGCACCTTGCCGCCAATCTCCGTATTGTGGGTCGGACGGTATCGTTGTACTGCCTTTTTTATTCGCGTAGAGGATTGATCTGTAAAAGCGATTAAAACAATCATGCATACAATTCCTGTAAGAAGAAATTTTAAGCTTTTAATTTTGAAAATATAATAAGCAATGAATAGCCACAATGGAGTAAAAACCCAACCAGCCGATACCAACCAGAAGAACTCATCTGCTAATGGCGCATGAAATCCATTAATAGCTAAAAATAAATCGCGGTCAATATGTTTAAACCATTCTATCATTAACGTCTTCTTTTCTTTTTAGAACCTTTACCACCCTGATCCATTTGTTGCTTATCTGAATCATCGATAAACGCGTAATCCAATTGCTTCTTTAATAAATCAGCTTTCCTTACCTTAATCATTACTTTATCCCCCAGCGCGTACACTTTTCCTTTGTGTCTACCAACGTAACGATAATTTTCCTCATCAAAAATGTAAGCATCATCATTCATCTCTCTGGCCTTGATCATCCCCTCACATTTATTTTCAGTAATCTCTACATAAATTCCCCACTCTGTCACTCCACTAATGACACCTTCAAATACTTGTCCGATTTTATCCGACATATATTCTACTTGTTTGTATTTAATGGAAGCCCGCTCTGCCTCTGCAGCCAACTTCTCCATTTCAGAAGAATGCTTACATAACAACTCCAATTCATCCTTCGACGCATAATGCGTACCATTTAATTTTGCTTCCAACAAACGGTGCACCATCACATCGGGATAACGACGGATTGGTGATGTAAAATGTGTATAGTAATCGAAGCCCAATCCGTAATGTCCAGCATTTTTCGTTGAATAGATTGCTTTTGGCATACTACGAACAGCTAACAATTCTATCATCCCTGCTTCCTTTTTATTTTTTACATCCACCAATAATTTATTGATTGATTGTGCTGTCTTTTGTTTGTTACCCAAACTCATTTGATAACCAAAGCGCGCTACAAAATTACTGAGCTCCGTCATCTTCTCATCGTTAGGTGTATCATGCACACGATAAACACTTACCGGACCATCATTCTTTTTCTTCGATTTATTTTGCGTTAAGGGCTGTCCGCTTGTTCCAATATCGCTGAGATACTCAGATACTTTTCGGTTAGCCAATAACATAAAATCTTCAATGAGTTTATGCGCGTCCTGTTGTGTTTTGAAATAAACGCCTGTAGGATTTCCTTCTTCATCCAGGTGAAATTTAACTTCTGCTTTATCGAAAACTATCGAACCTTTTCTCAAACGATCGGCACGCAATTTTTTCGCCAACTTATCTAAAACAAGAATCTCATCCTTGTATTCGCCCTCTTCCGTTTCAATGATTTTCTGCACTTCTTCATAAGCAAAACGATGGTCGCTATAGATAACAGTGCGCCCAAACCATTGATCGTGAATTTGCGCATCATCATCCATTTGAAACACCGCGCTGAAACAATATTTTTCTTCCTTTGGTCGGAGTGAACAAGCAAAATTACTCAGCACTTCAGGCAACATAGGAATACAACGATCTACCAGATACACCGACGTAGCACGCTGAATAGCTTCTTTATCCAAAATGGAACCGGGTTTAATGTAATGTGATACATCAGCTATGTGTACACCAATCTCCCACAATCCATTTTCCAATTTCTGTATCGACAATGCATCATCAAAGTCCTTTGCATCCACCGGATCGATTGTCATGGTGGTTATCTTTCTAAAATCTCTTCTCTTCGCAATTTCTTTATCCGTTATTTCTGTCGCTAATTTTTTAGCAGCAGCTTCCACCTCACTCGGAAATTCTTCCGGTAAACCATACTCTGCCATGATAGCGTGCATTTCTGTTTTATGCTCGCCCGGATTTCCAAATACGCTTACGATTTCTCCTGTAGGATTTTGATCGCCGCTTCTCCATTCCTTAAAACGAACCAAAACTTTTTGTCCGTCTTCAGCATCCATTATATCTTCCTTGCGAACAAAAAAATCAACGTGAATTTTTCCATTATCAGGAATTACAAAAGCAAATTTCGGCATGATTTTTACCGTACCAACAAAATCAGTTTTAGCACGCTTAATTACTTCGGTTACTTCACCTTCCTTTCGCCGACCCGACCTGCGTGAGTCAACCGTTATCTTTACTAAATCACCATTAAGCGCGTCCTTCGTTTTTTTGAAAGGAATAAAAACATCATCCTGCCCTTCACCAATGACAACAAATGCTGTGCCTTGCTGGGTAAAATCAATCGTACCTGAAACAAATTGCTTGGTTGATTTACTTTGAAATTTTCCCACTTCAGTTTCTTTTACAAAACCTTGCTGCTTTAACGCTTCTAATACTTCGATTAACTCCAACCGCTCGCCATCGGTGTTTAATTCCATGGCGGCTCCAATCTGCTTGTAATTAAATGTTTTTTCTGAATTGTGTTGCAAAAAAGCCAACACTTGCTCGAATAGATATTTTTTTATTTGTTTTTTCTTCTTAGCCATAGTTTACACCCTTAAATATAAGGGTAATATGGCCGTAAAAATCAAAACTTATTAACCTGTTATGAGGTAAAAAAGCACAGAAATTAATAATGAAAAGCCATTACTTAACAGGTGTAGAACCAATCTCTACCGCTTCGAATTTAACGGTAATAAAAGTGTTGGTTTTAGGTTTCAATGTAATTGGTTTTGAATCGACGTCATACCAATACTTCACAAAGAAATTAAACGTGTAAGTGCCGGGGTTCAACTTCATGACATAAGTACCGGTTTTATCAATTTCAGGCTGTACTAAACTATCACCATTTACTTTAAATGCCACTCTGCTGGTGGCGGGTTTTCCTTGCGGATTGATAAACTTTATAGTGAGTTTTGATTTGGAAGATGGATCGGCTACCACTTTGGTTGGCTTACAATATCCTTTAGGTATTTGTGCCATTAGTGTAGTTCCGAAAAACAAGAAAATAACGAATAATTTTTGCATTTAACTAACGTATTAAATTATTTCCTACAATAATTTTTCAATTGCTTTAGGAAAATTCTCCATTTCCAATTCGTGAATTTTGGCTGCTAAAGTTTCAGCGGTATCGCTCTTTTCTACAAGGCATTTTGCCTGTAATATAATTTCACCTTTATCGTACTCTTCATTCACGAAATGAATGGTGATTCCGCTTTCGGTTTCGCCTGACTGAATCACCGCTTGGTGAACGTGCATACCATACATGCCTTTCCCTCCGAATTTTGGCAATAAAGAAGGATGGATATTAATAATTTTATTCGGGAAAGCTTTTACAAAGGCCTCAGGAATTTTTAAAAGAAAACCAGCTAAAATAATTAAATCAATTTTTTCGGTTTTTAAAAAATCTATTAACTGGTCAGCATAATTATTTAGCGAATCTTTACTGATGATTTGTACATTCTTTTTGTACTTCTCTGCGCGAGCTACAACGCCGGCATTTTCATTATTCGTAAAAATTAATTTAATCTTTATGCGGGTATCGTTGGCAAAATATTTAATAATATTCTCGGCGTTTGTACCTCCGCCTGAAGCAAATATGGCAGCATTAATCATTACAGCAAAAATACCCTTTAATACGGATAAAGGAATCGGAAATTACTTATTACTTTTAAGGGAAATTTTAACAATGAAAAAAATATTATTATCGGCTTTTATGCTTTCGGGCTTATGTGTATTTAGTCAGGAAAAAATTAAGTACGAAACTGTTTGCTTTGAAGACAATGCCGTTGAAACGAAGGAAGGGAAGTTTGCTTTACAAGATGGTATGGCTGAGAAAACTTTCATTAAAGGAAAATTAAAAGTTACCAATTACACTGATAAAGCTCTTGTGATTAAGCCCAACGAATGTGTTTTTAGTAGCCCTCAAGGTGATATACCCTCTAACGATAAATGGATGGTGGTTGCGCCTCGCGATCAGGAGGCAAAAGTGATTGATGTGAAAGGGTACAACATGAAGTGTAGCTCAACAACTTTAAAAATTAATGGCCTATACATTTGCAATAATACCGAAATCATAAGTAGTCCGGCAATGCCGTTACCGCCGGCAAAGGAAATACGTATTGGTAGTTTCGCGCTGATTTTAGACGGATGGGATCGCGACGGGAAAGAAATCATGATTCGCTACAAGGTAAAATACCTTGGCGAAAAAATAGGCATGTTTAGTCCTGATAAGGTAATTTTAAAATCGCCGGAGGGCAATGAATACAAAAACCAAAAGGAAAAGGAGAAAACCTATGCCTTTAAGCAATTCGACGATAGACTCTTTACATTCATTTATTTGAGTGATAGTAAAAAAGACAATGTTCTTGACTGGAAAGATGCTTTTTCTGAGGGGATTCCTGAGAAATTAAACAATCTCACAATTGATGTTAAAATGGATTTGGGTAAGACGAAAGACAAAAATTGAATCTTAATGCAATTAGCTTTTTAGTATCTTCGGGACATGTTTCAGAATTTTATTCATTGGAATCCAAGTCCCGAAATTTTCACCATTCCGGGTATTGACTGGCCGGTAAGATGGTACGGTTTAATGTGGGCACTTTCATTCATTGGAAGTCATTTTATCATGAATCGTATTTACAGAACTGAAGGTCGTACTGAAAAAGATCTTGATATTTTAACTCTGTATATTATTATCGGCACTGTAGCCGGTGCTCGCTTAGGACACTGCTTATTCTATGATCCGGCTCATTATTTATCGCATCCATTAGATATTTTAAAAGTTTATGAGGGAGGATTAGCGAGTCACGGTGGTGCCATTGGGATTTTAGCAGGCATGTGGCTTTATTGCAGAAAGACCAAAGAGAGCTGGCTTTGGGTATTTGATAAAATTGTAGTGGTAGCGCCACTGGCTGCTGCATTAATTCGTTTTGGCAACTTAATGAATTCGGAAATTATCGGTAAACCTACTGACGTTCCATGGGCTTTTGTGTTTGAAAGTGTAGACAAATTACCACGACACCCCGCTCAATTATACGAAAGTATATTTTGTTTGATATTGTTTTTTGTGATGTACTACTTATGGAAAAACAAACGTCATCAATTTGGTCCGGGGTTTATGTTCGGATTAATGTGTGTTCTGTTATTTACAGAGCGTTTTATTGACGAGTTCTTTAAAGAAAATCAGGAAGCATTTGAGAATGCCATGACTTTAAACATGGGACAATTATTAAGCATTCCATTTGTAATTATTGGATTGTTTATGATGTGGCGCTCAACTAAGCTAATAAACACTACTAAAGAATCGCCATCAGCTTAGAATTACATATTTTACTTCACAAGGCCATTTTAGCAGCCGTAGAAGCCGGTAATGAAATACTGGAGGTGTACGATACCGCTTTTAATGTACAATATAAAGAAGATGATACGCCGCTAACGCAAGCCGACCAACGCGCCAGTGATAAAATTATTGAGTTACTGCACGAAACCAACATTCCTGTACTATCGGAAGAAGGTGAACATTTTTCTTTTGAAAAACGTAAATCACTTAAGCAATTATGGATAGTGGATCCATTGGACGGCACTAAAGAATTTGTAAAGCGTAACGGAGAATTTACAGTAAACATCGCATTAATTGAAAATAACAAACCCGTAATTGGTGTAATTTTTTCGCCGGTATTTAAAGATTTATATTTCGCAGCAAAAGGTTTGGGTTCGTTTAAAATTAACCGTCACGATTTTATTGCCATTGAAAAGGGTTTATCAAAAATTCCTTTTGAAAATTTAATTAGTACTGCTTCTAAATTACCCCACACGAATTATCCGGAAGTTTATACCATTGTAGCAAGCCGCTCGCATCTTAGCAGCGAAACCTATGCTTACATTGAAGAAAAAAAACAACAACACGGCGAAGTAAATATTGTAAACACCGGAAGCAGTATTAAAATGTGTTGGGTGGCTGAGGGAATTGCTAATGAATATCCGCGTTTTGGTCCAACCATGGAGTGGGATACCGCGGCAGGACAAGCCATATTAGAAAATGCAAATTGTGAGTTAATTGATCTTTCCACTCAAAAACCCATGCTTTACAACCGCGAAGAACTTCGCAATAATTGGTTTACAGCAAGAGGGAAATCTTAAAAATATAAATCGCTTGTTTTCAAACGAAGGTAGCGCATAACCGAGAACATCGCGCTTACTCCAGAGATAAAAATGCCAAGTAAAATGATGCCGCCAAATAAAACAGCCAGCATGTTTTCATCTTGCAATTGTAATAAATCAGGAATGTAATTAGTACTTACCACTAAAAATCCAGCCAACAATGCACCGGCTAATATACCGGCAATTACACCCTGACGAATACCTTTAAATATAAATGGTTTGCTAATGAAAACACGCGTAGCACCCACCAAATACATGGTACGAATTAAAAAGCGCTGTGAATAAATTGAGAGACGAATGGTGTTGTTGATTAAAGCAATTGCAACTATCATTAATAAGCCGCTGAAAATTAAAATATACAAACTCACCACCTTCGCATTTTCATTCACCTGCTTAATCATGTCTTTATGGTAAACGACTTCCTTCACATAGGCTTTCTGAAGTAATCCCTTCTCAATTCCAATTAAAGAATCGGAATGCGCATAATCTTCATTTAGTTTTACATCTAAAGTAGATAGTAAAGGATTGTACCCTAAAAATGAAATAAAATCTTCACCCAAATCTTCCTTTAATTTTTCTGCAGCTTGCTCCTTAGTGATGTGATTTATACTCTTCGCGAATGGTGCCGCGGTAATTTCCTGTTGCAATGCGTCGATTTGCGCGGCAGTAGTGGTATCCTTTAAAATAACCTGAAATCCGATATTTTCCTTAATGTGTTTTGAAAGTTTGCGGGCGTTTAACACCACTAATCCCAATAAGCCCAGCATGAATAAAACAAGCGCTAAGCTTACCACTACGGTAATGGAAGACGTTTTAACACGGCGTTTGGCAAGAGTATCTGACACGGTAAATTTTTATACGAATTTACCAATGGAGGGGCTTCGGATAAGGCTCCTCAATTTTAATAATCAACAGACGGATGTTTGTAACGGAAGTCTAAAATATTTCCTTGGCAACTTTACGGGTCGTTTCGCTGGTTCCCATAGTATAAAAATGCAAGCACGGAGCATTAGCCTTTACCAACTCTTTGCATTGCGCAATACACCACTCAATGCCGGCTTGTTTAACTGCAGCGTCGTCTTTGCATTTCTCTAAAATCTCGTAAAACTCGAATGGAATATCGATTTTAAAGATTTTAGGAAGAGCTTTAATCTGAGCTTTTGAAGTCAGGATTTTTAATCCGGGAATGATAGGAACATTAATATTATTCTTGCGACATAAATCCACAAACTCAAAATATTTTTGATTATCGAAGAACATTTGCGTTACAATGTATTCTGCGCCCGAATCAACCTTCGCTTTTAACCATTTTAAATCGCTACCCATGTTAGCCGCTTCAAAATGTTTTTCGGGATAACCGGCTACTCCGATACAAAAATTGGTTGGAGCCGCATCTTTCATTTCTTCGTCGAGGTATTTCCCCTCATTCATGTCTTTAATTTGCTTAACCAAATCAAGTGCGTAATGATGTCCGCCCGGTTCAGGTACAAAATTAGGTTCGGTTTTAATACTGTCGCCGCGTAAAGCCAAAACATTATCAATGCCTAAGAACTGTAAATCAATTAAAGCGTTTTCTGTTTCCTCGCGGGTAAAACCTCCGCAAATAATATGTGGTACTGCTTCAACATCGTATTTATTCATAATAGCCGCGCAAATACCAACAGTGCCGGGACGTTTACGAATACTTACTTTTTCCAAATAACCGCCTTCACGCTTTTTGTAAATATATTCTTCGCGGTGATAAGTTACATCAACAAATGCCGGTTTGAATTCCATTAAAGGATCAATGCCGTCGTAAATACTTTGAATGCTTTTACCTTTTAATGGCGGTAAAATTTCAATTGAAAAAAGTGTTTTTTTACTTTGTGAAAGTTTATCGATTAATTTCATAAATAGATTTTCAATTCATTACACAGTAACAGATTCAATTCCTTTTATTTCGGGCACCGATTTCTTTATTGTTTCCTCGATACCGGCTCTCATCGTCATATGACTCATGTTACAAGTTTTGCAAGCGCCTTTTAATTCTACTCGCACAATATTATCATCGGTGATTTCTACGATCTCTACATTTCCTCCGTCGGCTTCTAAATACGGACGGATGGTGTTGAGAGCTTCTTCTACTTTATGTTGTAAGGCGTGCATGCTAATTCAAAGATATTAATTAAAGTTTAATTGGCTTCTACAGGTTGTTGCTGTGCATTTTTAATAGCAACCTGCTGCGCTACATTTTGTGCCATTTCTATCATGGTAAGCGATGAATTGGCATTTGTGTTTAATACACTTGGTTTACCATCATCTGAAGCTTCGCGTATGCTTTGTACCAATGGAATTTGTGCTAAGAGAGGAATGTTTAATTCTTCCGCTAATTTTTTCACACCGTCTTTTCCAAAAATATAATACTTATTGCTCGGCAATTCTTCCGGAGTAAACCAAGCCATGTTTTCAATTAATCCCAATACAGGAACATTGATGGCCGGTAAATTAAATAAGGCAATTCCTTTTCGCGCATCGGCAATGGCAACTTCTTGCGGTGTACAAACCACAACAGCTCCGGTTAATGGAACCTGACTGCATAAAGTAATTTGAATATCGCCGGTACCCGGAGGTAAATCCACGATTAAATAATCTAATTCGCCCCAAGCGGTATCGTAAAACAATTGCGACAAAGCCTTAGAGGCCATTGGTCCGCGTAAGGCGATCGCTTGATTGGGTCCTGCCATAAAACCAACTGAATTTAATTTTACGCCATAGGCTTCAACCGGTTTCATTTTTGACTGACCTTCAAACTGAGCTGAACCCGGCATGTCATTCGCCACGCCAAACATAATTGGTTGTGAAGGACCATAAATATCTGCGTCTACCAATCCAACTTTTGCGCCTTGTTTTGCTAAACCCAATGCTAAATTGGCTGCAACGGTCGACTTCCCTACCCCACCTTTACCGGAAGCAACAGCAATAATGTTTTTTACATCACGCAAGGTTGTTTCATCTTTTCCTTTTTTGGTAGTTACCTGTGCAGTCATGTTAATTTTCACATTCGCTTCTTTATCTACGTAATGTAAAATTGCATTCATACAGGCATTGTGAATCATGTCCTTCATCGGACAAGCCGGTGTGGTAAGAACTACGGTAAACGAAATATCTTTTCCGCTTACAGCAACATCCTTCACCATTCCCAGCGTCACTAAATCTTTTTTGAGATCCGGATCATCCACATAACGTAATGCATCCAAAACCTTATCAACCGTAATGCTCATGATAAAAATTTAAGAATATAAAGTTAGGTACTTATTACTAAATACCCTCTATAAAACCAATAAAAAACTATTTTGTTTGCGCCTTAGCCGAATCAACAGGTACAGCTTGAGGAGGAGCCTGTTGTAAATTAACATATTTGAGCGGCTCGTTAAGACTGCTATCGATAAGATGAGCTAATGAATCAGACATGCGCTTTGCTAAACGATCCATTTGTTTTCTGTCTTCAGCGGCAGGACCACAGGAAATAAAAATTACAGCAACAAGGAGGGCAATGCTAAAAGTCTTTTTCATAATCAAATAATTGGAGCTTTAAAATTAATAAAAATGCGGGATATACCAATGCTATAAAGTAGAAAGGCCCTATCGGAATCCGACAGGGCCTTTCAGCTAACTAACTAAACACAAATTCTTAGTGGTGAGCTTCTTCTTTTGGAGCTTCAGTAGCAGCAGCTTCAGTAGTAGCAGCAGCAGCTGAATCAACAGTAGCAGCAGCTTCTTCAACTGCAGTGTTTAAGCTTGCTTCTAAAGCTTTAGCGATAGAATCAGCAGTAGCTTTTGCAGCTTCTTCAGCTTTAGCTTTTTCTTCTGCAGATGGACCACAAGCAACTAATGTAGCTACAGCAGCTACAGCGATAATTGAAAATACTTTTTTCATGATTTTTTGAGTTTTAATGTTTGTAATTTGACTATTTATACCAAAACAGGATTTTGGTAACCCGTTTAAATAGAAAAAAACGGATATTTTTTGTAACTTATTGATTTTCAATATATAAAATTTGATTCTTTTTAAAGGTTACCTGTTTCACCAAAGCTCCAAAAAATAAAATAAGTGCTTTCTGCCATTAATTTGGGTTACCTTTGGCGCAATTACGAATTAATTAACAGACAGATTTATGTCGGGCAAAAAAGCAGCGTACACCGATTTGGAATTTATTGATGGTTTAAGAACCGGAAATGAAGCTGCCTTAAAGGCCCTATATAAAAAGTACTATAACATCGTTCTTAAAATTGTTGTAAATAACAGCGGAGGCAGCGAAGCGGCTCAAGACGTTTATCAGGAAACAATTATTGTTTTATTTGAAAACGTACAAAAGCCGGGGTTTGAATTAAATTGTCAGTTACAAACTTACATTTATTCGATCGCCAAACGTTTATGGTTAAAGCAGCTTCGAAACAACGGGCATTTAGTGAGGCTTGATGAAGACGAAGATGAAAGTGTAGATGTAGGGGAAGAAATTGCCGACCATGAACAAAAGGAAGCTGACCTGCTGAAAATGGCAAAAAGTTTGGAGGACTTAGGCGAACCATGTAAAACGATAATTAAAGATTTTTATGTGAATCGTTTAAGCATGGATGAAATATCAGAGAAGTTTGGTTATACCAATTCTGATAATGCCAAAACTCAAAAGTATAAATGCCTGCAACGATTGAAGAAAAGTTTTTTTGATAAGTAATTAAGAGAAGAAAGATAGAAAATGAAGAATACTGATTTATTTGACGATTATTTACGCGGAGATTTAAATACTGCCGATAAAGCTGATTTCGAGAATCGCTTAAACAATGATGCCGTTTTTGCTAATGCATTTAATGAACATAAAATTTTTGTTGACACGTTAGCAAAACATGAAAAGAGAAATGAATTAAGAAATGTTCTTAAATCCATTCACGCGAAAACATTTGGCAACGAACCAAAAATTCTTCCATTTAAACAAGAGAAGTTTTATCACAAGTTGGGTAAAAATGTGGCGATGGCGGCAGGTGTTGGTTTAGTTGCTGTTTTATCTACCCTTGCGCTTTTAAGTACCGGTGGCTATTTATTAACGAAACAAAGTAATGAAATCACCGATTTACGTCGCGAGGTAAGCGAATTAAAATATACGCAGGATAACATCGTGGAAGTAATGGTGAAAGCGGCTGAAAAACCAAAATACGCACCGGCTAATTTTGAAGGAACCGGTTTTGCCATCAACAACAAAGGTTACTTAGTAACCAGCTTACACATGATTAAAGGTGCTGATTCCATTTTCGTTGAAAACGGAACCACTACACGCACTTTAACTAAACTTGTATTTAGCGATCCATCTATAGATATCGCCGTTTTAAAAATAGAAAACGAGGAATTATCAAAGGGATGGTCGGTTCCATTTATTTTCAGTAACCGCACTTTAGATTTAGGAGAGAAAGTTTACACATTGGGCTACCCTCGCGAAGATGTGGTGTATGGCGAAGGTTCTTTAAGTTCCCTAAGCGGATTTAAAGGTGACACAACCATGTATCAGATTTCTATTCCTGTAAACCCGGGTAATAGTGGCGGGCCATTATTAGACGAACAAGGCGCTGTTGTAGGTTTGGTAAGAGGTAAGATTACTTCTGCCGAGGCTACCGGTTTCGCGGTTAAATCGAAAGAAATCATTAATACCATTAACGCTTTTAATGAAGGCGAATTAAGTGTTCCAACTAAAAAGAATGCGCTAAAAAATGTTAAACGTAACGAGCAAATCAAAAAGATTAACCCCTACGTTTTTAACATTTTAGTTTATAAGTCTAATTAAACCTTTCCCATATACTAAAGTCTAACTAAAGCCGTTTGTAACATAACGGCTTTTTTTATCGTCTTATTATAGTTAACTTTAAACAGTGCTAAAATTGAAACAAATATTATTTGGGCTCTTGTTAATCTTAAACCTTGGCATTAAGGCTCAAGACTTAATTTACCTGAACAGCGGCAGCAAGTTTGAAGCTCTAGTGAAGGAAATCACTGAAACATCCATAAAATATAAAAACATTAATAATCCGGAAGGTCCAACTTATGTGATAGCTAAAACGGATGTTTTATTTATTGAATACAAAAATGGAAACGTTGATGTGATTAATAAAAATCCCGCTCCGGTTAGTCCAAAATCTACTACTCCTTCCGCCGGCGAGAGCAAAGAAACAAAATTAGCGAAACCCTCAGACGTTTATTACATGAACAAAAATTCCTTCATGATAAACGGACTTGCACTCACAAATGCCGATATAACATTAATGTACGAGCGGGATTTATTGCAAAATCACTTAGGCGTAATGGTTTTAGGTTCCTATAATTTTAATACACGAACTACTTGGCCAAATTTATATTTAATGGATTTAGCTAATACCAAGAAAAATTACGATATAGGTTTAGGTTTAAACTTCTATCCTTCCGTAAGAAAAAAATCACAATACTTTGTTGGCGTTTTAGTGAAGTACATGAATTATTCGTTTGACCGCGAGATAACAGTGCAGGAAGAAATTGGCGGTTTTATTTTTGAAAAAATTGAAATTCAAAAAGCACAGGGCTACCAACTGGCTACTATGATTGTAAATGGATTTCAGGTACGCATTACACCTACCTTTACTTACAAAGCATTTGTGGGTATTGGTCCGTTTAGCGGTGATGCCGATTTAATGAAAACAGAACTTGCACAAACAGGATTACCCAAAATGTATTTAGGACTTTGCTTTGGTTACCGTTTTTAATTCATGAAGACTCTATACTACATACTCATTTTATTTTGCGTTGGCACTTTTGTTAAAGGGCAAGATAAAGTTGTTTTCAAGAACGGTAAAAAACTTAATTGCAAAATTGTTTCCATCAATCCGAGCACCGTCACTTATAAAGACAGTACCTCAGCCGGTAACATGATTACAGTTTCTAAGAATGAAATCTTAATGGCTGAATTTAGCAGCGGCAATGTTTATATTTTCGGAACAACAACAAACACATCGGTTGCCGCGCCATCGAGTTCTAGTAATAAACCTCTTGACAGAAAAGCACAGATCCGCGAGAAAGAAAAAGAGTTTAAAGACAACATTATTGGTATTCAAATCCCGGATGTTGTATTTGGAAGGTTAACACTTACCTACGAACGATTATTTTTTGACAAACAAATCGGCATTACACTTCCGGTGAGTATGAGCTACGACAGACGTGTGATGTTTCTCGGATTTAGTTCAGATACTTCTGCTAACACTTCTGCCAGTACTGTGAGACGTAATGTTAATTTTATTACGGGCTTAGATCTTAATTATTATTTCGAATCTAAATCACACACTAAATTTTTTATTGGTCCCCGTTTTAGATACGGTACGGATGTTACCATGGAAAACATTACTGCTTATTCGGTTCAGATGCAAAACGGTATTTTAATTGCCAGTCGTAATGGAAAAATGGCAAGCACCCTAGCTCTTGGATTTGGCTTTGTCAGAATTGTAGCTTCTCCTTTTGGTGGTGGAATTAATCCGAAACAATCTTACCCTTGGGGCTCATTCACATTCCGCTTAGGATTTAGAGCATAACGGTCTTCATACCCCCTATTACCTTGTAAACCGCCGCTGTGCACAATCAAAATTCTTCCTTCAATGCTTCCTGATCTTATGAGATCTGTTGCTCCGTAAAATAATTTTGAGGTATAAACATAATCTAATGGGATTTGTGTTTGTGCTTCGAAACTTTCCTTGAACTCCAATAATTCATTGGTATGTTTAGCATAGCCACTAAAATGATACTCCGCATTTACATTAGCGTTTGTATTTAAATCGCCCACTCCCTTCAACACACTGATACCAATTATTTTTTGTGAAGGTTTTAATGAACTTGAAATGCCTTTCAATGTTGTTCCGGTACCACAAGCGCATAGGATGATATCGAAGTTGTTTTGCATTGGTAAAATTTCTTCGCAACCCTTTGCTCCCAATTCATTATCACCTCCCTCAGGCACCAAATAGAAATTGCCGAATCTTTCACTTAATGATTTTATAAATCCGAGATCCTGCTTTTTATTGTAATCTTCACGCGACACAAAGAACAACTGCATGCCATTGGCAGCTGCATCACTTAAGGTATAATTACTAATTGAGCTTGGCTCGCTTCTAATGACACCAATGCTTTTGAATCCGGCTTGCTTGCTGGCAACAGCTGTAGCATGAATATGATTACTGAATGCTCCGCCGAAGGTAAGAATGGTGTCTTGACCTAATCGCTTTGCTTCCTCTAAATTATACTTAAGTTTAAACCATTTATTACCGCTGATTTGAGGATGAATTAAATCCAGTCGCAAAACAGACACATCTACTTTCTTTTCAGAAAATAAATCAGAATTGATTTTTTGAATTATGGGATTATAATTTAACATCCGCGCTCATCCGTGAAATCTGCGGGAAACAATTTTTGGGAGAGAATTCCCGCTGATCACGCAGATTTCCGCAGACATTTATGATTTCTCTTCCCAAATATTCACCAAATGAACAATGGTTTCTACGGCCTTTTGCATATCCTGAACACTCACCCACTCCTGTTTGCTGTGAAAAGCATGCTCGCCTGCGTAAATATTCGGACAAGGCATTCCCATGAATGAAAAACGGGAGCCATCGGTACCGCCGCGTATACTGGATAAAACCGGAGTAATGCCTGTTCGTTTTATAGCTTCCATAGCGTAATCTACAACATGCGGACACTTCGCTAATACTTCACCCATGTTACGGTACTGCTCAGTAACAATAAAATCAAACGAGCATTTATTGTAATTAGAAATTACTTTCGCAGTGATCTGTTTTAATTCTTCTTCTAAAGCTTTTAAGGTTGGTGTATCAAATGCACGAATGATGAATTTAATCTCCACTTGCTCCAATCCGCCGTTAATAGAAGTCGGATGAATGAATGGCTCTTTTTTCTCCGTGGTTTCCGGCGTTTTGTTTTTAGGAATTTGATTCACGATTTCGGCCGCGATTTTAATTGCATGCTGCATTTTATCTTTCGCGAAACCCGGATGTGTAGGAAAACCTTTTACAACAATCGTTACCGCATCCGCGCTAAACGTTTCATTTTCGATGTGACCAATGGTTTCTCCATCCATGGTATAACCAAACTCTGCGCCTAACTTTTTCATATCGGCCTTGTCGGTTCCTCTTCCGATTTCTTCATCCGGTGTAAATAAAATCCGAATTTTACCATGCTTTACTTCAGGATGCGTCATTAAATAATGAGCAGCATCCATAATTTCTGCTACGCCCGCCTTATTATCCGCGCCCAGCAAAGTTGTACCATCAGTTGTGATAATATCGTTACCGATTTGTCCGGCTAAAGCCACATGCTCACTGAATTTTATGACTTGCGATTTATCATTCGGTAAAACAATATCCGTTCCCTGATAATTTTTATGGATCACCGGATTAACATTTGTACCGCTGCAATCCGGTGAAGTATCCACGTGCGAACAAAAACAAATAACCGGCACATTTTTACTTGTGTTGGAAGGAATGGTAGCATACACATAACCATGTTCATCCAATTCCGCATCACTAATGCCGATGGCTTTTAATTCTTCCACCAATAAGCGGCTTAAGTTTTTTTGCTTCTCCGTACTAGGACAAGTTTTTGATAATGGATCGGATTGTGTGTCGATTTTTGCGTAACGGATAAAACGATTGGTTACGGTAAAGTTATAGCTAATAAAGTTCATTGGTTTATTTTTTAGTGCTTGTGCTAAATTAATGATTTATTATTTGCTTTTTAAACTTTCATTTTTTACATTTATTTATACAAAAGAAAAATCATGATTTTAAAACGCAAAACGCAAAACGCAAAAGCTGTAAGCTTAAAGCCGATTTTAGCTTTTCTATTACTTCCTTTATTAAATTATTCGCAAAGTACCATTCCAACCACTACTGTTAGTGGTTGCTTAAAGGTTGATAGCACCATGAGTACTTCCGGTAATTTGCAAGTTACAGGTACTTCTAACTTTGACAGTACCATTGTAGTTAATGATGCCGTAAAAACAGAAGATATTGAAGTAAGCGGAAGTGCAAAAATAGCCGGTGATATTAATCTAAGTGGTAAATTATTTTTTAATACTTCCAGCGGTATAGCTTTTAATAACGGCAGCAGTTCTGCACCAGATGCTTTTACATTTGGTAAATTAGGTAACCCACTTCCAACATTTAATCCCTGCCTTGCCCCAACTCAGGACCCTTGGTTTTATTTTGGCGGGAGAATCCAGCTATTTGACCAAGCCAGCAATGTAGCATTAACAATGGGTTCTGATGGTGTACAAAGTTCAATCGACGCGTCAGGCAATAACGGACTACTCATTAACTATTATTGTGGTAAAAATATTTATCTGGGAGGTGGAACAGGTAGCGGAGGCTCTGCCGGTACTGCAGGGGCAAAAGTTTACACAGGTGATGAATTCTATGTAAGGAAATACGCGCAAATTGGAGCAAACAACACAGCCATTGACCCGAACGTAATACTCAATCTTTTTGATATTAATAATACAGGTATTAAATTATCACCTACTAACAATAGCGCAAAAATTATTGGCACCAATAATAATCAATTTACGGTTTACGGCGATGGGAAAACTGTTTTAAAAGCAGGCGCAACAAACGATGCGTTTGAAGTAATTAATACAAGTAATAACAAAACAACATTTCTAATTCAAAGCTCAGGTAAGGTTTTTATTGGTGAGAAAAAAATACAAAGCACGAATGTGCACGCCAATAATACACTCATGCAAATTGGAGGTAAACTAGTTTGCCAGGAACTAGTGGTTTTAGACCCTGTGAAATGGGCCGACTATGTGTTTGAAAAAGATTACAAACTGCCAACCCTAGAAGAAGCGGAAACTTTTTATTTAAAAAACAAACATTTAATAGATGTGCCTAGTGCTAAAGATGTAAAACTAAACGGGATAAACAGTGCAGAGATGGATGCCATTCTTTTACAAAAAATTGAAGAACTGACGTTATATACCGTTGAGTTGAATAAGCAAGTACAAGAGCTTAAAAAAGAAAATGCATACTTAAAGAAAAAAAGGAAATAGTATGTTTAAGTTTTTTAAATATTGTTTATTAGCACTATTGGTGGTTGTAGTTTTTACCACTTGCAAAAAATATCCAGAAAACACCCTTTGGTTTAGAAAACCGGAAGCTATGATTCAAACTTCCTGGAAATTGGATAAATACTACGTTAACGGCGTAGACTCCGGTATATATGAAGATACTAAAATGTATCGCGAGAAAGAGATGTATTTTGGTCAATCATCGATTACTTACTATGAGCAATTTCAAGGTTCATGGAAATTACTTAAAAAAAAGAAAGAAATAGTTATTTCTGCAACACATGCAGGCAACCTCATTCTCTACACAGCACAAAAAAACATATTCCATTCAAACTCTAAATGGTCAATCAAAAAATTAAACAGCGAAGCATTTTGGTTAAACACCACCACAAACAATAATTCATATGAGATTCGTTTATCAAATTAGCATAATTATAAATGTATTAACTTTATATAATGTACAGGCGCAAGGTGACGGAATCAATTTGCAAAAGTACTGGTATTATAAAACTAGGTTTAATAATGATTTTATAAAAATTGGAAAAAACCTAGGTGAAAGTGTTCCTTTTAACCAGCGTGGCTCAACACAAACCGGTTATCCTAGTTCAACTAACAACCAACAAACTCTTAAAACCGGAGATGCTGTATCTAGTATAGGCATACATTTAGCGGCGCTAGCAACAGAATATGCACTCTTAAAGAACGCCAATCAAAACACCGACTCCGTTAAGCATGAGATATTTTGTGCCCTAAATGCAATAAACAGGATTGACCATATTTCCGAGCCAATGTGGTATTGGGCAGGAGGAACTACTGTTCCTTTAAATGGTTTTTTAATAAGAGACGATATTCCAGTTGACTTTGTTGCCAAAAACTATGGGCACTTTAATTATTATAATAATGGCTATAATTATAATTCTTCCACAGGCGATGCCAATCCAAATTCGCAACTCAACGATAGAGGCTTTTGTACCTTGCAAACGATTGGACAAGCACTTGTAGAGTCGAGCTATCAAGACCTAACGAAAAGCGGCTCTACAGAATCACCAGACAACGAAACTTTAAGTCATGACCATTACATTACCTTATTAACTGGCTTGGCTTTAATCAATAAATTAGTTGATTATAGCGCAACTGATAATGGCGAAATTTTCCCTTATGAAAATTTAGGTGTCAGTAGTTTAAAGCAAGAAGCATGGAATATTACAGATAGATTTGCACAACATTTTAAAAACGACGTATTCTTTGATTATCGTAATCCAGTCACAGGTCAGATTGTGCAACCCGGCGGAAGTAGCATTGCTCTTGGTTACGGAATTGCTGAAGCCAGCTGCATAAGCGCTGGGAATACAAGTTTCCCTATCAATCCATATATCCCCCTGATTAGTTCAACAAGTATAAATCCTAAAACCTGCAATTATGTAACGCCATATGTTAATACAGTATTATTTAGTAACTGGTTAGGTTTTATAGGGGTGCCTTCAACCTCTGTTGATAATGCTGTGTTTAAAGTAGATTTATTAGCTGTTGGGAACTGCGGATGGCAAGCAGGTCAAGTAAGTGGCTTAAGTTACATTTGTAATCAAATACAAACACAAGTTTGTAGTAATGCCCCATGGCCGTTGAACTATTTATGTAATATTGTGACAAGCATAGTGTGCGGTAATTCAATAGTAATGCTTCCGGGTTTTCACAACAAAACTTCCAATTTTATCGATTTGGCCGGTCAAGATCCTTATTCGCCTCAAGAGGCTTTAAAAGAAAATACTCCTAGACATTATGACTTGTGGCATGCGCCACTTCTGCATCGCGTTCTTTTTCCAACACAAAACACATCCTATTCAGCATATCTACCAAAAATTAAAACAATGCTAGATAATGCTCCTTGTGAAGGTCCTTATAATTTTGGTCAATTTGCCAGACCAAACTTTGAATGGACATGTGAGAACAGAATTGAAAAAACAATTAACCGTTATGATTGGAACGAACCAACTTTTGGCTGGCATGGCAGTAGCGGAAGTGACCCACTTGCTAAAACAGGACAGAAAGGTGAGTATAACGGAACAGATTATATGCTATATCATAATTTGTACTGGTTAAATGCCAGCAATGTAGGTTCAGCTAACTACATAAATCTTAGTCACAGATATATTAATGTTCCTTTTCCCAATCCTAATGCTAATCATTGTATAAAACCCAGCACCTGTTTAATACGCGCATTTGAAACTATTACAGCTGACAACACCATTAACAGTAACGCAGATGTAAGTTATAAGGCAGGTAAAGTAATAGTATTAAAGCCTGGTTTTAATGTGGTAAGTGGTGCTGACTTTCACGCCTATATTCAAAGAGCCGATTGCAGCAGCGGCGCTTCCGGATTAAGAACAGCAGTTACTGATTCAACCAAAGGGCCTGAAAACACTTTTTATGGCTACGATGATATGGGTGATAATATTGTAACGCACTACGTTGATTACAGCAATATTAAAGATAGCGTGCGTGAAGACATACTAAGCTTTTTAAATCCAAATAATACGGAGACACAGGAAATGCCTATTTTGCCGCCGGAAGAAATTAATTATGATAAAATAAATTCTTTTAATGTATATCCAAACCCTGCGGATAATTTCTCCACTGTTGAGTTTAGTCTACAGGAAAAAGAGAATGCCCAACTTGTTATCTTAAATAACCTTGGTCAAATTGTTGCCGCTGATGTTGTTTCAGATATAAATACCTACCGTAAAACTTTTTATACGGCCGATTTAGCTAAAGGCATTTACCTGATTAAAATAATAACTAGCACAAACAGACTTCTAATTAAAAAATTAACTATACAATAATGAAAATAACTGTTTCAAATTTAATTGTATTACTCTTTCTCTTTTTAGTTTCATTTACAATCAAAAAAGATGGTGGCAATCAAAACGGTTGTCCTAGTTACAGCATGTCTAATACTGATGGTGTTTTTACATTATATTATGTTACTCAAGATTTTAATTTTGGTCAACCTGCGGTTGATTTCAAAAAATACGTAGCTTACTTTTTAGCTACACGCGGTGACACAACTACAAAAACTCATGGTGGCAATTTAAGTTTTAGTAACGAGCCATTACAATTCATTTCAAACAGCAATTATTACATAGATGATAACTCGGTAAGCAATGGCAATGGCGACAAAAAATGGGTTTGTACAGGAAACGGTAATTTTAATTCATTTAATTATCATTATCAGCGCGGTCTTGCATTTGTTGAAATAAAAGATCAATATAAAATTAAAGACACTATTAAAACAACAGAAGGGCTTAGCATAAACCTGAGTAAGGTGAAAAATGCCGATTCAGTTCTCGTTACATTAAGTGGATTTAATGGTGTAACCATAAATAAAAGATACAATGGATTAGTTGAAGTTTCGAATTTTAGCGCTACAGAACTAAGTCCGTTTATCACCGGAGGCATTATTAGTGTGACCGCTTTTAATATAGTACCGGAAACTATTCAAAACAAAAACTATCTTTTTGGATCAGTTCATCAATATTTAAAACTTGCTTATTTTAAAAATCAATAATATGAAAAAACTTATTTTACTTTTATCCGTTGTCGGCTTATTAATCACTTCCTGTAAAAAGAAAGAAGACAATGCTCCGGCACCATCATCCACCACTACAGGGAGCACACCGACACCTTCTGCCGAAAAGTTCGGCGCTTTATTTTCCAATCAATTAGTTCATAGCATTTTTGGAGCTACTACTTTTACATTGAGTTATGGACAAAATTACGCATTGGCTTCTTCTTCTAACTTTGATAATTTTAATATGCCTTTGGGAACTTTTTTAAGTATGGGCAATGTTTCTTCAAATGGTGTTACCTTCAAAAACTTTTTTGGTTATTACTTAGACAGTACTAATGCTGCACAAGCTTCGCCTTTTGTATGGCAAATTACAGGTGGCGCGGTCGCAGCTTTTACCTATACAAATTCAGCAGGTTTTTCTACTTACTCTAATTACACATCATGGCCGGATACATTGAGCAAGAGCGCAGGTTTTTCCATTCCTTTGAGCGGCATCACTAATGCTGTAGAAGCACAAATTTATATTTCAAGTGTTGGAAGCACTACACCTGCACTTACAGCTTCGGTTGTATTGGGAAGTGGTGGTTCTTTCAATGTAAGTTCATCTTCGTTAAGCTCTGTATCAACTTCAACAAGTGCCTCCATTCAAATTGATTTATACAGAAACAACATACAAACCATTAATGGTATTAAAATGAATTTCAGGAATGTAACCAGCTATGTAAAAACTGTACCTGTTAAAAATTAAATGGTGTAAAAGATTTCAACGATTCATTAAAATAAAAATTCCGCATTTCTACGAACTCCGAACTCTATACTTTCAACTAACTAAGCCGCTTTCAAATGGCTTAGTCTTGCATTTTTTAATTTATCAGCGGCGTAATCCAATGTAATGGTAAAAGATTTTGGCGCTTTTTCGTTACTTGGCAAATCGTACATTAAATCGAGCATAATGGCTTCGCAAATACCACGTAAACCTCGGGCGCCTAATTTAAACTCGGTTGCCTTATCTACAATTAAATCCAATACCTCATCTTCAAACTCGAGTTTAATGCCTTCCATTTTAAACAAATGCTTGTATTGTTTAATTAGCGCATTCTTTGGCTCGGTTAAAATTCTGCGTAAAGCTGATTTATCCAATGGCTGCAGATAAGTTAAAATCGGTAAACGTCCGATGAGCTCCGGAATTAATCCAAATGATTTTAAATCCTGAGGAGAAATATATTGCAATAAATTACTTCTATCTACTTCCTCTGAAGAAACAGACGCCGAATAACCAACGGCTTGTGTGTTTAAACGACTGGCAATCTTTTTCTCAATGCCGTCAAAAGCGCCACCGCAAATAAATAAAATATTCTTGGTGTTCACCTGAATCATTTTTGCATCCGGATGTTTTCTTCCGCCTTGAGGCGGAACGTTTACAGATGAGCCTTCCAATAATTTCAACATGGCTTGCTGCACACCTTCACCGCTCACATCACGGGTAATACTCGGATTATCACTCTTACGTGCAATCTTATCAATCTCATCAATGAATACAATACCTCTCTCTGCTGCGGCTGTATCATAATCGGCAGCCTGCAACAAACGGGTTAAAATACTTTCCACATCTTCACCCACATATCCCGCTTCGGTTAATACCGTTGCATCTGCAATACAAAAAGGAACATTCAATAATTTAGCAATGCTTCGCGCCAATAAAGTTTTTCCGGTTCCGGTTTCTCCAACCAAAATCACATTCGATTTTTCGATTTCGATTTCCTCTTTATCATTGGAAGCGTGTGATACGCGTTTGAAGTGATTGTATACAGCCACGCTTAATACTTTCTTGGCTTCATCCTGCCCAATCACATACTCATCCAAATACGTTTTAATAGCGTTTGGCTTTAATAAGTTGAGTGCTTGCTGAACTTTTTGTTTGGTCTCCGCATTGCCTTCCTCACTTATCATTTTATAGGCTTGCGAAATACAACTGTCACAAATATGACCGCTGATTCCTGCAATTAATATTTTCACGTCTTTTTTATCGCGGTTACAAAACGAACACACGATGGGTCCTGCTGCTTTTGCCATGCTACAAATTTACAAAATTTACGGCTGATTATAGTATTCGGCTTTGGTGCGCCTGAGTGTATACATACCACCGCCCTTTTTAGCTTCTACAATAAAATAATGCGAGCTTTTACCGGTAGAAATATGCATAATCAGGTTTTTTAGTCCGTATGTGGCGGGTGAATTACAATCAAGTTTGTTAACGATCACTTCATTGCCCTTATCATCAAAAGCCGATTGGTAAACCGAATCGCAGCGATGTAAAACAGTTCCCGTTGCAAAGGTATACACGCGGTACGGCACCGATGGATTCCGCTTACGCAACAATTTTACCACACTATCCTGGAGATTACCTTCTACAAACCATTTGCCTTTCACTAAATCATCCACCACTACTTTTTGGGCCGATGCCGCAAAGCTTATAAAAATAAAAACCGGGATGATTTTTAAGAAGCGTTTATCTCCGTTAAAAAACATCCCGGTTCAATTAGGACAGATAGTTTATTTAAAGTCTGCTGCTGTAGCAGGAACCAGCTCCAAACCTTCGCTGTTTGGTAACATGGTTACACGATAATATTTTGATTTATCAGTATTAATCTGAATAACATCATTTTTAATTTTATAATTCTGGCTCAATGAATCGCAGTAATAAGTTCCAGCTTTCACTTCAATTCCTGTTGGATCAACCACATTAGTTTTTAAAGTATTGCAGTTATATAAACTTCCTGTGGAAGAAAATTTAGCTTCCCATGCTGTTCCGTTTTTAGGTTGTGTTGGGGATAATTTTAAAGCTCCGTTAGAGTTTAAATCACCGGTTACAAACCAAGATTTTGATTGTAATTGATTGGCTGTTTTTTGAGCAAAAGCACCAAATGCTAAAAAGGCAAATACAGCTGTTAAAAGAATAGATTTCATATTCATGAATTTAATAGCTTAAATATAGCCAAGAATACCTAACTATTCAAGGTTTTTGAGTGAAATTTGGTTAATTGTGAGGGAAATAGGGATAAAAGCTACTGGGAACCCCTCCGCCCTTTGGGCACCTCCCCTTAAAAAAGGGGAGGATTAAATTGAAAGGTTGGGCACCTCCCCTTAAGAAATGGATGGAATTAAACTGTACTATCTACAACTCCCTTTTTATGGGGAGGATTAAGATTAAATATGCAGAGCGCGTTTAGCGGTTGCGTCTAAACAAGCTTCTTTGAAACTTTCAGTGAAGGTTGGATGCGCATGACAAATACGTGCGATGTCTTCGGCGCTGGCACGGTATTCCATGGCCACCACAGCTTCCATAATCATATCGGCTGTACGCGGACCAATCATATGTACACCTAAAATTTCGTCGGTTGCTTCATCACTTAATACTTTGATGAAACCATCGGTATCCATGCTCGCGCGTGCACGACCACTTGCTTTGAATGGGAAACTACCTACTTTATATTTTTTTCCTTGTTCTTTTAATTGCTCTTCCGTGTATCCTACTGCAGCTACTTCAGGCCAAGTATATACTACCCCAGGAATTAAATTGTAATTCATGTGTGGTTTTTGTCCGGCCATTTGCTCTGCTACATACACACCTTCTTCTTCCGCCTTATGAGCTAACATCGCGCCACGCACTACATCGCCAATTGCGTAAATACCTTCAACATTTGTTTTTAAATGATCATCTACGTTTACACGTCCGCGATCATCTAATTTTACGCCGGCTTTATCCAATCCTAAATTATCGGTATACGGACGACGACCTACAGATACTAATACATAATCACCTTTTAATTCTACCTTCTCGCCTTTATCGTTATCCGCACTAACGGTTACCTCCTTGCCTTTATTCGCTACACCCGTAACTTTATGCTTCATGTAGAATTCGAAGCCTAAGTTTTTCTTTAATACACGTTGTAATTCTTTTCCAAGAGCCGCATCCATACCAGGAATTAAACGGTCCATGAATTCAACCACGCTTACTTTAGAACCTAAGCGTGCGTAAACACTTCCCAATTCCAATCCGATTACACCACCGCCAATAACAATCAGATGTTTTGGAACTTCTTTTAATTCTAAAGCTTCGGTAGAAGTAATAATTCTTTCTTTATCAATTTTTATAAATGGTAATGAAGAAGGTTTTGAGCCTGTAGCAATGATTGATTTTGCTGCTTCAATTTGTTCTTTGCTGCCATCTGCTTTGGCGATTTCAATTACGTTTTTGCTAACGTAAGTACCATGACCTGTATAAACGGTGATTTTATTTTTCTTCATTAAAAAGTTGATGCCATCGCAAGTCATTTTTACAACACCACGTTTGCGCTCAACCATTTGTTTTAAATTAACCTTAGGGTTTTTCACTTCGATGCCATGCTCTTCAAAATGATGTACCGCATTATAATAATGCTCAGATGAATCAAGCATTGCCTTAGAAGGAATACATCCAACATTTAAACAAGTACCACCAAGCGTATTGTATTTTTCGATAAGTGCTGTTTTCATTCCTAATTGGGCACAACGAATTGCGGCTACGTATCCACCGGGACCTGAACCAATAATTGCTACATCAAATTTTTCCATAAGGTTTGTTTTTGTATTCTTTTCGTATTATAAAAACAGAAGATAAATGCAGGCGCTAATTTAATGATTTTTACGAATTTTATTGTAAATTTGCTTATGTTTAAACTCGACCGAAGCGCGCATAAAACATATAATTTCAAGGAGATACAAAAGGAGTCCGATAATTATTTTTCACTTTCGGCGGAAGAAAGATTTAAGGTCTTTGCCTATCTGCAGAGTGTAGCTTACAATTTCTCACAAAACAATCCTCCTAAAATGGACAAAACCATTCATTCTTACCGAAAGCATGGGTAATATTTTCAATGATGATTTTCAGGAATTTCTATTAGCGCTAAATAAGTGCGGCGTAAAATATGTTTTAGTGGGTGGTTATTCTGTAATATATTATGGTTTTCCCAGAACAACCGGCGACCTTGACATATTCGTTGAAGTAAGCAGAGACAATTACAAAAAACTGGAAAACGCATTTGATCATTTTAGAATGCCTGTTTTCGATATGACAGAGGAGAATTTTCTATACAACCAATCAATGACAGTTTTTTCGTTTGGAAGAGCGCCCGTATCGATTGAAATTTTGAAAGAAATCAGCGGCATAAGTTTTGAAGAGGTTTATAAAAACGCAAATGAAGTGTTGTTTGAAAATATTCCTTTAAAAATAATCAGACTTTCAGATCTAAAAAAAAATAAAAAAGCTAGTGGCAGAGCAAAAGATTTGAATGACCTGGAAAACTTACCGGATTAGTGTTTTCTAAGGCGTAAATATTGTGAATACAGAAGGATAAGTGCAGCCAAAAACACTGAGACATAAGAGATTAAATCGCCAAACCGAACAAAGAAAGTTTTAACCGAATTAAGCGACACATTTTGGTTGATGACAGCAAACTCCCAATATGGTTGAGGCTGTGTAATGTTTCCCATTTCATCAATAAAACAACTGATGCCTGTATTCGCTGAACGGATAATGTGTTTACGTGTTTCTATAGCGCGTAATTTGGCGTAGGCTAAATGCTGACGGTGACCGGGAGTGTTGCCCCACCAGCCATCATTGGTGATAATAGAAATGATGTTGGCACCTTTACGAATATACTCCGCCATAAAATCGCCGTATACACTTTCGTAACAAACGGCCGGAGCCACATTTACATCATAGATTTGATCGCTTAAAACAGTACGCTCCTCTTGCGTAGCTAAACTTCCGCTGGTTCCTCCCAATTCAATGGCATACTTTTCGAAATACTTAAAAATTCCGGGGAATGGCATGCGCTCAACGCCCGGTACCAATTTCGATTTATGATAGAATGTACATTTTCGGTTAGTGTCGATATACAAAGCTGTATTATACATATCGTAATATTCTTCCGCATCATGAAACTTGCGTGCAGTAGCTGTTATTTCCTCGCCCTTCTCAAACACATGATAGGTACTCGCGCCTGTTAAGATGGCTGCTTTAGGAAAATGAATTTTCATTAAAGTGATAAGATTGGTAATTTCCTCAGATGATTGATAATCGTTTTCACGCACATCTTCGATGATAAAAGTTTCAGGCAACACTACAAGTTCAGTATTTGCATTGATCTTTGTTTGAAGAAGCTGTTGATGCAATTGATTTAACTGCGAATTAAAATCAAGAACAAATTTTTCTCCGTATGGATCAATATTGGGCTGAATAACCGTTACATTAAGTTCTTTCTCCGGATTAACAGCACGTATAGAAAGAATAAAGATGGACACTAAAACGGGAATTATCACGAGCGCGATCGGCTTCACATAAGATTTAATATTCTTATACTCGCTGTTGGCTACATTGAAAAGCAAAATGTTTACTGCCAACACCCAGAGTGAACCACCGCTGGTTCCTGTTAACTCATACCATTGTACGAATGATGTTGTGTTTGCGAAAACGTTACCGATGCTTAGCCATGGCCAGGTTAAATCCCATAAGGTGTGTCCGTATTCAAAGGTTAACCATAAAGGAACCAACAACCAAAATTTTAATTCGCTGCCAAATACACGTTGAATGCGGTACCAAATTAAATACACCCAACTCATGAGAAGCGCATTACATACTATAGCCATGATAGCGCCTTCAAGAGAAGCATTATAAATCCACCAGGTTGAAATTAAATTCCAGAAAAAGAAAGCCAGATAGCTTAGTCCCCACACCTTTAAACTGCGACGGGAAGTTGTAACCTCGTGAAGATTTTTTGTAGCGATAAATAAGGGAACAAATCCTACAAATATTAATAAGGTAAATGGCGAAAACCAAGAAGCGGCCAAAATGAGGCCGCTTACTATTACTAAAAATAAATTAGATGCTCTGTTAAGCATAGTTTATAATTTACACAACCCCTACCCCATGGCAGTTTTTGTATTTTTTGCCGCTGCCGCAAGGACAAGGATCATTACGTCCTATTTTTTGCTCAACGCGTACCGGTTGTTGCTTTGGCTTTTGCTGTTCTTTTTGTTGTTGTATTTCTTCTTCACTGCGTGACTCAACCAATTTCTCTTTCTTTGGTTCAGGCTTTACTTCTTGCGTGAACTTAGCTTGCTTTACTTCCTGCTGATTGCCCTCAACAGGTAAACCACCTTTCATCAAGAAAGAAATAATGTCTTTACTGGTTTTCGCAATCATGTCGCGGAACAAGTTAAACGATTCCAATTTGTAAATTACCAATGGATCCTTTTGTTCTAATGATGCGTTTTGTACCGCTTGTTTTAAATCATCTAATTCACGTAAATGTTCTTTCCATGAATCATCAATCATAGCTAAAACAACAGTTTTCTCGAAGGCCAATACCATCTCGCGTCCTTTAGTCTCATACGACTTCTTCAGGTTGGCCATTATTTGCAATCCTCTTACTCCATCCGTAAATGGCGTAATGATATTCTCATACTGATTATTCGGATTGGTGTAAACATCTTTAATAGTCGGGAATACTGCATCAGCAATGCTTTGCGACTTTACCTGATATTGTTTTAAAGCAACATCAAATAATTTTTCGGTAACATCTGCTTCACGTAAAGAATTAAATTCTTTTTCGTTAACCGGACTTTCAACTCCAAATACTTTGATACATTCTAATTCGAAACTTTCAAAATCCTTACTAGGTTGAAATTCGGATACCATGTTCTCCGATACTTCAAATAACATGTTGGCGATATCGATACTTAAACGATCTCCATACAAAGCATTACGACGACGTTTGTAAATTACATCACGTTGCGCGTTCATAACATCATCATACTCAATTAAACGTTTACGCGTACCGAAGTGGTTTTCCTCCACCTTCTTTTGTGCACGTTCAATAGATTTGGTGATCATGCTATGCTGAATAACTTCACCTTCTTGTAATCCCATGCGATCCATTAACGAAGCAATTCTCTCGCTTCCGAATAAACGCATTAAGTTATCTTCTAAGGAAACAAAGAATTGAGATGAACCCGGATCACCCTGACGACCTGCACGACCGCGTAACTGACGGTCGACACGCCTGCTCTCGTGACGTTCAGTACCAATAATCGCTAAACCGCCGGCATCTTTTACTCCTGGACCTAACTTAATATCCGTACCACGACCAGCCATGTTGGTGGCAATGGTTACAGTTCCTGCCTTACCTGCTTCCGCAACAATTTCAGCTTCCTTCTGATGTAATTTCGCGTTTAACACATTGTGCTTAATGTTGCGTAACTTCAACATACGGCTTAATAACTCGGAAATCTCAACTGAAGTCGTACCAACTAAAACCGGACGACCTGCTGCTACTAATTTTGCAGTCTCTTCAATTACCGCGTTATATTTTTCGCGTTTTGTTTTGTAAACTAAATCTTGCTCGTCTTTACGGGAAATAGCGCGGTTGGTTGGAATAACAACCACATCTAATTTGTAAATGTCCCAGAACTCTTGTGCTTCCGTTTCAGCAGTACCGGTCATACCGGCGAGCTTGTTATACATACGGAAATAATTCTGTAAAGTAATCGTAGCGTAGGTTTGAGTTGCTGCTTCAATCTTCACGTTCTCTTTCGCTTCAATCGCCTGATGTAAGCCATCGCTGTAACGACGACCTTCCATGATACGACCGGTTTGCTCATCAACAATTTTAATTTGTCCTCCATCAATTACATACTCAACATCTTTTTCAAAAACAGTATATGCTTTCAATAATTGATTTACTGTATGAATACGCTCACTCTTTACTGAGAAATCGCGCATTACAACTTCCTTTCTTGCTGTTTTTTCCTTTGGATCAGTAACTGTCTTTTCAATATCTGCAATTTCATCACCCACATTTGGAATGATAAAGAATTTCGGATCGTCAGTATTAGCTGTAATTAATTCTATTCCCTTTTCACACAAATCAACAGAGTTGTGCTTTTCATCAATAACGAAATATAATTCGGCATCAATTTTATGCATTTCCTTGTTTTGGTCTTGCATATAATGATTTTCCGTTTTTTGCAATAAAGCTCTTACACCATTCTCACTTAAGAATTTAATTAAGGCGCTGTTCTTTGGTAATCCGCGATAAGCACGTAATAACGGAATACCTGCTTCTTTCTCTTTTCCTTCAGCAAATAATTTTTTCGCGTCTGCTAAGCAGGTAAGAACATATTGCTTTTGAGCATTCACTAATTTCTCAACACGCGGCTTGAACTCATTAAATTCATGTTTATCGCCTTGTGGTGTTGGTCCGGATATAATCAAAGGTGTACGTGCATCATCAATTAATACCGAGTCAACCTCATCCACAATAGCAAAATTATGTTTGCGCTGTACCAATTCATCCACACCGCGCGACATGTTATCACGCAAGTAATCGAAACCAAATTCGTTATTGGTACCGTAAGTAATATCACAATTGTAGGCATCACGACGCTCTTGTGTGTGCGGCTCGTGCTTGTCAATACAATCTACGCTCAATCCATGAAACTGGAATAAAGGAGCATTCCACTCACTGTCGCGCTTTGCAAGGTAATTGTTAACGGTTACCACATGTACCCCACGACCGGCCAATGCATTTAAGAAAACCGGAAGTGTTGATACCAAAGTTTTACCTTCACCGGTAGCCATCTCCGAAATTTTCCCCTGATGCAAAACAATACCACCGATTAACTGCACATCATAGTGCACCATGTCCCAAGTGATATCTGCTCCAGCGGCTTTCCATGTATTTTTCCAATACGCCTTTCCGCCTCTGATTTCTACATTTGAATGTGTTTTTGAAATTTTCGTATCAAAATCGTTGGCAACAACTTCTAACTCCTGATTTTCTTTAAAACGACGCGCTGTTTCCTTTAACACAGCAAATGCTTCCGGTAAAATATCGTTAAGTACATCTTCAATTTTCTTTGTAATCTCTTCCTCAATCTCATCAATCTCCTTATACAATTCTTCCTTGGTATTTACATCCATGTTTGCATCTGCATCCATTTTAGATTGAATACCTGCAATTTTGGATTTCTCCTCAGCGATGTGTGCCTGAATTTGCTCTTTAAGCTTTGTTACTTTGTTACGTAATTCATCGTTAGAAAGCGATGAAAGTGTTGGATAAATTTTCTTAATCTCTTCAACAATGGGTTCAATATCGCGAATGTCTTTTTCCGACTTTGTTCCAAATACTTTTTTAAGGAAACCAAACATAGTTTTGTGTAAATTTTATAAGCTATCAAAGGTAATAAAAAAAGCCCAGCGTCACTGAGGTAAAATAGGTTTGATAACCAATAAATTGGCTTTTTTTAACCATTTACAAGTTCAAAGCTGCCATTTGTTTAGCGGGCTTTTGAGTTTGTTTTTAAAAGCCTATTTTTAGCTTATCATATATGTCTAAACGTGTATTAAGATATTCATTTCTGTTGTTACTATTGGTTTCACGTTTAGCCTTTGCACAACAATATAATTTCAAAAACTACTCCGCCGAAAACGGAATGCCCTTTGTGCAAGTATCTTGCATGATCCAGGACAAGCAAGGTTATTTGTGGATTGGGGGCTATGGAGGATTAAGCAGATTTGACGGGAAAGTATTTTTGAACTTCTCACCCAAAAACGGATTGATTAATCACTATGTGAACGCGGTTTGTAGCAGTGACTCCGGTGTGATTTATTGCGGAACAGCGGAGGGATTAAGCATTATCAATAATAAAAAAATCACTAATTATAATGGCAATAACGGATTAAAAAACACCAACATATCGTCGCTGTGTTATGATGAAAAAAACGGACTTTACATTGGTACCAGGGAGGGTGTTTACATTCTGTTTCAACAAAAATTTATAGAGCTTCCTGATTTCAGGGGCATGGAAATTAAAACTTTACACCGAACAAGAAGCGGTACAATTTGTGTGGGAACCACGGTGGGATTATTTTATTACAACCACGTTGAAAAAAAATCCTTTAAGCAAAAAAATCTGGCAGGCGAAAATATTAATTGCATTGCCGAATGCCCTGAAACCGGTCATTTATTAATTGGTACAACCGAAGGATTTAGTAAGGTAATGGTACCTGGAGATCAACCCATCAATCTTCACATAGAAAACGGACTTATCGATGAAAATATCAGCTCTATCTGGTGCGAAGGCCCTGAAAACGTTTGGATAGGTTCGGCAAACGGCTTATTAAAATACAATGGAAAAGCCTTTGATTTTTACAATTTGTATAACGACAATAACGCGAATCATATTCGTTGTTTACTAAAGGATTCAGAAGAAAATATTTGGGTAGGTACACACAGTGGAATTTATCGTTACCGCGATAACGCCTTCTCGAGCTTTGACAAAAGCACCGGTATCGGAAACGCCTTTGTATATAAAATTTTAAAGGATAAAGAAGGAAACATTTGGTTTTGTACCGACGGTAGCGGTATTTATAAATACGCGCAAGGCTTTTTTAAAAACTACACTATTAAGGATGGGCTACCAGACAATTCTTGTCATAGTGCTACCCTCATGGAAGATGGTTCTATTTGGTTTGGAACGAATAACGGATTGTCTGTTTTCAAAAACAATCATTTCGAAAGCTTCGTTGGTAATAAACAATTGAAAGTACGGGGAACATTGTCTTTGCAGTATCTTGCCGTTGACGGAACGCTTTGGATTGGTGGACAAAACGGCGCTGAAGCCATCAAAAAAGAAAACGGTATTTACAAAGCTTCATTCTATAAAATTCCTGAGTTATTGAAAGAATCGGGTGTACAATCCATAGTAGAAGATAAGAATGGCAATTTATGGTTAGGAACATTTTTAGGTGGTTTATTTAAATTAGAAAACAATGAATTTGTTTATCAAAACAAAAAACTTAATATCAAAGCAGAATCATTTTTCACATTACTCGTTAACAAACACAATGTCATGTTTGGAGCTACGTTAAACGGTGTTTGGATCTATGATTTAAATAAAGGGACACAGCAATACATTACCGATAAAGATGGATTAAATTCGGAATTGATTTACTCTTTACATCTGAGTGATAATGAAAATATTTTATGGGTAGGTACCAATCAGGGTATCAATAAATTTGATCTTAAAAAATTTAGAGAGTCGGGAAATATTTACATTCAATCATTCGGAAAAACAGAAGGCTTTACCGGCGTTGAGTGTAATAATTATGGCGTAATGGAAGAAGAAGACGGTACACTTTGGTTCGGAACCGTGAGTGGCGTTGTACGACACAATCCCAAATCGATAAAAACAAATTCAAAATTACCGGATACCTATATTCAAAACATTAAGCTTTTAAGTGAAGACACTTTACTTGCCAACGGATCCATTCTGCCTTACAATTACAATAACATTACTTTTTACTACAGAGGCATTTGTTATACCAATCCCGAAAAAGTTCGTTATATGAAAATGTTGGAAGGTTACGAAACCTCATGGTCGGAACCAAGTAATGAAGACTACAGTAAATACGCCAACTTACCGGCAGGCAAATACACTTTCAAAGTAAAAAGCTGTAATAACGAAGGTATTTGGAGTGAGGAACCGGCTTCGTTTTCGTTCGAAATTCTATTGCCGTTTTATAAAACATGGTGGTTCATCTCATTATTAGTTATTAGCATTTCATCTCTAATCATTATTGTATTTAGAGTGAGGCTGCAAAACATACGTAAGAAACAAAGGGAAGAGTTTGAGAAAAAAGTAGAGATTTCCAAAGTGGAATTAAAAGCTTTACGTGCCCAGATGAATCCGCATTTTGTATTTAACTCTCTTAACTCCATTCAACATTACATTCTTAACAGCAACAGCGAAGAGGCGGCACGCTACCTCAACAAATTTGCCAAATTAATGCGTGTGATTTTAAACAATACTGAAAAATCAATGGTAACCATTAATGAGGATGTTGAATCGTTACGTTTATACTTGGAATTAGAACAAATGCGCTTTGACGGCAAATTTGATTATTCCATTAATATTCATCCTTCGGTAGATGGGGATTATGATGAAATTCCTCCCATGTTAATGCAACCTTATATTGAAAACGCTATTTTACACGGATTAAACCCAAAACCGGAGAAAGGTCATTTAGTTATTGATATTTTCGCAAAAGACAATTACATTGTATGCAGAATTAAAGATGATGGAATTGGCCGTGATAGTGCGGGTGAAATAAAAAGAACGCAACCCGGACAAAAACACAAATCATTGGGTATGAAAATTACCAGTGAACGCGTTAGGATTTTGAACGACATTAATAAATCCAACCTCAGTGTTTTGGTTACGGATTTAAAAGACAATAACGAAAAACCATGCGGAACCATGGTTGAATTATTTATACCACACGTAAATTAATTGTTATGATTAAAGCATTAATTATAGAAGACGAACAAAAGAGCCGCGAGATGTTGGCCATGCTCGTTGAAAAAAATTGTCCGCAATTAGAAATAATCGGATTAGGTAAAAACGTAAAAGAAGGTATTGACTTAATCAATAGCACCAAACCTGATTTAGTTTTTCTGGATATATCAATGCCCGACGGAACAGGTTTTGATTTATTGGAAGCTGTGGCCGGTAAAAAGTTTGAATTAATCTTTACAACCGCAACCGATAAGCATGCTTTAAAGGCTATTAAATATAGCGCGTGTGATTATTTATTGAAACCAATCGATATCGATGAGTTAAAACAGGCCGTAGAAAAAGTATCGCAGAAGAAAAACGCGGCACCATCTATGGATAATCTTCAGTTCTTAATTCAACAGCTAAAAAAAGCCGACGATAATTATCAGAAAATCACTTTACCTACAGGTAATGCCTACGAAATCATTAATATAAAAGATATTATTCGCTGCGAAGCGGATGCCAGCTATACCCATTTCCATTTAGTAGGTGGCAAAAAATTAATGGTTTCGGCAAGTTTAAAGCATTATGAAGACCTTTTGCCTGAAAACGAATTCATCAGGGTTCACCATCAGCACCTTATTAATATGCAACACGTTACGAGGTATTTAAAGCAAGACGGAGGCTATGCGGTGATGAGCGACGGCACGCAAATTGAGATTTCACGCCGTAAAAAAGATGCTTTTATGGAGCGATTAAACAGGATTTAGTTTAGTTGCTTTAGATATATTTTAATATATTTATTTAAGGGAATAATAGTATTTTAATATATGAAGTCGATTTATATCTGCATTTTAACTTTTTTCTTTTATACATTAAATTCTCAAAGTAGCTTTTTGAGAACATATAGTTCTTTGTCTAGTATTGAACCTTCAAGTATTATACAATTACCAGATAGCGGATATATTATTTATAGCACAACTAATGCAGGAGGAGGAGATAATAATCAAGAGCTTCGTCGCATAGATAAAAACGGCAACGTTATCTGGAATAAACAATTAGTAATTCCTGTCACGTCGGAAAAAGCAGGTGGAATATATCTCACCAAAAAAAATCAAATATTAATATCTGGTTCCCTAAACAATTCCGTTAATTTGTTCTGCCTTGACTTCAATGGTAACATCATTTTCCAGAAATCGATTAGCGGCGGAATGGGATTTCCAACCAAGATAGAGCAAAGTAATTGGGGAGATATTACTGTATTATTGAACGATGAAGTTATAAGAACAGACTCATTAGGTAATTTAAAATGGCGAAAAAAGTATACAATTAATAAAATTAAATCCATTGTATATTTATCTAACAAAAAATCTATATTAATAGGGCACCTGTATAATATGCTTGGAATGCCAAGTAATGAAGATATTGTACATATTTTTATTGATTCTACTGGAAAAACAATTACACAGAAAGCTTTTGGCACAACTGTAGCATGGGAGCAAGTTTATGATGCTTTTCAAGATTCTTCTTCTAGGATAATCACAATTTTTAACTATCAAAATTACCCTGAAAACAAATTTGCGCTTGGGATGATGTGTTCCGATACTACTGGAAAACAAATTTGGGCAAAGCTTCTAGATGGGAAGTTTGGTAATCAAATATCAGGGGCTCTACTGAAAGATAAATCTATTGAATGTGTTGCAGTCGAAACACCATCTTTATCTGGTTTGTTTCATTTGATTCATGCCACGGGTAACGGAAAAATATTAGAGGACAAGACCATTACTTCAACGACAAGTTTTTCTACATCGAATTTTAGTTCATTTGGTGCTACCAACGATGGCGGGTGTTTTTTGTTAGGAAATTATGGCTCAACAAGTCTTTCGTCGTTCGTTAAGCTGAATTCAGGAATAAGCACTTCATGTCTAAGTTTTGTTCAGAAAAAAATAAATGAAAGAATGGTTGTTTTTGATGAAATTGATTATTACATTCCTGTTCAAACTATTTCTGCTGCATCTTCAAATGTAAGTTTCAACTTTAGTTCATTAACATCCACGATAGTTAGTTCATGCACATCAACCTGCAACACAATCGCCTCTTTTGTTTGCTCTTCTGGAAGTTCCTGTTTAAATAGTAATTTAACCTTCACAAACAACAGCCAAAATTTCTCATCCTCAGTTTGGAAAGTAAATAATGTTGTTTCAGGAACAAGTAATAATTTATCTTATTTATTTGGTAATGCTGGTACATATACAATTACTCTTGTTGCTTCAGGCTCGTGTATAGATTCGAGTAAGCAGGTAATTTATATTGATAGTTTTCCTAATCCCAATTTCAACGTTTCTAATATTCAGCTTAAAGCCAGATTAATGCCTACAAAAATCAAAAATAACACAAGTTTTATATGGGATTTTGGGGATAAGTCACCACTTAATACTTGGCACGATACTGTTTTGCATAATTATACAAGTAACGGCAATTATACTGTATGTTTGACAGAAAAGAATACATGTGGTGTCACCAAAATCTGCAAAATCATTAACCTTAACTTTAATTATTCTAATGCGTTTTACCGTGCATACGTAAGTCCTACTAGTTGGCCAAACACTTCACAATATGGTTCAGCGGTAGCGCAGATGTCTGATGGAACATTCTTTTTAACAGGCATGGATGATTCGTATGGGTCAACGGGTGCGGATGGATTAGTTAATAAACTTGATTCGTCCGGAAAAACTTTAAACTCAGTGGTAATCGATTTTGGCAATTCTCCTGAATCCATAGACAATATTTTTCCAAGTAGCGATGGCGGTTTAATCTTTTCGGGGTCGAATAATTCGGGCAACTTTATTGCCTATGGCAAGGTAGACTCGGCTGGTAGATTAGTTTATTTAAGATCTTTTACATCTAATGTTAACGATAAACCGGGAAATGTAGTTGAGTTAAAAGATGGTAGATGTCTTTTTACAGGTGGGTATTTTTCACAAGGATATATTATGGGCTTAAGGAAGAATTTTAGTTTGCAATTTTTCAAAAGATATACAGCATTTCGTAATATACGAAATGTGCTAAAGCATCCAACATGTAATGATTACTTTGTATTTGGTACGGATTTTTCAAACTCAGATCCTGTATTAATGAAATTAGATTCATCAATGAATATCGTTTGGACCAAAAAATTTGATTTTGGTTCTAATATAACTTACGCTACAGACATGAAAATTTCGAGCAGTGGAAAGATTTACCTCACAGGAGTCAACTTTGGTATAGGATTGTTGGTTTTTGCTGCAGATACCTCAGGAAATAATTTATGGTCAAAATATTACCCTAGTGGTATGCCCAAATCGATAGAAATAGGTAAAAAAAACCAACTTTATGTTTTTGGTAATGCAGTTCTTGAAATTGACACTTTGGGTAACTTAAAAAATTCATGGCAACCTAAAATTGCCGGAGGGAAGGCATTTTTAACCTACGATAACGGCCTTGCAATAGCAGGTAATTATAGTACAAGTACTACTTCAAGTATATCCATTGTTAAAACTGATTCAACAGGATTCTTCTCTTGTGCATCGATTACTTTTTCTGTTTCTCCAATATCAACTAATCCCATAATATCTAATGTATCAGGTGCGGTTTTAACATCCACTCCTACACTTAGTACCGGAAATCAGTATCAATACACAGCTATAGATACATTATTCTGCAGTTCTATCATAACTGACAACAATGAATCTATACATAATATCGTCAAATCTATGAGTATTTCTCCAAATCCTTTCAGTGATGAGATTCATGTTAGTTTTTATAATGAAAACACAGATACAATCGAGTTATATAATATTAAAGGACAACTATTAGAGAAAAGGAAAGTTGTTGGTGTCGTTACAATATTAGATATGAGTAAATATTCCGAAGGTATGTATATAATTCGATCAGTAAATAAGGATGGATCAACTTCTGTAAAAAAGGCCATTAAACAGCAATAATCGATGTTAGTTTTTTGTCGGTTAACGACAATTTCTTCAGTTTAAAGTTGTGATTTTCAATTAAATAATTAACTGAGGCAGCTTAAATTTACATTATCTCAGGACAAAATGGCTCGAACAACATGAGTTTACTTTCGCAATATTTAAATTATCAGATCCTAAACAACCAGATATAAAGAAAAACCCGCCACTTGTTAGGCGGGTATTTTTTTGCCCCTTTTGTGGGTATATCTTTACGGTACGTTCTTTGCTAAGGGTTTTTGTTTAGTTTATAACTAAACCTTAAAAAATAAAAGCCATCAATATGTTTCGCGGGGATGTACATATTGGTGGCTTTTTTATTTGCAATAATTTCACCTCATCCATTTCTTCAGTTCTTCTTATTTTGTAAATAGAAGTATCGGAAATAAAAAAATCCGGTCCTTCGACAAGCTCAGGAACCGGACTAATTATGTTTATTGATATTTTTTACCTCTCTAGATCCTGATAGCTATCGGGACGAGAACCACTCACTAATTAATGATGGTGGCCATGCGGACCATGTACGTGTCCGTGATCTAATTCTTCAGCTGTAGCATCGCGTACTTCTAACACTTCGCCAACAAAGTGTAAATCATGCCCTGCTAAAGGATGGTTGAAATCCATGGTTACATGTGCTTCTGCAATCTCCATTACTTTTCCGATTAACTGATTGCCATCCTGATCGTGCATTGCAATATCTTCACCCACTTTTACGCGCGCATCGTCAAATTTTCCATCAACAATAAATGCTTGCTTATTTACTTTTACTACATAATCTTGCTCTACTAATCCATAACCATTCGCCGCAGTAATTCTGAAGTCAAATTTATCTCCCACTTGTTTACCTTCTAATGCTGCTTCAAAATCCGGCAACAATTGTCCGAATCCAAATAAAAATACAAATGGATGTTCGTTACTGGTTTGTTCAACTAATTCCTCAGGACCATTGTTTTTGCTTGCAGTTAAATGGTAATTTACCGAAACCGCTTTGTTGTCTGCTATCTTCATTTTGTTTTGTTTTTAATTTCGCGCAGAGGCGCAGTGCCCGCTGAGGAAATGGTTATTTATATTAATTAATATCGAATTTTATTCCTTGAGCTAAAGGTAATTTTTTACCCCAGTTAATCGTATTGGTTTGACGGCGCATGTAAACTTTCCAAGCATCCGATCCGCTTTCACGTCCGCCACCGGTTTCTTTTTCACCACCAAATGCACCACCAATTTCGGCACCGGAAGTTCCGATGTTTACGTTAGCAATACCGCAGTCGCTACCAACTGCTGATAAAAATTCTTCCGCTTCACGCATGTTTAAAGTCATAATAGAAGAAGACAATCCTTGAGGAACTCCATTCTGCATAGCAATTGCTTCTTCAATGGTTTTATACTTCATGATGTAAAGAATTGGCGCGAAAGTTTCGTGCTGCACAATCGCGAAATCATTCTTTGCCTCAATGATGGCAGGCTTCACATAACATCCGCTCTCATAACCTTTACCTTCTAACACACCACCAGGAACGATTGTTTTACCGCCTTCCGTAATAGCTTTCTCTAATGCGTTTTTATAATTGTTTACGGCATCCTTATCAATTAACGGACCAACATGATTGTTTTCATCCAATGGATTTCCGATACGTAATTGTCCGTATGCTTTCACTAAACGCTCTTTAAATTTATCGTAAATGCTTTCGTGAATAATTAAACGGCGTGTAGTTGTACAACGTTGTCCTGCTGTACCTACTGCACCAAATACCGCTGCAGTAATTGCAATTTCCTGATCAGCATTTTCAGAAACGATGATAGCATTGTTACCACCCAACTCCAAAAGAGATTTACCAAAACGTTCTGCCACTTTCGCACCAACAATTTTTCCCATACGAGTAGAACCCGTTGCGCTGATTAATGGCATACGGTGATCGGCTGTCATAAATTCACCAACCGTATAATTACCATTGATGATACATGAAATACCTTCCGGTAAATTATTTTCAGCCGCCACTTCATTCCAAATATTCTGACAAGCTACCGAACATAAAGGTGTTTTTTCTGATGGTTTCCATACACACACATCTCCGCAAATCCATGCTAAAGCTGTATTCCAGCTCCACACAGCAACAGGGAAATTAAATGCGCTGATAATACCAACAACTCCTAATGGATGGTATTGTTCGTACATACGATGCTGAGCGCGCTCGCTGTGCATCGTTAAACCGTATAATTGACGAGATAATCCAACCGCGAAATCGCAGATGTCGATCATCTCCTGCACTTCACCTAAACCTTCTTGTAATGATTTTCCCATTTCATAGGAAACCAACTGACCTAATTCGTTTTTCTTAGCGCGCAATTTATCGCCGAACTGACGAACATATTCACCACGCTTTGGTGCCGGAATAGTGCGCCAATGTAAAAAAGCTTCGTTTGCCGCTTTCATTACTTTGTCGTAATCGGCTTTGGTGGCCGATTTAACTTTAGCTATTAACTTTCCGTCAACCGGACTATATGATTCGATTAAATCGCCGCCAGAAAACCAGTTTTTACCGGTTGAGCAGCCTTCGTTTACTTCTTTAATGCCTAATGCTTTTAATACTTTTTCCATGTGCTAAAAAATTGAGGAGTGTAAATGTACTAAATTAATGATGGGATTTGAGTTATATTTATCACAATTAAGCTAAATTTATTTTATATATTTCTGAGGCTTGTTCAGTGATAAAACCATATTTATTGCCCCTTTAGATTGGGGCCTCGGTCACGCGACCCGCTGTGTACCAATCATTAAGGAATTACTAAAACATAACAGGGTAATTTTAGGGATAACGCCACTTACCAAACCGATATTTGAGGAGGAATTTCCTGGAGTTAAAATGATTGAGATTCCTGCTTACAACATTACCTACTCGAAGCATCTTCCCCTTTGGTTAAAATTAGGGATTAGCTATCCGAAAATTTCAAAGATTATAACCAACGAAAATAAACTTCTTGAAAAAATAATTAACGATTATAAAATTGATGTTGTGATTAGTGACAACCGCTTTGGTTTACATTCCAAAAACGTACATTGTGTCTTCATCACCCATCAATTATTTTTAAAAGCACCGGTATTTGAAAATTTTGCCCAGAAACAAAATAAAAAATACATTTTAAATTTTGATGAAGTATGGGTTCCGGATTATGAAACTTCCGATGCTTCAATAAGCTCAGTGTCGGTTAAAAATCTGAGCGGAGAATTATCTCACGATAAACACTTTCACAAAAACGTAAAATATATTGGTCCGCAAAGCAGATTAACAGATGTCATTTGTGAAGTAGATCCCGATAGCTATCGGGAAAACAAATATTCATATTTGATTTTATTGTCGGGGCCCGAGCCGGGGAGAACCACCTTAGAGGATGAACTTTTATTAAAAGCCAAAAATTCAAATAAAAAAATCGCTTTAGTAAGGGGTACGAGAATGATGACTCAAGATTTGAGATTTGAAGGAATTGATACTTTTGATTTTCCGAAAAAAGAAGAATTAAAAAGACTGATTTTATCTTCTGACAAAATTATCTGCAGAAGCGGCTACAGTACTTTAATGGATATGTATTTACTAGGCAAAAAAGAATTAATTTTAATCCCAACAACCGGACAAAGTGAACAAGAATATTTGGCGGAATATTGGCAGCAACATTTTAATTCGAAAATGATATTAGAAAAAAACTTAACGCAATTTACATTATGAAAAATTTAATTTTAATTCTTGGTGTCTTAATCGGCTCTTCATTATTTGGTCAAACCAACGACAAGCCCATTTACGATTCTATACTCGCTAAAAAACTAGGCGCGGATGAACTAGGCATGAAGAAATATGTTTTCTGTATTTTAAAAACCGGTCCGGCTAACATTAGCGACAAAGCAAAAAAAGACAGTTTATTCGCCGGACACATGAGTAATATTGGAAGAATGGCGGATGAAGGAAAGTTAGCCATAGCGGGACCGTTTATGAAAAACGACAGACAGTACAGAGGCATTTACATTTTCAATGTAAGCACTATTGAAGAAGCGGAGAAACTGACTCAATCTGACCCCGCTATTAAGGCAGGCGTTTTTGTGGTTGAATTAACCGAATGGTATGGTTCTGCCGCATTGATGGCAACGCCTGAACTACATAAAAAAATACAGAAAAAAGGATTTTAATTAATTGCTTAACTTTACAGCATGAGCACAGCACAAGTCGGAATAATTATGGGTAGTCAAAGTGATTTAAACATCATGAATGCCGCTGCCGAAGTTTTACAAAAGTTTAATATCCCTTTTGAGATTGACATCGTATCAGCACATCGAACACCCGATAAAATGTTTGATTATGCAAAAAGCGCCGTTGATCGCGGATTAAAAGTAATTATTGCAGGTGCAGGTGGAGCTGCGCATTTACCCGGCATGGTTGCTTCTCTTACGCCGCTTCCTGTAATAGGTGTACCTGTAAAAAGCAGCAACAGCATTGATGGTTGGGATTCTCTATTATCGATTGTACAGATGCCTAACGGTGTGCCCGTTGCTACCGTTGCCGTAAATGCAGCGCAAAACGCAGGTATATTAGCTGTTCAGATTATCGGCTCAAATAATAAAGATGTATTAAAACAATTGGCTGCTTTTAAAGAAGAATTAAAAGAAAAAGTAAACAAATCTTCTTCTGAAATGAAGAAATAATTGAACATCGCTTCGACAAGCCTGTCCGCCGACTAGGCGGGCTCAGCGACCAATCATTGTCAGTTCGAGCGGAGTCGAGAACTTGAGTGATCTTAAACATGTCTCGACTCCGCTCGACATGACACAATAAAAAAATCCCGCCTTGTGAGCGGGATTTTTTGTTGGAATATAATCTTGATTAGTAACGGTAGTGTTCAGGTTTGTAAGGACCTTGAACTTTCACACCGATGTAATCAGCTTGTTCTTGATTTAATACATCTAACTCAGCACCAAGTTTACCTAAATGCAACATAGCAACTTTCTCATCTAAATGCTTTGGTAAAGTATAAACTTTCTTCTCGTATTTAGAAGTGTTAGTCCATAATTCTAATTGAGCTAAAGTTTGGTTGGTAAATGAATTACTCATTACAAAGCTTGGGTGACCGGTAGCACAACCTAAGTTTACTAAACGACCTTCAGCTAACACAATGATGTCTTTTCCGTCAATGGTATATTTATCAACCTGAGGTTTGATGGTGTCTTTAGTTTTTCCGTAATTTTTATTTAACCAAGCCATATCAATTTCAGTATCGAAGTGACCAATGTTACAAACGATAGCGTTATGCTTCATCATTTTGAAGTGACGGTCAACGATAATGTCTTTGTTACCTGTAGTTGTAACTAAGATATCAGCGATTTTAGCTGCATTATCCATTTTCATTACTTGGTAACCATCCATACAAGCTTGTAAAGCACAGATTGGATCGATTTCAGTTACGATAACACGAACACCTTGAGAAGATAAAGATTGAGCTGAACCTTTTCCAACATCACCATAACCAGCAACCACTGCAACTTTACCGGCTAACATGATATCAGTAGCACGACGGATAGCATCCACTAATGATTCGCGGCAACCGTACTTATTATCGAATTTAGATTTAGTAACTGAGTCGTTAACGTTAATAGCAGGTAACAATAAAGTTCCTTTAGCCATACGCTCGTATAAACGGTGAACACCGGTAGTTGTTTCTTCAGATAAACCGCGGATGCCTGCAGCTAATTCAGTGTATTTATCAAACACCATATTAGTTAAATCACCACCATCATCTAAAATCATATTTAATGGCTGACGGCTTTCACCGAACCATAATGTTTGTTCGATACACCAGTCAAATTCTTCAGCAGTTTGACCTTTCCAGGCATAAACCTGAATGCCTGCAGCAGCAATAGCAGCAGCAGCATGATCTTGTGTTGAGAAAATATTACATGAACTCCAGGTAACCTCAGCACCTAGTTCAACTAAAGTTTCAATTAAAACTGCAGTTTGAATAGTCATGTGCAAACATCCTGCGATACGTGCACCTTTTAACGGTTTTGACGGACCATATTCTTTACGTAATGCCATTAAGCCCGGCATTTCTTCTTCGGCTAATTTAATTTCTTTACGTCCCCACTCTGCTAAAGACATATCTTTAACTTTATAAGGAAGGTACTTTGTTGCGGTTACTGTTGACATGATTTTATATTATTTATATTTATTTTTTAAAGGATAACAAAGATAAGCCATAAGTTTGTAACACTCAAAAAAATAACAGATTTGCACCGCATAAGTTCAATACACGCTCATGGCCGCTTAGGAGTGCTGCATTTGCCTGATTTCGCGAAACTTATGAAGTTGGAAGCTAAGCGGGATATTGAGAAAGGAGGTACCGCCTACTTGTTAGAAAGGCTTTTTGATCACCCTGTTGAATTACTTTACACGAATGAAGGCAAGCCCTATTTAAACAATAAAACTTGTCATATTTCCATAACTCATTCGCACGATAAACTGGCAATTGTAATAAATGAAAACAGCGAAGTTGGTGTGGATATCGAATTAATTCGCGATAAGGTTTTAAAAATTAAACATAAGTTTTTATCCGAAACCGAGTTAAAGAGCTGTAAAGATGATGTACAAAAACTGATTACGTATTGGGCCTGTAAAGAAGCGATGTATAAATATTACAGCAAAAAGGAAGTAGATTTCATTGAGCATTTGTTTGTTCACCCAATCGTTGAAAAGGACAAAGGCCTTACTGTTGGTGAAATTAAAATTGGAAACTTCAATAAAAAATTAAATCTTCACTACGAGAAAACCGACGAATACATGTTGGTTTACACATTGGATGAAATTAGATAAACTTATACCCCAAACTATAAAAGCCAAGTTAGTTGTACTGATTGACCCTGATAAATTCAATCCGGATTTAATTAAGTTATGCAATAAAAGTAAGGTGGCTTTTTTCTTAGTTGGTGGTAGTGAGTTAAAGAAAAATAATTTGAGTGAGGTAATTTCTTCCATTAAAAAAATAAGCAAAAAACCTGTCATCATATTTCCCGGTAACGAAACTCAAATTTCTAAAAACGCGGATGGAATGCTTTTGTTGAATTTAATTTCAGGAAGAAATCCCGATTACTTAATAGGTAAACACGTGAAGGCCGCAAAAACAATCGTTCGCAGCAAAATTGAAACATGGCCAACCGGTTATATTTTGATTCATGGTTCAAAAATTTCAACGACCCAAAGAGTAACCAAAACAGAGGCTCTAAAAAATTTAGATGAAATAGTAAGCACTGCTCTTGCGGGAGAATTACTGGGTTCAAAAGCCATCTATTTAGAAGCAGGAAGCGGGGCTAAAGAGGAAGTAAACACAAAAATCATTAAGGCTGTTAGAAAAGAAATATCACTTCCTTTATTTGTTGGCGGAGGCATTAACTCCTACTCAAAAGCAAAAAAAGCAGCTGATGCGGGTGCGAATTTTGTGGTTGTTGGGAATGCTTTAGAAAAAAACATATATTTATTGACAGAAATTGAAAAAGCATTTAAGTAATGGAGTTAACCGTAATTACTTCCTCAAAAAAGAACGATGACGAACCAGCTGTGGTCACCAAACTTTTTGAAGCAGGATTAAGCACACTTCATTTAAGAAAGCCTCGCTTTTCTACCAAGCAACTTTCAGCTTATATCGAAAAAATTCCAACGCATTTTCACAACCGTATTATCATCCATTCACATCACGATTTAATTTTTAAGTATAACTTAAAAGGTGTTCATTTTACGGATGTACATTTAGAGAGAAAATTTAAAAAATGGTGGTTCTTACGGAAATTACGCGTGAGGAATAAAAAAATATTTTCTTCGCGTTCTTACCATAAACTATCTGAAGTTTATAACACTGAAGAAATCAAGTTTAATTATTATTTATTGGGAACAGTGTTTAATGCGCTCACCAATACATTTTACAGCGGGTTCTATGAACATGGTTTAACGGCGGCAATCAAAACTTCCGGTAAAGATTTCATTGCGCGTGGTGGTATTAACGAACAAACCATCGAGAAGGCTTATCATTTAGGCTTCAAAGGCGCTGCACTCAACAGCTATCTTTGGAAAAGCGAAAATCCATTTCAGAAATACGTAGAAATACTCGACTTCTGTAAAGAAAAAGGAATACCTGTTGATTAATTCTTACGTTGATTTAACATCAACGACACTTCTTTTCCTATCCCCGTAAACGAAACAAAGTTTAATGGGAATTCTAAGAACACATGCAAGAAACTTAAAAAGAATAAGGCATGCATTCCTACATTGTAGTCATAAATATAAAGCCCAACAGAAATTAACCAAACCGTTAATGTGAAAATCAAATTTTTCTTTGGCACCTGATGCCACTTAATAACAGAGGTTTTAGAAAACCAATTTAAATAGTGATAGGTGTAAGAAAAAGCTATGAACCGCATCACCACAAATCCTGCGTTCGTTTTAAAAATTTCACTTACATCTTTTAATTGATCTAAGTGCAGAAAATTAATGAGGTAGAAATTCAGTAAATCAAACATTCGGTAACTTCCCTGAATGTATGCGTTCACTGTATAGTTTAAACTATTAGATTGAATAACAAAAAAAGAAATCGCGCAAACAATTAACACAATCACTGAAATAAATCCGGACTTGGATTTCTCCTTTAAAACTCCATACAACATAAATAGCCAAGTGAAAATAAATACGTGAATAATAGTAGGCAAAAACACACCAATCCACATGAAATAACTGTTTGAGTTGTTTAGAAAACCAATAACCACAACGGTAAGAAGCGCGAGTACACCTCTGTACAACCAATCTTTAATAAAAACGAAAATGAGTGAGATTAAAAAACCAAACAACATTAAATCAGGAACAAGAGTTGCGTCGCGTGTAGGTTTTATGAAACTGATATAAAACAAAATGGCACACAACACCACTAAAAACAAAAAGTCGTATTTACCTTTTGTATAATAATTCTTTTTATGAAGCCAGCCAATTTCGGTTAAATAGTGTAACGGACCCAGTACACCGTATGAAAATAAAAACAATTCGAACGGAATGAAAAACGCTACAATACAAGAAAGTATAATTAATCCTGTGTTTATATAGTTGATGCGGTCGTTGTTCATTCTTATTTAGCCTTTTTTGGTGTTGGGTTATTATATTCCGCAATAAAATCAGTCCACTTTTTAGTTTTGTATTGGTCGCTGCCGAAAAAATAAAGTATTGGCTTTAAACTTTTCGGATTCTGGTAGGTTTGTAAAACGTCTATTACTTGCAGTTTTTCATCTAATACAGCCACAGCTGGCAATGCAAATCTTCCTGCTGTTACTTCCACTGCAAACGTATTAAACGGGTAACCATTCACTACTTGCTTAAAATGTTTTTTGCCGTTAAACAAAATAGTGTCATTTGATTCGGCATCAAAATTCACTAAGTAAAAATTCTTGTTGATGTAATTTGCAATAAGAGTATCGTTAAACGTTGTTGCTTTTTGCACTTTACAGGAATTACAAAAATTAGTATACAGATTCATCAAGATTTTCTTTGGTTTCTTTTTGTTTAATTCAAGTACTTCTTTAACGCTATAAGACTTTACAGGAACTTTAGCATAAACTGTATCATAGAACGCGTGATTAAAACCTGCCGAGAAATCCTCGAACGGACAACTACGATACACGTTTTCGAGAATGTAGATTAATACCGGCTCAATTTTCTTCTCGTCTAAAAAACCTTGTGTGAGTAAATTGTATTCGTAATTATTTGTTACAAATACAGTAGAAGGATAGCTTAAATTGTTACCCAAAAACTTTAAAGCCAACTGATGTGGTGTTTTTGGTGCAGTTGAAGTAGGAAAATATTTTTGTCCTTGGTACTCTACAGTGTCTTTTGTCTCGGCATTAAATTTTACAGGATAAAAGTTTTGATTAATATAACCTGCCAAACCAGGATTGGAATACGTGGTTTTCATCATATGCTTACACCAACCGCACCAATCGGTATAAAAATCAATAATAAAAGGCTTCGGGACTGTTTTGTTTTTTTCTTGTGCCTCCTTTATAGTGAGCCAATTAACTAAGCCGTTTTCACTTTGCGCCTGTGCGCTTATTGCTGCCACAACAAATATTAACAATAACTTAATCCGCATCAAAGGCTTTTTTTACTACTTTTGGAATACCAAAAATACTTAATCATGATTAAAAATTTACTATCAGCATCACTTTTATTTTTAAGCCTTAGCGTTTTTTCGCAAGCGTTTAACGGAATGTATCCGTTCTCAGGCGTTATGTCGGGAACAGCAAGCACAGGACCAACAGACCCAACTCCTCCTCCTACAGCAACCGGATTAACCTTCGGAGCTTTTTCGGCAGTAGGAACAGGTACAGCGCCTTCTGCAGGCGGTGTGTTTTCTTTTTCAGGATGGGATGTAAGCATTACCAACGGAAATGATGCGTATGCAACGTACACCGGTGCCATTAATCCGGGAAAATATTATGAAGTATCATTAACACCGGCTGCTAACTATGGTGTGGATTTAACTTCAATCACCTTTAACATGTTACGTTCTGGAACCGGTCCACGTAATTGGTCTGTTCGCTCTAATAAAGACAGTTATACAGCTAATTTACCTGCATCAGTAGGAAGTAACACCGCTATCTCTGTTGTAGGAAGCGATATTTTCTTCTGGAACCTAGATGCTACGAGCAATACTATTCAACAAAAAGGAAGCACAATAACGTTAAGTGGTCCGAATTTTTCGACACAAACTTCTCCTTATACTTTCCGTTTTTATGCATGGAATGCAGAGAATGTTGCAGGTACTTTCCGTTTAGACACAGTAATTTTCAACGGACTGGCAACAATGGGTGCAGGTATTGCTGACATTACACACGATTTAAACGCATCGTTTAAAGTTTACCCAAATCCTTCTCAAGATGGAATCATCTACATTGACGCGAAGAAATTAAATTACAACAAAATTGAAGTGGTAAATGTGTTAGGAACAACTGTTGCAGTTGAAAATAAAGAAGTAGCTCCAAATGAAAAAGCTAAGCTTGACTTAAACACATTACCGGCCGGCACCTACTTTGTAAGAATAAGCTCAGGAGGTAAAGTTTATACCGAAAGATTTTTCATCACGAAATAAGCTTTTAAAAGTTTAATTTTGTTAATACCCGGGCCTCATCGTCCGGGTATTTTATTTTAAGCCTGTTATTTATATTATCTTTGCTTCGTGAATAAGCAAAATGTAAGTTTCATATCCTTTGTAGTTTCGCTGGCCTTCCTGGCTCTTATTGCCATTCAACTATATTGGATTAGGAATGATCATGAATTAAAAGTGGATCAGTTTGCCCTTAAAGTATATGACGCTTTAAATAATGCCCGGCACAAACTTGAAAAGCATGTTTACGCTGATAAAATTTCTAAAAAGGTAAAGCGTACCCAAGGTGTTAGCGATGGAAATAAAGTAAAAATTTATTCGATTTTAAGTACCGATTCAAATGGCGTATCCACTAATCTTTATTCGCAAAAAGAATTTTTACGTACGGACACGAGTATAAAATACAACAAAGAAATTCCGGCCGATTTACGTAACGTTGATACAGCAAAAGCCATCGAGAACGTAAGGAATGAACTCATCAAGCAAAAAACGGATATCGTAAATGATATTTATGATGAGTTAGAAATTATTAATGTTTATAAGAATTATAAACCAAATATTGATAAAGACAAACTGGATGAAATCTTACGAAAAGAATTGCGCGATCAGGGCATACAAATGAAGTATTACTACTCTATCTCCTCGCATTATCCGGGTAGTATAAAATCAAACAATTTAAGTGAGGCGGAATCAGAAGTGGATTCGATGGGCTTGGGTTTTAAAGTAAACCTGACACCTAATAATATTTACATTCAGCCGCAGTATTTAACTGTTTATTTTCCTGATCAGCAAAAATATATTTTAAAAGCGATGGGACCCATGTTAATGGTGTCGGGGATGGTAATCGTGATTCTGATTTTTTCCTTTTATTATTTTATTGCCACTATTTTGCGTCAGAAAAAATTATCGGCTATTAAAAATGATTTCATTAGCAACATGACACATGAATTCAAAACTCCAATTAGTACCATTTCGCTAGCTTCAGAAATGTTAGGAGATGATTCTGTTGTGAAAACACCTGAAAAGCAAGCACGCTTTTTAAAAATGATTAAAGATGAGAATAAGCGCTTAAGTGTTCTTGTAGAAAGCATTTTACAAACTGCGATTTTAGATAAAGGCGAATTTAAATTGAAATTAAACGAACTCGATATACATGAAATCATAAACACAGCGATTAACAACACGCACTTATTAATTGATCACCGCAGCGGAAAAATCAATACTCAATTGAATGCGACAAAAGTAAAAATGCAGGCCGACAGAGTGCATCTTACTAACATTGTTTTCAATTTGATTGATAATGCAATCAAGTATTCGAAAGATGCGCCTGAAATTTGTGTAAAAACGGAAGATGCGGAAAACGGAATTAATATCTATATAAAAGATAACGGAATCGGCATCAGCAAAGAGAACCAACGAAAAATATTTGATAAATTTTACCGCGTGCCTACCGGCAATGTACACAATGTAAAAGGCTTCGGATTAGGTCTTTCGTATGTACAAGCAGTAGTGCAAAAGCATGGAGGTGAGATAAGTGTACAAAGTGAACTCGGAAAAGGGAGCACATTCAAGGTGTTTTTACCATTTGATAATAAATGTTAAAACACTGAATTCGGCTCGATTTATGATTAATTTTATTTAAAATTTTGATTTATGGACGCAGTTAAAACCAGAGTACTTTTAGTAGAAGATGACCCGAGTTTAGGTACCTTATTGGAGGAATATCTGAATGCAAAAGGTTTCGAAACAAAGCTAGCCGACGACGGAAACAAGGGATATGATGCATTTTGTAAAGGTACTTTTGACCTTTTACTTTTAGACGTCATGATGCCACACAAAGATGGTATCACTTTAGCGAAGGAAATTCGTTTAAACGATAAAAATATTCCAATCATTTTCCTCACTGCAAAAAGCATGAAGGAAGATACTATCGAAGGATTTAATGCAGGTGGTGATGATTATATCACAAAACCATTCAGCATGGAAGAATTGATGGTGCGTATCAACGCGGTTTTACGTCGCAGTAATAAACAACGCGCGCAAGATAGTGATGAGTCGTCATTTAATATTGGCAATTACACTTTCAATTCCGAGAAACAGGTTTTAATGCATGGCGGACAAGATCAAAAACTTACAACAAAAGAAAGTCAATTGCTTCGTTTGTTGTGTGTACATAAAAACGATGTGTTAGATAGAAACTTTGCTTTAAAAACTATTTGGCACGATGATAACTATTTTAACGGACGAAGCATGGATGTTTACATTGCTAAGCTGCGTAAGTATTTAAAAGACGATCCTAAAGTGGAAATCATAAACATTCACGGAAAGGGATTTAAATTATTAGTGAATTCTTAAGAAGAAAATAAATGAAAGTAAAAAGGCTATCGTAACGATAGCCTTTTTTATTTTATAATCCGCCTAAGAGACAAACTTTATCAAACTCTTCCTTCTTTACAACACTCACAGATAAGCGTCCGATTCTTACGAACTGCATGTCTTTTAAAAGTGGGTCTGCTTTTAATTGAGCCAAAGTAGGCGGATTCTTTAATTGCTTATACGGCTTTACATCTACACATACCCAGGCTTCCTCCTTCGTTGTTGGATCTTGATAAGCAGTTTTTACAACTTCAGCTATACCAACGATACACAATCCCTCATTACTATGATAAAACAAACACAAATCGCCCTTTTGCATCGCGCGCAAATTATTTCTCGCGGCATAATTTCTTACTCCGGTCCACGCTGTTTTCTTATCCTTTTTAAACTGCTCCCAACTGTAAGCAGAAGGCTCTGATTTAATCAACCAATAATTCATGACATAAAAATAAGAGCTTTATTTAATTCACATCGTCTGTTTTATAATTAATTTTTTCGCATTTGAAAAGCCGTAAAAATGAGCTACCTTAGTGATTTGATATTAGAAAGAATATGGGTTGCGGAAATTGTAATACAGGAAGAGGAAATCATAATACAGGTAGCGGAATCCCCGCAGGTTGTAATAATAACGGATCGTGTGGCACAACAGGTGGCTGCAATAAGTTAAATGTGTTCGATTGGTTAGGAAACATGAGTTTACCGGCCGGTCAGCAAGCATTTGATATGGTTGAAATCCGTTTTAAAAATTCTCGAAAAGACTTTTTTAAAAACACGAATGCACTTGCTCTTAATGTTGGCGATATAGTGGCTGTTGAGGCGAGTCCTGGTCACGACATAGGTGTTGTTTCCTTAACCGGTGAACTAGTGCGCCTTCAGATGAAAAAGAAGGGTGTTAGTTTTGATAGCGAAGAAACTAAAAAAATTTATCGTAAAGCTAAACAACAGGATATTGATAAATGGCGCGAAGCACAAAGTTTGGAAGTTGCTACCATGTACAAAGCTCGCACCATTGCTTTACAGCTTGGCTTACAAATGAAGTTAAGTGATGTAGAGTACCAAGGTGATAAATCAAAAGCTATATTTTATTACACCGCTGATGAGCGCGTTGACTTTCGTGAACTGATTAAAAAATTAGCGGAAGAATTCAAGGTACGTATTGAAATGCGTCAGATTGGTGCGCGACAAGAGGCTGCCCGATTAGGTGCTATTGGCGCATGCGGACGTGAATTATGTTGCAGTACGTGGTTAACAGATTTCCGTACGGTGAGCACCTCTGCAGCACGTTACCAGCAGTTATCGTTAAATCCACTCAAATTAGCCGGACAATGCGGAAAACTGAAGTGTTGTTTAAATTATGAGTTGGATGCTTATCAAGACGCCTTGAAAGAATTTCCTCAGATAGATAACAAAAAATTACATACGCAAAAAGGTGATGCCTTTTTACAAAAAACAGATATTTTCAGACGATTGCTTTGGTGGTCGTATACGACCGATACGGATGTTTTTATTCCTTTAAGTATTAAGCGTGTTAAAGAAATATTAGAGCTCAATGCTAAAGGAGAGAAACCGGAAGATTTGGCTGAAGCTAAAGATTACAGCTCAGCTAAAATTGCGGTGAAGGAGCCTGATTTCCAAAATGTGGTTGGGCAAGATAGCTTAACGCGTTTTGATTCGAGAAAAAATCAAAATAAAAACAAGAATAAAAAACCGCAACACAATAAAGGCGGACAACAAGGTGGCAACAAGAAGCCAAACAATCCACAACAGACCCAGGGAAATAAACAACAAGGTGCTTCAAATAAACCAAATAATCAGCAACAAAACAAAGGAACACAACAACAAGGACAAGGTAACAAGCAAAACGCAAAGCCTAATTCAAATAAGCCGCAACAAAAACATCAGCATAAACCAAATCCTAATAAAGGTAACCAGCAAAAAGGCAACACTCCCAATGACAATAAGCCAAAAAATAATTAAACTAGTTTTTGTTGCGATAATTATTACTTTTTTGTCGGCATGCAATAATGGTGTTGTTTACAGCAAGTATCAGAATCTTGAAAACAATGAGTGGTATGCAAAAAACAAACTCACTTTCGAAACGGAAGTAACCGACGGAAGTTCGTTGCACGATATCAGCTTATTGGTGCGTCATGCCGATTCGTATCCTTACAGCAATTTGTTTTTGTTTTTAACGACTACCTACCCCGACGGAAAAATAACTGTTGACACGTTAGAATGTGTTTTAGCGAACGGTAAAGGTGAGTGGCAAGGCAATGGTGCCGGCGATATTTTTGATGCCATTATTCCTTTGAAAAAGAGTGTACGCTTCCCATTAACAGGCAAATACAGTTTCACATTTGAACAAGCGATGCGTACGGATCCATTACCCATGATAATGGATTTCGGAATGGAAATTAAAAAATCAAAAGTGAATTAATCCCTTTTAAAAAACTCCGCTTCTGTAAGTTTAGGAATTGTTTTTAAAAGAGTGTCACTAAGCGAAAAAGACCATCCGTTGGTTTTGGATAAATCAAGTGAATAAAACCCCTTCGAATCTTCAAAACCGCCAATTACATCAGATGTTTTATACTCCTTACCTCCATTCCATTGTGTGCCGGCCGTTAGATTAATATGCGTTAAAATATTGGGTAATTGTTCTATTTGAACAACATAACCTGATTTAATTACACAACTTCTCACGAATTTGTTTTTAGTGGTGTAAATATTGAGGATAAAATCCAAATCGGATGTATTCTTTATTTCAAGTACGCGACTCACAACCGTATCATAAATAGGTAATTTAAAAAACGAAGTGTAAGGGTCTGCACTCATTTTTATTTCTTGATAACGCACCTTTTCATTTTCAGAGGAAGAACTTGTTTCATCGCTTGAATTAAAAGCATTGACTATAAAAAGTAGAAGTGCGACTGCGAGTGGTGCCGCAAATAAAATATACTTGTACTCATTATATGTACTGCCGGACTTTGCATCGACTTTAGCCTTCGCGTACTTTTCGTATTCTTTTTTGTAATATTCTTGGTAGTATTGTCGTCGTTTTAATTCCTCCTCATTAAAGCTCCAGTTTTTTTGTCCGCTGCTTTGTGTCTTTTTCTTAACCGCATCGCTGCTCGCGAAACCCTTCAATCGCTGATCGTATTTATAACGACTCGTACTATCAATTAAGATTTCATAAGCGGTGAGGATTTTCTCAAACTGCTCCTTTCCATTCGGATTTTTATCCGGATGATAAAGCTTAGCCAATCGCCTAAAGGCCGCTTTAATTTGCTCATCGGTAGCGCTAGTTGAAACTCCTAATATTTCGTAATGTGTTTGCAATAAAAACAAAAAGCCCCGTTATGGGGCTTTCAGATAAGTAAGATAAATTATTTCTTTTCTCCTTTATTCTCTTCTGGACTCGAAATCATAACACGTGTCAAATCAATGTAACGCATCGGGTTCACATTAAAGTTTTTCAAACGTGAACTAATTAAACGGTAATTACTTTCGTACCAAAGTACAATAAGAGGTGCTTCATCCATGAGAATTTGCTCAGCACGAAGAAAGTTCACATAAGAACTATCGCGATTACGCGCATCACGACCTGCTTTGTAATATTTATCAAACTCAGCGTTAACGTAACGTTGCGTGTTTGGATAAGATACTTTTCCTGTATCTGTAGGCACAGGCTCTCCATAGAAAACAGATAAGAAAGATTCCGGACTTGGGTAATCGGCAATCCATCCATCGCGGAAAATATGTCCTTGACCCTTAACCTGTAAATTAAATTTATCCCCGTTTGGTAATGATTCGAAAGTGATATTTACACCAAGCACTTCTTTTATTTGTTTTTGTATTTCAGCTGCCACAGTATTGTTACGTGAGTTTCCTGAATTTACCAATAATGAAACCTCAGGGAAACCAACTCCTTTAGGATAACCTGCTTCAATTAATAATTTACGTGCTTTCTCAGGATCGAAAGAATACCCTTTAATTTGAGAAACTTTGTAAGTATTGAATGTAGGAGGGGTTATACCGTAAGTACCCGGACCATATGCCTGACCTTGTAAAACCTTATCGATAATTTTATCGCGATCAATCGCATAGTTAAACGCCTGACGAACTTTTACGTTGTTAAATGGAGCCTTATTGATATTAAACACATAATACTGACTCACCATTTCAGAGCTTCTCTCAAGTATAAATGCAGGCGGATGATTTTCAAAATCCTTAATATTTTCCTCTACAATCATACGAACACTGTTTGAAGGAATAGTACCAATGTATTCACATTTACCCTCTTTAAACGCTGTTAATCCTTCCTCTGTAGAGTTTAGAATATTGATGATAACACTATCTAAATATGGCAATGAATTTCCTTTTTCATCCTTGCCATAATAGTTTTCGTTTCGCGTTAAAACAATATGTTTCGGATTCGAATATTTTGTGTTGTAAACGAATGGACCGGCTCCAACTTTCAAGTTTTCATAATTCACTTTGTAAGCCTCTTCGCTTATGATCGAAGTAACCGGATTCGCCAAAATTTGAAGAAATATACCGGATGCATTATTAAGCGTTATACTGAAAGTATACTTATCTATCAACTTAAACCCTTTAAGCTCAGATTTTTGTCCTTTTGATGTAGCTTCAAAATATTCGTTTGCGCCTAAAATTCGATCTTTACAAACCGTAGCAAAATGCATGTTACTTGGACGATCCGTACAAAGTAATTCAAAAGTAAATTTCACATCATTGGCAGTTACTTCTGCACCTTTACCGCCCTCATTTTCAGGATTTTGAAAATATACCCCTTTTCTTAAATGAAAGGTTATAGTCTTGCCGTCTTCCGAAATATCCCATTTTTCAGCTAAACCCGGAATTGGTTCTAAAGTTTTAGGATTTAATCGCACCAAGCCCTCATGAATTTGACCTGCGACTAAACCTTCAATATAATTAGTTGTGGCCTGAGGAAATATACTTTTAGGCAATGTTACCTCGGAAATCCTTAAAAAACCGCCACTTCCCTCTGATCTTTGCCCGTTACTATCGTCTTTTTGTCCGCCACAAGCCGCAAGTACCGCTGAAAAGGCAATAATTTGGCTGTATTTCAATAGGATATTCATAAAAAAAATTTATTTGCAAATCTACCTAAAGATAAAGCAATTTTCAAAATCAGGCAAATCCGTAATTTTTTTGAAATTTATTTTGTTATTTTAAAATATCGTTTTAATATTGCAACGCCGTTAATGCGGGCATTTTTAGATTTAGTCGATGAAAAAAATATTTCTATACGTTTTTGCGCTTGGGTCGTTCTCCTATAACGCCTTTTCACAAGGCGGCGTTATTATCTTAGAAGGTAACTATCAAGGTAAGAACCTTTACGTACAGAATCCTTACGGTAGTGGTGGTGTTGGTTTCTGCGTATCAGAGGTATTAGTTAATGGTAACATTACAACCGATGAGACTAACTCGAGTGCATTTGAAATCGACTTCAAACCTCACAAATTAACCATTGGTGAGAAAGTTGAAATTAAGATTAAACATAAAGAAGATTGCAAACCAAAAGTATTGAACCCTGAGGTTTTAAAACCAAAGAGTACTTTTGAGGTGATTAGCATGAGTGTTGATAAAGATGGTACTGTTAAATGGGAAACCAAATCTGAAACCGGAAAGTTACCTTTTGCTGTTGAACAATTCCGTTGGAATAAATGGGTAAAAGTTGGTGAGGTTGACGGAAACGGTACGCCTACAACCAATCCTTATTCTTTCAAAATTCAACCACATTCAGGTAAAAATCAGGTGCGTGTTCGTCAAACTGATTATAGTGGTCAGCCTCGTTTATCTAAGCCGGTTGATTTTATGTCAGATGTTCCTGAAATCAACTTTGCGCCATTAAAAGCTTCTAAAAACATTAATTTCTACACTTCCGGCGAAAAACCTATTGAAACAATGTATGAGATTTACGATCAATATGGTAATATCGTTAAAAAAGGTTTTGGTTCTATCGTAGATGTATCTAACCTTCCAAAAGGCGGTTATTTCTTAAACTTTGATAACAAAATGGGTGAATTCGTTAAGAAGTAATCCAAACAAAAACAAATATTAAGAAAGCCTCCGATCTCGGAGGCTTTTTTGTTGCTATAAATACCTAAATTTGCACCTATGTATAAAGTATCCATTAACGGCAAAAAAGCCTTAAAAACCGATATAAAGGCTAAAAACGGAATCATTAACGGTACACTGAATGATGAAAAAATAGAGGCTTCTATTATTGAAACGAATCCTGGCGAATTTCATCTACTTTTCAATAACAAATCTTACAACTTCAATATAGTTAAAGCCGATTTCTCCGAAAAAAAATTGGTTTTAAAAGTGAATGGGCAAAAATTCTACGTTGATGTAAAGGATAAATTTGATGAGCTTCTTCATAACCTTGGAATGGATAATGTTGCCTCCAAAAAAGTAAATGATATCAAAGCCCCTATGCCAGGAATGGTATTAAATATTTTGGTTGGTGAAGGCCAAGCTGTAAAAAAAGGTGATTCTTTATTGGTACTCGAGGCTATGAAAATGGAGAACATTCTTAAATCCCCTGCCGACGGTGTTATAAAAAAAGTTGTCGCATCAAAAGGAACTGCTGTTGAAAAGAATCAATTATTAATTCAGTTTTAAAATGAGTCATCATCGTCGTGATTTTTTAAAGAAGAGCGCCTTACTTGGATTAGCAAGTATTGCAGGGAATTTAATTGGAGAAGAAAAATTAAAAACACTGGATGATTTAGCGTTCATTAACGAAACATCCCACACATTGCCCGCATTACCATATGCCTACAATGCCTTGGAGCCGTTTATTGACGCGCAAACCATGGAAATTCACCATAGCAAACATCATAAAGCTTACGTCGATAAATTAAATGCTGCCTTAAAAGACTTTAAAGGTGATGCCGCCCTGGTCTCGTTGTTTGCGCAAGTTTCAAAACTAGATACCGCTATTCGAAACAATGGCGGCGGACATTACAATCATTCTCTTTTTTGGACTTTAATGCAACCTAATAAAGAAGGTAAAAAAATTATTGCTGAAGGAAAAATTGCGGAGGCTATTACAACACACTTTCAATCATTCGAAAATTTCCAAAAAGAGTTTACTGAAAAAGCAACGAAAGTTTTTGGAAGCGGATGGTGCTGGTTAATCGAGCAAGACGGTAAATTAAAAATTACCACTACACCGAATCAGGACAATCCATTAATGGATGTTGTTAGCAATAAAGGGAAACCACTTTTGGCTCTCGATGTTTGGGAACATGCTTATTATCTAAAATATCAAAACAAACGTGCCGATTACATCAGTAATTGGTGGAATGTGATAAACTGGGATAAAGTAAACGAATTATATACTACTAAATAAATTTTATGTTACGTACTGCGACTTGCGGCGATCTTAGAATTACCGATGTGAATAAAGAAGTGACCTTGTGTGGCTGGGTTCAAAAAACACGCGACCTGGGCGGGATGACTTTTATTGACCTTCGCGATCGATATGGTGTTACACAATTAACTTTTAATCCTGACTGGAATAAAACTTTGTGCGAGCAAGCGCGTTCGGTAAGTCGTGAATTTGTTTTACAAGTAAAGGGAATTGTTATTGAGCGCGAAAGTAAAAACAAAAATAATCCTACCGGCGAAATTGAAATTAAAGTTACTGAACTCAATATATTAAACGCAGCCATTACTCCACCATTCACCATTGAAGACGAAACGGATGGCGGTGATGAATTACGCATGAAATACCGTTACCTGGATTTGCGTCGTAACATCGTAAGAAAAAATTTAGAGTTACGCCATCGTATGGCTATTGAAACGCGTAACTACTTAGACAAACAAAATTTCCTGGAAGTAGAAACTCCGGTACTTATTAAATCTACTCCTGAAGGCGCGCGTGATTTCGTTGTGCCTAGTCGTGTGCATAATGGATCCTTTTATGCTTTACCGCAAAGTCCGCAAACCTTTAAGCAATTACTTATGGTAAGTGGTTTCGATCGTTATTACCAAATCGTGAAATGTTTCCGTGATGAAGATTTGCGTGCTGACAGACAGCCTGAGTTTACACAGATAGACTGTGAGATGAGTTTTGTGGAGCAAGAAGATATTTTACAAACCTTTGAAGGATTAGTAAAGCATCTTTTCAAAACAGTTAAAGGCGTTGATATTTCAACCATGCCACGCATGAGTTATGCTGATGCCATGAAATATTACGGCAACGATAAACCGGATACACGCTTTGAAATGAAGTTCGCGGAACTGAATGATGTTGTAAAGGGAAAAGATTTTAAAGTATTTAATGATGCTGAATTGGTTGTTGGTATTTGCGCTAAAGGAGCAGCAGACTATACGCGTAAACAATTAGATGAATTAACTGAGTTTGTAAAACGCCCGCAAATTGGCGCTACCGGTTTAGTTTATGCGCGTTATAATACCGACGGAACAATTAAATCAAGTGTAGATAAATTTTACACAGAAGAGGATTTAAAGAAATGGGCCGCGGCATTTAATGCACAGCCCGGTGATTTAATGTTGATCTTAGCCGGAAACGAAGAAAAAACACGCAAAGCATTAAGCGAACTTCGATTAGAAATGGGAAGCCGCTTAGGTTTACGCGATAGAAATAAATTCTCCTGTTTGTGGGTGATTGATTTTCCATTATTGGAATGGAATGAAAATGACACTAACTTACTGGAGTCATTACGCGGACGATGGGTGGCTAAACATCATCCGTTTACTTCACCAAAACCTGAAGATATTGCGTTACTCGACAGCAATCCGGGAGCCGTTAGAGCCAATGCTTATGACATGGTAATTAATGGTGTTGAAGTGGGTGGCGGAAGTATCCGTATTTTCAGCAAAGATTTACAAGCCAAAATGTTTTCTGTACTTGGATTTAGTAAAGAGGAAGCTCAGAATCAATTTGGATTTTTAATGAATGCATTTGAGTTTGGTGCACCTCCGCACGGCGGAATTGCATTTGGATTTGATCGTTTATGCTCTTTATTTGGCGGGGTTGATTCTATCCGCGACTTTATCGCCTTCCCAAAAAATAATGCAGGAAAAGATATGATGATTGAAAGTCCGAGTACAATCAGCGACGAGCAATTAAAAGAACTAGGAATAAAATTAGCCTAAATAATTTTCGATTCAATAAAAAAGGCATCTCAAATGAGATGCCTTTTTATTAAATGAAGATTATACTACTCCTTAATTAACTTGGAAGATCTAATTAAGTTACCGGATTTATCTTTTATACTTAAATAATAAACGCCAGCCGCCTCCTTAGTAATGTCTATGTTATTATGGCTTTGTGCAACTTGACTTAAAATCAATTTTCCGCTTACATCATATACTTCAATACTTCCCTCTAAATTCTTTTCTGAACTAATTTCAAAGATACCATGACTTGGATTTGGCGTAATCAAAATATCATTTGCCCAAACAAAATTTTCATCCACACCTAAAGTAATATCTTTTGAAGGACCGGTCACTTTGTTAATCACCCATTGGTTTGGATCCAATGTTACACTGGTAACTGTACCAAGCATAGAGATGGTGTAGTTCTCTGTAGCATTAGAATGCATCACACGAACAGTAGTATCAGGATAACCGGTGCGCGCAAATTTATATTCCATTGGCGTAATAAATAAAGGCACAGATGAAGGCATAGATGTTGTTTGTACTGATTTTACGAATGCTTTTCCCGGCATAGAATTCCAGGTTACAGCAAATGTTGGGTAACCTTGTCCGTAATACCACTGATTAAAAAACTGAGTGAAGTTCATTCCGGTGAATGTTTGTGCGTAGTTCTTGAAATCAACAGTGGATGCTACAGAGTTTTTATAGGTATTTTGAAAGCCACGCAACATTGGGAACCAAACAGAATCATTATTTACTTCAAACTGTAAAGTACGTACAATGGCGCCTCCTTTATCATAAGTTAATCGTCCGCTGAAAATGCGGTTAGTATTCATTGTATCTGAATTAGTAAAATAAACACTTCCACCGTTTTGCGTCATTACATTATTATGCGCCGAATTCAGGCTTGTCATGAATGCAGATGGATTTAAATATTGATTGCATAAATGCTCGGTATAGGAAGCGAAGCCTTCATTGATCCATATATCACTCCAACTTTTACAAGTGACATTATCTCCCCACCACTGATGTCCTAATTCATGGGCATCAATTTCAAAATCGAAAAATCCCATGCTCGACATAGTTTGATGTTCCATTCCTCCGCTAAAAGGGGCCATGCAATGTCCATACTTCTCCTTATAATAAGGATACATACCATACTGGTTGCAAAGAAACTCCATGGTTTGCTTTATACGATCGAGCTGAACTTTTTGTCCTGAAATCCAGGTTGGATTATTAATTGCTCCATCGTAAATATAATTTTGAATAAATATAGAATCGCCTGCAAGATAAGTTGGCTTAGCATACATGTTGTATTCCTTATAACGTGCAACTGCTACAGAAATCAAATAGTAGTCAATCATTGAACGCGATTTCCATTCATATCGTTTTTTATTTCCAACGGTTACTACATTTTTCAGAATTCCATTAGAACCAACTTTGTTCGTAGAATCTGTAGTAACATAAACCCAACTTGAATCAATCTTATCAGTTAGCTCTTGTTTACATGGCCACCAATGATAGGCCACAAAACTTTCACTTAAACTCCATGTAGCTTGATTTCCCCAGCTTCCTGATGTACCTGTACTGTAACCGCTTCCGATTGCCGAACCACCGGTTGGAGCTGTTCCCTTATAATAAACAATGGTTGTAAATGTTTGTCCGCTTGTTAAAGTAGATGCCGTTTTCACTTTCACAATACTATCCTTACGAACAAATGATCGTTTAGCGCTATTGATGTAAATTGAATCAATCGTAAATGCCTGGTGTAATAAGCAGGCGAATGTATCGAGTGTTGCTAACGTAACTGTTTGAACACTTTTCACATTTCCACTAATGTATTTTGTGTTTCGCTCACAATTTAAGTTTAAGTGAACAAACTTCACATCATAAGCGCGTTCATGCGAAATCCAGGCTGTAGGCGCGCTCGCTTTATGTGCATTTTGTACTGCTAATTGATGATTGAGTGATTTTATTTTGCCTTCGGCGCAATAATGAGTTTTTTGAGCCGATGCAGAAACGCCTGCAAATAAGGCTAAAGAAAGTAAAAGCTTTTTCATGTGTGTTTTAAGGATTATAAAGATATCATTCTGAACATGAAAAGCAAATGCCGCTTATCCAATTTATGCTGCCATTTATCTAATTAATGAGTAAATTTGCTCCCGAATATGTTAAAAAACGATCTTATCTTAAAAGCTGCTCGTGGCGAAAAAACCGAAAGAGTTCCTGTTTGGTTAATGCGTCAGGCGGGTCGCGTTTTACCGGAATACCGTGCAACACGCAGCCGTGCAAAAAATTTTGTGGAGTTTGTAAAAAATCCTGAGCTCGCCTGTGAAGTTACCATCCAGCCGGTTGATATTTTAGGTGTAGATGCAGCCATTATATTTTCTGATATTCTTGTCATTCCTGAAGCAATGGGCTTGCCTTATCAAATGATTGAAGCTAAAGGTCCGTGGTTTGAAAAAACAATTAAAACGAAAGGTGATGTCGATGCTTTACACATTGCTAATGCAGGAGATTTAGATTATGTGATGCAGGCATTAAAATTGACTAAACAAAATTTAAATAATCGCGTGCCACTTATTGGTTTTGCGGGTGCACCTTGGACCATCTTTGCCTACATGATTGAAGGTAGCGGAAGCAAAACTTTCAGCAAGGCTAAACAATTTTTATATACGCAACCGGAGTTGTCGCATTTGTTATTGGATAAAATAACGCAAAGCACTATTAACTATTTAAAAGGACAAGTAGCGAGCGGAGCGGATATGATTCAATTATTTGATTCGTGGGCAGGAGTTTTAAGTCCGGATCATTTCTATGAATTTTCTTTAAAATACATTTCTAAAATTTGTGATGCTATTCAGCCTTTAGTGCCTGTTACTGTTTTTGCGAAAGACGCGCATTACGCCGTGAATCGTATTTCTCAAATTAATTGCAACACGATTGGTTTAGATTGGACCATTAATCCGGTTGAAGCAAGAAAAGCTGCAAGCGGTAAAACTTTACAAGGAAACGCAGATCCTTGTTTATTGTATGCTGATGAAAAAACCATAGTGGCGGAAGCAAGTAAAATGCTGGATGCATTCGGTAAACAAAATTACATCGCTAATTTAGGTCATGGTTTATACCCTGATTTAGATAAGGAAAAAGTTAAGTTTTTTGTAGAGTTTATAAAGAGCTATAAAGCCTAATACGTTTCAACCACTTTTTTACGAAGCTCGGAGATGTTTTCGGAGACAAGCTTTATGTTTTCGATGGTTAACTCGTTTTTCACGTTGGCAACTTCCAACTCATCCTGAATTTTTTTTAATCCATCAATAACATATTTTGCTTCTTCATTTAAGCCGGAAGCGTTTGTCATTATAATTAAATGTTTAAGCGACTCTTGTTGTTTTAAAATTGTTTTAATCGTGTTCTCCGACTTAATCTGATCGGCGATTCTACAGGAAACATACATACCTTCAATCCATGCACCACATAAAATCAAAGCTGAAGTACCCGGACGACCATTTTGTTTTAAGTAATCATCGGCCTTACGGAAAGATGAAGCAATAATTTCCAGAGTAGAATCACGGTTTTCTTTATGCGCTTCCATTCTGTCCATCATTCGCTGATCGAAAGCCGTACTAACGCCTAGGTTCTTAGCAAGAATATTCACACATTTTAAAAACAACATACTTTCTTGTGTTTGATCGAAAGCGCCTGTTACACTTAAATCCGCTCCGAATATTCCCAAATTTAATGCGCGTGAGTTTTCAAGCGCATATTTAGCAGCCATATCAGGGTTATTTAAAAAATCAGGGTTGTACTCTAATTTGTCTTGACTAATAAGATTGATGATATCAGCGCGCGCAGGAATAGAATTAAATACATTTTGCGCGCTAATTTGTTCGTTATCGGTTACAGAAGTTATCCCTGTAGCAACATCTTCCTCGCTATCCTCTGCTTTTTCGGTGTTTTTACAAGCAGAAAAAAATAACACCAGGGAAGAAACAAGTACAAAAGAAAATGAGGCAATACGGTTCATAACGTAGTAAATATACATATTATTTTTTAACTCCGTTTACATAGTTAATACGGCTTAATTCTTTTCCGTTTTTATCGTAAAAAATCCATTCTCCGTCAGCAACGCTTTGCACTTTACCCTTCCGGCGTTCTTTTACTATTTTATAGCTGCTTACGCTCTGTAGTTTAGAATTACTATAATAAGAATAAGCCTTGCCTGTTAATCGTCCTTTACTAAAATTTTGCTCCTTTAGCAATCCGCCCGTCTCATAATAATACTTCCAGGTACCTTCCTGATGACCTTTACGGTATTTACCCTGAGTATCAATAAAACTTCCTCTTTCGTGGTACAACACATATTTACCGTGCTTAATTCCGTTTACATAAGCACATTGTTCGCGCGGATTTCCTTTATCGTACCAATAATCCCAGGTGCCTGATTTCTTTCCCTTTGAATTATAATTCCCACTGTAATTAGCCTTGCCATTTGGGAACCATCCTTCCCATTTCCCCGTAAGTAATCCGTTCGTAAAATTGCCTTGATCCTTTAATTTACCATTATCCCACCAACTTTGCCATAGACCATTTTCTTTACCATTTACATAGGGACCTTCCTGCAATTTTTTCCCATTCTCGAACCAAGTCGTCCAAACCCCTGTTTTAATCCCATTCTCATAATTACCTTGTTTCCATTTTTCGCCGGTGCGATAAAAATATTCCCAGGTACCATTTTGTTTATCATTTACAAACGTCCCTTCCGATTCTTTTTTACCATTGGAATAGTAGTAAGTCCAAACACCATCCCGTATTCCATCTTTTAAAGGGCCATGCATTTCGGGTTTACCATCTTCGGTATAAAACTTCCACATGCCGTTTTTCTTACCGTTAATAAAAGCGCCTTCACTTTTAATGTTGTGATTAACGTAATAGGAAGAATAGTATCCGTTTAGTATGCCTTCGCGATAATTCGCCTCATAGTCTAGCTCACCATTAGGATGAAAGAAACGCCAGATGCTATCTTGAAGTCCACCTTTATAACGACCGGTTGCTCTTAAAAAACCGTTATCATAATATACATAAATAAATCCATTTCCATTGGTAACTACTTGCTTGCCCTTGGCATCCCACATACTATACAAATAGAGGGTGCTGTCTTTATATTCTTTCTCAAACTTATTCGTTCCGTTTTCGTAATACTCCTGCCACTTTCCGCAAGGCTTTCCATTGCAATACTGCCCTACTACCGATGTTTTTCCCGACTTATAATAGCTGGTAACTTCGCCATCCTTTTTATCCTTTACAAATTGTCCTTTGCTCTCTACTTGTCCGTTCTCATGATAATAAATCCACTCCCCTTCTTTTTTACCGTTTACAAAACTCTCGGTGCTTTTTACTTTTCCGGATTCATGGTAGGAAGTCCACACACTATCAGCTAAATCATTCGTGAATTTGGTGATTTGCGCCAACTTTCCACTTTTGAAATAATACTTATTGGTTCCATATTTCTTGCCTCTGAAAAAACGTTCAACGGCCTTTATATTTCCATCATCAAAATAAAAAGTCCAAACACTGTCTTCCTTTCCATAATGATAAAAACCCTTACGTAAAAATTTTCCGTTTTTATAGTACTCAAAATAAGGGCCATGCGGCATGCCCTTGTAATAATCGGTTTCGCTTTTTACCTGGGTTTGTTCGGCATCATAATATTCTTTTTTAAGCTGAGAAAAGGTAACTGCCGGAATAAGTAAGATAAGAAGATATAAAAAACGCATAGCCAAATTTAATAAAGCATAACGCAAAGCGGTCTATTGGGTTACAGTACTTGTAAACATTAAAAAGTTGATTGAATTATCCCTCTCATTAACCGTTCATAACAACCTATATCCATTGCCATAATTCCGCCTTAAGAATCAAAAATTTAGGTAATTTTGAGTCCTGATGATTAAAAAGAGTCTATATTTTGCTTTCTTGTTACTGGCAAATTCTGTGTTTTCTCAAAATGAATGGAACTTGCAGCAATGCGTTGATTATGCCTTGAAACATAACATTCTTTTAAAGCAGGCTGAGTTAAATAATCAAATACAAAAAAATAACACCTTACAATCTAAGGCCAATGTGCTTCCCACTATCAATGGAGGCGCTGCACACACATATAACTTTGGTAGAACCATCGACCGATTCACGAATACGTTTGCAAATACGCAAGTTTTATCTCAAAACTTATTTCTCTCAAGCAATTTGGTACTATGGTCAGGACTATCGCAATTGAATAATATTAAAGCAAATGAATACGCTTATAAAGCCGGCGCTGAAAATATAAAACAACAGCAATATGATTTATCACTGAATGTTGCAACTGCTTATATCAATGTAATTTACTCAGATGAATTACTTGGTATTGCTAAAAACCAATTCGACATTACTAAGCAACAATACGAACGTACTTTAAAATTAGCGGAGGCCGGTACTGTGGCCAAAAGCATGGTCTTTGATATCAAAGCACAGTTAGCGAATGAAGAAGTAAATGTTACTACAGCCGACAACAACTATCAACTCGCCATGTTAACGTTGATGCAATTCATGAATCTGGATAGTTTAAATAATTTCAAAATCAGCAAGCCGGATGTGGAAGTTCAGGGAGAAAATCTGTTGACAAACAGCGTACAAAACATATATGAAACAGCATTAAAAAATCAACCCTCCATTAAAAGTGCAGAGTATAATTTAAAAATGGCTGAAAAATCTTTAGCAGCAGCCAAAGGAAGAATTAGTCCAACAATTAGTTTAAACGGGTCGATTGGTACCGGTTACTCCGGATTAGCAAAAGAAGTTACAGGAATTAATGTAACCGGCTACGATACAACTGCTGTAACAACCGGCGGTGATTTTGTATTGAGTCCAACTTATATCCCTACTACTCGTGATATACCTTTTGCTGATCAATATAAAGACAATGTGAATAGAAGTATTGGTTTGACTTTAAGTGTTCCTATATTTAATGGCCTGCAAACACACACCGCTGTTAAGAATGCGAAAATAAATGCTTTAAATGCGAAATACAGTCAGGATTTAGCTGAACAAACACTTTACAAAAACATTGCGCAAGCATTTGCGAATGCCAGAGCCGCGCTTAATAAGTATGTAGCGTCTAAAGCCTCGGTTGAAGCATCACAAGAATCATTTAATTACGCGCAACAAAAATTTAATTTGGGGGCCATCAGCGCCTTTGATTTTAACTCTGCAAAATCTCGTTTAGCTAATGCGCAGAGCAATTTACTTCAAGCAAAGTTTGATTATCTTTTCAAATTAAAGGTGCTCGATTTTTATATGGGCAAACCATTAACTTTCTAAATTTTTCCTTCTTTTTTCCGCTTTTAATCCATTTTGTTTTGCGAAATTCCGTAAAAGACACATCTCTTTTGCAAAAAACAATAATAAGGGGCTCTACCCTTTTATTTTAACCCCACTCCTCCGCGTTTAATATAAGTCCCTTAAAAGTCGCCGTGCTTTTCAATTTAAGTGGCGGCGCATCGTCGTCTACTTTTGTCTCAGAACATTAGAAAACAAAAACGATGAAAAAATTAAGCCTTATTACAATCGCTCTTATCTGTGTAGCCGTTGCAGTGAGCAATACAGGTAACTATGAAAAAGTAAACGAAATGCCATTTGATACAACGCAAAAAGAAATGCTATGGCCGGTTCATAAAAGAACCGAACATACAGGTGTAATTAAAGGCAGTCTCAATTTCCAGCCCGACAATAATGAGTTTTCATTAATCATGAATTAAACCCTTAACCATGAAAAAAATTTTCTTTTTAACCTTACTAATTTTCACTTTAGCGTCCTGCGAAAAAACCAAAAAACACGCTTGCTTTTGCACCCATCGCTCAATTGGCATGTTTGGAGGCGAATGTGTAAACACCACCACCCTTTCGATTCAGGATACAAAACGAAAAGCGATTCAAGAGTGCAATGATTTGTCGGGTGGCGACATGTGGCACAACATCGAATGTGCGATTAAATAATTACCTACATAAAAAACCAAACATCATGAAAACAACACCATTAACGCTATTTGCATTTATTATCGTCTTGATTTTTTCTTCCTGTGAGAAAAAAAATTACACCTGCGCATGTACAATTACCGAAAAAAGTCTATTTGGCAGCAACAGCACAACACATACTCAATTATATACTGTTTATGGGACAAAAAGAAAAGCAGAGAAAAAATGCCGTGATTACGAGCCGTCTGGTGTTCAGATTTGGACAAGTACTTCTTGTACGCTACGTTAAAATGAAATATTTAAAATTTTACTATTATTGTATATGAAAAAATGTTTAGTGATTTTAAACCTGCTTTTCTGCAGTACTTTTTTACATTCGCAAAATTATTTCCAAAACGTAAAAGGTAAGGTAACCGATAAAGCTACAGGCATTGGTCTGCCCGGAGTAGTCGTTAAAATGCTGAACGATAGCTCCAAAAAAATCAACGCCATTACTGATGGTAATGGTTTTTATAAACTTACCAAAGTTCCGATTGGTCGCCGAGATTTTGTTTTTGCTCTAATGGGTTACAAAACAGTTCCGGCTAATGATATAATTATCACAAGTGGAAAAGAATATATACTGGATGTTGAACTGGAAGAATCACTAGTTGAAATGGCCGAAGTGGAAGTAAGTGCAGAAAACAGTAAAGATGTAATTGCCGATATGCAAGCCGTAAACATGAAAGCTTTTACACTTGAAGAAATTGAACGCTATCCGGGTTCGCGACAAGATCCTGCACGTATGGCACAAAATTTTGCGGGTGTACAAGGAACTAACGACAGCAGAAACGATATTGTAGTTCGTGGTAATTCACCGGCAGGTTTATTATGGCGTATGGAAGAAGTAGATATTCCGAATCCGAATCACTTTGCTATTGCAGGAAGCGCCGGCGGACCTCAATCTATCATTAATAACAAATATTTAGCGAACTCCGAATTTTTCACAGGAGCCTTTCCTTCTAATTACGGTAATGCTTTAGGCGGTGTGTTTGATTTAAAAATGCGTAATGGTAATAACGAAAAACACGAACGCACTATTCAGCTTGGTATCCTAGGAACTGAAGCGGCTATTGAAGGTCCGCTCAGTAAAAAAAGTGGGGCGAGTTATTTAATTACGTATCGCTACTCTACACTTGCTTTATTTCAGGCATTTAAAATTCCAATTAGTTTTGGAACGAGCGCCATTCCTGAATATCAGGATGGAGGATTCAGATTTAATTTTCCAACCAAAAATGCCGGCGTGTTTAGCTTTAGCGGAATTGGAGGTTTAAGCAGTATTGATATCGAATTAAGTAAAGTAAGGGAAAAGCCGAAAGAACTATATGGCGATCAAACACGTGATCAATATTTCAGAAGTAACATGGGCGTATGTATGTTGAATCATACTTATTCATTTAATACACGCACGCTGATGAAAACAACATTAGCATTTAGCTCTCAGCAAATTTTCTCCGATCATTATTTAATTCTTCGTGATGCTAATTATGTTCCTGATTCAATTACACCACATATTCTAAACTATAATCAACGCGAAAATAAAACCACTTTAAGTTGGTTTGTTAAACGCAAAGTAAATGCGGCGAATAGTTTTAAAACCGGATTCTTTGTGAATGAATTTAATGTGAAATATTTTGACAGAGCTAAAATCAATTCATTGTACGATACACTACCCGGTGACATCATGTCAAAACCATGGAAGCAACGATTAGGAAACATTAATGATTACTTCCTGATTCAGCCTTATATTAATTTTTCGCATCGCTTCAACGAAAAATGGAGTGCAAACATCGGATTGCACGGACAATATCTTACTTTGAATAACAAATGGACCATTGAACCGCGCGCTAATTTACGTTATCAATTCAAAGACAATCAAACCTTGAGTTTAGCATACGGCATGCACAGTCAAATGCAACCCGGTTATATTTATTATGCCATTCCCGATAGTTTAATTCGTGACGGTGTGATAACTGCGAACACGGAGCGCGTGATGGATAATAAAAATCTTGATTTTAGTAAATCGCATCACGTAGTATTAGGATATGATTTGCAGGTGAGTAAATACTTCCGCGTAAAAACAGAAGCTTATTATCAATATTTGTGGAATATTCCGGTTTACGCAAAACCTTCCGGTATTTCATTAATTAATCGTGGCGCAACCTTTACCCGTTTCTTCCCGCTTTATACTATGGAAAATAAAGGAACGGGTTATAATTACGGTTTAGAATTAACCCTCGAAAAATTATTTCACAAACATTATTTCGTGATGTATAGCGCGAGTATTTATGACAGTAAATACACAGCGAGCAACGGAAAAACTTACGATAGTGATTTCAACGGTAACTATATGATGAATTTATTAGCCGGTGTTGAATACGGATTAGGTAAGAGTAAGAAAAACAGCATCAATGTTTCTACTAAATTCACTTATGGCGGAGGTAAACGCTATTCACCTGTTAACTTAGCGGCAAGTAATGCCATTATGGATGTTGTGCCGGATGAAAACGCTATTAACTCCAGGCAATTCGATCCGTACAATCGTCTCGATTTTAGAATTGCATATAAAATCAATGCAAAGAAATCGAGCTGGGAAATTGCATTTGACTTAGTAAACGTAATGGGCACTAAAAATGTATTAGCTCTAAGTTATGCTCCCGATCCGGCTAATTTTAATGCCGATCCATTGATAAAAAATTATCAGTTAGGATTCCTTCCTTTATTCTATGTGAAAGTTGATTTTTAAATTCGAATGCCGATGATACAAACATCATCAATTTGTTCGAGCTGACCTTTCCAGTTATTGAAAGCATCAGATAAAATTTGTCTTTGCTCAATTAAAGGCTTTTGCCAATTAGCAAGCAATATATCTTCGAGTTGTTTATACTTAAACTTTTTGCCTTTTGGTCCGCCGAACTGATCGGCAAATCCATCTGTAAACATCACGATCATATCTCCCTTCTTCAACTTTACTTCTTTATTAGCAAACATAAATCCGTCGTTATCTACCATGGCGCTTACCGCATGTTTCTGTGCTTTTATCACATGTAAAACATCATCTGTGATATGATAAATAGAATTATTGGCCCCACTCACTTTCAAATTCAAATTAGCACGATCAATTTCACAAATACTCACATCCATGCCATCTTTAATTTGCTCACCGCGCGTTTCGTTTTTAAACACCTTGGGCATTTCTTCATTAACGTAATTCAAGATATCTGCAGGCGTTCTGGTATTATCCCCTTCTTCCGATTTTGTAAGTAAAGAATAACCCAATAAACTCATGAACGCACCCGGAACGCCATGTCCGGTTGAATCACAGCAAGCCATGATAAATTTTCCGTTTTCCCTTTTTGTTGCCCAATAAAAATCACCACTCACAATATCCTTTGATTGATAATAAACAAAATGTTCGCCGGCCTTTTCAACTAATTCTTCATGACTCGGAAGAATTCCGTCTTGTATCCGTTTGCTATAATTGATACTGTCAAGGATTTCTTTCTTCTGCTGGTTGATCTCTGTGTTTTGCTTCTCAAGGATTGTGTTGGCGTTTTTCTTATCTCTAAACAACTTGTAAACAAAACCTAATCCGACAATCGTTAAACAAATTATAACCAATCCCAGTATTATAGTTATCTTATTTCGCTTAAGCTTTAAAGTATTATTTGCATTCGAAAGCTTCGCGATTTCCAATTCCTTTTCAGTTTTCATACTTGCATACTTATTCTCCTGTTCGCTATTTAATCTTATTTTTTCCGAATTAGTTAAACTATCATCGTAAGCTTGATAACTTTGTAAAGCAGCATAAGCGCCTTTATAATCCTTTAGATTCTGGTAGCAAGTATGTAATCCATTATAGTTTCTGCGAAGTTCCTGAAAATCTTCAGGTGAAATCAGCTTTAAATTTTCTTCGTATAGCTTTGCTCCTTTTGCGTATTCACCCACGCTTGTATAATAATGCGCCGTAAAATAATTGGAAGATTGCCTATGATCATTTATAGTGTCGAGTTTGATATACTCATACATTTTCTGCAATTGTTCGTAAGCCTTTTTATAATCCTTCACCTTTAGATAACATTCCATTTTATTCCCCATTAACGAGGGTAGAAAATCATTCATGTTAATTTCCTTTGCAATATTTTCTGAAATCCCTAAAAAATGCAGAGCAAGAACTGAATTATCCATGTTAATATAATCTACTGCCAAATTATTTGCGGCTGAGAACTGCAATCTTTTTCTATTCAGTTTTACGCCTATATCATAGCATTTACGGAAATAATAAATTGCACGTTTACTGTTGTTTTGATTGGAAGCTATAATACCTAAATTATTATACACGTTCGATTGAGCTTGTAAATGCCCAATTTCCTCTGACAAGGCTAAAGACTTATAATAATATGGCATGGCCGCATCATATCTTGAAAATTGAAAATAAACAGCACCTGAAAGAAAATAGGCATTCACCATCAACCTCGGATTGTTTGATTTTGTAGCCAAATCCATCAATTTAACACTCCACTCACGTTTTAACTCAAATGGAGCGTCTTCAGACAAAACAATATTCGCAAGTCGAAGAAATTTAGAAGTATCCGGTAAAGTCATTTTATAAATGATATCAAGGCTGTCGATCTGTGCTTTTTGCACAAAGGAGATTAACAGAAATGATATAATTGCAAAGACTTTTTTCACCGACATTAAAACTAACTATTTTTTAGCTAATGTTTCAGCTTTTTAAGCCTTTTAACTTTAAAAAATCTACGATAAATAACTATCTTTGCCCCCTATGGAAAAACGTGTAAGAGTACGATTTGCCCCAAGCCCAACCGGTGGATTACACATGGGCGGTGTGCGTACAGCATTATTTAATTATTTATTTGCCAAAAAACATGGCGGCGATTTTATTTTACGTATCGAGGATACTGATCAAACCCGCTATGTAAACGGTGCTGAAGAATATATTGTTAACGCTCTTAAATGGTGCGGTATTGAGCCTAATGAAGGCGTAGGATTTGGTGATGGTCCGCACAACCCTTACCGTCAAAGCGAACGTAAAGCACTTGGTATATATAAAAAATACGCCGACCAATTAATTGCCGGCGGACATGCCTATTATGCATTTGATACGGAAGAAGAATTAGATGCAATGCGCAAACGTTTGGAGGCTGCTAAAGTGGTGGCTCCTCAATATAATTCAGTAAGCAGACAAACCATGCGCAATTCGCTTACATTAAGCGAAGATGAAGTGAAAAAACTTTTGGATGCCGGAACACCACACGTAGTTAGGTTGAAAGTGCCACGTAACGAAGAAATCCGTTTTCATGATATCATTCGCGGATGGGTAGTAGTAAATTCATCGCAAGTAGATGATAAAGTATTATTGAAAAGTGATGGAATGCCTACTTATCATCTAGCACATATTGTGGATGATATTGAAATGCAAATTTCGCATGCGGTGCGTGGTGAAGAATGGTTACCAAGTGCTCCTGCACACATTCTAATTTATCGCTATTTAGGCTTGGAGAATGATATGCCGAAGTTGGCGCATTTACCATTGATCTTGCGTCCGGATGGACAAGGTAAATTATCGAAACGCGATAAATCAGGATTACCGATGTTTCCTTTAAATTGGTTTGACGAGCGTACAGGCGAAAGTTATGTTGGCTATAGAGAGTCAGGATTTTATCCGGAAGCGTTTATTAATATGCTGGCCCTGCTTGGCTGGAACCCCGGCGATAACCGCGAAATCATGACGAAAGCTGAAATCATTAAAGCTTTCACATTTGAACGCGTAAACAAGTCAGGCGCAAAATTTGATCCGGAAAAAACGAAATGGTTCAATCAACAATATTTACGTCAGCGTAATGACAATGAACTGGCTGCTGAATTAATGCCAATCTTAGAGAGCAAAGGCGTTAAAGCAGACTTAAAATTCGTTACAGAATTCTGTCGACTGATTAAAGAAAAAGCACATTTCATTAATGAGTTTTACGACTTAGGTGTTTACTTTTTTACCGCACCTACCAGCTTTGATGAAAAAGTATTGGCGAAAAAATGGAATGAAAATTCAAAAGCAACTTACTCTAAACTACGTGATAAATTAAACGCAGAGAACAACTGGACTGCCGATAATCTACATCATGTATTTGAAGCAGCATCTGCCGACTTAGGTAAAATTGATATGCAACTGGTGCGCGTTTTGGTGAGTGGCGTTGCGGGCGGACCTCAGTTATTTGATATGCTGGCCTTATTAGGCAAAGAAGAAATAATGAAGCGTTTAGATTATGCTTTATCACAAATGAAATAAAAGAATATCCCCCAATGAAAAATCCCGCCTTTTGAGCGGGATTTTTGTTTTTCACGCGGTTCACGCGACTTTAAAGCCAGGGGCTCTCTTTAAAGGCGGCGATTTAAAAATAATGTCAGATACAATTGCATTTATCCTCACATTATGCCTAAAAATGCCGCTAATAACACAATAAAAAATATGACTTTCTTGTAGGTCATGTAATTAATTTATTGAATTATACGGCATGCTGCTCATAAGGGTTTCATACATCGTTAAAAAAACATGTATTCTTCTGTAAAAAGACTAAATCTCTTCCTAGATTCAATTATTTTTATATTTTTGTTACATTAATCAATATTTAATAAGAAGTTATCATGAGGCGTTGGCTAATTTCGTTTTTTATTTTAATCATTTCATTATCCTCCGTTCAATCACAATCGGCTAAAAAGTATTATGCAGCTGCCGAAAAATTTGAACAGGCTAATAATCTCAAAGATGCAATTCTCAATTATGGGGAGGCCATAAAACTTGACCCTAATTATGAAAAAGCTTATGCCGCAAGGGCACTTTGTTATGAAAAAAACAATCAGGCCGCCGAAGCTGTTGAGGATTATAAAAAGCTACAGGTATTCGACCCTAAAAACAAGGAATTATACTACAATGCAGGCCGACTGCTTTTTGATCTAAAAAAATATCAAGATGCGGATCAAATGTTCCGTAAAGCACTTGAACGGGATAAAGAATATCAGGAAGTAATTGATCTTGAAATTAAAACACTTTATACCATTCGGGATTATACATACGGATTAACAGTAACGCAATACGCTTTGGATCTTAAAAAAACCGCTGTTAATTACTATCATCACGCTGTTATGTTCGACAGCCTTAAAAATTATGTTGAAGCTGAAAAAGAATACAAAAACTCTAAGTATTATGACTCTAAATACATACCTGCTTATGTAGGCCTTGCCATGGTGCAGCTGAAACTAAATAAACTTAACGATGCTGCTGCTACCTGTGAAACCGCTATCTCTAAAGACGCAAACAATACGGATATATATTGGGCAAGAAGCTATCTTTATGCTGCTAAAAACGATTATCAAAACGCTTTAAATGATATTACTAAAGTCATCTTGAAGAGCCCTACCATTTTAAACTTTCAATTCAGGGCTCATGTGTATTCTAAATTAGGACAACATCAAAACGCTGCCAATGATTATACACAGGCTCTCAATCTTGATAAAAATAACATTGCCTCGTATTTAAACCGTGCTGCCGCCTATGAAGCCGCTGGCAACTATAAATCTGCCATTGCAGATTATAATACCGCCGCAAAACTCGGAACAGGAGATGCTAAAATTGAGGGTATCATAAAAGAAGCGCGAAAGAAAATATTTGATTTAAGCCGTGAAAATAACAAACCTGAGATTTTTGTAACAGGCCCATCTGTTCCCTCCGGAAACGTTATAAAAATCATTGCTGATAAAGATGAAGCAAACATTAAAGGGTATATTAAAGATGTTAGTCAGATCAAATCCATTAGTGTAAATTCAATCGCTGCCGAATTCCCAAAAGATTCACTCAATCCCGAATTTAACGTAAAGATCAATGGCCTATTAAAGACCAACGAAATCATTTTACTCGCAACAGATGTTTATGAAAACACTCAAAACCTGGTTTTAAAAATTGAACGAACCGAAGCTAATAAACCTGTTATAGCACTTGAAACACCCGCTGCCTCTTTTGATAATGAAATCTTTTTGGAGAATAACTCGCCTGATTTATACATTCAGGGTAAAGTAAAAGATGAAAGTTTGATTTCGTCAATAAAAATTGACGGAGTGGCTGCATCCTATTCTGTAACCTCACTTAACCCTACTTTCAGCTCACAAATAAGCATAGCCAACAAAAACAAAATAACTGTTACAGTTGTCGACGCAAATGGAAATGAAACTGTGCAGGAATTCACTCTTAACAGAAGCGGTGCCGAATCATCCTCCAGCCCTATGGGAAACACTTGGGTAATATTTATTGAAAATAGCAAATACCAACACTTTGCTAGTCTTGATGGCCCGGCAAAAGACATTATGTTAATGAAGTCGGCGTTGGCCGGTTATAAAATCACAAAAATTCTTCATAAAAAAGATATGACTAAATATGACATGGAAAAGTTTTTCAGTATTGAACTGCGTGACCAAGTCAAAAACGCCAATATAAATTCTATTATGATATGGTATGCCGGACATGGAAAGTTCGTCAGTCCGACAGGCTACTGGGTTCCCGTTGACGGAAAAATTGATGACGAGTTTAGTTACTTCGGCATTAATAATTTAAAAGCAGCAATGCAATCTTATTCTTCCAAGCTGTTGCATACTTTAGTTATTACTGATGCATGTGAATCTGGACCAACATTTTTATTAGCAATGCGCGGCACTGATGACGATATTCGTTGTGAAAAATCAGAATTACTGAAATCGAAGTCGGCTCAAGTATTAACTTCTGCCGGTTATGAATTAGCCTCCGACAATTCACAGTTTACTAAAACATTTTCATCCTCGCTAATCAACAACACTGATGCTTGTATATCTATCGATAAGATAGCCAAAAAGGTTACAGCCGCAGTTAAGGAAGCAGGGAATCAGGCTCCTAAGTTCGGTAAAATTAAAGACCTTGAAGACGAAGGTGGCACTTTCTTCTTCATCAAGAAATAAGCACATGAAAAAAACAATAGCCATACTTCTTTGGTTACTTTTTCCATGTGTTATTACTTCCCAAACCTATTATTTTGAAAGCTATGGCGTTCGTCACGGCTTAGCGCAGTCAAACGTAGCCGCAACAGTTCAAGATGCCAATGGTTATTATTGGCTTGCTACTGAAAGTGGTCTTTCAAAATTTGATGGCAAAAATTTCACTAACTATACAACAGAAAATGGGCTTGCCGACAATAACATTACCGGACTTCTGATCGATAAAAACAAAACGCTATGGTTAACTCATGACAACGGTTTGTTAACTTCATACAATAACAATCAATTTAAAACGCACAACGTAAAAGAAATTGGAACCGGTAAAAAAATTTATTGCGTCACGCAAGATAGCAAAGGTCATTTATGGTTAGGCACGAACAATGGGGCTTTTGAAATTCCCGACCCGGGAAATCTAAATAAAGTAAAATCCTTTTCCGCTTCCGAAGGTTTAAGCCCTATTGTGTTTTCGATTCAGGAAAACGCAAATGGAGATATATGGTTCTTAACCGATATCGGGCTCAAAAAACTTGATAAACAAAATGGAAAAATAGAATTTGTAAAATTCTCTGACATTCCTCCTGTACAAATTACAGCTTTTCAATTTCTTAAATCCGGTGATGTTGTAATTGGCACTTCCACCGGAAGTATTTATAAAGCATTTGCAAACAGTAAGGCTCCTGAATTATTGTTTGACATTCGTTCCCATGGATTCATCGGCTCCTTTGCCTCTAACTTTATTTACACAATCTACGAAGACAGTAAATCCAACATTTGGGCATCGGTCTTTAATTCGGGTGTATGCAAAATTGACAACAATCAAAAAGTTTTACTTTTTACTGTAAGTAATGGCTTACCGGTTAACAAAATAAAATCCATAAATGAAGATAGAGAGGGAAATATACTATTAGGAACAGTAGGAGAAGGCTTACAGGTTTTTAAAGGTGCGCAATTTGTTTCTTACTCTAAAAACAATGGCATGTCAAACTCTCAGGTTTATGGCATTTGTACTGATAACAATGGTGAAGTTTGGCTGGCAACTAACGAAGGAATTAGTGTTATAAATAGTGAAGGTAAAATTGATAATATTTCCGAATTTCCCTTTTCACCCGTTACAAACACCAGAGCACTTACAAAAGACAAATCAGGCAACATCTATGTTGCCTTATGGGGTGGTAAAGTGGCAAAATTTAATACCGGAAGCAAAAAAGCGACTCCGCTTGCCGAAGTGTTTGAATTGATAAACCCTTTTGTTAGCGCCTTGATGATAGACCACAACAATGTTTTGTGGATAGGAACCATTGACGGGCTCACTACCTACAATTGCAGCACAGGCGAAACAAAAAGCTTAAGAACTGTTGATGGTTTAAGCGGAAATGATATTGCATGTTTATTTGAAGACTCGAAAAAAAGAGTATGGGTTGGCACTAAGCAGAAAGGAATAACGCTCATTGAAGGAAATAAATTTACAATTCTTAATAAAGAAAAAGGCATCTCAAACAATGTTACATCCGTGAACGAAAGTCAGGATGGAACCATATGGATCGGAACAGAAAACAATGGTATTTACGCATATAAAAATGGCGCTTTTAACAATGTAACTTTAAAAGACGGACTAATATCTAACTATATTACTTTGTTGCAGCCTTCACGCTCGCAGGAATTATGGATAGGAACTAATAAAGGACTTTGTAAGTTTAATATTACCAACTCAAAAATCACTCCGTACTTAAAAAGCGATGGCTTCACAGGAATTGAAACGCGACCGAATTCAGTCTTTATCGATAGAGAATCCAATGTTTGGTTTGGAACCGTTGATGGCGCGTTTAAATATTCAGCTACACACGATAACCATACACAGGTTGAACCGTTATTGCATATTACTTCTCTAAAGGTAAATCTAAGAGAGGTTTCGTTAAAAGAAAATCTGCAGTTATCTTATAAAGAAAATTCATTGCTTTTTGAATTTACAGCAATAACACTTAAACATCCTGAAGAAATTAGTTACAAAATAAAACTAGAAGGATATGATTCCGACTGGCGTCCGGCAACCAGAGAAAACTACGTGTCCTTTTCGAATCTACCTGCAGGACATTATAGTTTCAAAATACAGGCGTGTGTTGGGAATAATTGTACTCAGCAAAATCTAAATTATACTTTTATCATTGCTCCTCCCTTCTGGAAGACCTGGTGGTTTTATGTAATTGTTGTTGTTTCAATTACAGCGTTACTTTTCGCTTATATTAAAATTCGAGAACGTCAACTAAAGAAAGAAAATAAGATACTTGAAGAAAAGGTTAAAGAAAGAACTGCTGAGGTAGTACAGAAAAATATTGAGTTAGATGAAAAAAATAAAGATATTACTGCGAGTATACGTTACGCTAAACGCATACAAGATGCCATTTTACCACCAGATTTTTTTGTAAGAAACTACCTTCCCAAAACATTCATTTTGTTTAAGCCTAAAGACATTGTAAGTGGCGATTTCTATTGGCTTTATGATAAGAAGGATATGGTATTATTTGCTGCCGTAGATTGCACAGGCCATGGAGTACCCGGTGCTTTTATGAGCATCGTAGGGCACAGTAAACTTGACCAGATTGTTGCCGAACATGGCATAACTAAGCCATCCGAAATTTTAAATGAGCTAAACAAAAATGTAAGCGACACATTACGCCAGTCATATTTAGAAGACAATCAGGTTAGAGACGGTATGGATATTGCATTATGTGCCTTTAACAGAAAGACGAATGTCCTAGAATATGCCGGAGCATTTAATCCATTATGGCTGATAAGAAATGGCGAATTAACCGAGATAAAAGCTGACAAATTTCCAATAGGAAATTTGAAGTCAGGCGAGAATAAAAAATTTACAAATCATTCTATTCAACTAATTGCCGGTGATACGCTTTATATTTATTCCGACGGATTTGCGGATCAGTTTGGCGGCCCCGACGGAAAAAAATTCAAGTATAGCGCCTTTAAAAAATTGCTGCTGGATACACAACATCTCAGCATGGAGGAACAGGGCGAATTACTCTACAAAACCATTGAAGAATGGAAAGGTGAACTGGAACAAGTTGACGACATTCTGGTTATTGGAACAAGACTCTAATTTTTGTAACAGTAATTACTAAAAGTGTTAATAAAATACTTCTTCTCTCCCCTATTATAATTCTAAATTTGCTTGTAACGAAATTGAAATTATGAGTGAAGTAAAATTGTATTTTAAAATTGCCGACGATTTAAAAATTGATTCGAAACAGGTTAAGGCAACTGTTGATTTATTGGATGAAGGTGCTACCGTTCCATTCATTTCACGTTACCGTAAGGAAGTAACCGGTAGTTTGGATGAAGTACAGGTATTAGCCATCAAAACTGAAATCGAACGTTTGCGCCAATTGGAACAGCGCCGTGAGAGTATTTTAAAATCCATTGAAGGACAAGGAAAACTCACAGAGGATTTAAAAGAAAAAATTCTGGCAGCCGATACTTTATCTAAGCTGGAAGATTTATATCTGCCATATAAACCTAAACGCCGCACCAAAGCTACTATTGCACGCGAAAAAGGATTAGAGCCATTAGCTCAGCTGATTCTTGAACAAAAGAATAATGATGTTTTTGCGGCAGCTCTCGAATATGTAAACAAAGAAAAAGAAGGTGAAAATCCTGAAGAAGCTTTACAAGGTGCTCGTGATATCATTTCCGAAATCATCAGCGAAGATGCCATTGTGCGTGAAGGTTTACGTAAATTGTTTAAAGAAACAGCCATCATTAAAAGCCGCGTGATAAAAGGCAAAGAAGAAGAAGGTGAAAAATTTGAAGACTACTTTGAATGGGAAGAAAAACTATCGAATTGTCCTTCGCACCGAATGTTGGCTATGCGTCGTGGTGAAAAAGAAGATTTTCTAATTCTGGATATTACAATTGATGAAGAAGCGGCTCACGATTTATTAAAAAAACAATTCGTTATAAGCCGAGGTGAATGCGCGCAACAAATTCAACTGGCAATTGAAGACGGATACAAACGACTATTGGCACCAAGCATTGAAGCTGAAATTCGCTTATTCACTAAACAATTAGCCGACGAAAAAGCGATTCAGGTTTTTGCGGATAATTTACGTGAGTTATTATTAGCTTCTCCACTCGGACAAAAACGAATTTTAGGTGTTGACCCCGGATTTAGAACAGGATGCAAAGTGGTGGCTTTAAATGCACAGGGAAAATTACTGGAAGAAACCGTTATTTATCCTCACGAACCTCAACGCAGAACTACAGAAGCAGAAAATGTTATTCTGGCGTTTTGCGCTAAACATGATATTGAAGCAATTGCTATTGGTAATGGAACTGCTTCTCGCGAAACAGAACAATTTATCCGAAACATTGATGTGCTTCCAAAAAACATTCCAATTATAGTGGTGAGTGAAGCCGGTGCGTCTGTTTATTCTGCGAGTGAAGTGGCGCGTGAAGAATTTCCTGATAAAGATCTTACTGTACGTGGCGCTGTTTCGATTGGTCGCCGATTAGCTGATCCTTTAGCTGAATTGGTAAAAATTGATCCTAAATCCATTGGAGTTGGACAGTACCAACACGATGTTGATCAGAGTGCGCTAAAGAATAAATTGGATGATGTGGTAATGAGTTGTGTAAATGGTGTTGGTGTTGAATTAAACACTGCTTCCAAACAATTACTCTCCTATGTGTCTGGTATTGGCGAAACATTAGCAAAAAACATTGTTGAATATAGAAATGAAAACGGACCGTTCCGTGCGCGTAAAGATTTATTGAAAGTACCGCGTATGGGGGAAAAAGTATTTGAGCAATGTTCAGGCTTCCTTCGTATTCGTGATGGCGTGCATCCTTTAGATAAAAGCGCGGTGCATCCTGAAAGTTATCACATCGTAGAAAAAATGGCGAAGGATTTAAACTGCGGGATTGATGAATTGATGAACGATAAAGAACTCCGCAAAAAAATAAACTTAAATAATTACGTAACCGATACGATTGGTTTGCCTACTCTAAAAGATATTATGGCGGAGTTAGAAAAACCAGGGCGTGACCCACGTAAATCATTTGAAGTATTTAGTTTTGATGAGAACGTACATGAGATTTCTGATTTAAGAGAAGGCATGCGCTTACCTGGTATTGTTACTAACGTTACTAATTTCGGCGCTTTTGTGGATGTGGGTGTACATCAAGACGGATTAGTACACATTTCTCAATTGAGCGATACCTTTGTAGATGATCCGAATACTATCGTAAAAGTTGGACAAAAAGTGTGGGTGAATGTGACAGAAGTTGATGTAAAGCGAAAACGCATTGCATTAAGCATGAAAGGTGAAGGAATGGTTTCATCCAAAAAATCTTCTCCTAAAAAAGAAGAAACGTCTTACGATCCAAACGATATGAAATCTGCTCTGGCAGCATTAAAAGGCAAATTCGGCAAATAATTTGGCAACTGTAAAACAAATACAATGTCCGGCTTGTGGTGCAAACAGCACTTATAAAACCGTACATGGTAATTATATGTGCAATTACTGTCAGAGTACTTTTGAAGTTACAGCTACAGCCAACAAACCAACCCCTGTTTCGTTCGGCACTACTAATGCCAAACCAATAAATCCTGTTGCAGGAAAAATCATTGCTTTTGTTTTCATAGGAGTGTTTGTGGCTATGATGGGAGTTGGTGTTTCTGTATTCTTGTTTACAAAAAATAACGCCACTAATCCTGTTGAACAAATTTTTTCGGAATGGCAGAAACCATACATTCATCATTACGAATGTTTCGTTGGCAGTAAAGGACCGGTTGCCTGGACGGTTATGCAACAAACCCGTAACCGATTGGACAGCGTAAAGTATAAAATCAACATTATAGATCCATCTTCAAAGAAAGTGCGTGCCGAAAAAGATTATCTACCGCAAATGACCTGGAAAGAATCGTTTAACGTTAGCAAAAAAATAGATAATGAGTTCGTTTTAATAAATGACTTAGCCTACAATTCCTCCGAGGAAAATTTAATATGCGCTTTTGATATTTACACTTTTGAGAAAAAAGAAGACGCTGAAACTATCAAGAAAAAATTTCCCGAGTTGTCATCCGGTATTTCTAAAACAGAGCTCATTCGTTATAAAAACGCTTTTAAACTGACAACCAACGATGGTGACGAATTTGTTTATTATCCGGCCCGCAATATTCTGAGAAAACAAAAAGAAGATGACATGAGTTATCGAACAGATACATCAACAGTTTATCAAATTTATTTACGTGAAAATGAAAATCACAAACAGTTATGGCTGATAAAACACATCATTGATGCGAGCCGTAATGAAATGGATGTTTATGGTTATGGCTTGGAAGAAATTGCGAAAGGAAAAAATAGTAGAGGACCCGTTAAATCTGCAAAACAAATCAGCGAAAAGAAATTTTTTAAAGCGCAAGGCTTAACAAGATTCAAGAACAATTATATACTGGTGTACGCCGAAAATTTGTCAAAAAAAGCAAAAGTAATTTTAGAAAGCTTTAATTCAGAAGGCAAAAGCAATTGGCAACTTATCCATCCCGATTTACAAATATTAATTGAGAGTCCGTTTCAAACACTTAATTGTGATTACAGCACAAACGGAAAAACACTTGTGATTAATATCAATGGCGCCAATCGCAAAAGCGTATGCTTTGATTTAGAAAGCGGCAAATATCTTTGGACGTTCTCGCCTTCTGTAGATTAATGAAACAAACTCACTGATATAACATGGCAGTATTTTTCATGCAGTTTGTTTTCGGGAACATAATTTATGATCAACTTAATCGCTGAAGAACCATTAATTAACGTATAATTTTCATAAGCGCGCAATACATCATCAATTTGATAATGTCCTCGTTCCAATTGCAATCTATATCCTCTTATCATCATTCTCACAATAGACGTATCTTTTTTAATATTTCTGAGATGAGAATTCTGCATTTCCTTACTACCTACATAAGCAATGTCTTTTGGCGACATTTTAAAATCATTCCCTAATTCAAAAACAGATACGCTTACATTAAATCCATCTTTTAACTCTGAGTAGTAATTTTTATTCCGCTTAATATAATTTAATAAATAAGGGGGCAATGGATTGATTAGAGTATCAGGCTCAGAAGGCAACATCACATAAAATGAATCACCCAAATAATTCGTACGCCATTTAGGAAATTCATTTAAATCTTTGGTACCGGCCCCGCTTAAATAATAAAGAAATATTAAGGCGAATATTATTACCAAAGAAAAGAACCATTTTGTGTGCTGTTTGTTCTTGATGTATTGGCCTTCGTTTGCATTTAATAGCTTGGCCTCATAGCTTCGATGTATTCTGTCTCGCTCCAACTTTTCATTATACTCCTTTCGTAAATCAACATTCATCAGGATAGTATATGCAATCCAGGTTTCAGGATTTCTGTTTTTTAGTTCTTCATCCGACAAATTTACGCCCGGACTAAATGAACGAATTGTATTCTTGTAAGTTTCGAATGAAATTGCAATCTCATCTTGAGACGCATTCAGGGATAGTTTTAATGCTTCGTAATAATTTGACATTCTAACTTTTCCCCAAATATAGATATCGTATCAATTCATTATTGATATGCGATTTTTTTATTTGTTTTAACAAGACTTTTTGAACTACTATCACGCAAGGGTGTACATTATCTAATACCCCTTCCACTCCATCAAATCTTTTCCAATATCGCGACGGTAATATTTTTTATCGTAAGTGATTTTTTCAGCGTTAGAAAAACTTGTTGTAACAGCCTCTTTAATTGAATTTCCAAATGAAGTTACGGCAAATACACGACCACCGGATGTAACGACCTTGTCACCATCTTGTTTTGTACCGGCATGAAACACATGAGAACCATCCACTTTTTCCAATCCTGATACCACTTTGCCTTTTTCATAGTCTTCAGGATATCCTCCGGATACTAATACTACGGTGGTAGCTGTTTGCGATGTCACCGCAAAGCGCTTTTTATCTAAAGTTTGTGTGGCAACTCCATCTAACAAATCCAATAAGTCAGATTCAATGCGTGGAATTACTACTTCCGTTTCCGGATCACCCATTCGGCAATTATATTCAATGACGCTAGGCTCTCCCTTGTTATTCATTAATCCGATAAAAATAAATCCACGGTAATCAATACCATCTTTAACTAAACCATTGATGGTTGGCTTCACTACTTTTTCCTCTACCTTTTTAATAAAAGCTTCGTCGGCAAATGGTACAGGACTAACTGCTCCCATCCCCCCCGTATTTAAACCAGTATCGCCTTCACCAATTCGTTTATAATCCTTAGCTGCCGGCAAAATTTTATACGACTTGCCATCCGTTAATACAAAAACAGACAACTCTATTCCGTGCAAAAATTCTTCGATAACAACTGTTGCCGATGCATCACCGAATTTTGCATTCAACAACATGTTTTCTAATTCAGCTTTTGCCTCCTTAATGTTATCTATAATTAATACTCCTTTCCCCGCTGCGAGTCCACTTGCTTTTAAAACAAATGGTGGCTCTAATGTTTCCAAAAACTTTTTACCCTCTTCACATGTATCTTTTGTAAAACTATGATAACGTGCCGTAGGAACGCCATGACGCATCATAAATTGCTTGCTGAAATCTTTACTGCCTTCTAATTGCGCGCCATCTTTTTTTGGCCCTATTACAGGTATGTCTTTTAATACATCGTCTTGCAAAAAATAATCATGAATTCCTTTTACCAAAGGATCTTCGGGTCCAACCAGCACCATGTCAATTCCCTTTTCCCATACCAGTTTTTTAACGGCTTCGAAATCGGTAGCACTGATGTTTACATTGGTACCACAGTGCGCGGTGCCGGCATTACCGGGCGCGATGTATAAATTTTCGAGCTGTTTGCTTTGCGCAATTTTCCATGCAAATGCATGCTCTCTCCCTCCTGATCCAAGAATTAATACGTTCATAAAATTGATTTGTGCAAAATTAAAAAATCCCGCCTGATTGCGGGATTTAAATATTAAAAGTATTTACTCTTATGGAAAGTGGCGTTACCTCTTACGCGGCGTTTAACTCTCTCTCGGTTAATTCGCGCCTGTAAACCATCTTTGTACTTACGATTATTTGTGCGAGTACGTGAAAACAAATGTGGCTGCTCGCGGTTTTGTTTTTTACCCGGACGAGTTGGTTTATATACCCAGCCACCAACAACCTTAGAGCCTTTGCCCTTCTTCTTTGTTGAACCGCCGTATGCAAATGAATTAGTCTTTTTAATGTGTGCTCTGGAGCTTCCGCCACGACGTTGATTCTTGTGCTCACGACGACGCTGCGCTAAAAGAGGCGTAGTAATCCCAAATGCGAAAAGCAGAATAAATATGACAAGTACCCTTTTCAAAAAGTTGTAATTACAATATTAATTAAAAATTGTTACAATTTCCAGTATTTTTAGATGAATAGCAAATTGTTATAAGGGAGATTTTAACAAATACGCTCTAATAAGTCGCGCCCATTCAGGCACTCAGTAATTTGCCATTCAGCAAATGAGTGAGACCCCTTTTTGAGAGAGCTAAATATTTAGATTTTTACTGATTTTTAAATAGTAAATTTACCTTCTTATCCAATGAAAGCCGAGTCGCTCACAGTAACAGAATTTCTTAGCCGGTCAAAAGGCAATACCCTCATTGATGTGAGAGCGCCTATTGAGTTTAAGAAAGGACATCTGCCGGGCGCTATTAATATTCCACTTTTTGATGACTTGGAAAGAGCTGAAATTGGCACTTTATACAAGGCGAAAGGAAGAGAAGATGCCGTTATGCGCGGACTGCAAATTGTATCGCCAAAACTGACTGATTTTATTAAAGAGGCAAAAAATAAGAGTGGCAACAACAAAGTATTTATTTATTGCTTTAGAGGTGGGATGAGAAGTAATTCGTTTGGATGGCTGTTGAACACGGCTGGATTAGAATCCAGGATTATGGAGGGTGGCTATAAAGCTTACCGAAATCATGTGCTAAATCACTTTAAAAATCGTTATAACCTGGTTTTATTGGGTGGAGCTACAGGTTCAGGTAAAACAGAAATCTTGCACCATTTGAAAGATAATATTCAGATTTTAGACCTTGAAAAAATTGCTCATCACAAAGGTTCTGCTTTTGGAAGTATTAACGAGTTGCCTCAAAATCCTCAACAGCTTTTCGAGAATAATTTATATGACGCTTTAGTTAACTTATCGTATGAAAAACCGATTTTGGTAGAAGATGAATCCATGTCTATCGGCTATAATAAAATTCCTTATACATTTTGGCTCCAGATGAAAGAAGCACCCATCATAAAAGTAATGGTGCCGTTTGAATTAAGGGTAAATCGCTTAGTGAAAGATTATGGTATGGCAGACAAAAATCTTTTAGCAAAGTGTATCCGGAATATTTCGCAGCAATTAGGTCCTAACAATGTAAAAGATTGCATGCAGTACTTAGAAGAAGGGAATTTAGCCGATGTGGCAACCATTACTTTGCGTTACTACGATAAAGCTTATGAATACAATCATGTTAAGCGTGAGATAAAAAAGATCATTCTCGTAGAAACCGACACAGATGATGCCGCAATAAATGCATTAAAGGTAAAAGAGGTATTTGAAAATTATGGAAACCTATAAACTCACACAATTTAGTAAAGCTTCCGGGTGCGGTTGCAAAATTGCACCTGCTGTATTGCAGGAAATTTTGAAAAACAATGATGATTTTGAATGTAAAGAATTGCTGGTTGGAAATCACACTAACGACGATGCAGCAGTATATGATTTAGGAAATAATTCATGTTTAATAAGCACCACTGATTTTTTTATGCCCATTGTAGATTCGGCCTTTGATTTCGGTCGAGTTTCAGCCGCCAATGCCATTAGTGATGTTTATGCTATGGGAGGAAAACCATTATTAGCTGTGGCCATTTTAGCCTGGCCAACCGAAAAATTAGGAACTGAATCTGCACGTGAAGTTTTGAATGGTGCGCGCGCTATTTGTAAGCAAGCAGGTATTCCATTGGCAGGCGGACACAGCGTTGAAAGTTTGGAACCCATTTTCGGATTGGCGGTTAACGGACTCGTTGATAAAAACAATTTAAAGCAAAATCATACAATTGAAGAGGGAAACATAATTTATCTAAGCAAAAAATTAGGTACCGGCATTTACAGCACGGCTCTCAAACGTGGAAAACTAGAGGAGCAGGACTATAAAGAACTACTTGAATCGATGACCGAATTAAATAATTTTGGTTATGAATTAGGAAAACTTCCCTATGTAACAGCACTTACGGATGTGACCGGGTTTGGTTTACTTGGTCATCTCAGTGAAATGATGGGAACAAAAAAACTGACAGCCCTAATCACAAAAAACAAAATCAGAACTTTTAAAAATATTTCACATTACACCTCGCAATTTATCTATCCGGATAACACTACACGTAACTTCAACGCCTATGAAATACAAATCAATGGCATGGTAGATATGGATTTTCTTACGTTTTGTGATCCTCAAACATCAGGCGGTTTATTGTTTACCATTCGGAAAGAACATCAAAAAGAATTTGAGTCGTGGAAATCAAAAAATAATTTTGATGCAGTGGCTATTGGAGAAATAACCTCCCGTAAAGAAAAAATGATTGAATTGATTTAATCCGCACGATCAACAACCAAGCTCTTACAAACAAATTTATTTACAGTATCGCGAAAAGCCTGTTTATTTGAAGAACGAATTCCGAAAGTAGATATCGGCTCTATTTCATCATCATTGTACGTGATGTTAAACCCTTTCTTATTTACCTCTCCTACGCTTTTAATATCGATAAAATACCAAAACTTATTACTGAAAATAGAACGTTTGATTTCAAACTTATCTTCATAAATAACTGCATACGGATTCAACATTAACCATAATGTTTGAAAAGCGAAAATTACCGCCGGCACCGCCAAAACAAATGACAAAGGATGTACAATTATAAAATAAGAATATGTGAAATAGGAAAAAGTGGCGGTAATTGCCATAAATACCGCTACAACAAGCAGATTACGCTCAAAATAATGCACAGGAATATCTTCTTTTTGCTTTTTCACATCTCAAAGTTAAAAATTAATATTCTTTAACGAGGACTTTCTTCCTTCTTTTTTTATACTTGTTAATTGGAAAAACGCTTTTTATTTAATAACTATGTAACTTGTTCTTGTTTTTAGCGTAATACTAAATGCGGAGAACTTACTAAACTGATGAAGAATTTAAAACACATAGCCATCTTCGTTTTTACGGCATTATTTGGAATTACTAAATCCCAAATACTAACGCCCGACGATCCTATTGCCGCTATGTTGGATAGTTTAGAAAACAAAAAAGTGCTGGAGATGGCTTTTACCAAGCCTGTACATCCTAAAAACAAATTTAATTACGCTTACGACAGCATTCCTAAGTTTGACGATTTCATTTATGAAGCGCGTCTCGCAAAATTGGATGCCGCTTCTCCATTTGATTTAGTGTACAATTCTCACGTTCGCGGTTTTATCGATTTGTACCTTAATCGTAAACGTGAACTCATGAGCCGTATGCTCGGCATTTCACAACTTTATTATCCAATGTTTGAGCAAGTACTTGACCGTTATAATATTCCACTTGAATTAAAGCATTTGGCTGTTATTGAATCAGCCTTAAACCCAAATGCCCGCTCACATGCCGGCGCACAAGGCTTATGGCAATTCATGTATCCTACAGGAAAAATGTACGGCTTAAATGTTACTTCCTATGTTGATCAACGCAGCGATCCATACAAAGCAACCGTTGCCGCAGCAGAGTATTTAAAAGCATTGTATGATTTGTTTAATGATTGGCAAATGGTTTTGGCAGCTTACAATGCCGGTCCTGGCACTATCAGTAAAGCCATTCGTCGCTCCGGCGGAAAGAAAACTTATTGGGAGATCCGTCCGTTTTTACCACGGGAAACTCAAGGATACGTGCCTGCTTTTATTGCAGCTAATTATGCCATGACTTATTATGCCGAGCACAACATTTATCCTGCAGTTCCTAAAAAAACTTACTTTGAAGTAGACACTGTTGTTCTTAAAGAACAAATGACTTTCTCACAAATCAGTTTGTCGCTGGATATTCCTTATGACGAAATAAAATATTTTAATCCGCAGTACCGAAAAGACATCATTCCTGCAGGCGGAAACGCGCTTTGTTTACCAAAAAGTAAAATTGGGTTTTTCCTAACCAATGAACAGGAAATTTATGCAGCTATTAAAGCGCAACACCAAACAGAAGTAGAAACAACTGTAAAAGAAGTTCAACTTACACATGTAGTTAAATCAGGGCAACGCTTAAGTGATATTGCGCGTAAATATGGTGTTACTGTTGGAGATATCAAAACCTGGAATTACATTGGTAAAAAAGGAATTCGTCCCGGAAAGAAATTAGTTATTTATGTGCCGAAAAAAGATGATGGCAAGGTAGATAATCTGGCTGTGACTAAATCTGAATCAGCTTCTGACACCACTGACAATAAAAAATTAGCCGTTAATTCCTCTCCTGCTAAAACTGCGGTGAAAAGTACAACATCGAAAAACGCAACAACACATAAAGTGAAAAGCGGGGAAAGTTTATACAGTATCTCCAAAAAATACGGAGTAAGTGTAGATGAATTAATGAAGCTAAATAAGCTAAACAAAAATTCAAAGTTAGCGATCGGACAAACTCTAAAAGTCCGTTAAGCTTTTTTTCTCTTTATTAAATCTATAACTAATTCGGTAGGGCGACCAATTACAGCTTTGTATCCATCAATCACTATCGGGCGTTCTATTAATACCGGATGCTCTGTCAAAATCTGTATCCATTCTGAATCCGTAAACTTTTTATTCGCAAACTTCTTAATAAAAATTTCTTCTTTCTTGCGAATAATATCAAAAGGCTTACATCCCAATTTAGCAAGAAGCTCTTTTAATTCTTTTTTAGTCGGAGGCTGCTTTAAATATTCGCGAATCTCAACCGCGCATTTATTTTTATTCAACAAGTCGAGTACTTCTCTGCTCTTCGAGCAACGTGTATTATGATATATAATCATACAATAATTTGATTTAAAAGATGATTTATTTCAGTGGACTTATTAATTATCATAGCGTGATTACCGCCTTTAATTGTGTAATCAGCCTTTACACTGCTATAGGTTAACAGCTTATCGGCATCACCATGTATGTGAATAATATCGGGACGATGACAATTATGTTGTTTCCAATTAACTATACAATGTATGCTGTTCTTGATATATCCGGGCTTCATCGAATTTACCATACTTAAAAATTCGGGCATGAATTTCTTCTCGAATCCTAAAATCCATCGCGAATTTTTAGTCATACGCTTCAGCATTTTGTCATTCATTAAACTGTATAAAGGAAGTTGACGAAACAATTTAAGCATCGGTGCCAGTTCTTTACTGCACTTACAACTTGAAATTAAAATAGTTTTCTCGGGCTTTATAAATAATGAGATTTCGGAACAAAGCATACCTCCAAATGAAACACCCAATAAATAAAAAGGATGTGATGTTTCAATTTGATCGAGAAATTTCTTAGCGTATGACTGCAGAGTATCCCGACTTGTTATCTCCGGCCAACTCAACACTTTTAAACGCGCATTACTTAAATGCGTAAACTGAAACAACTCTTCTGTTGTAGCTAAACCGGGAATGGCATAAACTGTTTTCACAACATAAATTTAGCACATCCCCGGTAGAAATTTGTGATATAAACTTTTAAAAGATCTTCTAGCCTTTTAACCTGATAGTTACGTTTGACAATGGCACTTCCTTTTGAGTGGGGTCCATGGCAATTATATCCTCAATAAATATTTTACTCCCTGATTTTAACTTGCCAATGGCTTTTTTAGCATCTTCAGATAGATTATTTCCGGCGCACTTAAATTCATTAATAGTACCATTATTCAATACACTTACAACAAACGACTTCACTTTAAATTTGGCATTTAAATCAAAACCCGGAATATCGGCTGCAATTGCAACCAGCGAAGTCGCTTCTAATTTTTTCATATCGAATGTTCCAAACACATATTTACCGTTAATTTTTACAAATGGTACAGGCAAGGATTTGATTCGGAATTTCGAAGGCGCGCCTTGTGATTTAAGAGAACCATCGGCTTCCTTTGAATAAACTGCAACTTCACATGTGCCCGTTGTAACAGGTGTAATAGTGTACTTGCCATTTCCTGCTGGAATTAATGGCGCTGTATTCCCGTTCATTTTTGCAACTAAATTGGTGGGCGCCACACCGGCTGCACTGATAGTAATAGGATTCGATAAACCTGCATATAACACATTCATATTGTCGGCGGAAACAGCAGCTGCAGGAGCGGCTACCATATAATTTTCTTCGAATGGAAAATATTCAATTTCACCCTTTCCATTTTTAAATTTTATTACTCCGGATAAATTTTGTTGTCCTTGTCCGCTTGTTTTTAAATCCACTTTTCCCATGCCTCCAACTAAAGGCAATGGTGTACCCGGCTCAATCAAACTTTTTGTTACAGGATCATACTTTGCGCCCATTAATATTTGCATATTATCATCTTTAAAATCGCTGGAAGAAGCAGACAAAATAATATCTGCGGTAAAATTTTCACCACTTCTGATGTACTTTGATGGTGCCACGACTTTAGCGGCAAACTTATCAAACTTCACGACTAGTTTACCGGAAGCCGCTGCCAGTTGATTAATCATTTCCGTTTCTACATTCTTAATATCGGATTGAATTTTACTAAGATTTGTAACAACCGCTGCTAAAGGCAAATGGTAAAAATTTTGAATCTCCCAGGTTACTTTAATATCGTCCTCCATTTCATTGGTGTCAACCGGCTTAATAATTCCGATTTTTGTTTTAAGCGCTTCGTAATCTTTTTTTGGGAGAAGTGTAGATTTGTTTTTATTCATTCCTTCTATTAACGCCAATAATTCTGAATGCAAATGGCTTAGTTTCCCTCTGAGTTCTTTTGCGGAAAATGCACCCTCACTTGGCTTTGTTTCATCCGAACCAATCAATTGATACGTTGGAATGTCGTAATCATCCATTTTCTCAACAAAGCGCAATCGCATTGTATCCGCGATATTCTTATCTACTTTCTCGGTGACTTCAATTAATTTTTTCTTCATTTCCTCGATGTAAGCGATAACTGCAGCGGTTTTCTTTTGACTTTCAATAGCTTTTTCATAATAAGCTTTTGCTGATTTATTTTGTTTTGCTGCTTCTTCAAATGCACTCAACATTTGTTCGTTGCTAAGTTGCATGGATTGGTTTGTTTTTTCCAGACTTTCGTTTACTGTAACAAAACCTTTTAAAATGTCTTTGGAAACATTTAGCGCTAACAAACAGGTTAACACTAAATACATCATGCCAATCATTTTCTGACGTGGGGATTCTTTTGCGCCGGCCATGGTAATAAAATTTAGGGGTTATGCCCTATATAATGGGTCAGCAAAATAAAATGTTACAGACTGTAACTATATTTTTTTTGTACGTTATTAAAAAGGAATAGTGCGTTTACTTACTACCGTATTGCATCAGATAAGCCTTTATCAACTCATCCAATTCCCCATCCAGCACTGATTCTGCATCTGTAATCTTCAATTCAGTTCGCACATCATTCACCATTTTGTAAGGATGTAAAACATAAGAACGAATTTGAGAACCCCATTCAATCTTCATTTTACCCTCTTCGATAGCGGCTTTCGATTCATTGCGCTTACGCATTTCCAATTCATACAACTGTGATTTCAACATCTGCATAGCGCGTTCACGGTTTGCTAATTGAGAACGCTCAACCTGACATACAACAACAATTCCCGTAGGCTTATGTAATATCTGAACTTTGGTCTCTACTTTATTTACGTTTTGTCCACCCGCGCCACCACTTCTCGCCGTGCTCATTTCAATATCATTCGGATGAATATTTATTTCGATGCTATCATCCACTACAGGATAAACATATACGGAAGCAAATGAAGTATGGCGTTTTGCATTAGAATCAAACGGACTGATACGCACCAAACGATGTACACCATTCTCCCCTTTCAAATAGCCATAGGCGAAATCACCGTCTATTTGAATGGAAACAGATTTAATCCCTGCCACATCACCTTCATTATAATCCAATTGAGTGATTTTGTAACCATGCTTTTCAGCCCACATTGCGTACATGCGTAACAACATACTAGCCCAATCACAACTTTCAGTTCCACCGGCACCGGCGTTAATTTGAAGCACACAACTTAATGCGTCTTCTTCTCCGCGCAACATATTCTTAAATTCAATGTTCTCTAATAATTTTAAAGCCGCGTTAAATTGCGCTTGAGTTTCCTCTTCCGTAGCGTCGCCCGATTTATAGAATTCATACAGCGTATTAGTATCGTCTACTGCACGCGTTAATTCATCGTACGAACTTGTCCAGTTCTTTTTGAGTTTTGTTTCCTTTAAAATCTGTTCGGCTTTCTTTGGATCATTCCAGAAATTGGGATCCGCAGCTTTTTCTTCGAGTTCTTCTATCTCTCGTAATTTACGATCGTAGTCAAAGATACCCCCTTAAGGCACCATGGCGATCATTCAGGTCTTTTAATTGGTCGGATGTAAACATGAGGCGAAGATAGTAATAATATCAAGATGTAAAAACTCTTTGTTCTTTTGAATCAAACGGCACATAAAAAATCGCGTACGCAATTATCATTACCAACCCAAAAGTCGGTAAACCCATTGCTATTCCAATAAAAGCGTGTTGAATGATTCCCAATAATAAAAACCACTTTTTGATTTTTTGATTCCACACCAAAATTGAGAATAGAAGCTGATAAGCAAGAACCGTATAATTCAGAAATACACCTAAACCACCTAAACCACTATAATAAATAGGCAAACTGTAATCATGAATCATTAATGAATCGTTAATTGCATCGCCGCTCATCCAATCTGCATCCAGTATTTTGGCAAAGCCCGCATAAAAATAAACGATGCACAACTGGATTCGCAATGCGAGTACACCCGTATTATGCAAGGCTTTATCCCAATCGGCGTTAACACGTTCTGAACTCAGGAAAGCTGCAAAAAATAAAAAATGCTGAAACAAAATATCCCCACCGGTGAGCGTGGAAAACACCTTATTATGGATGTTAGTTATACTAAACCATAGAATGAAAAATAAGATTCTTTTGAATTTACTTCCGAATAAAATCAAGATCGCACACGCGCAACTAATAATTATAAATGCCAGAGACAAATTATCCGACAAAGAATTATAGAGTAAGAATGCCGGTCTGCGCCACAGCGACAAATCCACTTGTCGATAATACACCAGAGAGTTTTCGCTAAAAAGAAGTGTGAAGTTAAATAGCCAATACACAGATTTATACAATATATACAGAGCTAAAAGACGTTGCGTCCACTTAGCTTCGTTGATTGCTCTGTAATCCCCGAATAAATATGTGATTACTTTATTCAATTACTCCTTTATAATAATGTGCAAAATTTACTTCGCTGTTTGCATATTTAATTTGAATAATGATATCCATGCCTTCCGGCCATTTTTTATTTTGTGATATTAAATAACCATTTATAATTTTCTTTACCACCTCAAAATTTATATTTGATCTATCATTTGGCATTATTCCTGATTTCTCTTCCTTTATTGCTGAAGAATAAAATCGTAGTGCGCTAGACAAAGCCAGTAAAGTGGCTTCATTTCCCCCAAATCGATTCGCTTGATGTTTTGAGTTTATAACGTAAATAATATCTTTCCAGTCTTCACCTTTAATCTTAACATACACATTAAAATTTTGCGTTGGAACCGGGACAAACATACTCCAGTTTTGATGAAAATAGGGATAGATGTAGGGAAAGACATAAAACTTCAACCTATGTTCCTCCTTGCCCGGAAACGCATAGGCTAAAACCGCTATAAAATGCAAAAATAAATAGCCGATTAGCAAGGATGAGATAACTATTTTATACTTACCTTTAATGCTCTAATTTAAACTTAAAAATTATGATAAAAAAGGCATTTACTCTGCTTTTCGCAATCCTCAGTTTCAATTTTACAGTTGCGCAAAACAAGTTGCTTACCATTCAGGACGCAGTTTTAAAAGGCCGCTCTGTACTTGCGCCTAAGCGTTTACAAAATTTACAATTTGTAACCGGTGCCGATAAATTCAGTTATATCGATAATAATGTACTCAAAATTGGAGATAATGCTTCCGCTAAAATTTCAGATTTAGTGAGTGCTGGTGAATTAAATAAACTTTTTAAAGCGGCCGGTAAAGACACCTTAAAAGGACTTGGCTTTATTGAATGGAAAAACGCGAATGAACTTTTTATTAATAACGGTAAGTCGGAGTTTATTTACAACACTTCCTCTAAATCTATCAGTGAATCAACTCGTAAAAATGAAAATAAAAGTTTAGAATCCTATGACGCATTTAATGAGGAAACTTTTGCTTTTACCAAAGAAAATAATCTGTTTATTAATGTAAAAGGGAAAGAAGTTCAGATAACAAACGACGGCTCTTACAACATTGTTTATGGAAAGTCTGTACACCGTGATGAGTTTGGAATTCATAAAGGAACTTATTGGAGTCCAAAAGGAAATTACCTCGCCTTTTACCGTATGGACCAAACAGATGTTACGGATTACCCTATCATTGACTGGACAACATATCCTGCTGAGAATAAAAACATGAAATACCCAATGGCGGGCAACAAAAGTCATTATGTAACGGTTGGTATTTATGAAATTTCTACCGGCAAAACCTGGTACATTAAAAATGGCGGTCCGCGTGATCAATATTATACCAATATTGCATGGAGTCCGAATGAGAAAAATATTTATGTAGCGCTATTGAACCGCGAACAAAATGACATGTGGCTTAATGAGTACGATGTTACAAGTGGTGATTTTATAAAATCCCTTTTTAATGAGAAGGATGAAAAATATACAGAACCATTACACCCCATGTTTTTTATTGGAGATGGCAAGCAATTCATCTGGATGAGCCGCAGGGATGGTTACCGTCATGCTTATCTTTATAGTATCGATGGAAAATTAATTAAACAATTAACAAAAGGTAAGTGGGAAATAAAAGATGTTTCCGGATTTGACGAAAAATTTACACGCTTCTTTTTCCACGCTAACGAGCAAGGGCCAATCAATCAGGATTTCTATAGTGTAGAAATTGCCAGTGGAAAATTAAACCGATTAACCAGTGGCGACGGTTTCCATGGCGCGATGATAGACAAAAAAGGAAATTACATTATTGATAATTTTACTTCTTGCTATACACCACGTGAGTATTATGTTGTAAATACAAAATCAAAAAAAGCAGTTAACATATTCAAAGCAGATAATCCATTGAAAGATTACAAAACCGGTAAATGGAATTTATTTACGATCAAAAACAAGGAAGGCACTGATTTATATTGCCGCATCTTCAAACCGGTTGATTTTGACAGCACGAAAAAATATCCGGTGCTGGTTTATCTTTATAACGGTCCGCACTCACAGTTGGTTACTAATTCCTGGATGGCGGGAGGTGAAGTATGGTATCAATACATGGCGCAAAAAGGATATATCGTATTTACCTTAGACGGACGAGGTACTTCTTATCGTGGAAAAGATTTTGAACAGGCCATATTCCGTCAGTTGGGAACCAAAGAAATGGAAGACCAACTAAAAGGCGTAGACTATTTAAAATCTCTGCCTTATGTTGATGCAAATCGTTTAGGTGTACATGGCTGGAGCTATGGCGGTTTTATGACAACGAGCTTGATGACACGAAAACCAGGTGTGTTTAAAGTTGGTGCTGCCGGCGGACCCGTAATTGATTGGAGTTATTATGAAATTATGTACGGAGAACGTTATATGGATACTCCAGAAGAAAATAAAGATGGCTATGAGAAAAATAATCTGTTAAATTATGTCGATAATTTGAAAGGAAAATTATTAATGATTCACGGCGCTCAAGATAATGTGGTTGTTTGGCAACACAGTATCTTATATCAGAAAAAAGCAGTGGATAAAGGTGTACAGTTGGATTATTATGTTTATCCGGGACATGAACATAATGTGTTAGGGAAAGATCGCGCGCATTTAATGGAAAAAATATGTAATTATTTTATTGAAAATTTATAATGCGAAAACTTTTATCCATACTTCTCTTTTGCATGAGCCTATTTGGTGTTAGTCAAACGACTGCTGATAAAGTTATGGATTTTGCCAAAAAGAATATGGGTAAAAAAATAGATCGAGGCGAATGCTGGGACTTAGCCAACGCCGCATTAAATAATGCCAATGCCCAATGGGAATCTCCGTTTAACTTTGGCGACAAATTAGATTACAAAAAACTAGGATTAAAGCCCGGTGATGTTTTACAATTTACAAACGTGAAATTCATTTTTCCGAATGGCTCTGCGTCATTTCCAAAACACACCGCCATCGTTTATGCTGCAAACAAAAACAAAGTAACGATGATTCATCAAAACTTCAACAATAAAAGATATGTTGATACACTGACTGTAGATTTTGATAAAATCAAAAACGGAAAAATTGAAGCATTTCGTCCTAAAGCTAAAATCAATTAAATTGATTTTAGCCAATGAAGCGCTTTTTCCTTTGAGTTAAATAGTTTGGACGGTCGCTTTTTATTTACGATTCCCAAATAAAAATTACCTAAAATTCTTTGAGCCAAGGAATCAATCACAATAGCGTCCGCTATTGTATAACGATGTGCCTCATCCGTTTTCATATATTGAGTAGCTTCAGATGTCATGGATGAATATTCTCCGGCAATAATAAGATTCTTGAACATCTTCCCCCCACCTAATTTGCCGGCTGTTAAAACCATTTCCTTAACATCCGTTAAGTCTACCTCACAACCCTCCTTAACGGCAAATTCAATAATATCCTCACCAATCAAACTTACTCGGCAAGTTTTTAGATCCCTGGTAATTGCTTTTTCTTTCAGCATGCATTAAATAATATAACTTAGCTTCATCATATTCGTACGGCCACGTTCTTTCATTGGCATACTGGCAATGTTTACTACTAAATCATCACTCTTAACAAAGCCTTCACGCTTGATATAATCTTTCAAATCTGAAATAGTTTGATCAGTACTTTCATACTTATCATAGTAATATCCGCGTACGCCCCACACTAAACTTAACGTTGTAAGTAAAGAAAGATTATCTGTAAAAATTAAAATGTTTGCTTTAGGGCGGTGACTCGCTAATTTAAAAGCTGTATAACCACTATTCGTCATACTAATAATAGCTTTTACACCCGCATGATGCGCTAAGGAACAAGCGTTAAAACAAATGGTATCAGTAATAAAAGTAATTGTTTTTCCTTCCGGCGCATGTTCGCGATAATAGATACTATCTAAAGCCTCTACTTGAGTTATAACACGGCGCATAATTTCAATCACTTTCACAGGATATTTTCCTACTGAAGTTTCTGCGCTCAACATAACAGCATCCGCTCCATCCATTACCGCATTAGCAACGTCGTTAACCTCTGCACGTGTTGGTGTATAACTGGTAATCATACTTTCCATCATTTGGGTTGCAATAATTACCGGCTTAGAAGCTTGTATACATTTCTGTACGATCATCTTTTGCAAAAGTGGCACTTGCTCCATTGGTAATTCAACACCTAAATCTCCACGCGCTACCATGATTCCATCCGTTACATCAATGATGTTATCAATTTCACGTATAGCTTCCGGTTTTTCAATCTTCGCAATAACACGAGAGCGCTTGCCCTTATTACGAATGATGTCTTTTAAATCAACTATGTCGGTAACCGAACGAACGAAGGATAAACCAATCCAATCAAAATCCAACTCCAATGCCACTTCCAAATCACGAATATCCTTTATGGTTAAACAAGGTAAAGAGATTTTTGTATTCGGAAGATTAACACCTTTCTTTGATGACAAGTCGCCGCCCACTAAAATCGTGCAGCGTACTTCATCTTTTCCATTTGTATCGTTTACCTTTAAATGAATTTTACCGTCATCAATCAATACGGTTTCACCCACTTTCACATCCTGTGGAAACTGCGGATAGGTGATGTAAATTTTATGCTCATCGCCTTCACACTCCTTTGTTGTAATAACAATCTCTTTGCCTTGGATAAGCGTCGCTTTATTATCTTTCATGACGCCAATACGAAGCTTAGGGCCTTGCAAGTCACCCAAAATACCCACGTGACGAGAAAGTTTCTTATTTAACTCACGTATATTTTGCACCGTCTTTTTAATGGCTTCATAGTCACCATGCGAAAAGTTGATGCGACAAATGTCGAGTCCTTCTAAAAACATTTGTTCTAAAACAGCAATGTCTTGCGTAGCCGGACCCATGGTAGCTACAATTTTGGTTTTATTGAAAAAAGCGCTCATAATAAAGCCCTAATTTACTAAATAGATTGCAACATTAATTTAACTTTGCATTATTTAATTGATATATCCAATGCCTGGTAAACTAGAAAAATTTGCCGATTTTAACTGCTTTAAGAACTGCTTTACTCTGTATTTTGAGAATATTAAGGAAGGTTTATCTCTAAAAGGCAAATGGCATTCAGAATATTTCAAAAATCAAAACCCTATTGTTCTAGAGCTGGGCTGTGGCAAGGGCGAATACTCGGTTGGTCTTGCCAAAAATAATCCGGACAAAAATTACATTGGCGTTGACATAAAAGGTAACCGCATTTGGACAGGAGCCAAAGAGGCATTAGACAACAACCTTTCAAACGTTGCTTTTGTTCGCACACGCATCGACTTTATTGAACATTGTTTTGAACCGGGAGAAGTAAGTGAAATTTGGATTACATTTCCGGATCCACAACCGCAAAAAACGCGCGAACGTAAACGCTTAACTAATATGAGATTTATTGAACGTTATCGGAAATTTTTAAAACCAGGTGGACTGGTTCATTTGAAAACCGATAGCACAAGTTTGTACGAATATACCATGGAGGTGATTAAAGAAAATAATCTAAAAATTTTGTTTCACACTAATAACCTCTATGAGAATTGTCCGGCCGATAGAAAAGAACTTACTGAAATAAAAACACACTACGAAAAATTATTTACGGCAAGAGGAGAAGACATTAAATACATTTGTTATCAAATTAATTAATGAATAAAAGCAGATATAAAAATTTACCGCATCGCGCACATTATTTAAATCGCGTAGTTAAAAATATAATCGCCGCCATGGTAATTTTAATCGCTTCTCTGTTGATTGGAATAGCCGGCTACATGTATTATTTTGATTTGAATTGGATTGATGCTTTATTGAATTCAAGTATGATCTTAACAGGAATGGGGCCGGTAGATACAGCTAGAACAGATGGTGCTAAAATTTTCGCTTCGTTTTATGCCATCTATAGCGGCGTGGCGTTTTTAACCAGTGTGGCCGTTATTTTTGCACCGGTATTACACCGCTTTTTACATCGTTTCCATCTCGACACAGAAGAATAACTGACCATTATCATTTTATTTATTACTCAAAAAACACAACTTTGTAGTGTTGTGAAAATTTACACGCATCAATACGTAATGCCTATCAGGAATAAAATCATTATTCCGCCTTTCTGATGTTTATCTGCATCATTAACTAATTTTTTATTTTACTCACCTTAATTCTATAAGCTATGGAAGGCTTTAAAACTATATTTGAACCATTCAAAATAAAAATGGTAGAACCAATTGACGTAACTACCAAAGAACAACGCGAACTTTATTTAAAAGAAGCGCATTTCAATCCATTCTTACTTCATTCCGACAAGGTGATGATTGATTTTCTTACAGATTCAGGAACCTCAGCCATGAGTTCAAATCAATGGGCAGGAATGATGAATGGTGATGAATCGTACGCAGGTGCCCGCAGCTGGATAAAAATGCGTGATGCCATAAAAAATTTAACCGGACATGAGCACGTGTTACCAACTCATCAAGGCCGGGCAGCTGAACGTATCTTGTATGGCTACCTTGGCGGAAAAGGAAAAACATTTATCAGCAATACGCACTTTGACACAACGCGCGCCAATATTGAATTTTCGGGTGCAGAAGCTATTGATATTGTTATTGAAGAAGGAAAACGTCCCGATGTATATCATTCTTTCAAAGGAAACATGGATGTTGTAAAACTAGATCAGCTCATTCGTGAAAAAGGCGCGGCGAATATTGGAGGAGTGATACTCACCGTTACCAATAACAGTGGTGGGGGGCAACCCGTAAGCATGGAAAACGCTAAGTCGGTGGCGGAAATTTGCAAGAAGCACAAGGTATATTTTTTCCTGGATTGTTGTCGCGTTGCCGAAAACGCCTACTTCATAAAACACCGTGAAGAAGGTTATCAAAATAAAACTTACAAAGAAATTGCACAGGAAATGTTTGCCCTCACAGATGGATCCGTGATGAGTGCAAAAAAAGATGCGCTCGTAAATATGGGTGGATTTTTATCCCTAAAGAATGAAGAATTGGCAAATGCCTGCAAAAATCTTTTAATCATAACAGAAGGCTTTGCTACTTATGGAGGTTTATCCGGACGAGATATGGAGGCCATTGCGATTGGTTTGGAAGAAGTATTTGATGAGGATTATTTGCATTACAGAATAAGAAGCACCGCCTTTTTGGGAGAGCGCTTAAAAAATATGGGTGTGCCGGTTATGTGGCCAATTGGCGGACATGCAGTATACATTGATGCAAAAGCTTTGTATCCAAACATTCCGGTAAATCAATATCCGGGACAAGCATTAGTTTGTGAATTGTACCGCTTAGGTGGAATACGCTGTGTGGAGATCGGCTCTGTCATGTTTGGGAAGTACGATGAGAATGGGAAGTTGATTCCTTCACCAATGGAATTAGTGCGTTTAGCGATTCCGCGCCGCGTATACACACAAAGTCATATTGAATTTGTAATTGAAGTTTTTGAAAAAGTGTTGCAAAACAAACATAATGCCCGCGGATTAAAAATAGTTGAAGAGCCTCAATTCTTGAGACACTTTACCTGTAAATTTCAGGAATTGTAATTATTAAAATAAGGTGCTAAATAGTATATTTGTTTAGTGCCTAAAGTTTTGGTCATATCTGATCACCGACGGTATCGCTCACCTAGTCAGCGTTACCGTTATGAGCAATACATTTCCTATTTGGAAACAAAGGGATTTGAATTTACTTTTTCTCCTGTAATTAATGAAAATGATGATGAAACCTTTTACGGAAAAGGTAAAATAGTTTCAAAAGCATTCATTACACTTAAATCTTTTTTTATCCGATTTAAAGATTGGATGAGATACAATCAATTTGATATTATATTTATTCAGCGTGAAGCTTTATTTGTAGGTTCAACATTTTTCGAACGTAAAGCATTTCGCAGTAAAGCAAAAGTGATTTTTGATTTCGATGACAGTATTTGGTTAATGGACACTTCTCCTGAAAATAAAAAGTTTGAATTCCTCAAAAATCCGGACAAAACCAAAACTAATATTAAAAATGCGCATTTAGTAATTGCCGGTAATTCTTATTTAGCGAACTATAGTCTACAATTTAATTCGAATACAATTATTATTCCAACTACTGTTGATTGCAACCTGCATAAACCGATGCCTGAATTAAGAGGCGAGGAAACTATTGTTATAGGCTGGAGCGGAAGTATCAGTACCGTAAAGCATTTTGAAGCTTTTGTACCTACACTAAAAAAACTGAAAACTAAATACGGAAATAAAATAAGATTCAAATTATTAGGAGAGCCGAATTACATCAACGGCGAACTTGACATTAAAGGTGAACAATGGACAGTCGATTCAGAAGTGATTGAGTTAAACAAAATGGATATCGGTATAATGCCATTGCCTAATGACAAGTGGGCCAACGGTAAATGCGGATTGAAAGGGTTAACTTATATGGCTTGTGGTGTAGCTACAGTAATAAGTCCGGTTGGTGTGAACAAAGAAATTATTGAGCACGGCAAAAACGGATTTCTTGCCGATTCGGAAGAAGAATGGTTAAACTGCTTATCCTTATTAATTGAAGATAAAGCTCTAAGAAATAAACTAGGAGAAGAAGGTAGAAAAACTGTATTAGAAAAGTATTCGGTAGAAGCAAATAAAGAAAAATATTTAAAAGTATTTCAATCGGTGTTAGATGCTTAACCCACTCGAAAATTATTTTTTACAGCAACCTGAACCCTTACAAGGGTGCATGCTCTATCTGCGTGATTGGCTTAAAGCACAAGGCTTAGAGGAAGTTTACAAATTTTCGACTACATTTTATCTCTATAAAGGCAAAATGTTTTGTTACATGAGTGTTCGCGCCAAAGACAAACAATTTTATTTGGGATTTGTGAAGGGTTATAAAATGAAACACCCTTCTTTAAAAAAAGAAGGGCGTAAACAAATTAAAGTATTTTATATAAATCCTTCTGAAGATGTGCCCTTAAAAGACTTAAAGCAAATACTGTCAGAAGCGAAAAAATTATACTAAGCCTTTTTTCCGTTACTTAAAGCCACCAAATTTGCGATACGGTATAACAAACGCGCTGCCACATTTTCATTCCAATCATTTCCGCGTGCAGGCGCAACTTCGTTAATATCGAACGCAATGATTCGCTTTCCGGATTTAACCACTTTCTCAATTAAGAACAGAACCTGCTCTGCTTCCATTCCTCCTGCAACCGGAGTTCCTGTATTCGGACATAATTTTGGATCCAAAGCATCAATATCAAAACTCAAATAAATCTTATCCGGCAATTCCTTTACAATACGATTACACACTCTGTCCCAAGAATCACCACGGTACATGGCGTGCTTCATATCACGATCAAAAAATGTAACTACACGTCCTTTTTCATTCTTTATTACATCTAATTCTTCCTGACAAAAGTCGCGAATGCCTACTTGAATTAATTTATTAACTTCTTTAATTTTTAATGCATTGTACATGATGGAGGCATGCGAGAATTCAAAACCCTCATAGGCAATTCTCAAATCGGCATGCGCGTCTAATTGTAATACGCCAAATTTTCCAAACTTATCCGCTAAAGCCTGCATCATGCCTAATGGTGTTGAATGATCGCCACCAATTAAACCCACAATTTTCTTTTGATTGAGAAAATGTGTCACGCGTTCTTTTACGGTTTTATTCAACCATAAACAACCTTCCTTAATTTCCTTGGCCGATTTTTGATGCGTTTTGTTCTTACTGATATCTTTACCGGATGCCATTGCATCAATCATAGCCTCTGCTTTCTTGCGAAGCGTAGTGCTTTTTGTACGAATGGTTTTATTTTCCTTATCCATTCCTATGCCTAACTTCCACGCATCTTTTATATTCGGATCATACAAGTCTACTTGATAAGAAGCTTCGTGAATAGCTTTTGGTCCGTTTACCGTTCCTCCTCCGTAACTAACGGTTACCTCCCAAGGTACAGGAATTAATACTGTTTCGCATTCTTCTATCGTAAATGGTAAGCCAAACATGCCGGCAGTTGTATCGCCGATACTGTTCGGATCGAATGATTTTATTTTTTGTTCTTTTGTCATAATATTTTTATTCAACGGTTATTTCTCGACTTCGCTCGAAATGACAATTATATTTAAAAGTCAGACTGAGCGACGTTTATGTTAAGGTGCTAATCTAGAAATTTTCCAGAGATTATTTTCTTTGGTATAAATAATTCGGTCGTGCAAACGGCTTTTTCGTCCTTGCCAGAATTCATAATAATCTGCAGTCAAAACCCAACCGCCCCAAAAATCAGGACGAGGAACTTCTTTGCCTTCAAATTTCTTGGTGTATTCTGCTACTAAATTCTCCAGCTCTTCTCGTGATTTTAGCTCTGAGCTTTGATTAGAGCTCCATGAACCAATTTTAGATTCGCGCGGACGGTTATTAAAATAATTATCACTGAAAGAAGAATCGCATTTTACAACCTTACCTTCAATTCGGATTTGCCTTTCTAAATCCGGCCAAAAGAAACTCAAACTCACGTTTGGATTCGTTTCCATATTTTTTGCCTTACGGGAATTATAGTTTCCGTAAAACCAAAATTGATTATTCTCAAACTCGCGCAAATACACAATGCGCGATGCCGGTTTATTTTCCGGTGAAATCGTACACAAAGTCATAGCCTGTACTTCCGAAACTTTCGACTCAACAGCTTGTCCGAGCCATAATTCAAATTGCTTGAAGGGATCGGGATTCACCTCCGATTCCAAAAGATGACCCTTTACAAAGTCCTCTCTCAATTTTTTTATTTCGTCACGTAAACTCATAAAAATAGTTTTATCAAAGGTACATTTATTGATGTAATCTTTTTGTGAATAATATCATTTCGAACCGAATTTATTTTAATTAATTTAGCAGTATGCAGGGTGATTTTTTAATAGCGCATCCCATGTTGCAAGACGGCTATTTTAAGCGTGCCGTTATTTATCTTACTGAAGATAATGAAGAGGGGTCACTTGGATTTGTTTTAAATTTTAAAACAGACATGATGCTTCGTGATGTATTTCCTCATATTAAAAATGGCAATTTTCCTATTTACGAAGGCGGACCGGTTTCAAAAAATCAATTGTATTACATACACAATTTAGGCAACGACCTAAGCGAAAGCATAAAAATAAATGATGGTTTATATTGGGGCGGTAATTTTTTTGAATTAGCTCATATGATCGATCACGGAAAGGTAAAAACCCATAATGTTCGTTTTTTTGTAGGCTATGCTGGTTGGACTCCCGGACAATTAAAAGAAGAGCTCATTCAAAAAGCATGGTTTATTGGAGAAGCGGATAATTATACCGTTTTAAATAATAATCCTAAAAATTTATGGGGTGATGAATTAGGAAAAATTAAAGAGTCTTATAAAGTATTTTCAGACATTGCCTTTGACCCCAATCTGAATTAATTCATTCTGTTTTCTGTAAACTTCAAGTGCCTTAATATAAAAAAACCCGACAATGTCGGGTTTTCTTTTATCTGTGCGGATGAAGGGATTGCCCTGAGGCCGTCCCTGTTTCATGCAAGATTGCAAATGAAAACCCTATTGCTACGCAACAGCTTTTTTGTTTCTTCGACGCTTTGAAGTAAACTTCACGCGTCTCATAAACAAAAAACCCGACGATGTCGGGTTTTCATTTATCTGTGCGGATGAAGGGACTCGAACCCCCACGCCTCGCGGCGCCAGATCCTAAGTCTGGTGCGGCTACCAATTACGCCACATCCGCATCTTTGTACTCTTAGGAGGACTGCAAATGTAACAATTTTTTTAAAATGGATGCAAAAAAAGCTTATTTGAGCCACATGGCCACATAGGCCTCCGGCACCGGTAAAGATCCTGTGCAGTAGTTCACTTTAGCTACAATTTCCTTTGGGTATTGACGCACCTGTTCGAAACCCAAACGCTTAAAATAGTCCGGAATAATCGTTACAGCATAAAGCGGTTTCGAACTTTTTTCCTTCAAGGCTTGTGAAATTTGAGTGCCAACGCCCTTATAACGGTAATCTTGAACAACCCCCAAAGAACATAATTCCTGACACGTTTCGTAGGTTCTTAGGCGACCGAAACCTATCAGTTCAGCCCCCGTTTTAGCCACAATAAATTGAGAAGCATTTAAGTCATTATTGTCTAATTGCATTTCCTCAATTAACTTGACAACGCTCGTAAAATCATCATCGCTACAACTACTAAGTTTATAATTGCTGATGGTATGGGGCATTATTTTACCAGAATTAATTTTTGAGTGCGGCTACTTTCTCCGTCACTTAACTGAATGAAATAGGAGCCGTTTTCTAGTCCGTAAAGATTAAGTTGAAGTAAGCCAAATCGCATATTGGTTGAACTTGTATAAACCTCCTTACCCGTAATGTCGATGATTTTAATTTTAACCTCATTTCTAAAACTTCCTTCCGGAATTAAAACATGTGTTAAGCCTGAAGAAGGATTTGGATACAATTGAAAATTAGCTTGAGATTTGAGTTCTTTTACCGAAACCATTTCACTACCGATTGTAATCTTTTCCTGGAAACAATTTAAAACTGTACGTTTATTTTTATTGACATCGTATTCGGTAACAAAAGCAACAATGTACATGTTATCCGGATTATATCGGAATACGCCACCTGCCGCTAAAGGAACTGTATACGTATAGGCTTTGCCGAACGCTTGATTTTGTGTACCGCCATTTACAGGAATAATTCCTGCTGCGCCAAATGAACCATCTAAAGCTGTATCCAAAACATTTTGATGTTTGTATTCGTAAGCTTTAAGAACATATCCGCCGGCAGAAGCCAAATAATATCCTTTTTGATAATAAGGCGAGAAAGGAACATTGTACATAAAACTTAACTGATTCCAGCCATTGTAGGTGGTATCACTTCCTAATCCGAATACATTGTTTTCAGTAATGTAAGCATTGATTCTATAGTCGCCCTTTACCTCTGCATTAAAACTAGCCTGCACACTAAAAGTTAATTCACGCGTACCTGAATTATAGGATTTATTAAGTATTCCAACTGAAACAGGAACAATGGCTGCTTTACGTTGATTAATTCTTGTAGCATAGGCAGCCCTTTCAACAGGAACAGAAGAAATATCTTTAAAATAATTTCTATCAATGATTGCTGTCGTTGTTTTCCTTCTGTAAGCAGAAATGACACCTGCAGCCGATGCGTTTTTTAACGAATCGCCGTCATGAATATTAACCGCAATAACACTGTTTGATGCAAGTGCCGCCAGCTTATCTTGTCCATCCGGGCTATATCCATCAAACGCACTTAAAAACTGCTCTGCCAATACGTTTTTTGTAGGGGCAGTCGTCATGATGCTTAATGAGGTATATAATGTATCATTAGTATTGTTTTGATCAGCGTTAACTCCATTAATGTAATTCACCCATATTTTCATTGGATAATACCCCGGAGTTGAAATGTTGTAAGGCACATTAAATGTAAAATCATTGCTGCCGTAAATCGGGATGATTTGTGCTAAACCAAAAGCTTGCTGATAATTAGAAAGGCCTTGAATTTGATAATTCAATGAAACTGAATTGATACTTACTTTTCCCTTATTCGTGATTCTGCATGTAATATTCCCATTTGTGTTTATTGTATTATAACGGTACACGCCTAACCCCTCTGAAATTTCAGCATCATAATCGTTTGCTACATTCTCAACTTTAATATTATCTAACCATAACTGATACATGTTTTGAGAGGTATTTTTAAATGCCACACGAATGTTTTGTCCGGCATACTGACTTAAAGAAATACCGCGCTTAGTCCAAACATTCTTTTCTCCTGCTCCGGCGGTATTACCATCTGCCAGGTAAAATACACGATCACTTAATAAAAAACTATTTGCATTTAAAGTTCCCGTTGTGTTGGTGGTAACATATACTTCGTATCCCTCAGGAAAATTTGCATCTGGCGACATAGCTTCCCATGATAAAACAGAGCTGGAAGTAATGTTATTTATTACCGGGGTAACAACAAATCGCTTAACTGCAACCGAAGTATCCAACCAGGATGTACTTACCAAAAAAGTATCGTTCTCAATATTGTTATAAAGCACGGCCCAACCGGTTGTTTTTAGTGAAGCCACGTTAAACGGACGATTAGGACTATTAGCTGTTCCAATATTGTTTTTATATCCATCATCAATTAACGTGTAAGCGGAGGCAGTCGTATATGTGGTAGAAATAGTTTTGCTTCCTATTACCTGCACATCGTTTTGCAAGCTCAACGTACTAAAGTCGTCAGAATATAAAACTTGTGCCTTTAAGAAAACGAAAGGCGTTAATAGGAGCAGATAGATAAATTTAAATTTCATGTTATTCAATCATTACACGGTCTTTCCCGTCAAAATAAGGAGCCTGAATGCTTAATACTTTCAATGCTTCCTTTGAGTTTACTTTTACAGAATGAGGTGTGTTTTTGGGGATAAAAACAACATCACCCTTTTTAATTTCAATTTGTTTATCGCCCAACTTCATGGTGCCGTTTCCGGCTAACACAACCACATGTTCTGAGTGGTTAAGATGTTTGTGCAGTTTAACTTCTTTTTTTATTACAATCACAAAAGAAGAAGCTAAACTATCTCCAAAAAGCGGCGAGTTGTAAATATTGTCACTAACGGTCTTAAGCCCTACTGTATCGGTGTTCAAATAATTTTGAGCCATTATTCGATCAACACATCCCCACCCGGCCAATACAAGTATTACAAAAAACCTCAACATCCTAATTCTTCACAGGTACAGCCGATGCGACAGGAGCCTCTCCTAACATTTGCGGTGTAATGTTTTTCATTAACTGCAATGAATTGGCGTGATTAGGATTTAACTTTAAAGCTTCCTGTAAGCACTCTTTCGATTTGCGATACTGCCCTAAATTAAAATAAGCACCACCTAAGTTGTACCATCCTTCCGGATTATAACGGTCAAGCACCACTGCCTTGTTTAACTCGTAAGCCGCGCTGTCTGAACGTCCGCGCTGCGCTTTTTGATAACCGCGTTGTAATAACTCATTATAATATACAATGTAGTAGTTCTTTAAATAAGGATTGTTAGGATATAAACGCTCTGCATGTTTCCAGAAGTAAAGCGCTTCACGATCGCGTTTTAATTTGTAATACGCCAATCCTAAATTTAAATATCCGTTTACGTAACGAGGGTGTAAGCTGGTTGCGTGTTTCAAATAGCTAATCCCTTTATACAAACTACGCTGACGCATTGTTAAATTTTGTTCCTTAAATTTCTTCTCCTCGTAAGGAAGTATAATTTTCTTTTTGTTTACTCCACTCACAAATTCACTGTCATTCACAACGAAATCCAACATTTCATCTTTATAAGTACTAAATGGGAGATTCGCTTCTTCGCCCGGTTTTTTATTAAACCATTTGGTATCTGCTAAGTCGATCCAACGCGCACCGGCGTTACCTAACACCAATACAGAGTTTGGCATTGTATTCGCATCTTTGATAAACAAGGTGATATCACTCTTCCAGTCCCAGTTACGCTCCCAAGCTTTGCAACCATACAAGAACACAACGGCAGCAAGGAATCCAATCAAGGCTGTTTTGCGAATACTAATGCTGATGTTTTGTGCTTTTTCCAATCCTTGCAAGATGAGCCAAGCCAGGAAAATACAGAAACCTATGGACGAGTGGAACATCAAACGTTCACCCATGGTTGCACCAATATCCATTAGAATGTTACCAATCATTAATAAGAAGGCAATGTAAACTGCAATTGCAAAACCTAATACATGCTTCTTAATAATTAAACGATACGCCGCATACACTAAACCTAAATGTAAAATAATTGACACAATAAAATCCCAGTCGGTAAAATGACGGTAAGCAATCGTGTTATAAGAATAATCAGAAGATAAAGGGTGTGGGAACCACATTAATGTGAAATACTTTAATAGTACATAAGCCTTCGTACAAAAACGTTCTTGTCCGTCGGCTAATAAATATGGATTATTTAAGATTTCAGTATCAGGTACGCCCGGCTTTAATTTTACAGCCACTAAACGCATTGCCAAATAGAATAACGTAACAAAATAATACCAGCTCATTAAAGTATGGAAGTTCTTCTGACCATTCGTTTTTCCGACAAAGAAAATCCCTACACCTGCATATAAGAATGGGAATAACCAGAAACTTTTATCCGGCTTATCACCCGGTTTAGCATGAATGTCGAAGTTATACTTGATGTATAACATAATCACTGCCGATACCATGAAAATAAAAAACACAACGAATATATTTTTGTATTCCTTGTATGTTTTATAGAAAAAATAAGCTCCGCCACCTGCAACAACTAAACCAACAATACGCGCAATGTTAGCTGTATTCGGACTCATGCCCGAAGCTTTCATCGCAATGATACCTCCCATGCCTACTGCCCCAAATCCTGCTAATGGCTCTAAGAATTTTTGTAAATCGAAATCGTTCTTAGTGAAAATATAAACGGCAATTGGAATTAATCCCAGTAATACTAACGCATACTCTTTTGAGAGTAAGGCTAACAAGAACATGAAACAAGCCCAGAACAATGTAACAGGCTTTTTATCTTCGAGATATCTGAATGAATATAAGAAAGTGAGCGAGATGAAAATTAAAGAGAAAATTTCGTCGCGACTTTTTACGTTAGCAATAGCCTCTGTATGCATTGGGTGTGTCAGGAAGATTAAAGCCGATAAAAACGCCATATCCAGATTATCACGAAACATGTAATTTCTGAAAACCAAATACAAGAATATACAACCTAAAACATAGGTCCACATATTGTTAAAGTGGCGCATGAAGGCACCCTTCACCTGGCAATCTACTTCGTTAAATACACCATCAGCATTTAAATCTTCTTCCGGATCATCCACATTGTTTTTATTCAAATCCCAACACCGCTGAGGGTACAATCCGTCTTTTGGATAAGCACCGATAAATTGTTGTTCAATAGCAAAACTCACTACTGATAAAGGACGATAACGACCACCCGCTAATTGATCGGTAGCGTTCATACGACGGTAGAAGCTTTCGTAAGCGTCTTTAGTTAAAATATCTTTTATCCCCTTAAAACCTTTGATTACGTGATCATTTTGATGGATGATAATCCCGTCATCGAGTGCATACTCGTTATACAAAGAGGTGCTATAGAAAATCAGACCAATTAAAGCGAGAACTATAATAGGTTGCTTTTGATTAAGAAAAGGGAAAAACTTAAATGTGTTTTTAAGTTCTTTAAATTGAGGCTGTTTACTTGCTGTACTTTGCTTTGCCATATGCTTGTTTTAAAACGAATTACAAATATAATTAATTAAAGAAAACTACCTAAATAAGGGAGTAATTTAAGCCCCTGCTTACCTTGCTGATAATGAGGGTATAAATAACAATTACCTTATTTGTATTCAAATATGTAGGTGTTAGTGTGCTGTGAACCTGTTGCCATTACTCGCCAAGGCTCTTCTAGCAAACTATCCACCAAGATTTGCAGCGAATCAGAGGTTCGGTTGGCAATTTTATCCATGTGAGCTCTGCTTTCAGTAGGTTTTCCGCAGGCTAATAATGCAAATGTTAAAACAATACCTGCATTAGAAATCAAATTTATTTTCATGCTAATTTTTCGCTACAAATGTGATGATACTGGTTAATACCGTTGAGCTTTTTACCGATGACTCATTAAGGGTATGCTGGGTAAGTCCGGCTAAAACTGTTGAACTGTTAATAGACGAATTAGCGGGATAGGTTTTCTCCCCCAATGTTCTTTCGGGAGAATACTTTTGCCGCGAATAATAAAGCACCATTATTGTGATAAGTAAAGCGGCGAAGGCAGCTTGATAAACTGATATTTCCATTCGGAAGAAACCTGAAAACATTTGATTGCTATTCGAAGCTAGAGGCTTTCTCTTAGCTATTTTTTCGCGTGCAGCGTTTACCAATTCAAAATTTGGCTCCGGCATTTCCGAGAGCTCTTCTTCAAAATGATGTTTAAATAACTGATTCATATTTTCCTTCATAATCATCTGTTTATGGTTTAAAATGTTGTAGTTTTTCTTCCAGTATTTTTACCGTATAATGCAAGCGCGATTTAACGCTTCCTTCGGGGCAATTCTGTATTTGCGCGATTTCCTGAATACTTCTGTCTTCCTGATACCGCAATATAAATGCTTCCTTTCGCTCGGGAGCTAATTCATCCAGCACCTGATCCAAAGCCTGCCTGAACGTAAATCCATCCAATTTTTGCGCGGCGAATTTTGTTTCAAAATCATCCGATATACAGGCAGTATACGCCAGTTCATGCTTACTGTTGCGAACCACTTCCTCGTGACGGTAAACGTTTTTACAATAATTAGAAGCGATACTAAAAATCCATGTTTTAAAAGAACGGGAGCCATCAAAACTATCAGGCCTTTCCGCGATTTTCATGAATGTATCCTGAAGCGCATCCTCCGCAATTGATTTATCGTAATTCAGCATTCGCATAAAATAACTTAATAAGCGTTTACCATATCTCTTATAGATTTCGTCAAACGCAAGGGTTTCTCCATGGCATATATGCAGCATGAGCTCTTCATCACTTAAGTCGGAAAACTTATTCTTTTTAAACAGCATATAATTTTAAGCGGCCATTTTGCAAGCTTATTTAACAGCCTGTACACCTAACCCGCCTTCCGGTTCAAAAATTATGCTGAGTATTCTTAAAAAATGTGAAACTAGTCGGAAATGAGTCGACCGCTGCTTTTAATGATTTTAATTACCGCACTTCATAATCCGATAAAATTCGCTACATTGCTTTGAGTAAAATGACCGGAAAAGTTAATACAAACTTCAGTTTGATTGCGGCACTGTTTCTTATGATTGCTGCTTCAGTTTGTTTTCATCTACAGTCGGATTCGGTCAACAACTCCGTTAACCAGGCTCAAAAAAACTTCAGCTTAAAAGAAAAGCGCGTAACCGAATCCATGAGTTGGCTGGAAACTCAATTAGCGCAGAATGCTCTCGGTTTTAACGAAAACTTATTGGGCGAAAGCAATTATTTAGATAAAGAAGAAATTGTTTTGTTGGCTTACCGTAATGACTCTTTAAAATTCTGGACATCCAACTTAGCGCCGGTTGACCAAAGCTTGCGTGATCTAACAGATAGGGAAGGTATGTTGCACCTCAGAAACGGCTGGTATTATTATCAATTAAGGCAAATCAAAAATATTAAACTATTTGGGTTACTTTTCATTTCCAAAGAATACGACGTTCAAAACAGTTATTTCAAAAACGGATTTGTAAGATGGTTGAATCTAAGTGAAGGCTGTAAGCTAAACCCGAATACAAAAACGGAACACACTCTCGCAACTGCGAACAAAAAAGCATTATTCAGTATAGATAAAAGTGAAAATAATTTAGCGTCCACATCTTCATTACCTTGCTTGCTGTTTTTTGCCGGAATTTTATTATTAAGCTTAAGCCTCATTCAGTATAGTTTTAAAAACAAAATCAGCATCAAACAATTAGTAGTGGGTACTCTTTTACTCTTGGTTTTAAGAAGTTTGATGGTCTATTTTGAATTTCCTTCTCATTTATACACGTCTTCTTTATATGATGTAGGAGTTTATGGTATTACTGATTCGTTTTACAACCGCTACCTCGGAGATATTATCATTAACATTAGTGTATTCTTTGTTTGGTCGGTTATCTTTCTCCGGCATTTCAATCCGAAAATTAACAGCGGCGCTATTAAATGGGGCGGACTCAGCGTCTATTTGCTTGTATTGATATTTTTATCTCTTCAATTAAATTCTACCGTAAAAAATCTCGTTTTCAACTCCACAATTCCCCTCGATTTCTTGGGGATCTTCAACCTTTCGCCACTTAGCTTTCTTTGCTTAGCTATTGTTTTTGTAAATGGATTTACAATTATGTTGCTAATTGAGAAATTAGTGAAATTACTATTTGAGGAAAATAAAAAAGACGGACTACTGGCGCTTACCGTTTCCTTGTTATTATACAGTATTGCATACGCTGTTATCGCAAAGCAAAACCTTAGTGCTGTAGAGTGGTTTTGGCTACCCTTATTGATTTTCATATCTATTGCTTTCAGAAAATACAATTACACAGAGAGTATTTTGAGTGCGGGATTCAGGGTTTTAGCTTTTGCAATTATTACAGCCTGGATTTTTGGCGAATATAATACCACCAATGAAAAACAAAGTCTGAATCACTTATCAGAAAAATTAAGCGACAGACAAGATGCGTTTTTGGAAAGTGAGTTTTTGAAAGTGGCAGCAAAAATTAAAAAAGATTCTTCCTTACACAAAGCCATTCGCCGTTTACCTTTACAAAACAACGAAACTGAGCAAGTTCTCAGACAACTATACTTTACGAAATACTTCGAGAAATACAACATTGAACTTAGTGTATTCGATTCGCTCTGCATGCCTTATTTGAAAAATACGGATTACCAATTAAACAATCACGATTACTTTGATGAACAAATAAAAACCGGTGAACCAACGATTTGTGAAGACCTTTATTTTATTCCCGAGTATAAAAAGAATTCGCGTTACATTGGTAAAATTGATTTAAGATACAATGTACCCGGCGGTAGAGCCGCTTATTCCATCTATGTTCAGCTTGAACCAAAACAATTTACAAGCGGTGGCAGTTTTTCTGAATTACTCTTAGATGAGCCGCAGCAAAAACAAAGTCGCTATAAACAATTCTCCTATGCCATTTATAAAAACGGCATTCTCAGCTCAGCTTACGGAAACTATATTTATCCGCATCACTTTGGGAGAGAAGTTCTAGAACAAAACACCAAAGAATATAGTCATCAATTAACTATTCCTGATCAGGAAACTCAACTAATCGTTAGTTATAAAAACAAAGGCTTTAATTATTATTTCACCGCCAACTCGTATTATTTTCTCTTCTATTCTTTGTTGGGAATTGTATTATTTATTTTTTATTACATATTCAGTAATAAAGAAAATGGGTTCTTTACTTTAAATCGCCGTATCCAGTTATTTGTAGTTGGATTTTTATTTTTAGCATTGTGTGCTGTTGGGGTATTTACAGTAAACTTAGTTATTAGAAAATCCGAGGACGAGCAAAGCCAGTTGTTGATTGAGAAAGCTTCACAATTACAGAACGAGTTAAACAGTGTATTGCTTTACAATAAAGCCATCGACGTAAACAGTAAGCAATTTACCGAAACAGTTTTACAAAAATACGCAGCGCTCTTTAATTCGGATATTTCGTTGTATAATAAAAACGGATTGCTGTTCGCGTCTTCCCGTCCACAGTTATTTAATTCGGGCTTAAGCTCGGGGTTGATTAGTCCGAATGCGATTTCACATTTTAAAGAAAACAAATCGCAGTATTTTATTACGCGCGACAAAACCGGCAGTTTAAATTATCTTTCACTTTACACGGCTCTTTATGATTCCAATAAAAAACTCACAGGCTATATGAACCTTCCTTATTTCTCGCGTCAAAAAAAAATGGAAGAAGGCGTTTCTGATTATATCACTACCTTAATAAATATCTATGTTGTATTGTTTTTAGTGAGCTTGTTTGCCGGATTAATTGTATCGGCGTACGTTACCAAACCATTAAGAATTTTACAAGAACAATTAGCGAAAATTTCGTTTGGGAAGAAAAATGAAGCCATCAATTGGCAATCCAATGATGAGATTGGAAGACTTGTTAATGAATACAACAAGATGCTATTAAAGCTCGAAGAAAGCGCAAGTTTGTTAGCGAAATCCGAACGTGAAGGTGCATGGCAGGAAATGGCGAAGCAAGTAGCTCATGAAATAAAAAATCCATTAACCCCAATGAAATTAAATTTACAATACCTTCAGAAAATTGTAAATGACGGTGGTGTTGATTTTAGTGAGCGCTTTAAAAAAATGTCGGATTCCATCATTGAACAAATTGACACCTTAGCGCATATTGCCAATGAATTTTCCAATTTTGCCAAATTACCTAAAGCTAATCTGGAAGAAGTTAATTTAGCGGAGAGCATTCGTTCTACCATAGAACTATTCAAAAACAATCATGGTGCACAAATTATTTTCACTACAACTTCCGATTCAATTAAAGTACTCGCCGACAAAAATCAATGTTTACGCGTATTTAATAATTTACTAAAAAACGCGCTGCAGTCTATTCCCGACGGAAGAGAAGGAAAGATTGAAGTCACCATGGAAGAAGTAAATGATTTGGTGCGTGTAAAAATTAAAGATAACGGAACCGGAATTGCGGAAGACTTGCAACATAAAATTTTCACACCCAATTTCACAACTAAATCAACAGGTACCGGTTTAGGTTTAGCAATGGTAAAAAACATCATGCTATCATTTAATGGCGATATAGTTTTCGAAAGTGTAGTAAATGAGGGCACTACCTTCACATTAACATTCAAGAAATTACAATAAACAGGGGTTAATAACTTTTTAATCTCAATAGGCATATAGCCTTATATTTGTTGTAACTAAAAAAAACACAAAATGATTATGACAGGAGAAAGCGTTTTAACCGAAATAAAAAACAATGTTTTGGTTATTACTATTAACAGACCCGATAAGTTAAATGCATTAAATAAAACCACCATTGAAGAGTTGCATGAAACCTTGGTGGAAGCAGAAAACCAAAAAGATATTCGCGCAGTAATTATTACCGGCTCAGGTAATAAAGCATTTGTTGCGGGTGCGGATATTGCTGAATTTGCAAATTATTCTATTGAACAAGGAAAACAATTAAGTTCAACCGGGCATTTCAAAATATTTAATTTCATTGAAAATTATTCTAAGCCCGTAATTGCAGCCGTTAACGGATTTGCATTAGGCGGAGGTTTAGAATTAGCTTTAGCTTGTCACATTCGTGTGGCGAGTGATAACGCAAAAATGGGTTTACCGGAAGTAAGTTTAGGTGTTATTCCCGGATACGGCGGAACACAACGTTTAGCCCAAATCATCGGCAAAGGAAAAGCATTCGAAATGATTGTTACCGCCGATATGATTAACGCGCAAGACGCTTACAAATGGGGACTTGTAAACTATGTGACCACACAAGAAGAATTATTGAACAAATGTTTTGATATCACTTCAAAAATTTCTTCTAAATCACCAACCGCTATTAAGACAGCCATTAAAGTTATTAATGCCGGTTACAACAATAAGCAAAATGGTTACGAAGTTGAAATTGAAGAATTCGGTAAGAGCTTCGGTACCGGCGATTTCAAAGAAGGTGTATCCGCATTCTTAGATAAACGTAAGGCAAATTTTCAAGGTAACTAAGTGCTAAATAAAATTGCCTGAAGTTTTCACTTCATATAACAACATTATTTCGCCTTTAGGGTTTACTACTAAAGACAATTACTCTGCCCTATTAAATAATCAATCGGGCATTCAAAACAAGTCGTTTGGAAAACTAAACGACTTGTTTTGTTTGGCAACTATTCAGGAAGAAAAAATAAAAGAGTTCGCAGTCAAAGCCGGTATTGAATCCGGATTTACAAAATTAGAATCCCTAAGCATTCTTTCTATTCAGGATGTTTTAAATCAATCCGGAATTTCACTGAAGGAAAAAAATACCCTACTCATTTATTCTACCACTAAAGGAAATATTGATTTATTGGAATACAACAAGCCGCCTGTTTCCAAAGAGCGTGCATACTTGAGTAAAATGACTGAAGCGATTGGAAATTATTTTGGGGCGGCGAATACTCCTTTAGTTATTTCTAACGCTTGCATCAGCGGACTTTTAGCGATTATTATTGCGAAGCGCATGATAGCAGAAGGGCTTTACGAAAATATCATTGTATGTGGCGGCGATTTAGTCACTGAATTTACTGTAAGCGGATTTAAATCATTCAACGCCCTCAGTACTAATTTATGCAAACCATTTGATGCCCGTCGCGACGGAATTAATTTAGGGGAGGCGGTATCAACTATTTTGATTACAAACAACAAATCATTACTAAGCGAAAGCTCTACACACATATTAAATGGCGCATCAGCCAACGACGCGAATCACATTTCAGGACCTTCCCGTAACGGCGACGGATTATTACAAGCCATTGAAAACACATTTTCAAAACACAAGCATATTTTACCCGATACAATTAACGCCCACGGCACTGCTACTCCTTATAATGATGAAATGGAGTCGATCGCATTTGAAAGAGCAGGCTTAACTCATGTTCCGGTAAATAGTTTAAAGGGTTACTACGGACATACACTTGGCGCTGCCGGTGTGTTAGAAACAGTCATTGCTTTAGAGGCCGCGCACCATAATCAATTAATCAAATCGGCCGGTTTTTCTGAGCATGGGGTAAGCGGTAAAATTTCGGTCATTAACGAACACAAAAAAACAACTATAAATACTGTACTAAAAACAGCTTCAGGCTTTGGAGGATGCAATGCCGCAGCCTTATTTGCCAAATTGTAATGGAAATTGTAATCAGTTCATATTGCCGCATTAAAAACAACGCTTTGATCGTTAACGGAAAATCTATTCAGTTAGCTAAACAAGATTCGGCTGCATTTTTTCTGGCAGAGACTTACAAAATTTTAGGGCTCAATTATCCTAAGTTTCACAAAATGGACGGCCTATGTAAGTTAGGCTTGTTAGCGACAGAAGCTGTCCTGCAAAACTCAGGCTTTTTAGAGAGACATGCCCTTGATAAAATCGGTATTTTGATGGCCAATAAAGCCTCCAGTTTGGAAACCGACCGTGTTCATCAACTAAGTATATCAGATAAAGAAAAGTATCTTCCTTCGCCTTCGGTATTTGTATATACACTTCCAAATATCGTGATTGGTGAAATTGCCATCAAACACAAAATTACCGGGGAGAATGCTTTTTTCGTTGAGCCTTCATTCAATACAAACCTAATGTTACAACAAAACAACCTCATGCTTAAACAAAGCGAGGTTTCGGCTGTTATTTCGGGATGGGTTGATTTTGATAACGGTCACGTGGATGCCCTCATTTATTTAGCCGAAATAGCTGACGATTCAATAAAAAAACTTAATTTTAAGCCACTTAACAAGGAACTACTTAAACAACTTTATCAATAAATTATGGACGCATTAATAGAAAAATTAAAAGTGCAGATTATCGAACAGCTGAATTTAGCTGAAGTAAAACCCGAAGACATTAATCCTGATTCACCATTATTTGGTGACGGACTAGGTTTGGATTCTATCGATGCCTTGGAATTAATCGTATTACTTGAAAAGCATTATGCGATTAAGATTCAAAATCCTGCCGATGGCAAAAAGATTTTCGAATCAGTTCGTACAATGGCAGAATTTATTAAATCGCAAGGTAAAGCTTAATTGTCGTCACCGATTTTTATAAGCGGACTTGGCATGATTTCGGCCATTGGCAACAATGTGCAGGAAGCTTATGCAAACTTATCTAATGCTAAAAGCGGTATTGGGAAAATCCACCATTTGAACACACGTTACAAAGATGAATTTGTAGCAGGTGAAATAAAACTTTCCAATAACGATTTAATGGATTACATCCGTTTTAAATCTCCTGCTCTCAATCGTACCTCCATGCTTGGCATTGCTGCGGCAAGTGAAGCTTTAAAACATTCAGGTATTGATTTAAATGACGGCATGCGTACCGGATTAATTTCATCTACTACTGTAGCCGGAATGTGTAAAACAGAATTGTTTTACAAGGAGATGGTCGATAAGTCTTTGCATCTGGAAGTTTTAGACGCGCATGATTGCGGTGAGAGCACAGAAGAAATTGCCGATTATTTAGGCGTAAAAGATTTTGTGACAACGATCTCTACAGCTTGCTCCTCAGCTGCCAATGCAGTGATGCTTGGAAGCAGAATGATAAAACAAGGCATGTTGGATCGTGTGATTGTTGGAGGTGTAGATGCCTTATCAAAGTTTACTTTCAACGGTTTTAACACCTTAATGATTCTGGATAAAGAATGGTGCAAGCCTTTTGATGAAAATCGCAGAGGCTTGAATCTCGGTGAAGCCGGCGCCTTTATTGTTATCGAAAGCGAAGCTTCTCTTAAAAAGAGAAACGGAAAAGCACTGGCAACTGTTGCCGGTTATGCTAACGCTAATGACGCCTATCATCAAACAGCTTCATCTCCCGACGGATTTGGCGCTACCATGGCTATACAACAAGCATTAAAAATGAGTGGCTTATCCCCCGCGCAAATTGATTACATCAATATGCATGGTACAGGTACGCCAAACAATGATCAATCGGAAAGCAAAGCTACCATTAATGTTTTTGGTAATAATGTTCCTAAATTCAGTTCTACAAAAGCTTATACCGGACATACCTTAGCGCCTGCCGCAGGGGTAGAAGCCGTTATATCCATTTTATCGATACTGAATGATAAAATATTTCCCAACCTTAATTTCACTACACCCATTGCTGAGTTCGGACTTAGTCCGGTTACAAAGGTAACTTCGCACAGAATGAATCATGTACTTTCCAATTCATTCGGGTTTGGCGGTAATTGTTCATCTTTAATCTTTTCAAGAGTATAATGGCAGCCAAAGCTTATATCATAGGAACAGGTTGCATTTCTCCACAAAACACCACGGATGAAAACTACTTTTTTGAAACCATAATTGGTCCGAATGGCGATCACTTTCCGGCAATTGAACCTTCCTATAAAGAACACATCAATCCGAATATGCTGCGCCGAATGGGACGCGCCATTAAAATGGGAGCCTCGGCTGCACGAATGGCCATGACAGAAGCGAAGTTAGAAAATGTAGATGCGATTATGTCAGGTACCGGATTAGGTTGCTTTGAAGACAGTGAAAAATTTCTACTTGCGATTTTAAATAACGACGAACAGTTCCTCACCCCTACTTCATTTATTCAATCAACACACAACACCGTTGGTTCACAAGTAGCGCTGATAATGAAATGTCACGAGTATAATTATACGTATACGCATCGTGGATTTTCATTTGAGAGCTCAGTGATGGATGCGCTGTTAAGTTTAAATGAAGGCAAGAAGAATATTTTAATTGGCGGAATAGAAGAACACACTCCTTTATTTGTTGAACTTAACCGCCAAGCTAAAAAATTTAACACGGATACAACGCATCCTTTATTTGAAGGTAAAACCCACGGCATTCAAATGGGAGAAGGCTCTGCTTTCTTTGTAGTATCTTCCGAAAAACAAAATGCACAATCGTCTATCGACGGCATTAGTTTTTTATACAAACCAAAGTCGTCAAAAGAAGTTTTAGATAAAATCAATCAGTTTCTTGATTCACAAAATACGGCGCTTGATAATATAGATCTCGTTTTATTTGGTTTTTCAGGTGACTCCGACTTCGATAATTATCTTCTTGAATTGCTTCCTTTAGTTTCGAATCATTCCGCAACAGCTCATTATAAACACTTATGCGGCGATTATCATACTGCCGGTGCATTTGCCACCTGGTTAGCTGATAAAATTATTCGTAAGCAAGAGATTCCTCATACCATCCGTATCAATCATCACACCAAAACAAGCATTAAAAGCATCTTGATTATTAATGCGTATTTGGGCATTAATTATTCTTTCACCTTATTAAGACAATGCTAAACCATCGGTTTGTAACGGCGCTATTTGCTATTTCAATCGGCTTGGTATTTTTGTTGTGCGCCATTGGAAGCACTGCTTTTTACCTATGGCAAATCATTCTTCTACTTGCTTATTTAAGCATAGAATTTTTAGGTGCTTATTTTATTGGTTTAAACTTTCACTTGAAATCTGTTAATCATCTGGATAAAACAAAAAAACAAATTGCGTTGACCTTTGATGACGGACCGTGCACACCGCAAACGCTTGCCGTTTTAGATACGCTAAAAAAACATCAAGTAAAAGCCACCTTTTTTGTGATAGGTAAAAACATTACAGCAAATGAATCCGTCTTAAAACGCACAGTGGAAGAAGGCCATTCGATTGGCTCTCACAGTTACTCACATCATTTTTGGATTGATCTATGGAGTGCTAAAAAACTGGAAGCTGACATTCAGCAAAGCCTTGATAGCATCAAAAAAGTAACCGGTGAAGACACTAAATTATTTCGTCCGCCCTATGGCGTTACTACACCTAATTTTGCCTACGTTCTAAAAAAACTCAATTTAACATCCATTGGCTGGAATGTGCGTTCTTATGACACTTCCACTGCCGACCTTAACAAAATTTTAGAGAGAGTTTTAAGTCAAACTAAAAACGGTTCAGTAATTTTGTTACACGACCGTTTAAACATAATGCCGGAACTTTTAGATAAATTAATTCCGGCTTTAAAAGAACGTCAATTTGAATTTGTCACACTTTCATAAATGAAAAAATTAATTCTTTTAATATTCATTGCTCATTTTGGTTTAGCTCAAAATTTTAAAACAGTTAAAGACACTGCTGCTTTACGTTTAAAAGTGGAACAAATGAGTAAAACAGTCAACAGCATTGAAAGCGATTTTACACAAGAAAAGAATTTGAGTTTGTTGTCGGAGAAAATACTCAGCAAAGGTCATTTTGTATTTAAAAAAGAGAATTTATTACGTTGGGAATACAGCACACCCTACAAGTACTTAATTGTGATTAATAAAGATAAGATATGGATAAAGGATGAGAAAAAAACAGCTAAGTATGACATGAACAGCAACAAGGTGTTTAAAGAAATCAATGATATTATGATTTCCTGCGTACAAGGCAATATTTTTAAATCCGGAAAGTTTAAAGTGGCTTATTTTGAGAATGAAAAGTACTACAAACTCGAGCTAACCCCGCTTCAAAAAAACATGAAAGAAAGCCTTAAAAAGATAAACATGTATTTTGATAAAAGCGTAACTTCGGTGTCTAAATTAGATATGATTGAGCCCAATGATGATTATACCACATTGGAATTCATCAACAAAAAACTAAATGGCACGGTGGCCGATAATATTTTTACAATTAAGTAGTATCATCCTGCTAAGCACTTCTTGTGCCTACAACAAATTAAAAAACGGAAAAACATTACAAGCCATCCAATTAACCACTGAAGTTATTCAGCCGCTTATTCCATCCAATAAACAATCCGTAAAATACAAGGCTGAAATTGATGTTTTAACTAAACATTTTACAGGCATCGTTGTTCTAAAACAAACTGACGAAAAAACAGCACATATCGTTTTTGTAACTGAACTTGGCATGCGTATGTTTGATTTTTCTGTTGTGAGTGACAGTGTAAAAGCCGATTTTGTGTTTGAAGCCTTGAATAAGCCAAAATTTGTAACCATGCTTACACAAAGCTTTCGCGAAATACTGCTAATAAACACTATTGGAAAAACAGGCGAATTAAAAGAAAACAAAAAAGGAAATTATTATTGGATAAAAGATCATAACAGTAGTATTGCCATTCCAAAGCCGACCACTACCTTTGCTGAGATGGCTCAAGTATTTACCGGAAATAAAAAACACTCTACTACAAAATATCAAACGAACTACAACCTCTTAAACTACAAAACCAAGGGCCTTATTAAACTAAAAATTAACCTCATTAAAATAGAAGAAACCAAATGAGTTCAGTATTAAAAAACACTTTTTATACAGTTAGCGAATTAAGCACAACCGACAATTCGGTAAAAGCGTTAATCTCTATCAATCCTGCGCACGATGTGTTTAAAGGACACTTTCCGCAAATGCCTGTTGTGCCCGGTGTTTGTCAGTTGCAGATTATTAAAGATATATTGGAAGAAGTTAGCGGAACGTCATTGATGATGACCAACGGAGACAACATTAAATTTACCGGCATGATTTTACCGGATAAAAATCCCACTGTTAATTTAGAGATGACGTTCACTAAAAACGAAACGGGCTTTGTTGTGGATGCCAAATTATTTTTTGAAGAAACAGTTTTTACAAAACACAAAGGCAAATACAAAACATTAAACTAATATGAGTACAACATTAAATAACGCAAGCGATAAAACCATTAAGGTAGTAGTTTGGATTACAACCATTGTAATTTTAGGAGCAGTAACTGTTCTCAATCGTAAAATTTTACCGGCACCTGAAACAATCCCTTCATACATTTACAAATTGCCAATGCTAAACGCAATTTTTAACGGCACTTGCTCTGTATTGTTAATTTTTTCACTGATTGCCATTAAGAAAAAGAACATCGCTTTACACCGCAAAATTAATTTAACGGCTTTCGTGCTTAGCTCACTCTTTTTAGTGTCTTATGTAACTGCACACTATTTTATTCCGGATACCAAATACGGCGACGTAGATCACAACGGAATGTTAGATGCTGCTGAAGCCGCCGCCGTATCAGGCATAAAACCACTCTACTTATTTATTTTGTTATCGCATATTTTATTGGCGATAGTTGTTTTCCCTATGGTATTGCTCTCGTTTTACTACGGACTCACCGATCAGCGCGAAAAACACAAGAAGTTAACCCGCTTCAGCTATCCCTTGTGGCTTTATGTAACTGTTACAGGTGTGGTGGTGTATTTGATGATATCGCCCTATTATAACTATTGATTATATTACATATCCTTTTATAAAACAGATATTGACTAAACATTCTCACTTGTTAACTACAACAACCATTCCGTATACTCTAAATGAGTCTATTTAAAATAGACTGTATATTTGATTACTTTTAATGAGTAAGTTCAGTAAAATATTTATCTCTCTATTTTTAGTGATTAGCTCATTTACAAATGTTGCGCAAAAGCCATTTGAATTATTTAACAGTAAGAGCGAGTATTTCTATGATGGGTTATTTACTTCAGCGGGATATACCCTAAGAGGTTTACGCCCAGACTCTAGCTCTTTTATAATGGGTGATTCCGTTTATTATCATTACAGAATTTACAAAGACTTAGGCAGTTGTAAAAAATCAAACTATCCATCTTGGCTTGGATATAAAACGATTCGCAAATCCAACGAAGATTATATTTTCTTTACAAAAACAAATGACACCATACTGATTAAAGCAGGCGCGCAAGTAGGAACAAATTGGATTTATTACAGATTTTCTAACGGAAATTATTTAAGAGCTACCTTATCGTCAAAAGGCTTCTCCGTTACTTATGATGGTTTAAGTGATACCGTCAAGACCATTTCTTTTCAATGTTTTAACTCTTCTAACAATCCTATTTACCACTATTATAACACTAAAACGCTAAAAATTGCTCGATCGCAAGGTTTAATCACTAGTGGAATTTATTTTGATTTTCCTAATGACACCAGCTTTGTTAATCGAAGTTATGGCAAGCATTTAACCAATAAAGACGTATTTGATAACTCCATTGGAGATATCATTCAGATTCGTAATATTTATAATAATAATCAACCTCCTCCTAATAATGTTTCGTCTGTAATTTATACTACAGATACTATAGCGTCAAAAATCTATATAACACCAGACAGTGTTCATCTAACTAATACAATTGGACAAACGCGAAGGCATGGCCAATTAAACAAATATGCAGTTGTGCAAATGCCGCAACAAGCACTAATTACCAATTGGTTTTCCGCCTATTCTGAAATACGGGAAGTTCACTATAAAATTGACACAACCGGAAATTGTCGCAAAACCTTGATTTATTTTATTACTGATTATTGCAATCATTTTACTTCAAGTCCCACTGATACCTGTTTTAGTACAGGGAGTGTTTCCTGTACAAATTATGGATTAGAACAATTTCAGGAAGGCGCAGGACATATAATTGATGAATTATTTATGGGCATTGGCGTAGCAAGAACAAGCAGAAAAATTACATTTACGAGACTGAATAATATAATGTGTGGAAACTTTTATTCAACTGGAATACTCGACAATTATTTGATTTCAGACATAAATATATATCCAAATCCAACCTCAGAATATTTCATCATTCATAGCGAATTGCTTCAAGGATACAAATTGATTCTTACAGATGCCATTGGCAAGGAATACATAAATGATATCTTTATCAAAAACCAAAAGATAAATATTGACTTCTTAAATTCTGGAGTTTATTTTGTCCGTCTTGAGGCAGAAAACTCAACTTACTTATTTAAGTTGGTTAAACAATAACAAGCATTTTCTTTTTATCTTTATAGCGTAATGAGGCATTGCGCTATCCCCACATATGCGGCTTTTGCTTTACTCCTGCTCTACTCTTGCAGCTCTCCTGATTCAAAAAAGGAAGCTGTAGCTGAGTCGCCCACCTGGAGTGAACACATCGCTCCTATCATTTATAAAAATTGCACGCCTTGTCACCGTCCCGGTGAATCGGGCATGTTTGATTTATTGAACTATGATGATGCCAAACGCAATGCCAACAAAATAAAATTCACCACACAAAATAAATTCATGCCGCCATGGCCTGCGGATCCCAACTATTCGCATTTCGTTGGTGAGCGTGTTTTGAACGAAACAGAAATCGCATTAATCAAAAATTGGGTGGAAGATAATTGTCCGCGCGGCGATTCACTCAAAGAACCAAAAACACCAAACTTCCATGAAGGTTCCTTCTTTGGAAAACCGGATATGGTTATAAAATTACCTCAACCAGTAGCGATAAAAGGAAATGGCATTGATGCTTTTTTAATGCTTAAATATCCATTCGCCTTAGAGAAAGATACTTTTGTACAGTATGTTGAATTTGTGCCCGACAAAAGAAAACTCGTGCACCACGTCAACGGCCATCTTCTCAGTTATGATAACAGCAGAACATTCGATTACACCAAAGGCGAAAACAGTTTACCCGATGCTTTAAATAATTACATCGATGCGTATTCAAAAATGGGATTAACGTATACCGACAAAAAAAATCCCCCACTGCCTGCTTTGCTCGGTAATGTGGTGTATTATTTGCCGGGTTATATTCCTCCCGTGTATAAAGAAGATATCGGCGGCTTCCGTTTGCCTAAAAACGGTGTGTTCTTTTTGAAGAACATTCATTACGGACCATCAAACATCGATACGGAAGATAACAGTCATATTAATATTTTCTTCCGCAAAACTCCGCCTAAGCGACCGGTTTTTGAAACGCAAATGGGAACGTTTGGTATCTCGGAAATAGAACCTAAATTGATTATTCCTCCCAATGAAATAAAAACCTTTCATACTCAAGTACAAATTCAAAATGATATTTCGATTCTGTCGGTGAATCCGCATATGCACTTAATCGGAAAAAGTTTTGTGGCCTATGCTTTGCCGCCTCAAGGCGATACCATTCGCTTAGTGCGCATCAACAAATGGGATTTCCGCTGGCAATATTATTACACCTATAACAATCCTGTGAAAATTCCGAAGGGCTCGGTGATTCATGTTTACGGCACTTATGATAATACCGATAAAAATCCTTTCAATCCATTTCATCCACCGCGTACCATCGAACAGGGTGAAGGCAATGAAAGTATGCAAACCACCGAAGAGATGTTTCAATTCATCTTTACGTACATGCCATACAAGCAAGGTGACGAGAATATCAGTTTGAAGAATAATTAGGTCCCGCCGATCACGCGGATTATCGCAGATGTTTTATTGTGATATTGCTTTGTCAATCTTTGCCTATTAAACCCTCTGCGCATATCTGTGCTATCTGCGGGAAATAACATTGGAAGATTACTTCAGTAAATCAGGTCTTCTTTTTGTGGTGCGCTCTATTGCTTTCTCGTGGCGCCACTTCTCAATATTTTTTTCGTGACCGCTCAACAGAATGTCGGGTATCTTCCAACCGTTATACTCAGCAGGACGCGTATACACCGGAGGAGCTAATAAATTATCCTGAAAAGAATCAGTAAGTGCAGAAGTTTCATCATTCAATACACCGGGAATTAAACGGATAATGGCATCGCTTACTACAGCCGCCGGCAATTCTCCTCCTGATAATACGTAATCGCCAATGGAAATTTCTTTCGTGATAAAATGCTCGCGAATGCGCTCGTCTACACCCTTATAATGTCCGGATAGTATAATGATGTTTTTTAAAAGTGATAATGAATTAGCGGTTTGCTGATTAAACGTTTCGCCATCGGGCGTCATGTAAATGATTTCGTCATAACTGCGCTCGGCTTTTAATTTATTGATACAATTCGCAATGGGTTCAATCATCATCACCATACCGGCGCCTCCGCCAAACGCATAATCATCTACTTGCTTGTGTTTTCCTAAACCGTAATCACGCAAATCAATCAGATTCACTTCAACGAGTCCTTTGTTTTGAGCACGCTTCAAAATAGAATGCTCGAACGGGCTACGTAACAATTCGGGTAAAACAGTGATGATATCAATGCGCATAGGACAAATTTAATTCTAATTTTCCGAATCCTGATTTTGATATTTTATTGATTTTGTGCCAGATAGAAAATTGTAAAGGGAAAGGAATGTAAATTTAATGTTAAGTCATATAAGCTTCTCATTAACGATTTGATAATATCCCTTTAATATGCACTACACCTTAAGTTTGCATTTTTGTAATGCAAAATGAAACACGCTTTACTCATATTAACATTGTTCTTCTTCTCGGTAACGGCCACTGCCAACAACAACTCCGATAAGAATAAAAAAACCTTGTGTGGTAAAGTGATTGACAAAACTACCGGCGAAGCATTAAGCGGCGTAAAGGTTGAAATTAAAAACAGCAACACGTATTGTTATACCGATTTAAACGGTAATTATATTTTATCGGTTCCTGCCGATGCAAAAACTGAAGTTCAGGCCAATGTGGTAGGTTATGAATCCACCACTATCGAAGGTTCTGAATTGGGTTATTTCAAAGACATCTCTTTATCGCCTCTTCCATAACAAGAGGAAATGAGAAATGTAAACTTAATGTTAAGTATTCGGATACTTAATGTTATTTTTTATTTAAATCTACGTATCGTCTTGCATTTACAGTAATTTTGTATTAGAAACAAAAGGTCAATTAAGCGATCTCTTCCTTAAACAAGAACCGATCAAATTTGAAGCCAATGTTTTAAACGATTGTTTAACACTTAATCTTTTACAACATGAAAAAATGGAGCTTCATTCTGGGAATTTTAATGGTGGCATTTTTTGCCAACGCCCAGGTAAAACAAAACAGCGATGGCTTATATGCCAATGCCGACGGTACTTTATTCAGCGGCACTCTCTCTTTGGATGAAAACGGAATTAAAAAATCTACTCTCGAAATAAAAGACGGCAAATTAAACGGTGAAGCCAAATATTATTACGCCTCCGGAAAATTAATGGAGACCGGTACTTATGAAGCGGGATTAAAATCAGGAAAGTGGGTACGCTATAACGAAGGTGGCATGATGATAGGTATTGCGGCATACGCAGCCGGAAAAAAAGATGGCACCTGGATTGTATACGATGATAACGGTAAAAAACGTTTTGAAATGAATTATAAAAACGGTGAAAAAACCGGTGTTTGGAATAACTGGGACGAAAATGGCGCTATCGTAAGCACTAAAGATTACGGTCAGGTTAACTAAATCTTCTTTAAATATTTTGAAAAACCTTGCTTCGGCGGGGTTTTTTTATGGCATTTTGGCTCTTTTTATCAAAAATCAGGGTTTTTAGCGGGTTTTTGTCCATTATTCTCCCTCTCTTAAGTTCCTTAATCCATAAAAAATCCTGAGTTTTGCAGCCTGATGCAGGAAGCAAAAAAAATAGCCATTGTTGGCAGTACCGGAAGCATAGGAACACAAGCTCTAGAAGTGATTCGCGAGAACCCTAAACATTTTGCAGTAGAGGTTTTGGTGGGTAATTCCAATGCTGATCTTTTAATTCAACAAGCTTTAGAATTTAATCCGAATTCTGTAGTCATTGCCGATGAAAGCAAATACAAACAAGTAAAAGATGTTTTATTTGATAAGGGCATTAAAGTTTTTGCGGGCAATAAAGCGGTTGAACAAATTGTAGAATCAGAAAACATTGATGTGGTGTTAGCCAGTATTGTTGGTTACGCCGGACTCGCCTCTACCATCAATGCCATTAAACATAAAAAAACAATTGCCTTAGCCAATAAAGAAACATTAGTAGTGGCGGGCGATTTAGTAACGAAGTTAGCAAGAGAAAATGCTGTAAATATTTATCCGGTTGATTCGGAACACTCCGCTATTTTTCAATGCCTGGCCGGAGAGTGGGATAATAAAATTGAAAAAATTTATTTGACTGCTTCGGGCGGACCCTTCAGAGGAAAAACGAGAAAAGATTTAGAAAACGTAACGCGCGAACAAGCCCTTAAGCATCCGAACTGGAGCATGGGCGCAAAAATTACGATTGATTCGGCTAGCTTAATGAATAAAGGATTAGAGGTTATTGAAGCCAAATGGCTCTTTAATTTAAAGCCTGAGCAGATTGATGTGATTGTGCATCCTCAAAGCATCGTACACAGCATTGTGCAGTTTGAAGATGGCAGCATGAAAGCGCAATTGGGTCTACCCGATATGAAATTGCCGATACAATATGCATTTTCCTATCCGGCGCGAGTACAGAATGCATTTAAACGTTTTGATTTTTTTAACTATCCGCAGCTTACTTTCGAGAAGCCCGACACCCAAACTTTCACTAACTTAGCCTTAGCCTACGAAGCCCTTAAAAAAGGCGGAAATATGCCCTGCGTATTAAACGCTGCTAACGAAGTAGCGGTTGACGCGTTTTTGAAAGACAAAATAAAATTTTTACAAATGAGTGAACTCATTGAAAAATGCCTTCACAAAATTGAATTCATACAACAACCAGATTACAATCAATACATAGAATGTGATACCGAAACCAGAAAACTGGCGGCATCATTGTTATAAGAAAAAACATTATGGTAAAATTCGGACAACTTTTTTTAAGCTTAACAATTTTAATTACGCTTCACGAATTCGGGCATTTCTTTTTTGCCAAACGTTTCAAATGCCGTGTAGAAAAATTTTATTTGTTCTTCGATTTCTTATTCCCGTTTGCGGGATTGCTTAATTTTTCGCTTTTCAAAAAGAAAATCGGTGATACGCTTTACGGTTTAGGATGGTTTCCATTCGGTGGCTATGTGCAAATCGCGGGAATGGTAGATGAGCAAATGGATAAAACCATGTTGGAGAAAGAACCGGAGCCTTGGGAATTCCGTGCGAAGCCTGCTTACCAACGTTTACTGATTATGATGGGAGGAATTTTGGTGAATCTGATTTTAGGTTTCCTTATTTATTGGATGGTGTTTTATTTCTGGGGACGCCAAACCATTCCTGCCGATCAATTAAAATACGGTATCGCTTGTGATTCTACCGCTTTAAACATGGGATTAAGAGATGGTGATTTTGTTACATCTGTAGACGGAAAACCAATTACTAATTTACGTCAGGTGCCAATTGAAATCATCATGAACAAAGCTACCAGCATGGAAGTGTTGCGCGACGGACAAAAAGTAACTATCCCGATTTCAGAAGACAACATCAGCAAAATATTAAGCGGATTAAAAAGATCTAGAAGTGGTGGTGATTTTGTAAGTGTGCGAATGCCTACTGAGGTTGAATTGATTGCACCTGCATCATATGCAGAATCCGCAGGTTTGAAAAAGGGCGATTTGATTATTGGCATCAACGATAAGTTAACACCCTTCTATAGTGATTTCAGTAGAGAGAAAGCTTATTACAAAGGCAAAGAAGCTGAATTGGTTGTTATCCGCGGTGTGGACACCGTTAGATTAAAATCAAAAATCAGTTTAGAAGGCAGTATTGGCTTTTACAACAACACCGAAAAATACACGCCGATATACGATCAGAAATTCGGCTTCTTCGAATCTTTGGGTGCAGGCTTGCATTACGGCATTGAAAATTTAATTATGCAGGCGAAGCAATTTGTTGTATTGTTTACCGTGAAAGACGCGCACAAACAAGTTGGCGGATTTTATAGCATGTATAAAAACATGAATGAAGTTTGGGACTGGCATGCTTTCTGGTTATTTACCGGATTCCTATCTTTAGTATTAGCGTTCATGAACTTCTTACCAATTCCAATGTTGGATGGCGGATACATTTTATTTTTATTGATTGAGATAATTAGTCGCCGCAAAATTCCGGAGAAAGTTATTTACTACGCGAATTATGTGGGACTTGTACTTATCTTAAGTCTGATGATTTACGCCAACACCGATTGGTTAAGGGATTAATGTAACCAAATCGTATTTTAAACGTTATACTAGCCATGAATAAAAAGAATTATAGGTTAATTGCATCTGTAATTTTTTTATTGACCTACGCGTTATCCTTTGCGCAACATACTACCATTAGCAAAAAAGGCGAAGAAAAAGCGCCTGCTCCGGGTAAACATAAAGTGATGATTATTCCTTTTGAACCGCGCATGTACATGAGTGAGGTGGATTATGCCATCAACATGGAAACGAAAATGAGCGGTAAGCAAATTAAAAACACATTTCGTGATGGAATGAATGAGCAATTGTACAAAGCTTTCAAATCACAGCACTTGGTGGTGGACATGATTGATGATACAGTTAAGACGAAGAAAGATTTAGAAAACATTTATCAGTACCTCAATTATGCTTACATGAAAGTACCTGATCAAAGCAATTACACTCCGCCAAAAAAAGAAAAGGAAGAAAAGAAAATTGAAAAAGGACAAATCGTTGTGGGCACCGATAACGAAAAGCGTTTCATGAACGCGAAGATTACCAACGCTACACTTGTTCCTTACTTATATGGTAAATACAAAAGCGATATTTTTGTTTTCGTTAATCAACTCGACATTAAAGCTTCGAACAGCGGCGGGCCCGCAGATGTTGCTGCCGCGTCAGGCTTCAGAAAAATAATTTTACATTATACTGTATACACTTATGATGCGAAAGAAATTAATTCAGGTGTAGCTGAAATTGAATTCCCGGCTAACATCAATAACCCCACAAAAATTATCAATACCTACTTATCGAAAATTGCGCAAACCGTTGCGCAACGTGTGAATTTGGCTTTGGCACCGAAGGGAAAATAAAATTTATTTCACTATTACTTTTTTTACGATAGTTGCAGCATTTATTTAGTGTTGAATTACAATTTTTTTTGTAATTATTGCTTCGCTAGAGACTATTTGTAAATTATAAATCCCTTCACTAATGCTACCAACATCGATATGATTGGTGTATGTAGAACTCAATACTCTTTCGCCAAGCATATTTGTAATTTCTATTTGTGAGTTTTCTATATTAATGTTTCCTGTTTCTAAGCTAATATAATTATTGGCAGGAATTGGAAATAACTTGACTTCGTTCTCAAGTTTACTTTCCGTAATTCCAATTGAACAAGCATTAAAACAAATTTCACGAATACGATCATTGCCTCCATCACTTAAAAAAACATTTCCAGTAGTTCCAATAGTTAAATAAGAAGTCTTAATCTGCGCCAAAGTAGCCAGACCACCATCGCCTGAATAACCAGGGATGCCAGTTCCAGCAATTGTGGAGATAATATTAGAAGTGTTTATTTTCCTTAAAGTTCCATACCATCCATCAGCGATATAAATATTTCCAGCAGCATCTAAAGTTACTCCATTTGGTGAACCTATCTGTGCTAAAGTTGCTAATCCTCCATCGCCTGAATTTCCCATGACACCTGAGCCTGCAATGGTACTTATAGTGCCGGAACTATTAATTTTTCTAATTCGTCCATTAAATCGGTCAGCGATGAAAATATTTCCTAATGGATCAACATCTATTCCGGAAGCGGAGTTAAGCTGTGCCGAAGTTGCGGGTCCTCCGTCACCACTATAACCTGCAAGGCCGTTACCAGCGATTGTAGAAATAACTCCTAACGTATTTATCATGCGGATACGGTTATTTCCAGCATCTGCAATATATATGTTGCCTGAAGCGTCTACGGCAACATCATAAGGCCATTTTAGTTCGGCCGAAATAGCGGGTCCTCCATCGCCAGCATAACCCACATTCCCATTACCAGCTATAGTATTTATAATGCCACTTGTGTTTATTTTTCTAACGCGAGCAAGGTAAACTTCGGAAACATAAATGTTACCTGACGCATCAACCGCAATACCATGAGGTTCAATTATTGTAGCAGAAGTGGCAGGAATCCCTTCTGCCAAAGAAGAACCGCCCCCAGCTATTGTACTAATATTGCCGGAAGGATCTATTTTTCTTACTCTATTGTTTGCATTATCGCAGAAATAAACGTTGCCAAAAGAATCGGTTGTGATATCTGCAGATAAATAAATTTGTGCAGAGATAGCAGGACCATTATCACCCGAATAACCGGCTATTCCTGTTCCAGCGTAGGTATAAATGTTTTGTGAATGAGAATAAAAAACACTAAAACATACCAAGAATATATAAAATAATCTTATCGACATAACACATCCTATACTTAATTGTATTATAATAAAGGTACAATTTTTTACTTCTTTCCAATATACCTAAAAGATTCAGGTCCAGAAGAAGGGATACATGTTAAATACAGACTATCGTTTCTTATTTTACCAAAACAACGAATATTTTTGTTTGTAGAGCTTACGTTATTATCTTTTAGTGTAAAAACAAAAGACCCTTCCGGGGTGTTAATATTCAAAAGCGAATCCTTATCATTTTTTGAGATTACAAGCGTTACATTACTTGTGTCGGAAACCATTCCAGTATAATTCGAATTCGAGTACTTATAAATTCTTTTACAAGAATAATTCCCGCAAAAGGTATCCCGATAATCTTTTGCTGCTTTATTTGAGGGTAAAAGGGTAATTAACCAAACTATAAATACCAAAATTGATTTCATATTTTTCGAATTAAATTGTTAATAAGGGCATTGCGTTGTTGCAGCCATAAAACTTCCGGAACCGTTATCTGTAATAGTTGTTCCTTCATCAAGTAAAACAAAATCGGTTGCCCAAAAATTTATATTGCCGCTTGTATTAATGTTATCGCTGCAACCTGAACCTCCGATGCTAATTGACTGTTTTACTTTACTAACGTATGTGCCTGCGTTGAAATTGCTGCAAAAAGTTGGATTTGCATTGCAGTCAGGAATTAGCTGCCATATTTTTAAATAATTGATTTGATAATAAGCAGGAAATACTGTTGTTCCATCTGGCATTCTACCCGGATCAGGATCAATAGCGAAATTTATTATTGTACAGCATGCGTTTTGAGGCGTATATGTGGGGTCATTTATTATGGCCACAGGAACATCGTCAAAAAACCAAGTCATTCTATTTGGTTCCCAAAACACAGCATATTTGTGTTCATTAGCCATATTTGCTAACCCATTTATTATATTTGAGGCACTCGTTCTTTCGCATGAGTTAATGTCCCGCCAGTGGTAATGCGTGCCTAATTCGGTGCCACTGACAGATTGGTCTCCGTTATTTTCCATAATATCAATTTCATTATATATACCTGCGGTACATGTAGAAGGTGCGCCACCTAAAGTCCAAAATGCCGGCCAAAAACCTTGGCCCACGGGAAGTTTAGCGGAAATTTCAAAATAACCATATTTGTGAGTAAACTTTGATTGAATAACCCCGCTTTGATAATTGTATGGTGAATAATCTCCTAGTGTAAAAGTTATTGGTGATACTGTTTCACACTTAATTGTTAAATAACCTGTATTCAAGGTGTAATTAAGGTTGGCAGGGCTATTATATTCTAAACCGTTATTAACAGGTCCTCGCCATGTATATTGGTTATGCCACAACAAAGGATCAAACGAGTTAAATTCTTCATGCAGTACTAAAGTAAATGTGGGGTCACTCAGTGGTAACTGAGCCTTCATGTGAAGAATACTTATCAAAAATATCAATACTAATTTCGCTCTTAAAATTTTCATCCTTATCGCCTTTACTCAGTTAAAATCATTTTCTTAGTTCCAACTTCCTTATTATTTACAACCAGACTGTAGTAATACATGCCAGGCGCAAAGTCGTTAGCATTTATTGTAATTGAACCCTTACCTGAGCTTGTAATTTTCAGTGTTTTCAATAACTTGCCATTCATGTCAAAAACCAAAACAGATGCGTTGGCATTCCTTTCTGCCACAAAATATTCAATTAAGGTTTCTTTATTAAATGGATTTGGGTTGTTTTGTTTTATGTAGGAACTATTATTGCTTTCATCAGAACTGTTGCTATCCTGAGTAATTATTCTATTATTACCATTTGACATTGCACAACATTGATTCAACTGCTTCTTCAAACTATCAAGTTCAGATTGCTGTTGATTAAAAACATTAATAAGCAATGGGATAAACTCAATGTATTTTACCCCGTATAAACCTGTGGCCTGATCCTTTTCAACTAACTCCGGAAAAACAGTTATTAAATCTTGTGCAATTAAGCCGTATTCAGTTGAAGCAGATTGACTCGCCTTAATGGCTGCAGGAGCGCCTGGCGACAAATTTGACTTATAGTTATAACTTGCCGGCTTTACTTGCTTCAATTTTGCAACAATTGGAGTCAAATTATAATTTATGTTTTGTTTAACACTCTGGTCTGAGGTGAATGTGATTGAATTGCGGGTTAAAATATGGTTTATATAAGCATCGCCTAAATAATTGGTAGAACTTCCCAAATGAAAATACCAATCGTTTTCCGGATACATCCTTGGAGCACTATAAGCCCCTCCCCAATCCGTAATGATATCTGTCCAATTATCAAAACGGGTATTTCCATTTAAACGAGTATTCCCTACTACGTGTAATTTATCACTTGTACTTGTCGTTCCTATAGCCAAGTTTCCATTAGCATCTAAACGCATTTTTTCGCTACTGCCTATAGTGAAACCAATTATATTAATGGCTGGGTGAAATAATCCGGTTTGGTCATTACCGTACCACGTATAGTCTGGTGTGTTGGCTGCTGAAAAGCCATTATTACCCCTAATTCGAGCTGCAGATCCACTTATAGATGAAGTGGAACCTACAACCAAATCGCCTGTAAACTTATGCTTTTCACCACCTCCTGGTGCAGTTGTTGAACCATAAGATACGGCCCCACCACTAAATACTTTAATTTGTGCATTAACTGTAATAGTCAATGTAGAAAAAAGAATGATTAATTTTTTCATAATAAATGCTTTCTACAAATTTCAGTCATTTAAAAAAAATCAGATGACGAAAATCAGATATTGAGATGATTTTCGTCAGGATGTAAGCTTGTGTTTAATTGATAAGACATATTGAATTCATAATGCTAATGAATTCAATATGTATATACTGCTTGAAAAGTAATCCCCTAAACTAAATAGCCAGCGCATCTGCTTCCACAAAAGTACCTCCATCTAGAAAAATCAAATCGCCGACTTTTACCTTTTCGTCGCGGCTTCGAGAAGTGATGCTAAGAGGTCTCGACTCCGCTCGACCTGACATTCATTAAGTAAGAGCATCCGCCACTACAAAAGTACTTCCACCTACAAAAATTAAATCGCCCGCTTTTGCTTTTTTCTTTGCGGCTTCAATCGCTGATTTTACGTTTTCGTAAGTAGTTCCTTTTAATCCGGCTTGAGAAGCCTGAGATGCTAATTCGTTTTCGTTGAGCGCGCGAAGGATATTGGCTTAGGTGCCGAAGAGGAAATAATTAGTATAAATTAAGGCACTTTATTTGTGCCGATATGACTTCAAATAAATCATATTTTTTGAATATAATTAACACAACTTCACCCCTATTGCTTAATGATTTTTATAGTTATAAAAGGATTTCTGTTTCTCTCTAATCGAATGTAATAAACACCTGCATTACCATCAAATTCAAATTCTAAATCCTTTTGTTGGTAAATTTCCCGAATGAAAACTAACTCACCACGTGTTGAATAAATTTTTATAGCAGTAACATCGTTTAAAACAGATGTATTTATTTTTATTTTACCGGCAGTAGGATTTGGATAGAGAAGTAAAGTCGGAATATTTAACTCATTAATTCCTACATTTTGTATTAAGGTACAAACAGAAGTATCCTGACAACCATTTTGCGTAACAATTACTGCGTAAGAACCATTCATGCTTGCGGTAAAAGTTTGGGCCGTAGCGCCAACTATTATTTGATTTAAATTACAATCATACCATTGAAATGTGGCGCCGGTGGCTAGTGCTGAAATAGTTAATCCACTATTTGTAACATTAACATTTGGCTGATTAACCAACAAGTTGGTAACAATAACACTGTCGCACCCTTTTGCCGTAAATAGATTTGATGTATAAGTTCCTGCCGTACTCACCACTGTACCACTAGGCAAGGTGTAAGTATTACCTGCGCAAATGGTAGCATTTGTTGTTGCAGAAAAATTAGGGCTTACAGAAACCACAATTGGGGTCCGGTTTAAGCTTGTATCACAAGTAATGGATTCCGCATAGTAAGTATAGGTTCCTGCGGATAAATTCGGTGTTACAAAATTAGCTCCGGTATTAATAAAACTTCCACCGTTGGGAACATTGTACCATAGTACGTTTCCTTGCGCATTAACAGAAAGCGTTGTTGTATTACCGGCACAAATATTTAACATAGCACTTGTAGTTGAATTAACCGGTGAACTAGGAGCTGTACACTCATATAACATGGAAACAAATGCATCGCCTCCCAAACTTGTAAGAGTGTAAACTGTTGGTGCCGGATCAAAATCGATTGTTGTGTAAAATTGACCGCAATAAATAACTTGATTATCTTTATTTACAGCCATACTCCATGCGTAATCATTAGAAGCCCCTTGTGGTGTAAACACCCACTGTAGTTGTCCGGTTGTATTTAATTTGAAAACAAAAAAATCATAAGAGCTTGCCAAGCTACTTGCAGTATAAGTATTCACTGAGGGATCAAAATCAGTGACTCCAACATGATGACCTACCGCATAAACATCGCCAAGCGAATTGAAATTAACCGATTCGATAACCGTGTAACCGGAAGGGCTTTGATATCCGCCTCCAAAAATAAAATTTCCATTCATGTCGTACTTAGCCAAAAAAGCATCCGCCGTTGAAAGACAGTTTAAAGTATATTGTGCTGCGGAAGGGTCCAAATCACACTGACCTAAAAATGTTCCTCCTACTAAAAGGTTATTTCCTTGGCATGAAACTGAATTAATTTGACTATTGCCTGTGCTTTGGATAGTTTTGGCCCAAATAAAATTACCGGCACTGCTTAGTTTTAAAATAAAAGCGTTTTCTGAACTACTTCCACTTGTTAGATTGAAAACAGTTGGGCCAGGATCAAAATCGACAGTACCAACAAAGTAGCCTGCAATAATAACATTATCCGAATTATCAATAGTAACCGATTCTGAATAGTCATAAGATGTACTTCCAAATTTATGCGCCCACAAAAAATTACCGGAGTTGTCGAGTTTTAAAATAAAGCAATCGTAGTTTCCGGCTGTACTTAAATTATAAACCCCTGTTCCGGGATTAAAGTCAACCGTAGCGCTATTAAAATAACCTGTAATAATAACATTGTTATTCTGATCTAAACTTAAACCGTAACAGTAGTCTTGTAAAGTACCGCCAACTTTCTTAGCCCAAACAAAATTGCCGGCCGCGTCTAATTTCATCACAAAACAATCGTATTGCCCCGAAGATGATAATGTATACGTTCCAATTCCCGGATCAAAATCTGCTACGCCCTGAAAGTAACCACATATATAAACATTTCCTGCATTATCTGTTTTTATGCTCTTTCCGTATTCGCCGGAAGTTCCACCAATTTGCTTAGCCCATATAAAATTCCCCGCCGAATCAGATTTTTGAACAAACACATCTCCGGCAATTGCTGTTAATGTATATTGTCCCGGACTACTATCGAAATCCGCAGTTCCATGAAATAAACCTGTAGTGTAGACATTATTAAATTTATCAGTAGTTACAGCAAAATTAATAACAGGATTTATATTTGAAAATTGATTTGCCCATCCAAAGGATTGTGAAAATACAGTTGTAGTCAAACTAATAAAACCTATTATAGCTAATTTATACACTTTCATACGCATTGAATTGAGCTGTCAAATTAAACCATTATTGTAAAAATAAAGATGCCAATTAACAGAGTCAGTAAATTGCTTAATATATGTGGGCTTTGAATTAATAGTATATAAATAGATGAATTAAAAAGACAATTATTATCTTTATAGTGAAAATGCGTTACTTAATTGTTTCAATCATATTACTGCTTTCGATTAAGCTAAAAAGCCAATCAGATTTACCTGAAATAAGTAAATACGAAGCCAAGTTCGAATCGATTTTTACCTTTATTAAAAATAATGATACCATAATAGCTGCCTCAAAATCTTATCTTGAAAATTCTTTAGATTCTGCAGCTAACGAACCTCTTTTAAAAAATTATTTGAAATTATTACTTGCTCGCACATATAGAAAGGAAAACCCTAAAAGATCCAATGAGTTGTTGGATGAAGTAAAACTATTTTTAAAGCAAAACAAATATTATATCCATTTGCAACTTACCTATAATGTAATAAAAGCACGGATTCTTTATGAAATAAATCAAGATTGCAAGTCTTCTTATAATCTTTATCAGGAAAACAGTCCAAAACTTGCATTTTATAAATCTCTTGACAAATATTGGAACATAGAAAACGAAACCAAAACAGGTTTAATACTATCTTTGCTGTGTTTAGGTAAAGATCAACAAGCACTTGACTCTCTTAAAATATTTGAAAAAGAAATAAATCCAATAGAAAACCTAAAAGAATATGTATTCGCCTTAAGTACTATCGGATACATCCATACAAAATTTAAAAATTACAAAGACGGTACAATATATTTTAAAAAGGTAATTGAATTATTAGAAGACAACAAAGATTTAGTCAGTAATTATTTTGCTGCTCTTAATAACCTGGCTTATATATATCGTACAACAGAAAGGTACTCAGAAAGTATTGAGCTTCTTCAAAAAGGCTTAAAGAAAGCCAGGAGTGTTAATGACGTAAACAATACCCTTCTTATTACAAACAATCTTGGTTTTAACTTCTTACAAATTAAAAATTACAAAAGTGCTGCGCTATTAGGAGAGCAGGCACTGAGTAAAAGCATCTCAAACGAGTACAAATTTCATAAAGCAAATGCCAATAGATTGCTTGGCCACACTTATTACTTTACCGGAGATTATCATAAATCCGAAATGCATATTGATTCAGCAATCAGCTATTACAGAAACATCAAGCAAATAGAGAATTACAGAAATTGTTTGAATATTAAGGCAAAGTTATACTTAATAAAAAAAGACTATGCTGCCGCTTCAATTATAAATAATGAAATTATTGGATTACTGGATAGCGTTAATTTAAGTAAACAATATGAGAGTTTACAAAAAAATCTTGTTGAATATGAGTCAGAAAAAAAAGATGCAGAAATCACCATCCTATCTCAGAAAGACGAAATCAACGCGTTAAAAATTAAGCAACAAAATTTATCCATAAGATACTTAGTTGCCGGAGTATTACTTCTAACAACCCTGGCTTTAATCGTAGTAATATACCAAAGAAGAATTAATAAAATCAATACACTCACATTAAGATCAAAATTGGCAAGGGCTCAATTTAATCCGCACTTTATCAACAATGCACTTGCCGGAATTCAAATCAATTTACTTGATTATAACGATGAAAACCTAATAAATCATGTTTCATCAGTTTCAAAACTTACACGATATATTCTTGAAAGCACTTTTAGAGAGGAATGGACACTTTCTGAAGAAATTCAATTGATTAATCTTTACATTGAATCACAACAATACAGACTTAAAAATAGTTTCGATTTTAATTTCAAAATCGAATTAAATCAAGAAAGCTTAAACACTTATATGATTCCAAGCGCTATCACTCAGATACCATTGGAGAACACTATTATTCATGGAGGATATGATAAAAATAATGGGGGGAAAATTGAACTTACCCTTTCCTTAAAAGAGAAAAGCATTTGTATCTCGATTACAAACAACATACTTGCTCCTGAATCCTCTAAAGTAATGTCAAAACCTAAAGATTCAACCTCAAGAGGTTTAGAGTTAACCAAAAAAAGAATTGAAACCCATTGTAAAATTCATAATTCCGAAGGTAACACCTCCATTATTATAGAAAATGAAGCTGCACGGGTTGAGATGTTACTTCCGATTATCGTTTCGAAAACGACGTAATTTTATCAATTTATTTACTTATCAATAATACTTCCTTTCATATTTGTCTATATCGCTCACTTAATCTTAATACTAGAGTAGGTATAAAATCGTCGATTTTCGCGTAGCTTTCGCGATTCGACTCATATTCTTCTAAAATCTTTTCCATAACAGGAATGTATTTAAAACCCCTCTCCACAACACATCGATTTCTATACTTATTTGTTTGACTATTTAATCCGAGTGCTTTCATTATCTTAATTTCACCTAACCGAACCAGGTGCTCTTCAAAACAAGTTATCCAATCCATATAACCCTGTCGCTTCATGTCTCGCTTTAACTCCTTCGTAAAAAGAAATTCAATTTCTTTGACTTTATTTATATTGATTTTGTTTTCTCTTAGTGCTTCATGAAAAAAAGAATGTCCCAATTCGTGCATAGCCATTTCTCTAAAATAATCTTCGTTCGAATAGCCAAACTGAAACGAGTCCCATTCGCATATTGAATCTGATTCCAATTGTGGGTTTGAAGTAATCAACTGAAAAACACTTATTCCCTTTTCATTTGGAATGGTTTTCGATCGACCAATTCCATTAAACGAGAATGCAGAAACAATAATGTTGTAGGAATTCCTTTCTCGTCCATAATACTTTTCCATCTCTAATATATAATCTTCCTTTATTGAAAGAGTACTTATTTCTTTCATGATTCCTTCATAGATAGGCCTTGCTTCAATTTTTATAAACGAATCTAATTTTGAGTCAACAAAAAATTTACCGACAGAAATAGAAAAATCATTAAATGTTTCCCTTAGATCTTTCTTGCTTTGTATATCATTAACATAATAGGGGATTGGGTAATCTGTGTATTGTAAATAAGAGGGCAGCTCATCGTGAAACAACGCAAGATCCACATCATACAAATCAACCAAATCATTATCCAGTAAAGAATTTAATTTGATTACTGCTTCATGATTTTTAAAAGCATCGAATTTTCTTGTAAGGGAGCGTGCCAAAGTAGCTCTTGGCAATGGGTTCTGTTTGAAAAGAGATTCTCCAGCTTTCGAAAGATTAAAAATTAGGCACAAGGTTTCTAAATTTAAGCTATACCCTATCTTAAGCTTAGATTCCTTTGTGCCCTTTTGTGTTTGCTCCGCTGTTACTTCAGAACGCGAACACGAATTAAAAATCAAACACGGGATAACTAGTAATGGTATTAATTTAAACAGCTCCTTAATTTTAAGATTCATAATTAATTTAAATAATCTTAAAAAGAAAATTACTGCTTCAAGCACTTCAACAATCTCTATTCACAATCCAATTCTGTATAGCTACCCATACTTGAATATTTAAGTGGTCCATATGAACCATTAATATAATCCTGATGAAATGTAATATTTACATGATTACAAGATCCGTTTGGTAATACCACATAAAACTCAATATCTATTCGCTTATACTCAGGCACACCTAAGTAATTTTTCTCAACTGTCCATTCACTGTCTGTAATTTTCGCCTTTTTAAAAGTATAAATCCATTTCTCTTCTTTCGACTTTGTATTCATTATGCTTAATGCTTTTGCAACCACTGTTTCATTTACCATTCCGGCCTTAATATCGGCCCATTTTACACCGTATTTAAATTTTTTACCGGGTAAAATATTTAGATCAAATTCTCCAACAGCTATTGGTACAACTGTTTGTACTTTCGAATAAGCATCGGCATCACCAATTAGTTCTAAACGCATTTTATGCACCCCCGGCTTTAATTTGTTTAATGAATCAATTACTGCAAACCATTGCTTTTTGTCTCGTTTTTCAACACTCCAAATAATGTTCGAATAAAATGTAGTTATGTTTGACTCCAGAGATTTAGTGCCGCTATGATTTCTATCTGTTTTTACAAGAAATTTTCCATCAGCATATAAATTCATAACATAGTACGAATAGGGGTTGTTAGTTGGCTTATTCGTTGAGTCTCCATTCTTATAAACAGCGTAATTACAAACTGAAGTCGGCAAATATACTCTCCCATAAATAGCAGCCGAATTATTATCAAAAGATGTTTTGAAATAAGAGATATCTGTATTCTCCCTTTTTATCTCCTTATCTGAAAATAAAATTTTACCTGCGTTTTGTTCATGAAACTTTGAAGTAAATCCTTCGTCTTTTACATAATACTTTGATGTTTTATCCCATATATAAACGTAGTTTCTTTTGTTTTTATCGTCCTGAATATTTAGATCACTTTGCTTAAACATTGAGGTTGAATTCGAAATATAATTTACCACATCATTGTTTCCGTTGCTTGACTTTGTTAAGTAAGAGTCTATTAATGAATTATTATCATTTGTAATATTTAAAGAACCATAGAATGTATCATCACTTTCTTTTTCATTCGGATTAAGCGCTATATACTGTGATTTGCAATAAACACTTAAAGTGATTATCGACCCTATAATAACTATTCTTTTCATGATGACTATTTTTCTACAATTACTTTTTTGAAAGCTTTTCTTCCATCTTTATCAACCAAAATCAATATATAATGTCCTTCTTCCGCTATATGAATAGATAGTTTATTTGATGTCATTTCAAATTCTTCAATCCGTTGACCCAGCATGTTAATTAATTCAATTCTCTCTATTTCTGTATTACTATTTACCAAAACGGTTCCACTGGTTGGATTTGGGTAAACGATTACTGAATTTTTAAATTCTAATTCATGCACAGAATTACATATGGATACTTGAACTGTAAAAGTATTTGATGACGAGCAACCTGAAGTTGTACCTGTAACACTATATGTAGTTGTTAATGTTGGGCTCACTACGATGCCTGAGTTGGTACCTCCCGTTGACCATGCATAACTACTCGCACCGCTCGCGGTAAGAGTTGCGCTTTGTCCTGAACATAATGTGGATGTGCTTGGAGTGATATTTATTGTTGGGGTTGGCGTAACAGTAACCGTAACTGTTCGATCTGAATAACAATTTGAATTCATTCCGGTAACACTATATGTAGCAGTTGAAGTTGGACTTACTACAATAGCAGAATTTGTACCTCCTGTTGACCATGTATAACTACCCGCACCGCTTGCTGTAAGTGTTGCACTCTGTCCTGAACATAAAGCAGACGCACTTGGCGTAATAACTATTGTTGGGCTTGAAGTAACTGTAACAGTTATTGGCGTCCTGGAAGCACTTGCTCCGCACGCTGTATTACTTTGCGCATAATAGGTAAATGTTCCTGCCGTTAGGGTTGGGGTAACATAACTCAATCCATTATTTAAAACTGTTGTTGATGTTGATGTTGAATGCCAAGTTACAGTTCCGGTAGATGTTGTTGTTAAAGTGGTGCTATTACCTGAGCAAATATTCAGTAAAGTCGATGAAGTTACATTAACAGGAGCACTTGGTGCAATACAAGCTGAAAGTTTTAAAATGAATCCATCTGTGTTACCGGCTGTTTGCATTGTATAAGTAGCAGCCCCACCATCAAAATCTGAATTACCATTAAAGCTACCACAAACATATATTGCATTGTTAACACCATCGAACCAAACTGACCCCGCAAAATCAGTTAAATTTGTCCCTCCAATTTTTTGAGCAAATAAGAAATTACCGTTTGCATCTAATTTTTGTATATACAAATCGCTATTGGTTGCTCCGGCAGACAATAAGAACGTTCCTGTTCCAGGATCAAAATCGCAATTATTTCCTCTAAATTCTCCTGCACTGAAAACTTCTCCAAGGGAATTGACCGCTATGCCAAAACCTGTATCGGCCAATCCGCCGGCAGTAGTTGAAGTACCCATTCTTTTAGCCCATAAAAAACTTCCGGTAGCAGAATACTTCGCCACAAAAATATCACTTCCACCTGCTGATGTCATACTGAAGGAAGATGCACTTGGATCAAAATCAACACTACCTTGAAAATAACCGGTAACGTAAATGTTTCCTGATGCATCTACCTCAACATCTTCTATCTTATCCGAATTAACACCTCCAAAATTAAATGCTGAAACAAAATTTCCGGATGTATTTAACTTTAAAACAAAAGCGTCTTGTACACCATTTGAAATTAAATTAAATGTTCCGGCTCCCGGATCAAAATCTATTGTGCCTGAAAAATCACCTACTATAACCAAATTCCCCGACGCATCAAAATCAATATCTTCTGCTCTATCGAAATCTGTACCTACCGGTGATCCATAAGTTCTTACCCAAGAAAAAACACCAGTAGTTGTGAGCTTTAAAATATACATATCAGGGGTACTAGTATTTGCAACAGCCGTTACACTTCCTGCTCCCGGATCAAAGTCAACTGTTTGTGTAAATTCACCTACTACATATACGTTCCCGCTTGCATCAACTAATATCTGATTCGCGTCTTGACTGCCTGCTCCTGCTAAACGACCGGCCCATACAAAATTACCGGTGCTATTCCACTTAGAAATAAACACATCTTCCGATCCTGCAGAAGTTAAGTTAAATGTACCCGCCCCCGGGTCAAAATCAACTGTGCCATTAAAAATTCCGGCAATATAGAGATTCCCTGTTGCGTCAATGGATATACTATGTACTCTGTCTGTTCCTGTTCCACCAATAGTTCTTACCCATTGAAATACACCTGATGAATTTAGTTTGACTACATAGCCGTCTGTTCCTCCTACTGATGTAACGTTACTTGTTCCTACACCGGGATCAAAATCAACCGTCCCACTAAAACCACCTACTATATAAACATTACCTGTTGCATCAGTAATTGAATAATAACTTGCGTCAGCGGCAATACTTCCAAATTGCTGTGCCCAGGCAAATGATTGCGACTTTGTAACTTCTACAACAAATACGAATGCAATAACTGATAATAATTTTAAATACTTTGATTTCATAGTAATAATATTTAAAGCCAAGTTATCTACTTTAAACTTAGGCGTTTTTGAAAGTATATGGATAATACGCTTTAGTTAACGGATACGTGATTTCATTTAATACTTGTAATCCATTAATTTATAATTATCCTTTGTAAGGAAGATTTCCCAGAAACTGTAGTGACACGAATTAAATAAATCCCGGTATTTAATGATAATGAAAAACTATCTGCTTCATCCCCTCTATTTTCAACTTTTAAATTGCGCCCGAGCATATCAAAAACTTCTACTTTATTTAGAATATATTTTTCACTCTTAATATATATTATACCGTTTATGGAAGGATTTGGGTATACAAAAATCTCAGGTTCTAAACTCAAATCTTCAACCGAGCTGCATATAGATACTTGCACAGTTGCCGTTTTTGCAGAAGTACATCCGAATAAGATACCATTCACAGAATAAGTTGTATTTGTAGTTGGGCTTACAACAATGCTTGTATTTATGCTGCCGGTTGACCATGTATAACTACCTGCGCCACTCGCTGTAAGTGTTGCACTTTGTCCGGAACATAAAGTAAATGTACTTGATGATATATTTACAGTAGGGCTAGGATTAACTGTTACTGTAATTGGAGTTCTTGTTGCACTCACACCACATGAAGTATTGCTCTGGGCGTAATATGTATATATTCCTGCGTTTAAAGTAGGCGTATTATAACTTAGTCCACTATTGATAACTGTTGTAGAAGTAGATGTGGAGTGCCAGGTTACTGTACCGGATGCGGTAGTTGTTAGTGTTGTACTATTGCCTGAACAAAGTGTCATTAGTCCTGAAGCTGTCGTGTTCACAGGAGCGGGAGGAGCGGCGCAAGATGATAATTTTAATACATAACCATCTGCACTGCCGATTGGTTGCATTGTATAGGTATTGGCACTTCCGTCAAAGTCTGAATTACCTCGCCACGCACCACACGCATAAACTGAACTAGAAGATGCATCATAGTTAATGCTCCCGGAAAAATCATCGAAATTGAGATCACCAATACCATGAGCAAAAAGAAAATTACCATTCACATCAAGTTTACTGAAATAAACATTTGAATAACTTGAACCTGGATTTAAAATTGTGTAGGTTGCCGTTCCCGGATCAAAATCAATATTAGGCCCCTTATATAATCCGGTAGTAAATACTTCTCCAATTGGAGTCACTGTAATCCCATATCCTGAAGTAACACCATTTAGACCACCGCCTCCAAATTTTTTCGCCCAAACTAAACTATTGGTGTTGTCATATTTAGCAACAAAAGCATCAGCAACTCCTGTAGCGCCTAGAGTATAGGTACCGGGGCCCGGATCAAAATCTACTATAGCACTGTACATAACACCAGTGACATATACTCTGTTTGAAGCATCTACGTCGATATTCAGTATATCATCGTTGGCTGAACCTCCAATACCAAATGCAGTTACAAAAGCTCCTGATGAGTTAAGCTTTAATATAAAACCATCACTACTTATTGATGTTAAATTAAAAACCGCGGTACCTGGGTTAAAATCAACTGTACCAAAGAAGCTTCCGCCAATTACCATATTCCCTGAATAATCGAATTCTATATCCCTACAATAATCATTACCGGATGTTGATCCTATTTGCCTAACCCATGTATAAATACCAGACGAACTTAATTTTAAAATGTATCCATCATATACGTTACTTGTTATTAGATTTACCGTAGAAGCACTTGGATTAAAATCTACAGTTCCTGTAAACGCACCAACTAAACATACACTACCCGTAGATGGCTCAATGGCAACTTGCTTACAAATAGAAGCCCTGTTGTTAATAGCCCATAAAAAGTTACCTGCAGAATTTAATCTAACTACAAAGGTGTTAAAAGAAGTTGTTGAGCCGCTTAACGTATAGGTTGTAGTACCGGGATCAAAATCAGCAACGCCGCGAAACACACCTGCAATAACTATATCCGCTGTGTTATTATCAACTGTAACGCTATAAGCCTCATCAATATCTGTACCACCAAACTTGCGAACCCACTGAAAGTTTCCTGCTGAGTTAAGCTTTACTAAATAAGCATCTGTCATACCCGAAGAAGTAAGATTTGTCGTTCCGGGACCCGGATCAAAATCAACGGTACCGTTAAATCCACCCACTATATATACATTCCCCAAATTATCTGTTGTTGAATAAAAAGATGCGTCTCCCGACCCTCCACCAATTTGTTTAGCCCATTGAAAATTTTGAGACTTGAATTTATTTATTGCAATAAGCGCAATGAAAATTAACCAGAATATCCTTCTTGACTTCATTTTGTCTTTTTTTAGCGAATGTAAAAATTGCATTTGGCCTTATTCCTTTTAATATATAATAACATACTTCGAGTTAATATAATAATGGTGATGATTAATAAATGTTTATTAAATTTGATTTGAATAACTGTCTGCCATGAAAGCATTAATATTAGATGATGATATAGCCCATGTAGGATTCATTAGTGGACTTTTAAAAAAGTATTTTCCTCAATTCAATTCAATAACAGAAATGACTTCTGCGGAAGAGGTATCAAAAAATCTCTTACTTGAAACTTATGATCTTTTACTTTTTGATGTTGAATTACAAAACAATGAAACCATTTTTGATTATATAGACACATTTAATATATCAGGCACCAAAGTAATTTTTATTACCGGACACCCTGATTATGCTATCAAGGCCATAAAAAACAAAGCCATTGATTACATTCTGAAACCGGTTAATATTAACGAATTTAAGACCGCGATTAATGCGGCTTTGCAAGAAATTACAATTAATTCCACAGAAGTAAACACAAAGACAGTTGCAGAAAGTCAAAACAAAAACTTAGTGATTAATGAACTCGAACAAATTAAAATAATGTCGCTTCACTCTATTGAATATTTTGAGGCCGAAGGACCATATACTAAAGTTTACCTAACTGATAATAGCGTTATAACTTCTTCCAAGAACTTAAAATACTATGAAGAACTAACAAGTAAACATGGTTTTTTTCGTGTGCACAATTCTTATTTAGCAAATGTTCTACACATTAAACAAATTCTTAAAAAAGACGGATTAACATTAGAAATGAAATCAGGTAATAAAATTGATGTTTCGTTACGAAAAAAAGAAGATCTTTTTAATTATTTAAATCAGATGCAAGTAAATCATTTGTAGATAATTCAAATAAATCGAACATAGAATATCTAAATAGCCAGCGCATCCGCCACCACAAAAGTACTTCCACCTACAAAAATCAAATCGCCTGCTTTTGCTTTTTTCTTTGCAGCTTCAATCGCTGATTTTACGTTTTCGTAAGTAGTTCCTTTTAATCCGGCTTGAGAAGCCTGAGATGCTAATTCGTTTTCGTTGAGCGCACGTGGAATATTCGCCTTTGTAAAATAATATTCCGCCTTTTTCGGCAACATGGATAAAACTTTCGAAACGTCTTTATCATTCACCATGCCAATTACCATGTGCAATTGTTTGTGCTTAATGGTTTCAATGTTTTTTAGTACTTCATTGATGCCATCTTCATTATGTCCGGTGTCACAAATAATGAGCGGCTTTTCATTGATGGTTTGCCATCTTCCGCTTAAGCCCGTCAATTTTACCACTTGCTTTAATCCTTCCGAAATATTTTCTTCACTGATAATAAAACCACTTTCTTTTACAAAATCCAAAGCAGTGATGACACCTAATATATTTTTCAATTGATACGTTCCGCTTAAATCCAATTGATACGTTACCGAATGATTATCGTTTCTATTCACTAATGTAACTTTGAGTCCGTCCAAATTTTTTTCCCAGCTGCCCAATTTGTAACGTTTATCTGCAAACACGATGGGAGATTTCAATTGTTTAGCCTTTTCATTAAAAACAGGCGCTACTTCCGGTTGATATTGCGAAATCACAACGGGAATTCTTTCTTTAATGATGCCGGCTTTTTCTCCTGCAATTTTCACCAGCGTATCTCCTAACAAATTCATGTGATCAAAACCAATATTAGTAATCAAACTCACTATAGGTTTAATAACATTGGTAGAATCCAATCTTCCACCCAAGCCTACTTCAATCACCGCCACATCTACTTCCTGATTCGCGAAATAATCAAAGGCTAAACCAACTGTCCATTCAAAAAAAGAAGGTTCAATTTTTTCAAAAGCTTCTTTATGTTTTTCTACAAACTCAATAACATAATCTTTAGGAATAAGCTTTCCGTTGATTTTAATTCTCTCTCTGAAATCCACCATGTGTGGCGAGGTATACAATCCCACTTTGTAACCTGCCTTTTGCAAAACCGCCGCCAGCATGTGAGAGGAAGAACCTTTGCCGTTCGTGCCCGCTACATGGATGCACTGTAATTTGTTTTGCGGGTTACCGAGCTCCTTGCAAATAGCAATGGTATTATTTAAATCGGCTTTATACGCGGCAGCGCCAACGCGCTGAAACATGGGTAAACGCGAAAAGAGATATTCCAGCGTTTGAGAATAGTTCATTTAATTAAATGCAAATACGATGGTGATTGTTCCTTTTTGTTCTTCAAATTGTCCGCTCACATTAAATTTTGTTGCCAATGCAGCCTGACGCGCTTTGGCTTTTAATACCGCGCTTGAAGTAGTAGTACCACGACCGTTAGGATTGGCTTCCGTCACATTTCCTTCTTTATCTACTGTAATCTCTACCACTACTTTTCCTTCTTCCTTAGTATCCTTTGGTAAGCTAGGAGGTTTAACAATTGCGGCTCCTTTTAAATCAAAGCTAAATTTTTTTCCCTTTCCTGTTCCATAAGGACCTTCTCCAGAACCTGGGCCAGGACCGGTGCCATCGTCAGACCCACCACCTGTTCCACCGGTGCCATTCGTGTTAGGGTTTCCATCCGGACTTCCTTCGTTTCCGGCTTGTCCGCTATTGCCATCACCGCCGCCGTTCTTTCCTTTATTCTTATTAAACTTTTCGGCGAGCAATTCAGCTGCAGTTTTCTCGCGAGGCTTTTCTACTACCGGTTTAATTACTGTTACGTTATTCTGTGTTTTCGGTTTATTGTCTTCCACCTTCACATCTTCGCCGTCTTCACTTGTATAAACAGTTTCGTTATTGCTGTTTGTTGGCGGAGGGGTTGTCTCCGTTTGTTCAACCACGCTCGTCGCATCTCCAATTCCGTTGGATTCAACATTTCCGGTTCCTTCGTTATAAGTTCCAAAATTAATCTCCATTCCACCGCCGCCGCCTACAACTTCAGGGAAAGGAGGATTAGGTGTGATAATGGTAAACCAGATAAGAAAGAGCAATACCAAAGCCATAATCGCTGCAGAGATGAGTGCAGAGATGGTGCGATTTTTATTTTCTTCGGAGGCGCTTAAGTACATGATTATTGTTGAGAGTTAGAAGGTGCAGTGGCACAAACCATTTTACATTTTAAACGATCACCAATTTGCATCACATCGATAAAATCCTGGTAAACTAAATCTTTATCAATATGTAATACAATAACCGGTTCCGTTTTCCCTGCAATATTTTCCAATAAAAGCGTTTCCAAATTTCCAAAATCAACTTCCTTACTATTTACAAAATACTTACGCTCTTTTGTAACAGCTAAGTGAATTGGTTTTTTATTATTGTCGATGGGTTTGTTTGCTTTCGAGCTTGGTAGATTTACCTTCATGGCATTCGGACTAACCATGGTAGATAAAATCAAGAAAAACAGAAGGAGGAAGAACATGATATCGTTTAACGAATCGGTGCTCACCTCAGCTTCTCTATGCATTTTTTTACGTAATCCCATTTTAATTTAATATTTCCCGCAGATTTCGCGAATCATCGCAGATAGGTTAAAACTATTTTGTTGGTTCGTTCAGCATATCTAAAAACTGAATTTGTGCTTCTTCCATGCGCACAGATATTTTATCGATGCGGGCATTTAACCATTGGTAAGCTACGAAGGCTAATACACCTACCACTAATCCACCTGCTGATGTAATCATCTTTTGGTATAAACCCGTTGAGATAACTTCAATTTCTACTGTTTTTGCCAAAGCGATATCGTAGAAAATTTTAATTACACCAAAGATGGTGCCGATAAATCCGAACATTGGCGCGATTCGGCCTGTAATATTCAGGATACTCAGGTTTTTTTCGAGTTTACTTAATTCGTTAGAACCGCTTTGATTCATTGCCTCACGGATTTCTTGCACTGGCTGACCGATACGAGAAATTCCTTGCTCGAGCATTAGCGCCTCCGGTGTATTTATGGCTTTGCACATGCTGCGCGCATTCGCGAGATTACCTGTATTTATAAATTCTTTAATTCCTGAGATTAAAGTCGGATTTTTCTTAGACGCTTTGGAGATAATCATTAAACGCTCCACCAAAACATAGATGGAAACTGCGAAAAGTAATCCCAAGATAACCATTACCGGTCCACCTTTCATCACCATATCAATCAATGAAATTTTAGTCTCGGTAACTTCAGGAGCTGCATTTTCAACGGTTTGAATTCCTGTATTAGCTGCGGCTAATGAATCGCTTGCGGCTACGGCGTTAACAGCATTTATACCTGCCTGTAAAATAAAGTTTAGCATCAGAATAGTTTTTTACGAAATTAAATCTTAAAGAGGCAGGTAAAATTTATGCCATAAGGTGTTTTAAACAGAGGTATGTTTATATAACGGGCTTGTAAAGAATAGTTACAAAAAAAGCCGTTAGATATCTCTAACGGCTCTCACACAAACAAACGGCGAACAGATTCGCCATCGCGAATTCACCTCGCAACAAACACCTATTCCTATTTTAATTTAAACGCAATAGGAATATTATAGATCACCTTTACAGGCTTCCCGGCAGCGTTTTTACCGGGTTTTTTGAATTTGGGAATTTTATTGACTACCCGCACTGCTTCTTCATCGCAGCCATAACCAATTCCCTTTAAAAGTTTAGAACTTTCTATTTCTCCTTTTTCATTAATAATGAAAGTTACGTGTACGGTTCCACCAACACCAGCGTCTTTCGCTAACTCAGGATAAACAATGTTGCTGGCTAAAAAAGCGCGTAGAGCATTAAAGCCTCCCTCAAATTCAGGTTCTTGAACCGGAAAGGCGGTAGGTTGCTCAATCACATCCGGTACAACATTAGTTACAGCCGTTTCAGTACCTGTTCCGGTAAGATTATTGGCATTTGGGTCGCCTTTTGGATCACCAATTGGATTAATATTATTGTTAGTTACACCATTTTGCTCGTGCTTAACAGTATCCGAAATATTCGTTGAAAGCTCCGTAGATAAAATGGCTGCCGGTGCTTTTTTGGTTGGTGGTTCCGGTTGCTTTTTTTCCGGCTCCGGTGGTGTACCATCGTATGGAATGGTAAATGTAGTATCGTTAGTTCCAACGTATACCGAAATTTTTTCTTTTACATTACGGTTAGCAATATAAATTCCGACTGACAATAAAAAAACAGTAGATACAACGTAAGAAAGTACTTTAATTAAAGTGGCATTATATGCCGAACGGAGTGCGTATGCGCCGTATTCTTTGTTGCGATTGGCAAAAATGATATCGTTCATTTTTTGCGCATTGTTGAATGTAATTTTCATAACCTTTGGTTTTAGAGTTAAACAATTTGATAAGGGCCATGTAAATTAATTTCATTCGCTTTTTCTTTAATGTAAAATTAGATGATCATCTGCAAACACTAAAGCAGGTTTAAACAAGTGGTACAGCTTGTTTTTTAACTGGGCGCTTTTGATGGATAGGTGTAAAACAAAAAATCCTGCCGGGGCAGGACTTTCTGTGTGTTTGTGTGTGTGATTAATTGAAAATGAAACGGTCTTTTAATTCAGTTTCTTTCTCAAAAATGCAGATGGTTTGACGGAAAGTATTGATGAGATATTTCTCCTTCTCGTTAACATCATCTTGTGAAATCAGTTGATACTTTTCTTTAGCTGATAATTGCAACAAATTAGCAATATCAAATATGCTCGCTGTTTTAAATGAGTCGTAGTCCAGAATTTTGTTTTGCGTTAAAGATAAGTACTCCATGGCGAGTTCTTGCAGGTAGGTGCTCACCGTTAGTTTCTCTTCTTCGTTATACTGAATAATAGCGGCACCGTATAATTTTGGTTTTAGTTGCGATGAATAATCCATAATGCTAAATACATTCACGCCTTCCACCAAAATATCCATCTCACCGTTCTCTTCCACCTTCAATACTTTTTTAATCTTTACTTCAACTCCATGCGTTTTAATTTTTCCGTTAACCGAAAACGGTATGCCGAAATGCGCTTCGTTTTCCAAACAATCATTAATGAGTTGTTTGTAGCGTTCCTCATAAATATGCAGCTTTACCGTTTCGCCCGGTAACACCACCATATTAAGTGGAAACATTGGTATGGTTAATTGTTTAATAGCCATGTGAACCTCCCTTCTTTCTATACTAAGACGCAAAAACCATGCAAAAGGTTTAGTCAAATATATCCCAGGTGTGGTCGGCGAGCAACCTTGCGGAGCTAACGTATTCTAAGTCAACCGGTTTAGATTTACCCCATTCATCGGGTCCGATCATCATTAAACGGTAATGATCTTCCTTTTTATATAAATAATAGGTATGCCCTACAAAAGGCTCGAAAGACATATCGGCCTGATAAATTTTTTCTGAAACCTCAACCCTGCGTTGAATTTGGCCGGCCTGCTCCATGAGTAACTGCACCTGCTTTTGAATTTGTTTCAATTGCATATTGGTTTGTTCGCGCATGGCCGACATCGCACGCGATTTTAATTTTCCTTCATCTTCCGGTTTAATCATCAAGCTTCCCACATTATGCGGATACGCGATTAATCCCGGCTGTTCTGCTACCTTATCTTTATCAATTGGATTTTCCATTATTGATTAAACAAACGATTTAAGGTTTAGTTTACTGTGAACGAATAAACTTAACAATGAAAGTAATTTCGAAAACGGTATACACCATATAGTGCAACATAAAGTGAATAGCAAAAGCAAAGAAACTTGGTTTATCAACGAGACTGTAAATAAAAACACCAACCATACATACCAATAAACGTCCCATCGATGTAAACATGATTTTATTAATCATATCGCGCGCCTCTTCCGTTTTCTTCATCATAATTAAATTAAGCAAAAAAGAAATAGCGACATGAAACAGGATACTAATCCACCATGTTGTAGAAACAATAGCCGTAAACGGCAACATATTAATGGCTGCCGACAAAAGAATGGAAACGCCGCTTGCGATTAATATTGCACTATAAGGTTTAAGAGACATATTACTTTTTTGGGAAAATTAAATCCTTTAACGAAACGTACATGGCGGCGAAAATAGAAACTAAACTTAACACAATAGTAAATACAGGCGTGCTGTTTTGATAATACTCGTCGAGTTTATAACCTCCCCAACTTCCTATACCAATAATAGCGGCCATTTGTATGGCCATATTCGTATACTTTATATAAGCGTTAGGCTGTTTTTGTGGCGATTGATTTTTCACCTGTTGCGTTAATGTTTTTCACGATAGCGCCCATATTACAGGTTCCTGTAAATACGGCACCCGGTTCAATGGAAATTTTTCCGGTGGCAATATCGCCTAATATTTTCGCTGTTGCCTTTAATGACAACATCTCTGAAATTTGAACTTTACCTTTTATTTCTCCGGATATATCTGCATTCTGGCAAATCACATTGCCTTCAATTTTTCCGTTCGAACCAATTACTAATCTTCCGCTTAAGGTAATGTTACCGGTTAAAGTACCATCAATGCGAACATCGCCGCTTGATTGAATATCTCCGTTTATGGTAGTTCCACTTCCAATCAGGTTAATGGCACCACTTTCGCTGCCTGAATGTTTGTTTCCAATTCCTAACATAGCTAATTAGTTAATTTAGTGCAAGTTACTAAAATAATCCCGAAAAAAGAAGTTATTTGTTGGGTTGATTGATAACTGTCTTATAAGCAGCCTCATAAAAAGCCTGATAGGAGTTAACCCTGGCCTTTTTATAGAATATAGGAAGGTTTTCGGAGGAGATTATGAAAAAGGTAAAAGCTTCTTTTTTGATGGCTCCCTTATACAAATTTTTGTCGTTTTGCAGGTTAAACAAATAACCGGCGGCATCGGCGGCATTTGGAAACGATTTTACTAAAATCATTTGCTGTGCTGTTGCGAATAAATTGCTGGAAATTGAAAACGTTCTGTTGGAATAATATGTGGTATTAAATTCATCAATGGATAATTTATACGGATTTGCAATTTTAGGATCGTCGGGAGCAATTACTAAAACAAAATGTTCAATATCCAGATTAATTAAGAATGTATCCTTTGCCGCTGTAGTTGATCCGCTACCTGAAAACATGGAAGGATTCTTTTGCTTTTTAATTGCCAATAAAATTTCATTGGCCTTCGGTGTTACTTCTGATTTAGGATATAAAATCACCAATTGATTTAAAGCCGATTCTAACGAATCAATTCCCTTTATTTTACCTACGCTTAAAGAGCGGATAAATTCAAACTTAGGAGTAAAATCCGTTTTTCCGTATTTAGAGAAGGCTTCATTACACTGTGTGTACGCTTTGCTGTAGTCACCCGACGAATACACTTCGTAAGTGCTTTCATAAAACTTTTCTACTTCACTGCGCTGCGCGTTTCTTTCTTCGGCATACTTAGGATTATTGATGAGTTTAGCGTATTCGCTGTTCGGATATTCACTTAATAATTTTTGTTTGTAAAAATCACTCTGACTTTGATTTTTTTCCAATAAATAAATACGGTAGAGTTGATAGTAACAGGATAATCGGTACTTATGGTCCGTATAACGATTGTTTAAATCTTCAAATGCCGCAATGGCGCGACGGTTATGATTTAATTCTTCTTTATAGGTTGCGCCTAACAAATAATCCGCTTCAATGATTTTATTATGCGATACCGTCATTAAACTATCCGTTAACGGCAATTGTTTGATATAATACTCGCGTGTTTTACGCGGATCACTCGTTTTCGGTTTTTTTCCTCCACTTTTTCCGTCATTATTATCAACTACAACATCAGGATTATTTTCAATGTTTTCTATGGTAACACCCTTCTGACTTCTTCTCCAATCATCTTCTAATTTTCGATTACCCCATTTTTTCGCGAAATCGGAAACACCAAAAGTTAATGTGGTTTGATTATAGAAATACCAACCACCACCACCACTTCCCGCGGTTTCCGACATTCCCCCACCGGTAAGGTTATTATTGTTATTATTGATTGGGTTTTGGTTTTGCGCTTTCAGCATCTCAAGCTCTTCACGCTGACGCTCTTCATTTTCAATCAACTTAGCAATGTAATCATCAATCAATTTGTTTCGCTGGGTCTCCGACATCTTTGCTAATTTCTGCAAACTGTCTTCACGTTGAATTGTTTTGATATATCCTACCAAGGTAGAAAGTGTAGCTTTACGACTAACAATGTTGTTATAATTTGGATGGTCTTTAGGAAGAACTGCCACCGTACTATCGTAATAAGCTTCCGATAAAGGAAAACTACTCTTGTCGAAATAAATTTCACCCAACTTTAAATAGGCCTGCGACTTCTGATTGTTATTACTCACGCTGGTTTGTGCTGATTTTTTGTAATAAGCAATTGCATTATCTGTTTTCTTTTCTTTCTCTTCAATCTCACCCAAAGTAAAATAAATAACATCCAGATATTCTGAATTCTTCGCATCCTTAGTCATTTTCAAAAGTTTCGCTTTTGTCTTAATGCTATTCCCGTTTTTGATATCGGTTAAGCGAGCTAATTTAATATTCGCATAAAAAACCATGTCGTAGTTTGGCTTTAACGAGATAGCCTTTTGATAAAACTGGCGCGCTTTTTTGTTATCCTTCTTTTCTTCGTAAAGTTGCGCCACTATAAACGCATAACGTGCTCTTTGCTTTTTCTTGAGGCCTTTACGTAGTATTCCGGGTTGGTTGGAGGCATTCGTTAAAGCAGCAATAGCTTCAGTGTTTAATCCGCGACGTAAATAATAATCACCGCGCACGGCATACAATTCGCTCTTAATTTTTGAAGGTAATTTTTTCTCACTTTGTAAAATACTCAGAATAGGATCTGATTGCGAAACAGCACCAACCTCATTATAACATTTTGCCGACCACAACATCGCTTCAAATTTATCTTTTGATTTGTAGGTACGCGCTACATAATCAAATGATTCGATGCCCGAGAAAAATTCACGTTTGTAATATCGAGAGATACCTATGTTAATCCAATTGTTGTCAATCCATTTTCCTGCAGTCGGAATTTCGTTATCCTTTTTATCTTTGATAGTGTGGCGTTGAATAACGAGAGAAGATTTCTTTATTGCCTTATCAAAATCCGGGAAGGTGGCTTTAGCGTTTTCGTTAGAAGGAATAACAAAAACCGGCAATACCTTGTCGTAGCTTTCTTTGTTCGTTGTTTCAATTTTATACACACCCTCTTTTATCGCTTCCGAACTCCAATAATATCCGTTAAATCGAGCCGTTAGGTTATGATAACCCCTGTGAACAGCCGTGTTTTTTTTAGTCGTACAAGCGCCAAAAAAAAGCACTGCACAAATGATAAATATGGCGGAAAAAACCCTCAAGTTGAGCTATAACGTAAAGCCAGTAAAAATAGTATATTTTTTGCTATAATAAAGCATAAAAAGGAATTAAGTGCCGTTGCTAAATTACTGGGCATTAAGCTGCTGAATAGCAAGCCAGGCCATTAAGCCGGAACCTATGCGTAAGGCGTTATCGTCGATGTCGAATGTAGAAGTATGAACGCCGGAGGTAATTCCCTTTGATTTGTTACCGGTACCCAATCGATAAAAACAGCAAGGCACTTGCTGCGAGAAAAACGCAAAGTCCTCGGCAGTCATTCGTAAGGGCAATTCCTCCACATTCTCCTGTCCTAAATATTGAATGGCTGCAGAGCGACATAATTCGGTTACTTTTTCATCATTGACTAAAAAGGGATAGCCAATTTCAATGCGCAAATCTGCCGTCCCATTATTTTTTTTGGCAACTTCATTTACGATGCGTGTGATTTCGGCGTGTGCTTCCTTTCTCCACTTTTCATTCATTGTGCGGAAGGTCCCGGCTAATTCCACTTTTTCAGGAATCACATTTGTGGCACCCTTACCTTCAATTTTTCCGAAAGCCAATACAGTTGGAATTTCTGACTTGCTGTCATTAGGAAATTTTTTCTTTAGCTCAAGAAGAATTTCAGAAGCAATTAAGAGCGGATTATTATAATCGGCAGGCATCGCAGCATGTCCGCCCTTTCCTGCTACAGTTAAATAAATCTCATCCGTACTCGCCATATACATCCCACTCCTGAATCCAACTTTTCCTGTCTCCATACTTGGATGAACATGTTGAGCGATGGCAATATTTACTTCAGGATTTTTTAAAACACCTTCCTGAATCATCAGTGACGCGCCACCCGGTAACACTTCTTCTCCGGGTTGAAAAATTAATTTGATGGTGCCTTCAAAACTATCTTTACATTCATTTAAAATAGCAGCGGCCCCCAATAAACTGGCGCTGTGTACATCGTGACCGCAGGCATGCATGACACCATGATTTTTTGAAACATATTCTACATTATTTGCCTCAACAATAGGCAAGGCATCCATATCGGCACGTAATAGCAAAGTTCTTCTATCGGGATTCTTACCTTTTATCAAGGCGACAATTCCTGTCTTCACTATTCCTTTTGTATACTCAATCCCTAATGAATCTAATATTGTTGCAATGTATTCGCTCGTTTTAAATTCTTCAAACGATAATTCAGGATTAGCATGAATGTGTCTGCGAATCTCGAGAACTCGTTGAAAATTCTTTTCGGCTAACGATTTTATGTGTTCTACATTCATCATTATTTCCAAAAAACCATTTTAAGTCCGAGTAAAACTATAATAACACCAAAGATTTGCTTCACGGTTTTTTGATCTAAAGAAATAGACCATTTACTGCCGAAATAACTTCCGATTACAAAGGTAGAACCAATGATAATAGCTGTTTTAAAATCAACATAGCCGGCTTTGTAATAATTCATCACACCTAAAATTCCGATTGGTAATAAAAACATAAAGAGTGTAGTGCCCTGTGCCTTGTGCTGCGAGAATTGTAAGAAATAAACCAACACAGGAACAATAATGATGCCGCCACCAATCCCAACCATACCGCTCAGAATTCCGGCTAATAAGCCAACAAGTAATAAAATTAAAATATCCATTAAAAATCTGTTGTAAATGATAAATACGTAATCGGCTTTTGAACTTGCATATCATCAACGCCCCATCCGAAATCCAAACGAACAAAATATCCTAATAAGCGTGAGCGTAATCCTAATCCATAACCTCCTACCAATGGATTTTTTTGTTTATACACAGTCAGTGTAATTGGATTACTGTAGTAACTGTTTTTATTGAGCGTGTTATCTTCACTTAAAGGATTAGCGCCATACCAGGCCATCCCTAAATCAGCAAATACAACTACCTGGAAGTTATTTATAAAATCAGACTTGATAGGACGATTTAATAAATAACGGAACATTGGCCAACGTAATTCAGTATTATAAACCACAAAATTATTTCCGTTACGGATATTCTGACGGAAACCACGCATGTTAGTTGCTAAAGTTTGGAATTGATATTGTTCAGGCTTCACCACATTTATTGTTTGGTCGAAGGAAGGATTGAACCAGGAATCAACACCACCCAAATAATAAATTAAACGATCGGAACCTAAAGAGCCGCCATAAGCTAATCGGTTACACCAAATTAAATCACGATGTACTTTCTTATAGCCACGAATGTCAAAACCGTATGTGATTAAATCGTGCTGTTCTGTTTTAATTAACCGCCAATACTCCGCCCAAACCTTGGCGCGCACACCGTTATATAAATTTAAACCGCGCTTTCTGGTATTATCAAAAATATATTCCCAACGCACACCGGCGTAATTATCGTAGGTGTTTCTTCTTGGTAAAGACATATCGCCTACTGAAGCAAATACAGTTCGGTCGTTGCGATACAATACCGATAAACGTGTTGCGCTCACTTCACTAAATGGATACTTAACCGAGTAACGCGCGTCATTGGTGTTGATTTTAGCCAACTCGCCATAAAAACCGGCTACTTTTAAGAATGACTGACGGTGTAATACTAACTGATGATCTAATAATTTGCGACGGTTCTCAAAGCTCAACATAAATTCATTATCCAGTGAGCCCGCAATACGAAAACCTGCAACGATGCGTCGGTCTTCCATCAAATCACTCAGTCCGATTTTAAACAATGCATTTAATCCCGGATTTAAATATATCGGATAAGAACCTCCCGTGTAGCGCTGATAATTGGTGCTTAAATACGAATTATCCAATTGTGTTACAACATAATCTGTATAGAAGGTGGTGAAATAATTTTGTTGGATCGGGAATCTGAATTGATTTTGCGCCACTTCGCCTTTTGATGAAGTCGTGTCTTTAGGTGCAGCTTGAGTCTCCGTGTTTTCTATTTGCTTTTTAGGCTTTTCTCCGGTTAAAGTATAATTATCAAAATCAATTCCGCCTGATTTTCTTGCTGTATCCTTCACAGTTTTTGTTTTCGGTTCCACTTGCTTTTTTGGTTCCGGTAAACTGATTCGCTCAGGATCAAATATAAATGGACGCTCAGTTGCTTTTAACCACGTATCTTTCAGCTCGACTGTTTTTAATTCGGATGGCTTCTCCAAATCAGAAACGGTTAATACGTATTTCCCTTCATTGTAAAATATCTCAGCTTTCTTTGTATAGCGCGTATTAATATGTTGTTCAATGACATTTCGATTATAATTGGAAATAGGTTTTGAATTAAAATAATAACGATAATGCTCCACCGTATCCACAAAAGCAATGGTACTGTCGAATTGCGCCACATATCGGTTGTATATTCCGTTTTTATCGCTCACGTAAGCCACTAAATCTTTAGAATACTCCTGTGGTAATATTTCATTTACATTCGGCGTATTAGTAACGCGAATTGCAATTTGCGAACGCGGACTATAACTCAAATAAAACAAGTCATTGTTCTTGGTAATTTTATTAAACACTTTTGCATCATCACTCCATTTGATGGTATCCGACACACGATTACTTTCAAAAACAACACCCTTACTGCCTTTTACAAATACAGGATTGTTATCGTCCCAGATATCATTCGTTAATTGTTCGATGCCTCCGCTGTTTAATATAAAAACGAAAATGTCTGACTGGCCTTTTCCTTTTTTCACGGCACTCATGGCTAATTTCTTCCCATCATGACTAAAACAAAAACTGTTTACTTTTTCAAAACCGGTGATGTTACGCTTAAAGCTTTCCTTTGTGGTGATGTTGTAGGTATGTAAAATCAATTGATTCTTTCTTTCATACAACATCGCTACAATTTCATTATTCGGATGAAAAGCCAACAGCGGATAATTAAAATCATCCATTCGCTCCACTTTCGGATTAAACTTTAAAATACGTTTGTGTTCCTCTTCACCCAAAGTATGTAACCATACTTTAAACTGTCCCATTTCGTTGGTAGAGTAAATTACTTTTTGTCCGTCCGGGCTCACTTTAAAACTATAATAATGGCGTGTTTTCTTCTGCTTGGCTAACACATTTGGCGAAGCAGGAAATGTACGAAGAGAGTCGTTGTAATTATAATATCTCTTATTAAAAACTTCCTGCATCTCAAAAATCAAATTGTTGAGTGAAGTACCAACAACAAACAATAATGCGTTATCCGGACTACGGCTCACTTTAGTCATGTATAAAATATTCGGGATAACAGCTTCGCCATACGTTTCCGCGATATAATACCAAAGAGCATGACCGGCCATATAGGCATCTTTACCTGTGAGATGATTAAATTTATAGAAGCGATCGTTCTTGATAGCATCCATTAATTGATTATCGGATAACGTATGCCAGCCCTCCGACAAGTAACGAGTAAGGCCCTGTTTGAACCAATCCGGCAATACCAGCAAAGTAGAATTTCGCACCATTTCACGGGCACTACCGCCATACATGCGCTTGCTAATCATTAAATCGGCGAGTCCCGCGCGGATCTGACGATCTAAATCGGCGTGACTGCCATTGAAGTAAACGTTGATTTTATCGCCAACAATATGCGTAACGCCACCCACATTGGTTTCTTCCTCTGCAGATAATCCTAAATTACTTTGCTTAAAATCATTTTGATTATTGTAGACCAAAATCTGCACCTTATCATTCATTTGAAAGTCGAGGCGTTTTTCCAGAATTGGAAGCTGCTTATCGACAGATGCTGATACATACTGTGCAATTTCCTTTCCGCCCTGATAGAGATAAACCTTATAGCGGTCGTAATCAAAATAGGTCCAATTAAAATCTTGATATTGAATACGGTTTTTTCCAAAATCCATTTGCATCCCATAGTAATACTGGGCGAAAGATTTTTGTAAGAAAAGGAGCGCAAAACACAATACGCTCAAAAACCGTTTAAAACTCATAGCGCTAAGCTTTAAAGGTACGGATTTTTACAAAAAAAAGGGAGTTTTTTAGGGCTTTTAAAGCTCATTAACAAAATCACGTAAAAGACGGAAAACATCGCCGTAATCGGTTAAGGGCAAGGTTTTTTCGATATCATCCACATCGTGATAAGCCTTTATTCCGCCTAATGTATATATGAAAAATGCGGGTACGCCTTTCTCGGTAAACCAATAATGATCGCTATTTTGAGCCTTCCCTCTTTTCTTGATTTCCTTCACATAATTCTTTTGAGCGTTGATTTTTGTCAGCATCTCAAATTGAGAAGTTAGCACCGCGCCATTGGTAACCATAATGCCATCATCGCCGGTTCCCAATAAATCCAGATTAATCAAAAATTTAATGGATTTTAAATCAATGCCCCCCTTCTCCACAAAATGTTTAGAGCCCAATAAACCCGCTTCCTCTCCGGCGAAAAAAACAAAAACAGTTTTATATTTTGGAGGATGTTCGCTGTAATATTTTATAAAATTAAGGAGCACGCTAACACCGCTTGCGTTATCATTCGCGCCCGGAAAAAACGTTTTCTTTCCTAATCCGCCTAAGTGATCGTAGTGCGCCGTGAAATAAATACAAGTGTCGTTATTTTTTGTTCCATCAATATAGGCACAAATGTTTTTATTAATGAATTTAGTCAATACTTTACTTTCGATGTTTACATCCAGTGTTTTTAAATCCTTGTATTGATTTTTGTTGAGTAATTCCACTTCACATCCTGCTAAAGAATTAGTTGCCACACTAAAGGTTAATTTTCTTTTCAGACTTAAAATCAAAGGTATGGGAGAATCAATCGCTTTATAGGTAACGCTATCTATTTGCTTTAAATTAAACTTACCCTTGATGCTTCCGCTTTGAGGATTTAAAATAAAATCGTTTCCGGGTTTAATGACTTTACCATTGAGTTTTACACCAACGTTATTAGGAAAAGTGTTTACATCGAAATCAAACCATTGGTAGTAGCCGGTGCTGAAGAGCGGTTTTGCCTTAAAACGCTTCAACTGATCGGTAATATACTTTGCCGCTACATCCAAACCGTTATTGAGATAACCCCTCCCATAACATTCTTTAGACGTTAATTTTTTAATGATTAAACGTGCGTAGAGTGAATCTTGCGACTTGGTAAAAAAAGTAACGGATAGAAAAAAAACGATTGCAAATAATTTGCGAAACATGGGTTCGGTTAAATAAATCGCTTTTGATTTAACTGGAAAATCCGAACAGTTAGCTCGTGATCCGCCTTCCAGTTATATAAATTCATAAGTTCGCGTAAATACGTTTCACTCTCGTTAAGATTATCGATGTGATTTAATTGCTCCATGGCGAGATTGAATTCAGTTGAATTGTTGCTAAACAACTCACTAATCATTCTGAACTTATCGTTAAGTCCGATTTCTACTCTGCGGGCAGAGGTAACAGCTTCGGTTGCGCTAACTACACTAGAAATTGTTTCGTGCATTTTCACTTCATCGTTTTGCACCGGCACCTTTTGATCAGCTTGCTCCATCACTTTGAGGTGAATATTAAAATTAGGTGAAAGCTCTTTCTGTGCTTTTAGAAATTTATAGATAACAAGTTGTTCAGTTAAAACATTCACTTTTTCCGAAAGACTTTCAACTTCGGTAACAGAAGGTTGAATGTTTTCGTCGATATCAATTAAGGCTGCCTTTACTTCGAGTGCCGCCAGTTTTAATTGCTCAAATGCTTTTTCAGTTGTCATTTGTTATTATTTGTGAATAATTTTAGAACTAAAAGTAAGTCATTTACCTTTACATTTAAAGTTTATTATTAACTCCTTTTAAACAATGTTTTTAGAAAACACTATCTCCCAAAAACGCCGCGGCTGGATTGAAGTTATTTGCGGGAGTATGTTTTCAGGAAAGACGGAAGAATTAATACGACGACTGAAACGCGCACAATTCGCGAAACAGAAAGTAGAAATTTTCAAGCCCAACATTGATACGCGATACGATGATGTGAAAGTTGTTTCACACACCGGCACTGAAATTCATAGTACGCCGGTTCCTGCAAGTTCTAATATTTTACTCATGGTAAATGATGTGGATGTTGTTGGCATTGACGAAGCACAATTTTTTGATGAAGAATTACCGAATGTATGTAAGCAATTAGCCGACATGGGCATTCGTGTGATTGTTGCAGGCTTAGATTTAGATTACTTAGGCAAACCTTTTGGTCCGATACCTAACTTGCTTGCCACTGCAGAATACGTGACTAAGGTACATGCCATTTGCATGCATTGCGGAGATTTAGCTTACGTGTCACACCGAACAATTATCAATGATAAATTGGTTGTATTAGGCGAAACCGACAGCTATGAGCCGCTTTGCAGAGTATGTTACAATAAAGCCAACGAAAACAAGTGATAACTCCTCATCATATTTCAAACATTTGCAGCGGACAACTTTTAGGGAATGCGCACGTAGTGATAAAACATTTACTCACCGATAGCAGAAGCGTTGTTCCGTTTTCGGAAAGTGTTTTTTTTGCTTTAGTGAGTGAACGCAATAACGGACACCGATTCATTGAGGAATTATACAAAAAAGGTGTCAGATGTTTTGTTATATCGGAAGATATAAAAGCACCGGGTAGTGACTGCGCTTTTATTAAAGTTGAAAATACACTAAGCGCACTTCAACAATTAGCTACTTCTCACCGTACTAAATTTTCACTTCCTGTTATCGGCATCACCGGCAGCAACGGTAAAACCATTGTAAAAGAATGGTTGTATCAATTACTAAAATTACGTTACAATATTTGTCGTAGTCCGAAAAGCTTCAACTCGCAAATTGGTGTTCCGCTTTCGGTATGGAATTTAAATGAACGTCATAACCTCGCGCTGTTTGAAGCGGGGATTTCTCTGCCGGGTGAAATGGAAAAACTCCAACACATCATTCAGCCTACACTTGGCGTTTTTACCGGCATCGGAGCAGCACACCGTGAAGGTTTCAGTTCGCAAGAAGAAAAGATTGAGGAGAAATTTAAACTCTTCCAAAATTGTGATCAGATTGTTGTGAATGGATTGAGTGCGGATAAAATTCCATCTTCTTACAGAGATAAAAAAATACTCCGTATAGGCGAAGGCGGTGATATTGAAATTAAAAATATTAGCATTGGGATTGATAACACTGATATCATCCTCAATCATCACGGAAAAGATTATTCCATTCAAATTCCATTCTTAGATAATGCTTCCATTAGTAATGCGCTCACCTGCTTTGGTGTTTTAGTGGTCTTGAATTTGAATCTGGAAGAATACATTCCTTTATTCAAAAACTTAAGTCCGGTTGCCTTACGACTCGAAATAAAAAGTGGCGTCGGCAATTGTGTATTGATTAACGATTATTACAATTCGGATTTAGATTCCTTACAAATTGCTTTAAATTATTTACATCAGCACAAAAGGAGTAATTCGAGAACCGTTATATTATCGGATATTGAACAATCCGGCACCAATCCCGCTGATTTATACCGGCAAATCGCGCAATTATTAAAAACCAATCAGGTTGACAGAATTGTGGGTGTCGGGAAAAACATTTGTTTGCACAAAAGTTTCTTTGGTGGCGATAAATATTTTTATGAGGATACCGCGGATCTGATCAAAGCGCTGAATGAAGGACGCTTGTTTTTTCACAACACCACCATTTTATTAAAAGGCGCACGCAAATTTGGTTTTGAAGCTGTATCGCGTTTGCTTCAGCATAAAAGTCATGATACCGTTTTAGAGATTAATCTTAACCGACTTACCGATAACATCAATTACTATCGCAGTCTTTTAAATAAAGGCACAGGCATCATGTGTATGGTAAAAGCCATGGGCTACGGAAGCGGCGGAATTGAGATTGCACGAACCTTGCAACACATGGGCGTAAATTATTTAGCGGTAGCTTATGCTGATGAAGGTGTTGAATTAAGAAGTTCACAGATACAATTACCTATTATGGTGATGAGTCCGGAGGAAGATTCACTGGAAGATATTGTGAATTATAATCTGGAGCCTGAAATTTATTCGTTCAGAATGCTCGAAATGTTTTGCCGGCAATTGAGCAAGAGCGGCATTTCGGAACCTTATCCGGTACACATTAAAATCGACACCGGCATGCATCGCTTAGGCTTTGAAGAAAAAGATTTTGAAACATTAGCCGGATTATTGCATCATCATCCACAAGTAAAAGTACAAAGTGTGTTCTCGCATTTAGTAGGCAGTGATAACACGGCCCTTGATGAATTTAGCAATGAGCAGATTAAGCTTTTTGATAAAGCCTGCACATTGATAGAAAGCAAAACCGGTTATCCATTTTTAAAACACATTTGCAACTCCGGTGGCATCACACGATTTAAACATGCGCATTATAGCATGGTGCGGTTGGGAATTGGCATGTATGGCATTGGCGTTAATGCGGAAGAACAGAAAAAATTACAAAATGTTAGTTCATTAAAAACACGTATTTCTCAAATAAAAAATGTGAGCAGTGGGCAAACCGTAGGTTATAACCGTAACGGTAAAATTGAAAAAGAAACCAGCATTGCTACCATTCCTATTGGGTATGCCGACGGCTTTAGAAGAGAATTAGGAAACGGAAAATTTGAAGTATATGTAAATGGTAAAACTGCAAAGACAGTTGGGAACATTTGCATGGACATGTGTATGATTGATGTGACCGGATTAAATTGTAAGGAAGGTGATGAAGTCATCGTGTTCGAAAATTTTGAGCAGATTGAAAAACTGGCCAAAGCCATGAACACCATTTCTTATGAAGTGCTTACTTCTATTTCTAATCGTGTAAAACGAGTTTATGTTCAAGAGTAATTCACGTTTATAGTGTAAACTGTTAGTTCGTTCCGATAGCAATCGGTAGAAGTCGAGAACATGAATAACAATCTACGTCTCAACTACGCTCGATGTGACATCATAAAAAAAGGCAGCTAAATAGCTGCCTTTTTTCTAATATTATATTAACTCTTATTTCTTTGCATCGCTCATCGCTTGGTCAAATTCAAAATTCAAAGTTGTTGCTTTTTCCTTTACAAGAGGTGACTCTGTGAATGTTTCGCGCCATTGAATTATCATTTCTACTTTTTGCATATCCATTTTCCTTCCGCCTTCCATACGCTCCCATTTAATAGTAAATGAATCATTCTCGCCTTTCATTAACATGATTGGTCCGCTGCCCCCCAATAAACCCGCACTGTATTTAGAAGCGTATTCATTGCCGTCAGGCATTTTTGCGGCACTTTTTAATGGATCAATAAACCCTATTTTATTACCTCCATATACAACTTTAAACTTTGCCTCTGTCTTATCTGTTTCTTTGGACAGTTTATCCATATTACATTTAAAATCGCCTGCTACGAAATCATTTTTTGAAGGCGGTAATTTAAAATCATCTGCCTTTACAACTGTTCCGTTTGGAGAAGCTGTATAAATACCATCCGTAGAAAATGAATAATTTTTTACTGCATTGTACCCAGGGCCTTTTAGATTAATAATTCTGAAATCGCTTCCGAAAGGTTTAATCACTAACCATTTCTCCTTCGGCATCATGTCTTTGCCGTTAATGATAAATTTACATTCCTCCGGTTTTAAGATTAAGAAGTCAGCCGTTTTATTGATGATCTTTAACTTGAACTTAGTTTCGCCGGGAGTTGAAACTGCATTATCCACCTCAACCGAATAGCGCTCACCTTCCTGAGTTATATTCTTATAATAAAGTTTTTCATACTTCCTATCAGATTGAGCGTTTAAAACATTCCCGCTAATTATAGCCAAGGAAAGCATAAGAATTGTTTTTTTCATGTCTTTGATTTTTGGGTTAGTTGTAATATTACTCTAATATTAATTTTGTTATTTCCGTTTTCGTTTGTGTGGTGAAGATAATAAAATAAAATCCTTTTGAATAATTACGCAGGTCGATTTCATGCTTTCCAATTTGCTTATTTACAATAAAAATTATTCTTCCATCTATATCCATTAATGCTATCTCCGCTTCCGCTTTTAGTTCTGCTATAATCATGCCATTTGATGGATTCGGATATACTTTCAGGGGTTCGTTTAACAAATTTTCACTGATACTTGTGCAGGGTGATACGGCTTGAGTTATAATTGCAGTTGCAGAACATCCCAGGCTTGTGCCTGTCACTGTATAACTTGTTGTTATGCTCGGACTTATAACCACTACAGGTGTTATAGCGCCTGTACTCCAAGTATAATTTGTTGCTCCACTTGCGCTAAGTGTAGAGTTTTGACCTGAACAAATTAGTGTATTGCTTTGACTAATGCTTACTGTAGGAATTGGATTAACCGTAATGGTAGCAATTGCAGCATTTGTAGACAGACATCCGGAATCAGATCCTATAATTGTAAACGTTGTTGTGGCACTTGGCGTAACAACCGGACCACTACTATATGTATAAGAAGAAGCGCCTAGTGGCGACAAGGTATAAGATTGTCCTGAACATATTGCCGCTGAATTTACAACAATGGTAGGTGATAACACTACACTTACGGTTGCCAGTGCTGAATTTGAATTAACGCAGCCTAATGTGTTTGTTCCAATGACTGTATAGGTGGTTGTAGAAGTTGGACTAACCGTTGGGCTTCCGCTTGAAAATGTGTATGTATCTGCTCCGGAAGGATTAATTACAAAAGAATTACCGGAACAAATACTACCGCTGTTTACGGTGATGGTTGGCGAAGCAATAACGGATGCACTTAATGCAAAATTATAAATAGTGGTGTTACAATTATCGGTAGTAAAACTAATGGCGGCGGTCTTAGCGCCTGTTGTTGTTGGAAAAAATGTGATTCCGAAAACAGCGGAAGAAGCCGGCGCAATGGTTGAAGAAGGCAAAGTTGATACAGAAAATGAAGGTGCATTTGTACCAGTAATTGTAAAATTACCTAAACTAAGTGGCGCCGTTAAATTATTAAAAACGGTGTAAGTATTTGTAATTGGTGTAGGCCCTGAGCAAACTGTTCCAAAGTTAGTGTTATTCAATGTTGAGGTAGTTGTTGCATTATCATTGATGACATTACTATTGCTTTCAACCGAAATAAAAACTTGCGGACATGATACCCCGGAGGTAACTGCACCCGGAGCAATAAAGTTAGAGCTTGATCCGGTTAAAGCCATGCCGCTGATTACGCCATTACCTCCGGCTATTAAATTTGTGATTGATGTAACAGATGTATTATTTCCACCTGCAATTCCTTGATTAAATTGGTAATAACGTAAAAGTCCTGTTTGCGGAAGAGTTAATTCACAATTCATGCGCGACTGTACCTCGCACGCACTTAATACACGATTCCACAGCCTGAATTCATCCATATCGCCATTAAAATAACGAATGTTTGTTTGAATGCTACCAAGAGCAATATTTGCATTCGTGTTTCTCGCATTGCTGCTAACACCAGGATCTAAACTTGCCTCCAAAACCCCATTAATATATAGCCACATATACCCATTTGGATTTGATGTAAACATGGCAGCGACATGAACCCAATTACCTGTATTAACATTAGAAGTAGATGTAATAGTTACGTCAGGATTCCCGGTTCCAAAAGCGATTTTTGAGCCTAGCAAGCTTACTCCGTAATCATTCACTGCGCCTCCTACTTCCGCATCTGCAATACCAACACCATGATACCATTGCGTTCCGTTTGGTCCTGTTTGAGTTGTTCGCATCCAAAATTCTATTGTAAAGGCTCCCATTGTAGATACCGGCACCCTTACCTGATCATTAAGTCCATCAAAATTTAATGCCGCGCCTGGTTGCGCTGTTAGAAAAAAAGGAGATAGAAGGCCGATCAGTACTGCCACCATGTTTTTTTTTATTCTTTCCATATTCAAGGTTTTTTTAAATTATCCGGCAAAGAAACCTATACACTAAAAAAGACTCATTCAAGGATGTTGCGTAAATATGTAAATATGTTGCATTAATGCAATTAGTTGGTTTTCAGGAGAAGAATTGAAGTAAAATATGCCTTGATGGCACTGCGCGTCGATAAATCTTGTCTCGGTACGTTTATTAACTCCTGTTTTTAATCCGAAAAACAAGTCGCTAAACGAAAACAACATCCCGGAATAATTAAATTATGAAGAAAACTAACAATTTATTTTATCGTTAGTCCCGATATAAACTGGCGAATTTGCCGCAAAAACGTAAAGAATTACTTAAGTGATACTTGAGAAGGTGATACTCCAAAATGCTGGGTAAAACATTTCGTAAAATACGACTGTGAAGAAAAACCTGTTTGGTAAGCAATTTCAGTTACATTACCTTGCTTTTTTAACAGCAGTTCTTTTGCCTTTTCCAACCTGATTGTTCTGATTAATTCCGAAGGAGAAATCCCCAACATTGCTTTCACCTTCCGCTGAAAATGGCTGCGATTTGTTGCCATTAAATCCGCCAATGACTCAACAGTTAACTCAGGATTATCTAATTGCTGAAAAATTATTTTGAATAATTTTTGAGTGTAAGGTTCCTTCCCGGTATATCTTTCCTCTACGCTTTTTTCTGTCTGATGAATTTGTTCGTTAAACTCAAGCTTACGCTTACGAAGTATATCGATTTGATTTTTTACAATTGCGAGCAACTCATCCGGAAGAAAAGGTTTTGTTAGATGTGCCTGAGCACCTTCATTCAATGCTGCAATCCTTGCCTCTCCCGATGCCTTTGCAGACAACACTATAGCAGGAATGTGATTTGTGTTTTCATTTGAACGAATTGACTTAAGCATTGCCATTCCATCAAGCTCAGGCATCATTAAATCGGTAATCATCAGATCCGGCAATGTTTTCTCTATCAGTAGCAATGCTTCATTACCGTTTTTTGCCGTAAGAACGCTAAATCCATTGTTGCGCAGATAGTGCGAATTAAACCGGAGGATTTCATCGTCATCTTCAACCAACAAAATAACCGGCTTCTCCTGAGTTGTGCTGTTAGTTTCGCTACCTGTAATATCATTTCTGATTTCCATCGGTAAATTCAGCATCATTTTTACTGTAAAGGTAGCTCCCTTACCGGGTTCACTCTTTACATTAATTTCTCCTCTTAAAAGCTCAAGCAAGTCCTTTACCAGAGACAATCCAATACCTGCTCCTTTTGTTTTATCGGAATTTTGCTTGCTTCTGAAAAACCTGTCAAATATTTTACTTTGTTCGCTCAGTGGTATTCCTTCACCTGTATCCCAAACGATCATATCCAACAGAACGCCATTTTCATCATCACGCGTTGTCACATCTATACCAACCTGTCCTCCGGCTTGTGTAAACTTTATTGCGTTACTCAAAAGATTTCCTACGATCTTTTCAATAGCATCCTTATCAAACAACACCATTTTTTGCGTGACGTTAAATGAATAATGAACAACAATATTTTGATCGGAAGCCGCTTTGACAAAACCTTGTACAATCTGATTCAGATACGCATCTAAATCTCCTAAAGTTTCATTCAATGTGTATTTAACCGCATCTAACTTAGAAATGGAAAGCATTTGATTAACCAAATCATTTAACCGATTAATATTTCTTTCTGCCATCTCTATATTAAAACGATCGTCATCGTCGTTGTGCTTTGATTTAAGAACCTTGAGCGGCGCCTGAATCATGCTTAATGGAGTTCTGATTTCATGCACAACATTAGAGAAAAACTTTCTTTTCGCTTCTTCAATTCTACTATTCACCCGTTTCTTAAATCCAAAGTATACAATCAGAAGTACAGTTAACAATACTATAATCACCAGTATGAATAAAATCAAATAAATTCTTTTGCCTTGCCTTTCAATTCTTAAACTTTGCTCAGCTATTTCTAAATTTTGCTTTTGTATCGTCTCTTTACTTCTTTCGGTTTGATATTGCTTATCGAGCTGAATTGCATAAGCATTAATTTCCTGAGCTTGCAATTGGTCCTTTAATTCAATATAAGCTCTAAAAGTTTCTGCTGCCTTTTTATAATCCTTTAAATCAAAATACAGCTCGGATAAATTGCCAAGAATTTTATTTTTTTCTTCCTTAAGCCCGAGGCTGTCAGTTACTCTCAATGCCAAAAGATAATTGTAAAGCGCTTTACCATACTCTTGCTTAGTTTGATATATCGCCCCCAGATTAAATAACGGTCTAAAGGCCTCTGCCATATTGTTTGTCTTATTCCATATAAATAAAGCTCTATTGTAGTTGGAAGCGGCTGAATCGAGCAATGATGGTATAGAATCTTGACGATATAATAATTGATAATGCATTCCGAAGGCATTGTAATAAAAACTCCAAATTGCAGAATCCTTAACGTAAGGTAAGATGCCGCTCAACTCACTCAGAACAATGGCTGAACTATCATATTCCTTCAAACTACGATGAACTGAAGAAAGATTTAATAAACTATTCGCCAAAGGTTTTAACATGTTAGCGTTCCGCTTTACTTTAATTTCCTCCTTAAAGAAAAACTTAGCCAGAGAAATATTCTTTTGCTCAAAATTGATAATACCAAGATTATTATAAATAAATATTTTCTGTTTATTGAAACTGGTATCGGTACAATTCTTTAATGCTTTATAGTAAAAGTCAATCGCCTTCTTAGTATCACCCGTAAGATGATATATATTTGCTTTTGAAGAAAAGGCGCTTATTATATACTTCTTTGATCCCTCTTGCCTTGCTCTTAACAACATACTATCTGAATAGTACATAGCTGAATCAAATTTCTGATCATTACGCAACTTTCGTATTTTGTCCGATAGTTTAACGAAATCTGTATTTTGTCCGGCTAAATAAGCGGTCAAAAAAAATAAAAAAAGAATATTTAGCGGTTTACTTAAGATAACTTTAAAAATGAAAGGACTTCGCTTAAAAATAATTTATCCATATCATCAAAACAAGCATATTCATCACTATCCACATCCAATACGCCAATGATTTCTTTTTTAGAATTATAAATCGGTAAAACGATTTCTGATTTAGAGAGGGAAGAACAAGCAATATGTCCGGGGAATTGATCCACATCTTCTACAATGATAACCTCTCCTCTTTCCCAGGAAGCGCCACAAACGCCCTTACCTTTATGTATGCGCGTACAGGCAACCGGACCTTGAAACGGACCCAAGACCAATTGATTATCCTTTACTAAATAAAAACCTACCCAAAAGAAATTCATGCCATATTTAAGTGCAGCACAAATATTAGCCATATTAGCGGTTATATCACTCTCACCTTCCATTAATGCTTTAATTTGAGGAATTAATTCGAGGTATTTTTCCTGCTTATTCGTTGCGGTTATTTTTAAATCTTCGGCCATATAACAAATTTATCTATCTTAGTTAGATAAAACCAGAAACATGAAAAAAATATTAGTAATGGCCTTTTTAGGCTTAGCCTGTGCTGCCAATGCACAAACCATTGAAGCCGGTAATCATTCAACCACCGGATACATTAAATCCGACGGAACAATTGAAAACAGCAGTCATAGTACAAAGGGCTACATTAAAAGCAATGGCACCATTGAAAACTCATCGCACAGTACGATTGGTTATATTAAAGATAACGGCACCATTGAAAATGCATCACACAGCACGGTTGGTTATGTAAAGAAAGATGGTACTGTAGAAAATGCATCACACAGTACTATTGGTTACATTAAAGACAATGGCACAGTGGAGAATGCATCGCATTCCACTATCGGGCATGCGAGCGGCGTGAAAAAAGAATGGGCCGCGGTTGTGTTCTTCTTTTTTAAGTTTAATTAATCATTCATCATCAAAATAAAAAGCCGCTATTAAGCGGCTTTTTATTTTTACTCTTTTATTAGTTTCGTTGTGATATGTTTTCCGTTCTGAACGAGTCTTATAAAATAGAGTCCCTGATTGTATAGCGACAAATTTATTTTTTCGCTCTCTGCTTCTGCAACACCTGCAAAAATCAAAGCACCTAATGCGTTAAATATTTTTATTTGACTTCCTTTATCGGCGCCGATAATGTTTATTTCGTTCTTAGTTGGGTTGGGGAAAACATAAACTGACTTATCATTTATCAACTCATTTACACCAATGCAAGTTGCCACATTAATGATTTGTGAAACCGGCGCGCTGCTGCCAAAGGCGTTAGAGGCAACTAAAGAAATCGTATATGTTCCGGCGTTTACATAAGAAACAGTAGGATTAGCCACCGCTGAAACCGAAGGAGTACCACCCGCCATTTGCCAAGAAAAAGTGCTTGGAGAATTAGTAGATGTACTGATTAATGATACAGGTTGGTTCACGCAAACGTTGTTCGCCGACATAGAGAAAGAAGCAACAGGCTGCGGCTGACAAATCGGATCTAAAGTATATAGTTGATTGAACTCTACATTGCTCAATTTACGGTTGTAAAATCTGACATTATCTAACGCGCCATTAAGCGGCTGATTGGTTGATTGATTTGTTCCTCCTAAATATACATTAGTTGTTGCAGCATAAGTAAGCGGATTAGAATTTGCCATTGCTCCGTCTAAAACACCATTAACATAAATTTTAAGTGAATCCGGTCCGGCATAAAATCCAACGTGTATCCAGCTATTGGCAGTTAGTGTAGTGGTATTGCTCATCAAAACAATTTGTCCGCTTGGCGAGCAAGAAGAATTAGATTTCGCCACCTGAAGACGGTAAGCGTTGGTACTTACGTTTTGAAAGGCCATTTCATAACCCTCGTAATAACTAAAGCATCCGTTTGTAGTAAATACAATATATTGGTAAGGTGTATTTAAACTATTGGTTTTAGCCCAACCGGAAAACGAAACAGCATTTGATTTTAACAGTGAGTTATTAGGTAGCTGAATAAAACTGGTAGTGGTACCGTTAAAAGCCATGGCGGTATTGGGCTGACTAAAGCGATTCACCGTTGGTGTTACGGCACTAAGTGTACCATTTAAAGTACTGATAGGGTCATTCGCATTTCCATCTAAAGCATAGCAGGCCGTTAAACTCGTTGATAAACTCGCTTGTGAGAAAGCAAGAATATTAAGCAATAAACAAAGGGAAAGGTAAATCTGTTTCATTTGATGATTTTATACCAAATATATAACAATATTCCAATCAAACAAGTTAATCCTTTTTCGCATAGGCCAAACTCAGCACATTCAGCTTTAAGTTCTCCACCTTACTTAAAGCCTGATAACAGGCATCCAGCGTGGCGCCGGTGGTAATCACATCATCTACTAATACTAAAGTTTTGTTGCTGACTAGCTCCGGATGCAGTAATTCAAATTTATCTTTTACGTTTTCCCAACGCTCGGCTTTGCTCTTTTTGGTTTGTGTACTAGTATATTCCGTTCTTACTAAACAATTTTTGATAACAGGAATTCCCAATGCGCTGCTTATCCCATTGGCAAATTCTTCACTCTGGTTGAAGCCGCGTTGCTTTTTCTTTTTCGAATGTAATGGAACCGGAATGATGCAATCTGCTTTCGCAAAAGCGGGATATTCCTTCAGTTTGTCTCCATACCATTGCCCTACTCTATAAGCCAGTTGCTTATTACCATTGTACTTTATGGCGTGTAATATTCTTTGAACCTTTCCGCTTTTCTCGAATAACAAAAACGCCCCGGCTTTTTGTATGGGAACCCTTCCGTAAAAGAGTTTATCCAATTCGCTCTCGTTTTCTGACTCAAATTTGCTTTGGGGCAGGTTGATAAAGCATTGATTGCAGATAAATTCCTCACTCTTAAACAGCAATTTATCGCAGCAAACACAGCTGCGCGGATAAATCAAACTTATAAAATCCTGCCAAAGGCTCATCAATTCACAAATTACTGTTAAGATTTAGGCTTTATTAAGGCTCTAAGGGCAACTAAAATACATAATTTTGTACAAAACCTTGTGTATGACAGATCAGCAACAAGCCGATAAAAAAGAAGAAAAAAAGCGCGGCGGCTTATTATGGATGATTATTGCTCTTTTGTTTGGCAGTAATGTGGTAACGATTTGGCTCTACCTTCAGGAAAAAAACAAAGCGGCCGAACAAATTATTGTGACTGAAAAAGTAGTGGTTGAACGCGATAACATTAAAAATGATTTATTGGCGCTTCAACACGAATACGATAACTTAAAAACCAATGACGCGGCTTTACAAAAGGAGATTGATGAGAAGAAAGCCTATATTGAGCAGTTATTGAAAGAAGCGGAAAAACACAAAGGCGACAGCTATATCATTGCTAAATTGAAAAAAGAAACGGAAACGCTTCGCCAAATTATGATTGGCTATGTGCACACCATTGATTCTTTAGGTACACTCAATAAAAACCTCATTGTAGAAAAACAAAATGTGTTGAAGGAATTAGATAATGAGAAAGGAAAAATTACCACGCTCAATAAGGAAAAAGACGAATTAAAAGCTACCATCGAAAAAGGATCCATCCTCACTTGCTTTAATGTGAAAGCCGTAGCGGTAAAACTAAAAAGTGGCGGTAAAAAAGAAAGCGAAACCACTAAAGCTAAACGTGCCGATAAAATAAAAGTTTCTTTCTCTTTAGGCGAAAATAAAATCGCGAAAGCAGGACCAAAAACGGTATACGTTCGCATTATTACGCCGGATGGAAAAGAAATGGCGAAAAATTATGACGACAGCTTTAAGTTTTCATTTGATAAATCGAGTGGGTATTATGCGGGTAAAACCGAATTAAATTATGCCAATGTGGAAATTGCGGGTGTGACCTATTGTGAAAGCAATTCTCCTTTAGTTTCCGGTAATTACATTGTGGAAGTAACCTGCGATAATGTAATTGTAGGTTCCACTACTTTGAAATTAGATTAAACCGAAAAGATGTCTCGACTACGCCCTCCTACTCTACGTTGCGGAGGGTAAACTTGACATGACACAGGCCGCTGAGCTTGCCGAAGCGCCGATTAGAAAAACTATTCGTGAAAAGATGTCTCGACTACGCTCGACATGACAAAATCAGAGAAATCGTCATTCCGACCAAAGGGAGGAATCTGTTCACTTAAAAGTTTCCCGCAGATAACGCAGATAAGCGCAGATTATTTTTGAAGCTGAAATGACAAATCAAAGAAATGTCATTCCGACCAAAGAGAGGAATCTGTTCCTAGATAATTTCTCAACTACTTTATAAACGCACAGGCCGCTGAGCTTGCCGAAGCGCCATAAAACAGAATCTGTTCACTTAAAAGTTTCCCGCAGATAACGCAGATAAGCGCAGATTATTTTTGAAGCTGAAATGACAAATCAAAGAAATGTCATTCCGACCAAAGGGAGGAATCTATTTGAAAAGATGTCTCGACTACGCTCGACATGACAAATCAAATAAATGTTACTCTTACCAACTGCTTGTCCTTCCCCCTCTCTACCTGTAGAGAGGGCTGGGGTGAGTTAAATAATCAAATCGTTTTTTTATTGATGGCTTCGTTTTGTACACGAATGGATTCTTCGTGTAAAATCTGACAAATTTTTTCGATGTGGTGACGCGATACGCCCAATTTCTCTGCCCACTGCGAACGGGTTCTTAATATTTCCTGCCAGCGTTCTAATTGAAACACGGTAATGTTCTGATCTTTTTTATACAATGCAATCTCTTCAATAATCTGCAAACGTTTCGCTAATAAATTAATCAGTTCATCGTCTACTTCATCAATCATGCTGCGCAAACTTTTTAATTTATTACTGAACTCCACATCACTTGATTGTGTATCCGGGAAAATTAATCGTCCTAATAAATCTGATAATTCTATTGGCGTAATTTGTTGCGCAGCATCACTCAATGCCTTTTCCGGATGCGGATGCGTTTCAATCATCAATCCGTTCATTCCTAAATTGAGCGCCTTCTGCGCAATAGGCTCAATCAAATCGCGTTTACCGCCAATATGACTTGGGTCGCAAATAATTGGTAAATCAGGGAGCAGAGTTTTTAATTCGATGGCAATTTCCCACATGGGCTTGTTGCGGTATTTACTTTTTCCCGCGAAGTGAAATCCGCGGTGTATTGCTGCCAACTTAGTAATTCCTGCGTTATTAATTCTTTCCAAAGCACCAATCCATAAATGTAAATCCGCATGAATAGGATTTTTTATCATTACAGGTATATCAACGCCTTTCACGGCATCTGCAATTTCCTGCACACTGAATGGATTCACCGTTGTGCGGGCACCAATCCACAAAACATCTACTTTATATTTGAGTGCAAGCTCAACGTGTTGCGCATTCGCGACCTCTACCGTTGTTTTTAATTTGTATTGTTGCTGAACTTCATTGAGCCATTTCAATCCTTCTTCACCAACGCCTTCAAAACTATTAGGACGTGTACGCGGTTTCCAAATGCCGGCACGAAATAATTTTACCTGAGAAATTGCGGCTAATCCTTTCGCTGTTTCCAATACTTGCTCGCGGGTTTCAGCACCACAAGGACCGGCAACGATAAGGGCTTCCTTATCCTTTGTTATCCAGGTATTTAATGCTTGTATTTTCATGCCTTCTCCCTCTCCTCCTAGGAAAGTACCGGAGTGAGGTGTCAAATTTCGGGTTTATTACGCCCTTATGCAAATTACCACATTTAAGGTATGTTAAAGAGAGATGCGATTTTGCATCTTTGAATCATGCTAATCGAGTTTTGCAAGGATACACAAAAATGGAAGTTAAATCATCCGCTCATGCCTTTTGCTGAAACCTGCAAGAAACACAAGAAGTGTTGTAAAAATCATAAGAAGGGCGATCGTTGTAAGAAATGTCCGGGAAGGAAATAATTATTTTCCTTCACTCATCAAATCCAGAATCTCTCGCTTTTCATTTAGCTTTTTGTTTTTATTTATAAAAAAACCAACATTTCCTGCTATGCGTATGGCTGCACCGATTAATGCACCGGCTACAATGGTGTTCACTGCATTATCGTAATTTATACTGTTAGTGGTTAAAGTACCGAAAGTAACTACAATCGGTACTGCAAAACCTATTCCATAACCTAAGCCTATTGAAAGATGCTGTCTTTGTTTATACTCTAACATGGCCGTAGATTTTTTTTGCATGAGCGATTTTGCTTCTCCGTTCGGATATGCATTTATCATCATGTTAATTTCATCATCGCTATATCTTCTCCCTTTGTAAATAACAACGGAAGATGATGAAGGACTTGAGCTAGGATTTACACTTGCAACAACTGTGTTTTTCCTGGTAACGCTATCTACACTACCATTCTGATATTTGATATAATAAATTTCAGATTTTAATTCGGTGTACAATGGTCCATCGAGATTACTGAACTTTTTAAATTTTATATTCTGATCATTTATTTCGAGAATTTTGGCAGCAATGGCTTCGTTGCTTAATTTATAAATTGTATCCTGCGAATAGGAAACAAAAGAAACAAGCAGTAAAAAAATTACTTTTTTCATTTCCTACAATTCTCCATTGTAAATTTTAGCCACTTCTAATTTCTTAGCGTTGCGCTTTCCTTTATTAATTCCTGAAATTACCTGTCCCGTAATGGCAATGGTTGCACCTGCACCCAAGCATATAAAAAATGGTGTAGCGTCTTCTGATATTCCGGTTGCAATTATTCCCACAGGTAATGACATCAAACCTAATCCTAATCCCAAAAAGCCAAATAAATACTGATTCTTTTTGTACTTTTTCATTTCTTGCATAACAGGCACCATCCTATTTTGCTTTTCAGCATCAGGACAATTATTCACGAGTTTTTGAAGTCTTACTTCACCCACTCTTTTACCATTATAAAATAAATCTCCCCTTTTAATATCAATTCTATCATTTAGTGATTTTGTGGCCACCGGCGCAGGATTTGTAGAGGTAGATGGTGCAACATTATTAAACTTATCCTCGACACCATTACTGTAACGAATGGATGAAATGTCATTTTTATTGACCACATAAATTGGTCCGGTTGGGTTACTAAAATCATTGTAGCGCACTTCCGTTAAACCGATTTCACTCACTTTAACCGCTTTGGTAATACCATTTTTAAAGCGAATTGTGTCCTGTGCATTTAATTTTACAACAAAAAATGCTAAAAGAATTAGTAAACGTTTCATGATATTAAATATACTATAAATTTGTTATTATTACATTCATTATGCAATCAATTTGTATGAAATATTTATTCAGCCTTCTCTTCCTAAGCAGTCTATGTGTAGCGCAAAACTTAGTCATTACCAATGTTTCAATTATACCTGTGAATACCAATACTGTACTCACCAACATGAACGTGTATATTACAAACGGCGTGATTGATAAAATTGTAAGCGGAGGAACTAAATTGCCATTTAAAGATTATAAAACTATTGACGGTAAAGGTAAATTTCTGATGCCCGGCCTTGCCGATATGCATGCGCATTTTCCTGATAAAACCAATCCCATTTCTTTACAACAGTATTTAAAATACAATTTAGCGGCCGGCGTCACAACTTTAAGAAGTATGCGCGGGGAAGAAAGTCAGCTTGCTTTACGTGACAGCATTAGCAAAAAACTAAAAGTAGCGCCGGACATTTATGTATCGTACGTATTTCCCGATGACGATTCTACACTGACAAAAGATAAAATTGCCGACCTTATCTTTCAGGCAAAAATTAAAAAGTATGATTTTGTAAAATATTTAGGCGGATTGAAAACAAAAAACATGAATCACCTTTCACAAAGTTGTTATGAATATAAAATTCCTTTGGCGGGACATGCTTACAATAAAAGTTTAGAAGAAAGTGTGGATTTGGATTTTGTTTCTATTGAACATTACCAGCCTGTTCTTGCCGCCTACGAAAAATCGCCGGAAGGATTTTCTGCCCTCATCAAAAAAATGAAAGATAAAAATGTAGCTGTTTGCCCTACACTTTCATTCTATTACACGTATTCATTCTTGCAAGATGAAACACAACTTTTAGCACACAACGGCATGTCGCTTGTTTCCACTCAGGTAAAAGATCAATGGTTGAAAGAATACAATGAAGCATTAAATGGAACCAAAGAACAATTGAAAGAAGAATTCGACACGAAATACAAAAGCGTTTATCAAAAAAAGTTTGATGTGTTTAATACAGTGTTAAAGCAATTAGCCGATGAAAACATGTTGTTACTCCTGAGCGCCGATGAAGGACCCTTCAACGTTCCAGGCTTTAGCATGGCTGAAGAAATGAAATTATACAGCAAAGCAGGTTTAAGTAATTACCAGATTTTGAAATCAGCCACGTATAATGCCGCCGTGTTTTTTGCCAACGATAAAAATACAGGAAGTGTGCAAGAAGGTAAACGCGCCAATTTGATTTTACTTAACGCGAATCCTTTGGATGCCATTGAAAACATTCAGAAAGTGGAAGGCACCATTCTGAATGGAAAATACTATTCACAAAAAGAACTTTTAGGAATTAGTCCGACTAAATAATACTTAAATTTTATTTATTATTTCAGCGGCTTTTTCTAAAGTCTCTTCCTTCTTCGCGAAGCAAAAACGTAATAAATTATTATCCGTAGGCTTCGAATAAAACACGGAGAGTGGAACGCTGGCCAGTTTATTTTCCTTGGTTAAACGAATGGCGAAGTCTGTGTCCTTTTCTTCCGTTATCCTTTTATAACCGAGCAATTGAAAATAAGTACCGGTACAATCTTCAATGGTAAAACGCGAATTCTTAATCAAACCTCTGAAAAAATCGCGTTTGGTTTGATAAAAGTTTTTTAAGTCGAGATATGTATTTTTATCGCCTAAATAATCGGCAAGGGCTAATTGAAAAGGATGATTCACCGCGAACACTAAAAACTGATGTACCTTTCTGAACTCTGTCATTAATTCGGCAGGAGCAGCAACATATCCAATCTTCCATCCCGTTGTGTGTACAGTTTTACCAAATGAAGAAACAATAATGGATTGACTTCGTAAAGTAGAATATCTTGCAACACTTTGATGCGGTTGATTATCGAATGCCATGTGCTCATACACCTCATCACTCACCACAATAATATTTTTTCCTTTTACTAATTGCTCCAATTGCTTTAAATCATTTTCATTTAAAACCGTTCCGCTCGGATTGTGCGGTGTATTAATGATAATCATTTTGGTTTTATCATTCACCTTTGATTTTACTTCCTCCCAATTCACTTTAAATCCGGGGTATGTTAGTTGAACAGGAATAGCAATTCCGCCGTGCACTTCAATTGCAGGAATGTAACAATCATAAGCGGGTTCAAATATAATCACCTCATCGCCTTTATTAATAAATGCGGCAATAGATGTATAAATACCTTGCGTGGCGCCTGCAGTGATGGTGATTTCGGTATCCGCGTTATAGTTTGCCGAATAACACGTAGAAACAATCTCCGCAATACGTTCGCGTAATTGTATCACACCTTGCATGGGCGCGTACTGATTAAAGCCGGCGTTCATATGCTTTTGCGCCAACTCTAATAATTTAGGAGAACATCCGAAATCGGGAAAGCCCTGTGATAAATTAATCGCATTGTGCTCTCTCGCCAACGCGCTCATTACTGTGAATATGGTGGTCCCAACTTTTGGGAGCTTACTTTGTATCTGCATAAGAATTAACTAGCCCTAATTTAATCTTATTAATTTAATTTATCTCAATAAGTGTTGACTTAATTGAAAATAACCTTTGGCCAAACAAACAATTCTTTCTGTTGGTGTAAAAGCACTTGATCCTTTCATTACTATTTAGATGCAAAAAAAAATTGATTTTCTTTTTTGCTGCCATCAAAAAAGAAACAAAAAAATCACCGCTTCGCCTTAATCAGCGCACCAGCCGGCCCGTCGCTAAAAAAGTTCACTGAACTTTTTCTTTACGCTCCGTCCTCCATAACGCATTTTTCTGCTGAAAGCTAAGAACTCGCTACGCTCAAACAGCTTAGCTTTCTACGCAGATAAAATGCTATGGGTCCCAAACTGCGGAGGCTGATGCGGTAGATCACGTTAATCCAGTCTTCGAGAAGCTCCGAACGGAGTATATACGAAGTTGGGAGGTTTAGATAAAATAGAGTGAAATGTTCATCGGAGGAATCGACGCCAGGCAGCATAGTGAACAAAAAGCAGGGTGGGGTCTCCCGGCGAGGCGCAGCCGAGTTGGGGCCTGCTTTTTGGAACGGTGCGGCTACCGCCGCAATGCCTTCTGGCGTCTTGATTTTTTTGTTTACTTTTTTCATCAAGGAAAAAAGTAAAAAAGAAATTCTTTCAGCATCAAGGCAGAAAAGAAAGTATTAAATCCATTGATGGCAGCAAAAAACAAAGCAGATAATCTTACCTTTGCGCTTCTAACATGTCCTTCAATCCTTTTGATATTGATTTGCCTGTTCGCGACATTATTTCGGATGTACGAGAACATCTTCATTCTGAAAACACCTTAATTGTAACCGCACCTCCGGGCGCCGGAAAAAGTACATTATTGCCGCTGGCCTTAATGAATGAAACATTTCTGAACGATAAAAAAATCATTATGCTCGAACCGCGCCGTTTAGCCGCGAGAAGCATCGCCGAGCGTATGTCTGATTTATTAGAGAGCGAAACGGGAAAAGAAATCGGTTACCGCATACGTTTTGAAACACGCGTCAGCAATCAAACCAAAATTGAAGTAGTCACCGAAGGTATTTTAACGCGCATGTTGCAAAGTGATAATGCTTTGGAAGATGTGGGGATGGTTATTTTTGATGAATTTCACGAACGTAGTTTAAATGCCGACTTAGCATTAGCGCTTTGTCGCGAAGCACAACAGGTTTTACGTCCCGATTTGCGAATCATGGTGATGTCGGCCACATTAAATGTTCCTGAGCTTAGTTCATTATTAAAATGCAAAGTCATACAAAGCGAAGGTAGGCAATTTCCTGTAGACATACATTACACAACTGATGCGGATGAATTTCTGTTACCGGAATTAGCAGCAAGAACCATTATTCAAGCCATACAAAAACACGAAGGGGATGTGCTCGTATTTTTTCCGGGTGAAGCAGATATTCGAAAATGCGAAGAACTCTTACTAAAAGATCTGTCGGATTTTTCTATTCACGCTTTATACGGACAGCTTCCAAAAAATCAGCAAATAGCCGCGATACTTCCCAACAGAAACGGAAAACGCAAAGTGGTATTAGCCACTTCCATTGCAGAAACAAGTTTAACGATTGAGGGAATCCGGATAGTAATAGATACAGGCTTCGGAAAAATTTCAAGATTTGATACGCGCTCAGGATTAACCAAATTGGAAACAGTTCGCATTTCAAAAGATTCTGCCGACCAGAGAGCAGGTCGCGCCGGACGATTAAGCAGTGGCGTTTGTTACAGAATGTGGACGAAAGCAACGCATGAACGCCTGGCAGAACACCGCATCCCTGAAATCATGGAAGCCGATTTAGCTTCCTTGGTTTTGGACATGGCACAATGGGGCGTTCACGATATTGCTCAACTAACGTGGCTCAGCCCTCCTCCAAAAGCAGCCATTGCCCAAGCGAGCGATATTCTCGAAAATATTAACGCGCTGGAGAATGGAAAAATTACGGCGCATGGCAAAGACATACACAAGTTGCCTTGTCACCCCCGCATTGCACACATGTTAATCTTAGCAGAGGGAGATTATAATAAAGCCTTGGCCTGCGACATTGCCGCCATTATAGAAGAACGTGATCCGCTTCCAAAAGATTCGGGTATCGACATCAACTTACGTATTGAAGCTTTGCGAAGAGCAAGAAACAATAACAGTAGCGGTGGGAAATTTTCACGCATCGAAAAAATAGCCTCATCGTACCGCAACATGCTTAAAATTGAAATGAGTAATGATCCTGTTGATCCATTTGAAACAGGATTACTCTTAGCCTATGCTTATCCGGAGAGGATTGCTTCTGCCCGTCCGGGTAATAACGCGCAATTCCAATTAGCTAACGGTAAGATTGCCGCGGCAGGTCACAAAGATGATTTGGCGCATGAAAGCTGGCTGGCCGTTGCACATATGGATTTAAGAGAAGGATTAGGAAAAATATTTTTAGCCGCTCCACTCAATCCGAAAGATTTAGTTGCCTTGGTAAAAGAAAGAGAAATCATTACCTGGGATACACGTAAAGGAGGCATCGTTGCCAATAAAGAATTACGTATTGGAAATATTGTTTTACAAAGTAAAGCTCTCACAAATCCTTCGGAGGAAAAAATAAACGAAGCCTTGTGTAACGCCATTAAAAAAGAAGGCGATGCTTTGCTTGATTTTAATGAGGAAGTAAAACAATTACAAAACAGAATTCTGAGTTTGCGTAAATGGAATTCTGAAGAAGCTTGGCCGGATGTAAGTAACGAAACTTTATTGCAGAGCTGCGACAAATGGCTGGCGCCTTATTTAAAAGACATCAAGAAAAACGAAGATTTTAAGAAACTCAATCTCTCACACATTTTACTCCATTCCTTAGAATGGGAACTGCAACAGAAATTAGAAGAATTAGCGCCAGCTCGAATAGAAGTGCCCAGTGGTTCTAAAATCAAAATAGACTATTTTCCGAATGGCGCGGCGCCTGTATTAGCCGTGCGATTACAGGAAGTGTTTGGTTTGAGCGATACACCAAAAATAAATCAGAATAAAATTTCATTGGTGATGCATCTTTTATCTCCGGGATATAAGCCGGTGCAAGTCACCACCGATTTAAGAAGTTTCTGGAACAGTACTTATACTGAAGTGAAGAGTGAATTAAAGCGTCGTTATCCAAAACATGCCTGGCCGGAAGATCCCTGGAGTGCGACAGCTGTTGCAAAAGGCCGTAGTCATAAATAATTAAATGACCTTGTTGAGATAAAAGCTCAGTAAATTATAAGATTTCGAAAAATCATCTTTGTATTGTGGCGAGCTGAATTCCGCAGCAGCGGCATAAGCCATTTTTTCGAAGTCGTTTAAAATTTGATTAAACACATCATGCTCCAACACGTCCAAAAAAAGAGTTTTATTATTTTCGAGGATGTTGTAAATATCGAAAGCCGCTTTACGTGGTGTATTATTTTTGAGTTCGTGGATTTCGTTAATAAGATCGTGGATGCGCATAACTCACTAAATTAACCATTAGGCTGTGGTTTTCCAATAAATAAATTATATTCGCTGTATGTTTAAGCGCAAAATCAGCTATACTATACTTCTTATTATGGTATTTTGCGTTGCATTCTCTCAATCCAACGTTAATCGTTTATTAGAAGAATTAAAAACGGCGAAGAATCCAAAAAGCACAGTGGATTTAAAGGCCAGCATTTTCTTAGAGTATTTCATGTCAGGGAATAAAATTTTAGGCAGAAAATACTTAAACGAAGCTGTGATAGAAGCGACAAGAATTGGTTATAAAAGAGGTCTTGCCGGTATTTATAATAATTACGGAACGTATTGTTTTAATAATAATGATTTTGACTCGGCACTTGTGTATTATGAAAAATCAAGAGAACTGGGATTAAAGGGAAAGGACAAAGAATTTAGTATTAAACCCCTCAATAACATTGCCTCACTTCGATACATGAAAGGCGATTATAAAGAAGCCCTTGAGATATATACAAGAGCTATGCGTGCTGAAGATTCTCTTGGCATTAAAGAAGGCACTTATGTTAGTCTAAATAATATTGGAGCTATATATATTGAACTGGCCATTTTTGAAGAGGCTCATAAAATATTTTTAAAGGCCGAAAAAATCTACTCTACAAAAGAGAAAAAAGGATCTTTGCTTTATACGTATGATGGACTATCCGAAACCTCATTAAAATTAAATCGTTATGACAGTGCCATTTATTATGGGCATAAAGCACTGGATTTATGCCTAGAACTAGATGACAAATTTGAATTAGGTTACATATGTGCCAATCTTGGTTCTGTGTATTGCAGAACAGGAAATTACGAAAAGGGTATTGAACTTTTCAATATTGCACTCAAGCATTATAAAAACACGGACGATTATCGCTTAGGCATGTCTATTTACACACATTTGGCAGAAGCTTATGAAAAAACAAATAAACTAAAAGAAGCTGATGCTTGTTTTGAACAAATGATGCTTCTGGAAAAAAGATTTAACATTGCTGCAGATAAAAAAAATTTCTACAGAATTTTTGCCGAATTATCCTTTCGTAGAAAAGAATATAAAAATGCCTATTTGTATTTAAATGATTACATCATCAGTCGCGACAGTTCCTATACTATTGAAGTTACACAACAGCTAACAGAATTACGCACGCGATACGAAACCGATAAAAAAGACAAAGAGAATGCGCTTCTTCAAAAAGACAAAGACAAAGCAGAATCAGATTTAAACAACCAGCGTACTGTTCGGAATTACTTAATAATACTCATTGTCTTATTTGTTTTCATTTTAATTGGCGCGTTTCTTGGTTTCAAAAAAATCAAACGTATCAATGCGCAATTGGAAAGCAACAATGCCGTCATTCAACAGAAAAATCATTTGTTGGAAGAACAGAAAAAAGAAATTGTTGATTCAATCACATATGCAAAACGTATACAAAGCGCCATTTTAGCTCCTCAACGCATCGTGAAACAATATTTACCAAATAGTTTCATTTTGTACAAACCAAAAGACATAGTTGCCGGAGATTTTTATTGGTTAGAAAATATTGGCGATACAGTTTTATTTGCGGCAGCAGATTGTACAGGCCATGGTGTACCGGGCGCAATGGTGAGTGTAGTGTGTAATAATGGATTAAACAGAAGTGTAAGAGAATACGGATTAACAGATCCGGGAAAAATATTGGATAAAACACGAGACATTATTATACAGGAATTTGAAAAAAGCGATGAGGAAGTGAAAGACGGGATGGATATTTCATTGTGCGCATTAAACACAAAGACCAAAACTATAAAATGGGCCGGTGCCAACAATCCGATATGGATAATAAGAAAAAGTGGCGATTTAGAAGAGATAAAAGCCAACAAACAACCAATTGGCAAATATGCAGAATCGCAACCATTCACCACTCACACTATCAATTTACAGGAAGGTGATACAATTTATGTTTTCACGGATGGGTATCAAGACCAGTTTGGAGGAGAGAAAGGAAAAAAATACAAAGCCAGTCGATTAAAAGAGCTATTACTAAGCTTACAATCCAACGAAATGGGACAGCAATATTTACATATTAATCAATCATTCGAAGAATGGAAAGGCAATATTGAGCAAGTGGACGATGTGTGTATAATTGGCGTTCGCGTGTAGTAATAACTCTTACAATAAAGCACGTTCCCATAAAAAACTGAGCATCAAGGGTCAAACAAGCTGCTTTTTTTGTGAATTTTAAACGGTAATTATCAAAAAAACCCTATTTTTGCTATCCCTATTTGAGGATAGAGGAGTTAGGAAGAAGGGTTTAGTGATTTTTTCACTACCTCCTATATCCTAAAAACCTGAATCCTAAAAAGGTCCTGTAGCCGTCCCGATAGCTATCGGGAGGCTAGGCGGAGCAGAAAAGCTCAAGTAAAAATCAAAAAGGTCCTGTGGCCGAGTGGCTAGGCTGAGCTCTGCAAAAGCTCCTACAGCGGTTCGAATCCGCTCGGGACCTCGATAAAAGCAAAAGGCTCCAACTTTGTTGGAGCTTTTCTTTTTTCAGACGGGGCCGTCAAGCTTTGCTTGTAAGGCAGCGGATGGAAAAAGAAAATGAAACACGCTAGTGTTTAAATTTGCTTTTTGACTCCAGGCATGCCCAATGCGGATCATGTAATAATCCATCGGGGCCGTCAAAAAAATCCAACATATGCGGGTTTTTGTTTTTACCGGAGTTACGATAGTCTTTCCTAAGGCTAATAAAAATCATTTAGTTTCTATTATTCCTACGTAACTTTGCAAACAATAATGCCTACCATTAAAACCACATTTCCAGTTACAGGTATGAGCTGCGCGTCTTGCGCGGTGAGCGTAGAAAGTATGCTCGCTGCTCAGAAAGGTGTATTGTCAGCCGCCGTCAACTTTGCTACAGGTAATGTGATGGTTGAATACAATCCCGATGCCATCACGCCTGCACAAATGAAAAGCACCGCGCAAAGCATTGGCTACGATATTGAAATTACTGCCAACGAAGACGCGCAAAAACAAATTGAAGAAATCAAACTCAAACAACACCAACAACTGCGTTTCAAAACTTTTGCTTCTATCGCACTAGCTATTCCTCTCATTATTGTCGGCATGTTTTTTATGCATGCACCTTACGCGAACTACATCACCTGGATTTTAGCAACGCCTATTGTTATCGTTTTCGGGCGACAATTTTTTATTAACGCCTGGAAACAAACTAAAAATAAATCAGCGAATATGGATACATTGGTGGCACTGAGCACCGGTGTCGCTTATTTATTCAGTGTGTTTAATACGCTGTATCCTCAATACTGGCATCAAAAAGGCTTACATGCACAAGTGTATTTTGAAAGTGCCGGAGTAGTCATCGCATTTATTTTATTGGGGAAATATTTAGAAGACAATGCCAAAGCGAATACCTCTACAGCGATTAAAAAATTAATGGGACTCCAACCCAAAACAGTTTTGAAAATAAATACAGATGGCACCGAGCAAAATATTCCGATTGCGCAAGTGAATATCAACGATGTATTATTGGTAAAACCGGGTGATAAAATTCCGGTGGATGGCATTGTAAAATCAGGAAGTTCGGCCATCGATGAAAGTTCCATTACCGGTGAACCTATTCCCGCCGAAAAACATCAGGGCGATAAAGTATTCGCGGGCACCATCAATCAAAAAGGTTCTTTACAAATCGTCGCGCAAAAAGTGGGCGACCAAACTGTCTTGTCGCAAATTATTAAAATGGTGCAGGAAGCACAAGGCAGCAAAGCGCCCGTACAAAAACTCGTCGACAAAATTGCGGCTGTGTTTGTACCGAGCGTTATTGCCATTGCTATTCTTACTTTTATTGTGTGGATGATTTTCGGTGGAGAAAACGCATTTACACACGCTTTGCTTTCCATGATTACAGTACTTGTGATTGCTTGTCCATGCGCTTTAGGATTAGCTACACCAACTGCCATTATGGTGGGAATAGGAAAAGGCGCCGAGCATGGCATTTTAATTAAGGATGCGGAAAGTTTAGAGCAAAATAAAAACATTGACACTATTATTCTTGATAAAACAGGCACCATTACAGAGGGAAAACCAACCGTGACTGATTTAATCTGGAAAGAAAATAGTGATGTGATTCAGTATGCCGCGATATTGTTTTCCATAGAACAACAATCCGAACATCCTTTAGCGGATGCCGTAACAAAACATTTGACGGCAAGTAAATCTAATCCCATTACGTTTGAAAAATTTGAAAGCATCACCGGAAAAGGCGTTGCCGCGGTGAAAAATCAAAAAGCATATTTAGTAGGGAATAAAACACTAATGCTCGATAAAGGCGTTATGATCTCCGGACAAGAACAAAACACGATTGATCAATTATTAAATCAAGCTAAAACAGTTATACTCTTCGCGGAAGAAAAAACATTAATCGCCATTCTCGCCATTAGCGATAAAATAAAAACAAGTTCTGCTTCAGCGATACAACAATTCAAAGACTTGGGCATAGAAGTATACATGCTCACCGGTGATAATGCAAAAACCGCGAAAGCCGTTGCGGATGCCGTTGGTATTTCTCATTATCAATCGGAAGTACTTCCATCCGATAAATCCGCTTTTATAAAAGAATTACAGAGTAAAGGAAAAAGAGTAGCGATGGTGGGTGACGGTATTAACGATTCGCAAGCACTCGCGCAAGCGGATGTAAGCATCGCCATGGGTAAAGGTTCCGACATAGCGATTGATGTGGCTAAAATAACAATCATTTCTTCCGACTTGTCTTTAATTCCGAAAGCAATTCGCCTTTCTTCGCAGACCGTTAGTGTGATTAAGCAAAATTTATTCTGGGCCTTTATTTATAACGTCATAGGAATTCCTTTAGCCGCCGGAATTCTCTACCCTGTTAATGGTTTTTTACTCGACCCTATGATTGCGGGCGCGGCGATGGCACTCAGTTCCGTGAGTGTAGTAAGTAATAGTTTATTATTGAAATTGAGAAAACTTTAATATGTCGAATACCCAAACAGAAGTTGCGGAAAAAACGGAAACACTCGTCAGCGCTGAACGCCAAACCATTGTGCATTGTACTTGCGGTGATACCTATGCCTACCGCGTTTGGCCCAGCACTTTTTTAATTGAACACGGCACAGGCAAGCGTGCCAAATTAATTACGGCCTTTAATATTTCCTTCGCGCCACAATGGACTTACAACGACGGCAAAGGATTTACACTCATATTTGAGGGTTTGAGCAAAGAATGCTCCTTGTTTGATTTAGTAGAAATCATTCCCCAAGACGGTGGCTTCGAATACAAAAACATTGTCCGCAATAACAGCGATGTTTACACAATTGAACTTAGTTAAACGCTATTTAAGTTTAAGATTACCGTTTTAACGAGTGAATCTTTTCTATTTTTGAGTAAGCATCGTCGATACAATTTACATTTTTCTTAATTTCACTCTCACAAATGAAAACAACTATAAAATATTGCGTGTTGCCACTCTTAATTTTTTCTTCTTTAGCGAATGCTCAGGAATTAAAAACAATAACCCTGGATGATGGCACCAAAGTTGACGCCTCCACCTATTCCTTTATCGCCGATGTTGACAACAATAAATTAATGAGTCCGATGGCCTGTGCTTCGGGTTCAAACCTTGTTACTTTTTACGCTACGAATAATGCGCAACGCGGACACATGTTTGATATTTATGCGAACAATTGTGTAACGATTAATTGTTTTGAAATGAATTTCAGCGCAGGAACATCCAATGTTGAAATTTATACGAAAACCGGTACTCATGTTGGTTTCACCAATAACGCTGCCGCCTGGACCTTAATCGGCACCGCCTTGAATGTTGCATCGGCCGGAGTAAATGTGCCAACGTCTATTCCAATTAACGTGAACCAAATTATCGCCACCGGTGCTATTCGTGCCTTTTACATTACACGAACTACTTTAAGCGGACCAACTGTAGCTTATACCAACGGAACAGCTGTAGGAAATACACTTGCCTCTGATGCTAACATAATTTTGCGTGAAGGAACCGGAAAAGAATATCCCTTCTCTACTAATTTTACACCGCGTCAGTTTAATGGAAGGGTGTTTTATACTGTAAATCCTCCTTGTGTGTTACCAATTGAATTAAAGGAGTTCAATGCCGTTCCAAAAGGAAATGGCGTTGACATTAATTGGTCAACCGCCACAGAAACCAATAACGATTATTTCACCATTGAACGTTCACGCAACCTGGAACAATTTGAAGCCATTCAACAAGTGCCCGGGTCTGGTAACAGTTATACCACTAAATATTATTCATACACCGACAAACAACCGCTGCAAGGTTTATCCTACTACCGCATTAAACAAACCGATAAAGACGGAAAGTATAGCTACTCCGAATTAAAAGCCGTAGGTTATCAGCGTAATTTATCCAACGTTTCGGTGAGTCCGGTACCAACACAAAAAAGTATTTTAGTTTCATTTAACGCGATTGAAAAAGGAAACTATACTTTAAATATTTACAATGTGGAAGGCAAATTAATGCTTAGCAAGGATCTTAACGCTGAAAACGGCATTAACGATAATTCCATTGATGTAAGTGAACTGCCTTTGGGAATTTATCAATTAATGCTTAGCAATGGCGTAGAATTAGAACACGCCAAGTTTATTAAAGAATAAGTTTACTCTTCTCCCTTACTAAAAAAATAAATCAGGTAAGGCAAGGTTAAAAGCGTGATCAACACACTGCCCATCACCACTAACACCGATACTATTATTCTATTCATCATTACTTTCTTTGACGCCGGAAATAAAGCAAGGTTTAATTTGAAACGTAATAATTATCGTTATGCATATTGCTGCCACAGCGCACAACAACCTCTCACCCTGCTAAGGGGGAGTCCGCGAAGCGGGAGGGGGTTTATCACTTACACAACAAGCGGGGTAGATACTATAATACAACAAGGAGTTTTAAACTGCATACAACTTCTAAAAACAAAACCCCTCTGTCTTTCAGACATCTTCCCTTCGCAGGGGAGAATGCTGTCGTAGTAAATTTAAAATTTTTTAGCAACGATTATTCTTTCATTACAACTTTAGCCCAATCAAAAACGGGCAGCCTCTCCCCCTGCTAAGGGGGAGTCCGCGAAGCGGGAGGGGGTTTATCACTTACACAACAAGCGGGGTAGATTCTATAATACAACAAGGAGTTTTAAACTGCATACAACTTCTAAAAACAAAACCCCTCTGTCTTTCAGACATCTCCCCTTCGCAGGGGAGAATTCTGTCGTGGTAGATTAATCTGCCCTACAAAACATGAGCTTCATTTGAAACGTAATAATTATCGTTATGCAAAATGTTGCCACAGCGCACAACAACCTCTCCCCCTGCTAAGGGGGAGATGTCGCTTGCGACAGAGGGGGTCGGGAGGGGGTTTAAAGAAGTTGAATTTCATAACTCCCCTTCCATTGTTAACATCCATTTTCTATATTGGCTTATCTAAATTTTACAAGCATGAAAAAGATATTATGTATTCACGGCATTGGCGGTAAAGACGCCATCATGGATGAATGGTCGCCGAAATGGCGTGAAGAGATTGCACGCTCTTGCAACATGGAAGCACATCAACTCGAATTTGATTTCCTCAAGTTCGATCACATCTTTGCGAAATACAGCGATAAGAACGGCATCAAATATGTAGGCACCATCGCCAAACTCATTCGCGATTGGCTTACCGTTTCCATTTTTAAAGAAGCGCGTGATTTAGGTTTCCGTGAAAAAATCCGTTGGTATGCCGGTATGGTGGTGCAATTTGTGGAAGACGATGAACTCCGTAACGAAATGCATTATTTACTGCGCGACAAATTAAAAAACTTTGAACCCGATATTATTTACACCCACAGTTTAGGCACCTTACTAACGTACGACTTCCTGCGGCAGGAAGCAGTGAAAGGCAAAAGCCGCGATTTAACACTCGTGACTTCCGGTTCTCAGATTGGTCACCCTGCCCTGCTCAAATTTTTTGGCGGATACATTCAACCGCTCAATGTAAAACATTGGTATAATTTCTATAATCAAAACGATAAAGTCTTCGCTTACGAACCCATTGCCATCGACGCGGATAATTTTACGGAATTAGAAACGTCTTTCTCCAACGGATTGCTTAGCGATAATCATGAAGCCTTACAATACATTAGTCATGATGTGGCCATTGTACAAGGCTGGCAGGCGATTCTTGATTTAAAAACCTCGCGCGCGCTCACTAAAAAAACAGCCGCGAAAAAAGTGAAAGCAAAAAAGACATCACCCAAAAATATCAGCATCAGCAATACCAACGCCAGAGTGTTACTGGTGGGCATCAACGATTATCCCGATGAAGCCAATCAACTCAATGGTTGTTTAAATGACGTGTTCCGCATGAGTGAAGTATTGCAGGAAGCCGGCATTGCGCCCGAAAATATTAAAGTGGTATTGAATGAGCGGGCCACTTCCAAAAACATACGCACCATGATGGATTGGTTGTTGAAAGACGCGCGCAGCGGTGATTTCCGCTTCTTCTATTACAGCGGACACGGTGCTCAAATTCCTTCGGGGGGAATGGACGGAGAAGACGATCACCTCAACGAATGTTTGGTGACGTATGATTTTGATTGGACCAATGAGAATGCCTACACCGATAAAGAATTTTTAGCAGCCTACAGTAAATTAGATTACGGTGTCAATTTCATCACCATGCTCGATTGTTGTCACTCGGGCGGCATGGCACGCGATGGTTTATTTAAAGCCAGAGGGCTCAACGCCCCGGATGATATCAGACACCGCACCATTAAGTGGGATCCTAAGCGACAGATGTGGATACCGCGTGATATGGAATTAGCCAAACGTAATTTATTTGACAGACGATTTAAAGCCGAAGACAAAGAATTATACGTGGGCAGCAAACAAAACTTACAGCGCTTCGGGCGGGGCGTAGCCTTGTGGGAAGATTACCAGAAATTTGAGAAAGCCAAAAAGACTTATGGTACTTATGGCCCATATATGCCATTGATTATAGAAGCCTGCCGTGAAAACGAATACAGTTACGAATACAAACACGGCGTAACATCTTATGGTGCCTTCACCTATAGCGTAACCACCATTTTACGGGAGCTCAACCGTAAAAACAAAGCCAGTAAAATTTCGTATTACGAATTAATAGAAAAAGTAAAAGTATTGTTACGCGAAATTGGTTACGAGCAAACCCCGCAATTGGTAGGCCCGAAATTTAAATTAGATGCGCCGGTGCCTTTATTGAATATTTGACAGAGGCGATTCGTCTGACAGAGAAGAAGCATCAAAACAATTTCTTGTAGAATAATAACTACAAAACGCACGTAAAAATACTTGGCTTAAACCGCAAAATACTCATTTATGGTATGCGGAGTTTTTCTATATTGCATGAGAAAAAAGTAAGAGTATTGTTTATCAATGAAAATTTGACTTAATATGAAAAAAAAATATTTACTTATTATTCTTGTTTGTATTGCACAAATAGGCTCATCACAGAAATGCAAGTCATTAATTGAAATATCATCAGATGGAAAATTATTGGAATTACCTAATAAGGACGCAATTATTCTAAACCGTGAATTAACGGATAAATACTCTATCGAATTAAGAAAAGAAGAATTTAATTTTATCAAAAATAAAAGTAAAAAAACACTAGAATTGATTAATAAAAATGATTCTGAGTTGTTGGATTTCTATAATTTCTTAGGAATAAGGCCCACTCTGATTGATTCAATCAAATCGGATTTAGAAATAGTTTCTAACTATGATTATAATAAAAACACGGCTATAAATTTGAAATATTTAAAAGGGTTGTCAAGTATTAACGCAAATTCATTAACTAGCACCTCATCAATCACCTACACTACAATTATTGAAAAAGATAATATACATATAGTCCGAACTAATGATTTTAAACTTTGGTATAATAAATATATAAATGAAATTTTCAAGAAAAATGAAGCATCGATAAATAAATTCAATCTTGTCAACTATATTGATAACGTGGTCTATTTACAGTTTTACAAAGGGAAAATTGATTCTGTTATAAATGAACTTAAATCCCCAAAAAACTACAATAATGCTAGGCTTATCGAATATACAACCGAGCTCGAAGAACGCATAATAAACATCAAATTAAACACGATTAAAAATAGCTTATGCAATCCATGGTTTTTAGAATTAGCATGGATAAACGAAGGGAAATTACGTTTAAACCCGTTAGATGCTAGTTCGGAAGAGAAAATTATAACAAATAACGATGAAGCAAAGGAAAAAGCACGACTTTTCAATGAATACATCAAACATATGGTTGATTGGTATATTGCTAAAGATACGACTGGAAATATTATTAAGTTTAAAGAAATATTAAGTCAATTAAATCAAGGTTCAAATATTTATAAACCAGCTGTTGACCCTGAAACTAAATTTTACAGCGCTCCGTTAAGTATAATACTACCTAAAACCATTATACTTAATAAAATAAATCTTGCAAGCTTAGAAAAACCTAATAGAAATTTATTCGCTAATAAGGAGAATGAAGTATTAGGCAATTATTTTACGCGACCAGAAATAACAGAAAACGATAAATCAATTTATATACAGAACGTGCATAAAGCTTCGAAAATAAAGATTGATACCTCTTTAAAAACTATTCTTGATCAATCTAAATTTCAAGAAAATCTAGGAATTATTACGGAGGATGCTGCTACTTTAGGGGCTGTTGTCTTAAGCCTTGCTGAAAACAGTGGGCTCCTCAATTTTCCGTTACCACTACCAAACAATAATACAATTATTAATAAAAATGAAAATCTACTGCCTACTTTTGAGATTAGTGGGCTTCTATCCAATAATAAAAACTCGAATTTAAGGTCAGATGCAATAATTGATGAGGAAAAGCATTATATGATTGAAGTTTTAGAAAAACTCGAGAATGAGTTCATTGAATCTAATTTATACCTTGAATTTGTTTATAACAAAACCTTTCACCAGCATGATACTGCCACGTATTTTAATCTTATCACGAAAAGCAATATAAAAGAAAAAAATAAAGCTTTTAATTATTTATCTGAAACCTACTCTAAGAAATTCAAGAAACTATATGCTGCTAATTTTGAAAATTACTTTGATAGTGTCTATAAAGCGACTAGAAATTTGTCTGTTAACTTAGGAATGCTTTGCGACGTCTTTTCAAAATCTTCATTACCACATAAATTATTTGATGAAAGCGATGCGAAACCGGAGCCGCTCCATCAAACTAAAAAAATAGAAGTTAAAACATTAGATAAGCCGGCATTGGTGAATGTTAGCATTAAAAATGTTGGAGAAAAAGAAACCAAAGAAATCGCGAAGTTTAAATTCAGAACAGGAAAAGCCTATAGAATTCAGCTTGGTGCAGGTTTAGCGTATACAGATTGGAGATTAATTAAAAAAGACCGTGAATTTATTCAAACCACAATTACAGAAAATAACGGAACCATTGATATTAAAAATACCTATCAGCCAGTAAGATTTGTTGCGGGTATGCACATTCAATTAGGGAAAGGACTTCTTCTTCAGAATAACGGTTTTGTGTTTTGCCACGGCATAACTAATTTACTTGGCCGTACTTCAATATTTATTGGTGTTGGAGTACCTAAGCCACTTGAAAACATTTACACAGGTTTAGGCCTTGACTTATGGCCGGGCTTAAAGGCAACAGCGGGTATTCACTGGTATCGTAACGATTTTTATACCATTACTAATAATAAAATTGTAGCGCAAAAACCAAACTTCAATGGCGCGCCATTTATTGGAATAAATATTGATCCAACTAGTTTATTAAAAGGATTAGGTGTAATTAAAAAATTGAATTAATATGAAAAAACTCATCTTATTTTACGCAGCTATTATTTTACTTGCTTCTTGCGAGAAAAAAACAATTAATGATAAAATTTATTTAAGGGGTCGTTTATTTTTAACGGATACAGTTAATCAAAACATAAAAGACCTTCCATTAGCTAACAACACGGTTTATTTGTCGTTTTACGATCCTGAGAATAATCCCAATTTTATTCAATCTATAAAAAGTGATGCTGAAGGTTACTTTATATTTAGTTTAGATCCGGCGCATGAACGCAACTATTATGTATACAGCGAATACAAATCAAATGACTTATTATTTAAAAACACATTTCATTCTGTAGATAGCACCAATATTTCATTGATATTAAAATTTGACGCTAACAAGCAAAACGGATTTAAGGTTACATTGAAGGATAGTATAACCAATGGATTTTTACCCGGAATTTCTGTGAATATTTATAACAGTCTACTAGTTGCACAATTAGATGATACTTTAGGGACAAATGCGTTTAAGAAAATAACAAGCGATAATAGCGGTATAGTAAAGGCCTTTAACCTGGCAAAAGGCAAGTATTATTTAAATGCACGTAAACGATTTGGGGGAACTGTTATTCAGCAAAAGCTAAAGGAGGTTGAAGTCAATGAAATTGGAATTGCCTACAATTCAATGCTATTAAAGTAGGTACGGGAAATCGAGCTTACTAATTTCAATTAAAATAAATCTTCCTAAAATTTATCTCACAAAATGAGATAAATATATATTTTTTTTTACCTTAGGATTTTATTAAACAAAATGAACCGAATCAAAGAAATTTTGGAAGAAAAAGGTTTAACCCAAACCTGGCTATCCGAAAAATTAGGTAAGAGTTATAATATGGTGAATTCATATGTGCAAAACAGAAGACAACCGAGTATCGAGGTATTATTTGAGATTGGAAAAATTTTGAAATCAGACCCAAGAGAACTTTTAGTAGTTAAATTAAAGAAAAAAGAACAATAATATTATATGTCCAAACAACATCAAGATCATACAAATCTCATCTGGCAAATTGCCGAATTACTTCGTGGACCATATAGACCTCCGCAGTACGAACGTGTAATGTTACCATTAACAGTCCTCAGACGATTTGACTGCGTATTAGAAACTACTAAGCCAGCAGTATTAGCCAAATATGAAAAGCTCAAAGCGGGAAAATTGAAGGGCGAAGCATTGGATACAATGCTCAATAAAGTTTCAGGCCAGAAATTTCATAATCATTCAAAGCTGTCATTTGAAAAAATGAAGGGTGCCCCGGAAACTATTGCACGTGATCTTGTGAGTTATATCCGTGGGTTTTCTAGTAACGTTCAGCGCATCTTCGACTATTTTGATTTTGAAAGGGAGATTGAGAAAATGAATGAAGCTAATATCCTATACCTCGTTGTTTCTCAATTCAGCAATGTTGATTTACACCCAAAAAGAAAAGATGGAACAGGAGTTGATAATATTGAGATGGGGCAAATTTTTGAACATTTGATTCGAAAATTTAATGAAATTGCAAATGAAACGGCTGGGGATCACTTTACACCACGTGAAGTAATTAAAGTGATGGTGAACATGCTTTTCATAAATGATGATGACTTGCTTTCAAAGCCCGGCACAATTCGCAAAATGCTTGATCCTACTTGTGGAACTGGCGGAATGTTAGCCGAAGCGCAGGCATATTTAAAGGATCATCATCCAGATGCGATTTTATATGCATACGGACAGGACTATAACAAACGCGCCTTTGCTACTGCAGCTTCCGATATGCTCATCAAAGAAGTAGCGCACAATGGTGCAGGCGAAAATATCCAATATGGAGACAGTTTAATTGATGATAAGTTTGAAGGTTATCATTTCGATTACCTCATTGCTAATCCTCCCTTTGGAGTGGACTGGAAAAGACAACAAGCTGAAATCACCAGACAACACGAAAAGCTTGGATACTCTGGACGTTTCGGAGCTGGGCTCCCGAGAGTGAATGATGGTGCCCTACTTTTTTTGCAACACATGATCAGTAAGTTTGAGCCAGTGGATGAAAAAAATAAGAAATTCGGGTCACGTCTTGCTGTGGTGTTCAGTGGATCGCCGATGTTTAGTGGTGGTGCAGGTTCCGGAGAAAGTAATATCAGGCGATGGATCATAGAAAGTGATTGGCTGGAAGCTATCATTGCTTTGCCAGAGCAAATGTTTTATAACACAGGTATCGGTACTTATATCTGGATTGTGACAAATCGTAAAGAAAAAAGGCGAACAGGAAAAATTCAACTTATTGATGCACGTGAATATTATATCCAAATGAAACGAAGCTTGGGAAACAAGCGCAGGAAAATTGGCGAAAAAGAAGAAGGTGAACCTGACCAAGTTGGAGACATTGTTAGGTTGTATGGTAAATTTCAAGACAATAAGCATTCTAAAATTTTCAACAATACAGATTTTGGATATACTCGGGTTACAGTTGAACGTCCTCTTCGATTGCGTTACGAAATGACATTGGAAGACAAATCTCGTTACTTGGATGCTTTCCCACATTTGCTAGATGATATTCAGCAGATTGATAAGGAACTAGGACGAAAACCTCTTTTGGACTGGAACGAAGCTTCTAAAAAAATAGACAAAATACTCAAGAGCAATGAAAGCAAGTGGAAAGCGAATGAATGGAAGCAATTCCGTGAAGTATTTACGCATACCGACCCCAAAGCAATAGAAGTAAGAATAGGGAAAAATGAATTTGAAGCAGATGCTGCTTTAAGAGATTTTGAAAATGTTCCTTTAGAACAGGATATTGATTCCTACTTTAAAACAGAAGTGCTGCCTTATGTGTCCGATGCTTGGATGGACAGAAGTAAAGACAAAGTAGGTTTTGAAATTAATTTTAATAATCACTTCTTTAATTATCCAAAACCAAAAGAATTAAAAGTAATTGATGAGGAACTAAAAACTGTACAAAATGAAATTCTTAGGCTTTTAAATTCAACAATTAAAAAATAGTTATATGCAAATAATCAGATTAAAATATCTATTTGAAAAAAGAATTGGAGGCGCTTGGGGAGAAGAACCCGAAATCAACAACTCTTATGTTTGCATTAGAGCCGCTGATTTCTTAACTGATAAAATTGCGCACAAAACAACTGACTTGACCCGAAGAAGTTTCAAAACAGAAGAAATTGAAAAGAAACAACTGAAAGAAGGAGACATCATAGTAGAAAAATCAGGCGGTGGTGAAAATCAACCTGTAGGTAGAGTTGTTTTGTTTTCATTAGACGAACCTGCACTTTGTTCGAATTTCCTTGAAATTTTAAGGCCAAACTTAAATATTCTTGACCCTAAATATGGGGCGTACTTATTGTATTCTTTATGGGCCAGCCGCATCACAACCAAATCAATTAAACAAACAACTGGCATTCAAAATTTGGACTTATCTGAATTTTTGGATAACAAAGTTGTTTTGCCTAGCATTTCGGAACAAAGGAAAATAGTTGATAATTTGGAGACGGAAATATTGCAAATTGATACTATGTATAAACATACGTTAAAATCACTAGAGTTGCTAGAAGAAAGAAAATCATCGTTGATTATAGAAAAATTACCAGGTCAAAAATAAATTATGCAAATTAAAAAAATTACGCTCACTAACTTTAGAGCATACGAATATGCTGAGTTCAATTTTAAGGAAGGAATGAACTTATTAGTTGGTGTAAACGGCGCTGGTAAATCCTCCGTTTTGGACGTTCTAAATGTGTGCTTATCGGTTATTTTTTCTAACATTTCAGAAGCAAAGGTTAAAAGGCTAAGTTTCTCAAACGATGACATTAGTCTTGGAGCTACACGTTTACAGGTTTCATGTAATTTTACATATTTGAGTGTTAACTATAATTTATTGATTGAAAAAAACAAAGAGCGAAGGATTCTAACCATTAAGCCGGAAGAAGAGGAAGGGTTAAAAAAGAAAAGAAGAACTAAAGCAAAAGTAGAGAACATTTTTATTGATGATCAAGTAGTATTTACACCCCAGTTCAAATTACGTTCAAAGAAGCTCAGTCAATTAGGAAATGAATCAATAGCGGTACTGTTCTCAACTAAGCGCTCTCTGATTACTAGAGAAATTCCAAGTAAAACAGCCATTGCAGGTGGCTTAGCCGCTGCTTATTCAGAAGCTTTTAGTGCAGATAGATTTTTCAATTTACGAATTTTTTCTGATTGGTATAAAGTACAGAAAGTATTATCTAAAGAAAAGAGCAAAACAAAAAAACACGTCTCAACTTTAGACAGAGCAATAGAGCTATTTTTGCCCGGCTTTAATAATCTTAGAGTGCATTCTGATCGACGCCAAACTGAATTCTATATTGACAAGAATAACAAAAACTTCAAGTTGCGACAATTATCTGACGGCGAAAGGGGAATGATAGCTTTAGTTTTTGATATTGCGCGGAGAATATCCCAGGCGAATCCAACAAGTTCAGACCCGTTATCAGAAGGAAATGGAATTGTACTTATAGATGAACTTGATTTGCATCTACATCCCAAATGGCAAAGGACTATTGTGGAAAATCTGTCAAACACATTTCCAAAAATACAGTTTATAGCCACTACACATTCTCCACAAATTATTCCTTCGATTGAACCAGAAGGAATTCAATTAATAGAAAGTGGGGCGGTCGTTATACCAGATCGGTCTTTGGGAATGGATTCGAATTGGATTTTAAGAAATCTTTTGGACTCCGAGGACAGACCGGTAAAATCTTTAAAAGCAATTAAGTCGGTTGAAGAGTTAATTAATACAGGTGAGCTAATTAAGGCAAAATTGGCAATAAAGAATTTTAAAGAGAAAGGGTCCTTAGATTTAGCCGAATGGGCGACACTTGAAGCTCGCATTTCAAAACTAGAAATACTGAAAGGAGAAAAGTGAAAAGAATATTAAAGGCTGGCTCTCCCAAACAATATTCTGATTGGGTAAAAAACATGAAAGGTCAGGAAAACGAACATTATCATTCGCTTCAGAATCCTGAAAAAGGAATTCTTCACGATACATTATTGAGTGAACAAGGATCTTTGTGCGGATATACCATGAAAAGAATTAGTAGAACAACCTCACATATAGAGCATATAAAGCCCGAGGTTGTTTGTCGGGCCGAACAGAAGGGATTAGATTTGGACTATGTTAACCTAATTGCATGTTACCCTAAAGAAGGCATGAAAGCAAGTTGTAGATATGGTGCTCAGGAAAAAGGATCTTGGTGGGATGATAATGGCAGAGATTTTATTTCACCACTATTAAGCAATTGTGAATCTGTTTTTACTTTCAATATCAAAGGCGAAATCGGTTGTGTGGCGAATAACCTGCGCGCAAAGAAAACCATTGAAGTTTTGAAGCTGGACAATAAAGAGCTCACCGAGGATCGAAGAAGGGCAATAGACGAGTTCTTGTATGGCGAAAATTTAAATTCACCTATAAGTAAAGGTGAAGCCACTAGAATTAAAAGCGAAGTTGAAAAAAGGAAGAATGATGGCAGCTTCGTTGAGTACTGTGTAACAATAAAACATGCTTTAGGTCATTATATCGAGTTGCTTGATAAAAATTCGAAGCAAAAGAAGTTTGCGTCTAAAAGCATAAGAAAACAAAAGAGAAAATGAGCAACAAAATCCTAAAAGAAATCTCCTTCGAAACAGTGATTGAAAATTGTTTATTGGAAAGTGGCTATCAAACCATAAACAAAGCAGGTTTCGATAAAGAACGGGCCATTTTCCCGAAAACTGTTTTAGACTTTATTCGTGCCACCCAATCCATTGAGTGGCAAAAGTTGGAGACTCTTTTAGGCGCCAACACTGAAGAACAAGTATTAAGTGATTTATGCAAATGGCTAGATACTTATGGCTCACTTACCACGTTACGACATGGTTTTAAATGCTATGGTAAGCAATTGCAGGTGGCCTTTTTCAAAGCATCCCATACAATGAACCCGGAGCTTGAAACCAATTACACAAAAAATATTTTGGGATTAACAAGGCAGCTGCAATATTCCACACGAAACAATAATTCATTGGATGTTACTTTAAGTGTCAATGGAATACCAGTCATCACCTTAGAGCTCAAAAACCCATTGACAGGTCAAAATGTTGAGCACGCTAAAGTTCAATATAAAAATGACCGCGATCCTCGTGAAATAATCTTTGAATTCAAACGCAGAACACTGGTTCATTTTGCGGTAGATACAGAACAAGTATACATGACAACTCGTTTAGCCGGTCCAGCAACTTACTTTCTACCTTTTAATAAAGGAAATGAAGGTGGGGCAGGAAATCCGCCCGACAAAGAGGGACGTACTTATAGAACAGCTTATTTGTGGGATGAAGTTTTACAACGTGACAGCCTATTTGATATTCTAGCCAGATTTATACACCTACAGGTTGAGGAAAAATTGACTGATGAAGGTCGCAAGATTAAAAAAGAGACAATGGTCTTTCCACGTTTTCATCAATTACAAGCTGTTCGTAATTTAATTCGTGCTGCCGGACAAGATGGTGTTGGAAATAATTATTTAATTGAGCATTCGGCTGGAAGCGGAAAGAGTAATACTATTGCATGGCTCGCACATCGACTTGCCTCTCTTCATCATTCTGATAACAGAAAGGTTTTTAATTCTGTAATTGTAATTACCGACCGCGTCGTCCTTGATAAACAGTTGCAGGATACAATTTACCAATTTGAACATAAGCAAGGTGTTGTCCAAAAAATTGATGAAAATTCAAAGCAGTTGGCAGAGGCGTTGGAAAATTCTGTTCCTATCATTATTACCACTCTACAAAAATTTCCTTTTGTCTCAAACCAATTACTGAAGTTGGCAGAAGAGCGTGGGCAAAAAGGTAGTGGTGTTTTGCAAACCAAACGGTTTGCTGTTTTAGTAGATGAAGCCCATAGCTCGCAAAGCGGTGAAACATCAGCAGATCTGAAAGAGGTTTTGGGTGGAAATGAACTGGTTGAAGAAGCTAAAAGGAAAGCGCAAGAAGAAGGCTTGGAACACTTGGAGGAATTGTATCGCAGTATGGCTAAACGGGGAAAACAAGACAACCTTAGTTTTTTTGCTTTCACTGCGACACCAAAGCACAAAACTTTGGCGGTTTTCGGCGATAAAGGTAAACCTTTTCATAAATACACCATGCGTCAAGCCATAGAGGAGGGTTTTATCATGGATGTATTGAAGAATTACACTACGTATGCTACTTATTACAAATTGATAAAATCAAGTGAAGAAGATCCGCAGGTAGAGCGTAAAAAAGCTGCCAAGGCTCTTGCCAGATTTTTGAAATTACACCCACATAACATCACGCAAAAAACAGAGGTAATGGTTGAGCATTTCTATGCGGTTAGTCGTCATAAAATTGGTGGCCATGCTAAAGCCATGGTCGTTACTGGCTCACGCCTCGAAGCGGTAAGATACAAGGAGAGTTTTGATGCTTACATTAAAAGCAAAGGTTATCCGATAAAATCACTTGTTGCATTTTCAGGAATTGTGACAGACGATAAAGTGAAAGATAAAACTTATACTGAAGAAGGCATGAACAATGGAATTAAGGAACGTGAATTACCTGAAAAATTTGCTTCACCTGACTACAATGTGTTGTTAGTGGCAGAAAAATATCAAACGGGATTTGATCAACCATTGCTTCATACTATGTATGTAGATAAGCGCCTTTCTGGAATTCAAGCTGTACAAACACTATCACGACTGAACCGTATCCATCCTCTGAAGGAAGATACTTTTGTTTTGGATTTTGTGAATGACAGAGAGGAAATACGCCAATCCTTTAAAACCTATTACGAAGGCGCTGAAATTGGAGAAGAAGTTGACCAGGCTCACTTGTATCAAATTCAAATTGAACTCGACCAATGTAATATCTACATGAAGGAAGATATTGAACGGTTCTGTTCCATCTACTTTAAACCGAAGCAAAAACAAAGTGCAGCGGATCATGAGGCATTAAATGCTGCATTAGATCCGGCAGTTTCCCGTTTTTCGACATTATTGAACTCAAAAGAAGAAGAGGCAGAATTAATCAGAGGTAAAATCGGCTCATTCAAAAATCTATATAGTTTTCTTAGTCAGATCATACCATATCAAGATAGTGATTTAGAAAAACACTTCGTCTATTATCGCCACTTGTCCGCCAAATTACCTCATAGAAAATCGGCCCCCAATTATACATTTGACGATACAATACGGTTAGAATACTATAGACTTCAGAAAATCAGCGAGGGGTCTATCTCACTTAAAGAAGGGACGCCATATAAACTAGATGGGCCCACAGATGTAGGCACTGGCTCAGTAAGAGAGCCGGAAGTTCCGCTTTCCAAATTAGTAGATATCGTTAATGAGCGCTTTGGAACAGATTTTAATCAAGCGGATCAATATTTCTTCGATCAAATTGTAGAAACTGCAATTCTTGATGAAAGTTTGATGAAAGCAGCGGAAGTAAATCCAGAAGACAAATTTGAATTGGTGTTTAAAAATCTGTTAGAGAAACTATTTATTGAACGTATTGATCAGAACGAAGATATTTTTGAACGTTATATGAATGATGCGCAATTTCAAAAACTAGTAACTGCATGGTTAGCATCACAGGCTTATTCTAAATTAAGAACAAAGAAATAATTCGAAATGAATTCTGCTTTTTTTAATCGTTCAGAATAAAATATAATTTCCTAATGACTCCTGAATTTTTCACAGCAGATAATATTGCACTCCTAAATAGATGGGGAAGTGTTATCTATAATAAGAAAAATGCCCTTCAAAAGCAAGCAGTAAAGAGTATTATGGACGAGGTTTGGGAGCCAAGCTATTATTGGGCAAGGCAAATTTGCGAAAATAATTCAGGTTATTCTTTTAAGGGTAGAGCTAATTGGAAAGAAGGTGCCGGACCGGGGAAATTTAAATTTAAGCACTATACTTGGTATAAAATTTTCCCAACAGGATCATTTCATCCTGAACTTTATTTTACGGTTGGTGTTGATGGCAAGCATGATGCTTTAATCATTAAAATAGATTTCCAGAGAGAGAGCTCTGAATTTTTAAACTCTGCGCAAAAAAAGTATCTTAATTCAAAGGTCGATCGAAACCTCGGGGGGCCTTACTGGACAAAAATTCCTGCGACAGATCTAAGTAATTATAATTGGGAAAGCCTGATAGATTTTTCCAACAATTTTATTAGAAAACACATTCCTTTATTCAATGAAATTTCCGTAATACTTCAAAATTTATCGTTAGAACATAGGATAGCTCGCCTTGCTTGGAATAGTAATGGCTGGCTTTTTCCTTCAGGTCAAGACGGCAAATCAACAGATAAAAAATCGCATGAATTCAAATACGGTTATGGTCATGAAGAGTGGTTGTTTGACTTGAATAAGAAATACAAAGGATATCATTACGGCTTTTTAGAGCCAATTAGAAAGCAACAGAATGCATTTATAGGTAATCAATATAAAGTGTGGCTCTATACAATTGACGGAGTAACAAAGAAACGATACTTCGTGGGAAACATAGAAAGGATCGAGGTATTAACTAAAGAACAAGCAGAAGAAGTTAAACTGGAATATAAGAAACGGGGATGGCTAAAGGAAATGGAAGATCAAATTCCAAGAGTCAATAAAAATCATAAAGGATTCTCAGGATACAAAGGTTTAGATATTTTTAATATTCGTTTTAAAAGTCAAGACCTCAAGGATTACGAGCCCTATCTTGAATTACCAGGTAGTCACCCTATATATAAGCAATCTCGATATGTTTTTGGTCGTTATGATGAATCATTTGATATCGAAAATTATGAAGTAGATGATTTTTCATTAGAAGATTCTAATGTTGATGATGACTCAGAAGATTATAAGAAAGTAAAAAAGAAGACTTATAAAAGGGAACCCAAAGCAATTCAAATTACATATCTACACGAGGCAATTAGTAAGCAATTGACGAAACACCTTAAATCAATTTATGGAAAAAATAAAGTTTGGCGTGAAAAGAATGCCGGATATGGTTCAAATAGGATAGATATTGTTGTAGAAACTCAAAATAGAGTTATTTTTTATGAAATTAAAACATATAATAATGTTAGAACTTCGATTCGAGAAGCAATTGGTCAATTGCTTGAGTACTCATGTTGGCCAAATAAAAGAAAAGCTCAAGAATTTGTAATTATTACACAACCAGTTTCAAACACTAAAAAAGCTATAGAATATTTGAAACATCTTAATTCCATCATGAGTATTCCGGTTTTCTACCAAAACTTTGACGTAGAGACAAACCTTCTTTCTGAGAGGAATTTGATAAATGTAGAATAATAAAAAATCAAAATAAATAATCACTGAGAACGATATTTTATGCCTATACCAAAACACAACGAGTTAAGAGTTCCTGTACTCGAATTCTTAAAAAAGAATGGGGTTTCTACAACTAAAGAAATGGTTATCCCATTAAGTGAGTATTTTAGATTGAACCCCGAAGAGGTTAGTCAAATGTATGAGTCCGGTAACGGTCCAATATTTAGGGATAGGATTTCATGGGCTATAACTTATCTTGGGTTTACTGACTTAATTTCAAAACCTAAACGAGGCGTGTATGAAATTACGCCGAAAGGAATTGAGATGCTTAAAACACCAGAAAAGATAGAGGAATACGTCGATGTGGCAGCAGCAGCAAGAGATTCTCTTAAATCGAATTCGGAATCAACTACTTCAGATTCTATCACTACTGAAATTACATCAAAATCCGAAAAGGCAACCCCTCAGGAAAAATTATACCAGTCTTATGCAAACATAAAGAAGACAACCAAAGACGAAATATTAGAAACTATTTTGAGTAAAACTCCTGGGGATTTTGAAAAGCTGGTAGTTTCGTTATTACAACGAATGGGTTACGGAGGAGAAATAAAGGATTCCGGCACTGTTACAAAAGCAACCAATGATAAAGGAATAGATGGCATTATTAAAGAAGATATTCTTGGCTTAGGTCGAATTTACATTCAATCTAAGCGATATGCCCTAGATAACTCAATTGGCAGAGAAGAAATACAAAAGTTTGTTGGAGCCTTAGCTGTGGCTCAATCAAATAAAGGTGTATTTATAACTACCTCGAGCTTTAAAAAAACAGCCATTGATTATGTTAATTCATTAAATGGAGCTACAACTATTGTCTTAATAGATGGAGAGCAGCTAGCAGAATACATTTATGAATTTGAGCTTGGAATGCAAGTAGAACAAGTAATTAAAATTAAAAAGCTGGATAGCGATTTTTGGGATGCTATGCAGGATGATGAATAATATATTATGGAGAAAAAGACGTGTTTTATTATAATGCCATTCACTAAGGTGAAAGCGACTAACCTTGATTTGGATGAAAAGACTTTGACTTATATTTATGAAAACATGATATACAAAGCCGTCTCCGATTTCAAACTAAAGAATCGTAAAGTATTTAACGAAATATCTAGGTACAATTCAAAAATCGGCTCCATAATATCAGGAATTACACGTAATTTAAATGAATCAGATTTAGTCATTGCCGATCTTACAGGACTTAATCCAAACGTAATGTATGAGTTGGGTGTTCGTCATACTTTAAAAAGGGGGACAATTATTATAACCCAAGATATTACATCGATACCTTCTGATTTAAGAGATTATATGTGTGTTGAATATAAGTATTCAGCAAATACCATAGAACAACAAGACAATTATGATCACTTTAAAGTTGATCTACACAAATCTATAAACGAACTATTTCAAACGAATAAGTTTGATTCGCCTGTTTTAAGTTATTTAAAAGGTAAAGAAAAATACTGGCATGAAGACGAGCTAAAAATATTTAAGACAAACTTAATAATTTCGAAATACTTATTTCAAAATTTCAATGATGTAGTTCAAATTGTAAATGATATAGACAAAAAGCAGACAAATATTCCATTATCTATAATAAATGCTCTTCTTAATAACATTAGTAACGCACTGAATGATTTAAATATTTCATTCGAAGACCTTAATCTATATGAAGATTTACAAAACGCAAAGGCCATTCTTCAAGAAGTCTTAAAGAAGGCATTCATAACTGATTATTTCGGAAGTATTTTTAATCAAATTCCTGATGATGAATCAAAAAAATATTTTCCTAGTATATTAAATATAAACGATAAATCATTCTTAAATCATTTTGAGCTTTATTCTGGAAAATATGAACAAGTAAGTTTCAAGGAAATTTTCTCGAATAAAGGAGATTTTTATAAAATATTCTTATTGTCTCTTGAAGAATATATTGATGATAAAATACTAGAATTTAAAATTTCTAATAAGGAATTAAAGAAGATAATTCAATAATAATTTTAATTGAAAGGCCTTCGTGTCATGTCAAATCATGTTTACAGTATAACTTATATTTTAACTCTGTAATGTCAAAACTCATCCTCTTTTTAGTCCTCAACTTCGCAGCCTTGGCCCTGGGTGGTTTGGCTACCGGTAGTGGTGTAACATCAGAATGGTACGCCAATCTCAACAAAGCACCGTGGACACCCCCGGGCTGGGTGTTTGGCTTCGCCTGGACCAGCATCATGATTTGCTTTTCGTTTTACATGGCGCTCTTGTGGCCAAAGCTTGAAAATGAAAACATGTTTCTTCTTATTCTCTATTCCTTGCAATGGTTATTAAACGTGAGCTGGAATCCAGTGTTCTTTTCTTGGCATCAAACCAAATTCGCTTTGGTATTAATTGTTGCCTTAACTCTTTTAATCGCGTATTTCCTCTACTCCTATTGGCCGGCTTTAAAATTAAAATCTTTACTCCTCCTGCCCTACTTTCTGTGGCTGCTTATTGCCACTTCGCTGAATGCCTTTATTGTTATAAAAAACTAATTTCAAAAAAATCTCATTCTGTGTTTCGCGACTACCTAATTACAACAACAGCTCAACCTTTCATCTAACGTTCGGCGCTTAGCGGCAAAAGATTATCAACTGCTAGTAAGCAAGTTAAGTATTATTTAGAATCCGCTTGTAACATTTTGGGCGTGTCATCGTCATATTAATATGATTTTTGCACTCCCATTTTTATGTTCTCTTTAAAACAAGTTCTATGATTAAAAAGTTACTTCACTCGTTCTTCTTTCTATTTGCAATTTCTTTAACTGCACAAGATACTGCTCACTACCGCTTACGCCTGGATGTTCCGCTCTTCGATTTTCCACAAAACACCAGTCTTCCTTACAAAGCCCCATCCATGGATCAGGCTTTGAAATTTTCCTACGATCTTTATGATATTTCCTATTGGGGTATCGACAAACTAGGCGACAAAATTTTTGTCCCTAAAACTAAACCCAATACTAAGCTGCGAAAATTTTCAAATGCTGCTTTTAAGTTTGGGCTTGGATTAGCTTTTTCTTTTTATGGGAGCGAATTACCCATTCCACTCGGGGTTTGGGGACATGAAGAGTTTCATCGCGCTGTACTCGGCGTCAATAAAATCGATTCGAAAAATGGTAACTGGATTTTGCACCGCTGGGATGGTACGGTATATGGTGTTTCCGATTCAACCCTCAGTCAATTAAAACGAAACGATGTTAATGAATTACTCTACTCTTACGTTTCGGGAGTACAATATGAAGTGGCGCTCAATGAAAAAATAACTTTACAACAATTCTACAAGTCGCGCACCTTAAGTAAAAATTCTTTGATGTTGTATAATGCCTATTATGTATTCAATTACTTTCGCTTCTCTACCGGCGCATTGACCGATTCGGTAAAAAAGTTGGCGCCACCGCACGAAAACAAATTATCGCACGAACGTGATTTCGCGGGTGCGGATCTTACTGCCTGGGTCTATGATATGTTCAATCCGCAACAAGCATACATTGTCCGCGATTCTTTTCCGAATGGAGAAGGTGTAAACCGTCGCGTAGGTTTCTCCGACTTAAGTCCCGAGGCCCAAGCTTACCTGAAGGAGCAGAAAAATCTTTCTCTACTTAATTTTATAAACCCTTCCTTGTTCTTTGTTAACCGTATTCGTGTGAACAGCAATTTTGCATTTAATCTTTTTACACAATATGCGCCTACTCATTTTGGAAACGACATTGCTTTATTTGTTCCGCTTCAATACAAGCAATTTGATGTGTTAGTGAATCTGCACCAATACACGAATCGCAACAATCGCGGTTATGGGATTGGTTTGGGATTATACAATTTTAAAATCACGCCAAAACTTGAAAGCGACATTACATTGAATGTTTGGGAACAGCCAAGTACCTTTTACGGAAATAATAAATTAGTGGGCGGCTCTTTAGGATTAAAAATAAACTACTACTTAAGCTCCGGCTTTTCAGCTTATGTTTCGGGTGTTGGTAAAACAGACGGATGGATGTTAGGCAATCCTTACATAAAGAGTAATGTCTCGGCACAAATTGGTTTGAATTATAATTTGGCGAAGAAATAAATAAGCCCCGTAAGCGGGGCTATTAAACGTAAACGGATCATCATTTATTTTTTCTTTGATACGTTTCTGTCAAGGTATTTAGAGACCGCGCTATTCCAATTATTTAACGCGTTGCTTCTTTTGCTATTTAATTCGTTATTGATGTTATTAAACGCGTTGCTTGCTTTGTTGTAATCGTTTACAGCGGCATTAAACTCATCTATTTCCTGCTTAGAAGCATTCTGACCTTTTTTATCTATGGCCGTTTTCAGCTTGTCAAACTTTTCTTTCTTTAAGAAAAAATCAACCAATGCAGGTATTTTTTCATCAGCTTCATAGATGTAAAAATTCATCATCTCGGTACAGGCCGATTTTAATGTTGTGTTGTTATTATATGCTTCCACCTGCTTTATTTTTTCCTTGGCTTCCTTTGCTAATTTTGAAAGCGCTTCTTGATTTTGTTTCACCGCATTAATATCCCCTTTATTTTGAGCGTCTATTAAGTAGGCTTCTTGCTTAAAAGGTTTAAAGAAGAGTAAGTATACTTTATTGTAATACTTAAACACTTCGCTGGCCTTTTCCAGTTTTTGCTCTGTTTTGGAATCTACATCATGCAATATGATGTTATTCTTTGCCGCAAATGCTTTTTGCGAATTAGAGGCTACTTCAAAAGCAGCTTCAAGTTTTTCGTTTGCTTTTTCCTGTGCCATCATATAAGCTTCCATGGCATCATAAGATTGTTCGGCTATTTCCTCCATATCTACAATCTTTGAATAGTCGTTATTTAATACCGCGTAACTTAATTCAAGATAGCGTGCAGTTGAATCGCGATAGGCTCCGTCGCCATTAAATGGAGCCATATTCTTAATTTTGTTAAGCGCCTGGCGATTGGCATTCAACATATCTCTTCTTCTGTTCTCAATTTGTTTTCCTTTTTTGTTATGCGCAATAGCTCTGGTATAATCCCATGTTTCTTCAGATATTTTATTGAACTCCTTTCCTATCTGATCCATATACTGAACTGCGGTTTGTGCTTTAGTGCCAACTAAAAATAACATTGCCGCACTAAACAAGGTGTTTCTTACTAGGGTTTTCATTTTATTTAGGTTGTTGATTTATTAAATCGTTTATTATTAAATATGATTCGTTTATAAACATGTCTTGACTAATTGCCTCGATAACGCGTGTATTAAAATCTTTGACTGTTTGGTTTACTTCATATAACTTTTTATCAAAAGAATTATTAAAGCATGATATAACATTGTTCTTTCCCTTTAAAGCTTGTTCAAGCCCCGTAAATAACCGGTCGCTGTGAATTTTATTCTTTAAATAGCCCGTTCTGCTTAACGCTATTCTATGCATTTTACCAATGTAGGTGTTCACGCTGTCTGAATAAAGTGTGAACTTTTTAAAGTCGGGCGAAGAATTAACTCGCGTTTGTGATGCTTGCGTAATTTGCGCGATGCCTAAAGCCGGATGCGGTGTATAAACTACCTTCTTAACAATGGAATCGGGCGTTAAATAAAACTCTTCTTTACATTCCTTTATAAGGGAATATCCCGGTGTAGCAGGCAACTGAACATGTGGCACTACACCTTTTCCTTGATGTGTGCTCCCATTTAAGCGATAAAATTTTCCATTCGTAATTTTAATGTAATCTGTTTTTAACCGGTTGAAATTTCTGTTTATCAAAAGCATAGTGTCTAAGGGGATAACTTGTTGCGCTGTACCTTTTCCATAGGATGTTTGTCCAACTACTATTCCCAAATTATAATCTTGTACTATATTACTGAATAATTCCGAGGCGGATGCGCTTGCTTCGTTTATTAATACGACGAGTGGCTTTTTAAAAATGGAACCTCTGTTAATATCCTTTATTAGTGCGGGCTTTTTATTTTTTTCCTTGTAAATAAATAATGGCCCTTCATCAATAAATATTCCTGCCAGATTAATTGCCTCTAGCATTGACCCGCCACCATTATTGCGTAAATCTAAAATTAGGCCTTGAACAGAATCCCCCTCAAGCTTTAACAATTCTTTAGCCACATCGTTTGCACAACCCGGTAAAGTTTGGTTTTGCATATCGGTATAAAAACTCGGTAAAGCCATATAAGCTACCACTGCACCATTTCCTCTTAATATGTACCCTTTTACGGAATTCTCGTCGGAGGCTGCTTTATGCTTTACCAATTTTACTGTTTTCTGCAAGCCATTTTTTTTTCGTAACGTAAGCGTCATAGTCTTTTCATCGGAAGACTCCATCTTTTTTTGTAATTCATCTGCGCTAAAATCTTCGTTAGTATAGATCACATTCCCTAATTGCATTGAAATAAACAAATCGCCCTCATGAACTTCATTGCTCATCCAGGCGGCGCCACCCGGTTCGATGTAACCTATTTCCGCTACCGCTTTATCATTTTCATTAAAATAAAACCCAAACGATTCTACTTCAACTGCAAGATGTTTGCTGAACTCCTGCTTCTGTTCATCTGTAAAAAAATTAGAATGCGGATCATAGCGATGGGCTAAAGCATTGAGTAAACAGGATTCTGTATATTGATATGAGTTATTTAATAATTCCTGAACATTTCTCTTTATGTTTTTAATTATCGGTTTTGAGAATTCACGTGCTTTTGCATAAAATTGCTCTTCATTTAACTTATCATAATCAACTGTGTTTAATACTCTGTCTAAACTTACACTTTTAATATAACGTTCTATCCTGGCCATATGTTTTTTTATGTCGGGAGAATAAAACGGCTTAGATGTATAAGGCAAAAAACTTATGCTGTCTTTATCACTAAACAAAAGTCCTTTTAAATTGATAATAGTAAGTATTGAATCGTATGAATTTAATGCCCGTTTAAAAATAGCATGAGCGTTGGTTATATACTCGTCGTTTTTCGACTCTATTTGTTCAAACAAACCCGAGCCATTGCGCTTAATTGCGTTTCTGTCGTACTCAGTAAGTATAAAGCCCGAGCGATCTAATTCATCCACAAATAAATTTACTACTTCTGTAGCGGCTTCACTATTTAACTCAAAAGGTTTGGGATGATATACTTTAAAGGTTCCATTGAGCATTTGTGCCTTCACATAAAACGGGGTCGTTTGAGATCTTAAAACCCCCAAACCAAAGCAAATAATTATAAAAATATTTCTCAGAAAAAAGTAAACTCGATTTGATTCAAATATATAAAATTTGATATAATTAAATGTTTCTTATCTTGATTTTTTCATAGAAATATTTGTATTTATTATTTTACTATATTTATTTCATGCAAGCTAAACTGACTCTATTAAGTATCATACTACTTGTTTATGGTTGTTCTTCCGATAAAATAGAAAACGGCACAAAAACGGTTTACTTTAATGGCACCGAAATAGTAAGCAAATGTTCAACGACTATTGTGATATGACTAAGCATATCATCATAGCTTCATTCGGTTTAGAATTATAAAATAGAGATAGTTTAGCGGAATCGGGGAAAAAACCGTCCGACTCTTTTCTGATAATCTTTATACGCCGGGTATTTAGTAGCTGAAATACCTTCCGAAAAATCAGAACTGCCTTGAAATAAAATTAATAATAATAAACAGCCGGCCATACTCCAATTAATGATTTGGCCGGAAGCTAAAACACCAAACAAATAAAACACTATCCAAATACTTTGCTCGGCGGCATAATTCGGATGTCTTATTTTAGCCCATAATCCTGTGTGCACAAAACCAAGTGCATATTCGCCTTCTAGTTTCTTTCCTTCTTTAAGTACCGCGTGTTTTTTATTCTGATAATTCCATTGTTGTTGATCGGCTACGGTTTCCATCACCACAAATAATAAAAACAATATCGCTAACACTATCTCTCCAATTGAAATCGCTGTGCCGGGCGATTTAAATAAAATAAGCATCGGTAAAGTAAATGCTAAAATGAGCGCGTTCTGATACAAGGAAATAAAAAACAAATTGAATAAGGTCCATTTTACTTTTCCTTTTAAGGCAGGATTTTCACGCAACACTGCCCAACGATAATCTTCTTCTCCACTCCAAAATTTCCAACTGTAAGCGCCGCGTCTGCTAAAATTATACGTCAAGCGCGCGCCCCAAATAGTCGCAAGAATCGCCATTAAATTTAAGCGGGCATCAAAATTACCTTTGTAGGCCATGTACCAAACATAAATGATGGGAAGTACACTCCACAATTTATCGACCTGACTGCAGTTGCCGGTGGCTGTGCTTACCGTAAAACAAAGTAATGCCGCAGCTAATGCCATAAAAGCTAATTGGGTGAGTGTTTGCTTTTGCAAATCGTTTAGCGGTTCGTCAAAATAAAAACTGACTACAGGAATAACAATAACTGTAAATAAAAGTATAATGATTGTTTTAACCAGACTTTGCATATCATTTATTTATGGTGAATAAAGTTAATATTTTACTTGCGTGTTGAAAAGACATTTTTTTGTTGATAATTGCAGCTCACAAAATTATTTGAGCACATTGCGATAACATTGGCTTAATAAACGCGCTCTACTTTTGAATTAATACTTATAACCACTAACCGACGGCTAAGCTGAAGCACTGCCGGGATACGGGAAAATTTAAGCCGGAGATGTTGCGCTCCGGCTTTTTTAATTAAGCTACTTTTTGAAATTGTTGCGGCTTGGCGTAAGGCAAACGCTCCAGTGGCTTGCTTACAAAATAACTGTCGAGTCCGGCTGTTGTAACACTGCCCGCTTTATTTAAATCAATATATCCGTCTTCAGCTATACAATCTTGCGGCAAAACAACTTCCTTGATTTTTGCAATGATGATAATGGTGTTGTTGACACTTACATCAATGCGCTGGGAAAATGTAGCGTAAATTTTAACGCGACTTTCTTTTACATAGGGAACATAGTTTCCATTTAGAAATTCCTCTGTTAATCCTACCGCATCGAATTCCGATATTTCTTTTTCGTAACGCGCCGATGTTTGATGCGCTTTGGTATAAAAACTTTCTGCTACATGATTTACGGTAAATTCTTTGCAGTCCATGATATTAATCAAGGTGTGACGATCCACCGAATCGGGACGAACGACAAATCCAAAATAAGGCGGGTTTGCTCCCACATGAAAAAATGAATTAAATATGGCCAGGTTGGTATAACCGTCGCCACCCATGCTACCAATGAGCGCCGTACTTTTAAAACCGCCCAGTGAGTTAATAAATGTGGTGCGATAGCGTTGCTCGTAATTTAAGATGTCTTGAAGTGAAATATGTTTTTCCATTAGCGTTTAGTGATTTTATTGTTAGAAATACTGCGTTGTAATTTACTTTTAAACCGAGAGATGCCTGTTTGCCTTGTTCGCAAATGTTTGGTAGAACAGGCTTCCACTCGTTTGCGCCACAAGACATAACTACTGAACTTTAATTTTTTCTTCATGAGGCCGCGCACATCACTCTCATTTAAATCAAACTGAATTTTAATGGCTTCAAACGGCGTGCGGTCTTCCCAAGCCATTTCAATAATGCGATTAATATCCGCCTCTGATAAAACCGCTTGTGGTTTTATTTTTTCATAGGCCCATGGTGATGGCAGATCGCTGTAATAACAATGTGTATCCATACACCATAAAAACAAACAAATCGAAAGTTTGTTCAATAAAAAAGGCCCTCGTGATGAGAGCCTTTTTAAGAGGAAAAACTAAATTCTAGTTTTTCTGAAGTTTTTTCACTTCAAAGCTTCCGTTCTCATGGGTAATTTTAACCGTGTAAACGCCTTGTGCTAAGTCCTTCACAGAAATTTGTTTTGAATTTTCTTTGTACTGAGCGCAAACTTTACCTGTTACATCCATAATTTCAACGGATGTAATGAATTCGCTCCATGGTCCGCTAATGGTAAATGATTCCACCGCGGGATTTGGAAACACATGCAATGATGTGGCTTCTGTCATCTCCTGACTCTTGATACCGGTTGCGTTTAAACGTTCGAAGTAATTTAAATTACCATCGTAATCGCCACACATCAAATCTTTATCGCCATCGTTATCAATATCCGCAAAACTCATCATGGCGTAACCATTTACAGCGGTTAAGCTAAACGGATTCATTACAGGAGCAGCGAATGCAGGCGCCGAAGCGGTTCCGGTGTTAGCGAAATAATAAAAATCGCCATTCGCATCTGTAGCCATAACATCTAAATCACCATCACCATCCATATCAATAAAGGTTGGTGCAGCTACTGAATTGGTAGCAGTTCCTAAAGCTGTTAATCCAAACGGATTGCTTTGCGCGGTACCAAATGCAGGGGCAGTTACTGAACCTGTATTCTGAAAATATTTAATATTTCCACCAACTTCTCCAACTAATAAATCCTTATCCCCGTCATTATCTAAATCACCAAATGAAGGCATTCCGAAAAGATTGACTGCTGCTAATCCGAATGGGTTTTGTGTTGGTGCCGCAAATGCAGGAGCGGATGCCGTTCCTGTATTCATGAAATACTGAAAATTACCATAAATTTCAGAAGAGATCATGTCTTTATCGCCATCATTATCCAAATCAACGAATGACGGAGTTGCAAAATAATACGTTGCCGTTAATCCGAAAGGATTGCTTTGTGCCGCGCCAAAGGCAGGTGCAGATGCAGTTCCGGTATTTTGGAAATAATTCCAATCACCATAATATCCACCTACCATTAAGTCTAAGTCGCCATCGTTATCCAAATCCACAAAAGCCGGACTTGAATTGTAGTTAACAGCGGTTAAGCCAAATGTGTTTTGTTGTACGGCTGCAAAGTTTTGTGCCTTTGCAGTGTTGGTAAACGTAATTCCCGCAAATAATGCAGCAGCTCCTAATACTTTTTTTAGTTGCCATACTGCAAATACGTTGCGCAGTTCGTTCACCAATCGTTTCACGCGGGAAATTAAATTTTCTAATTCCGCAGAAACAGAAACGCTTGATTGCATTTGTTTAATCCGCTTGCTCAGCGATTTTAACTGACGCAACTTACGTTTGTGAGTTGTGTAACTGTGTTTCATACTTGTTTTGTTTTATATTATTAATTATTCGTTCTGATTATTTATCGCTGCCCAATAGGTGGCGCCCGGTATACTCAAAGCTCCTTTGTAATCATTGGTGAGCGTATTCAAAATGTTTGGTCGTATTTTTCCGGGAATCACATGTATATCGTAAATCTCATCTACTGAATTCGTATAAGTCAGCGATCCTGCAATACTTCCACTCGGTAAATGCACGGCGGTAATGGTACATTTATTGGCTTTTTCGGCGAAGGCTAACTTCGCAAAGGTGGAAGAGTTTTTACGCAACTTAGAAGTACCAATAAATAAATACTCCTTGTGTAAACTCATGCCTCTTACAAATCCTTCGATTCGCGTTACTACATCGTACTTACCTGTGCTAATGTTTATTTTTGCTAACTCACCGGTTGCTGATAACAACACATACAATTCGTTATTGTAAATTTTTGGTGAGTGCGGCATGGGTAAATTAGCGGCGACTACTTCATGGCTATCGACATCAAAAATAACGCCACCGGTTGTTACTGTATCACGCCAGCTCTGATGGGTGTTTCCTAAACCAAATGCCGATGCGTATTTTGGTTTTCCGTCTTTTAATGCCATCCCGTTTAAATGACAACGGTCTTCAGACACCAGCTCTGTGATATGTTTTGGTTTCCAAACCGGTACAAAATTATAATCGTCATTTAATTTAACTAAACAAGAAAATAAAGTATTCACGCCATACAAAGTATCATTCTCGCCAAATTGTAAATCATGAATATCCAATGCGCCGGTGTGATACGTTAAACGCGGCAAAAACATGGTATCATATGTATTCGGTGATTTCGGATAATGCCTTGCTAATTCTTCGTTGGCTTTAAAAACAATAACCTGATCGCGACAGGCTAATGCCAGTTTATCTTGCGCGTTATTCAATGAAAAACCCATGGGCTTATCAAACGTACGCGGTAATTGCACCAGATAATTTTCATCCTTAGGAGAAATAAAAATTAATTTTCCGGCCTGATAAGTAGAAATAGCTAAACTACAATTCAGTTTCAACAATAATTCCGGCAACTGTGCTGTATAGGTACAGGAAAATGGTGTTAAATTATTGGCCGGTGTGGTGTTTGTCATAAAGCTCAAATTTAACAGTATTCCTCATTCGCAAAAGTGTAATGAGGTTAAATTCTTAAAAACAGTGTTAAAATATCATCTAAAATTTTAAATATTTTGGAATCATAAAACACAACCAGGTAATGAAGGGGGCTGCCACTACATCCATGGTATAATGTGCATGTTGCAAAAGAATTAAAATGGCTACGGTGATAACAACTCCCAAAAAGATTTTTTTTAATTTCGGATAAGGATTTGCCAAATACAATAAATACACCGTAGCTACATGTCCGGAGAAAAACAAATCTTTCGTAATGCGTGTGTGTCCGTAAAAAAATGTTTCTACAAAGGGATCTTGTAAAGGGATAATTCCTTCCGGCGCTTCCAAGGGAAAAAAGTAAATACTCGGTAAACGAAATAATAAAATAAGAAAATAGGCTTGCACCGCTTGGATAAATTGAATGGGACGGGGCAATAAATTAACGATACTGAGCAAGGCCGAGAGATAAATAATTATAAATGTAATGACTGATACATTATAAGAAGGCAGGAGTTGCAGAATGGCATCCGCTAGTTGTGTACCGCTCCTGGTTTCGATATACGTAAAAAAATAACTGAGACTGCTTAGCAAAATAACCAGTAATAGTGCTGTTAGGCTGACATTCAACTTAAATCGTCGTGAGGATAATGCTCCGCTCCAGTTGAGCTTAAATTCCTTACTATTGAAGTAAATCCATTTCACATTGCAAATTAGTTTACTTATTACACAAATCAAAACACTTATATGAATTGATTTAGTAACTTAGAGCTGTACATGAAAGTAGATAAATTTATTAGCCAAAGCGGCTTTACATCCAGGCGGAAGGCTTGTGATTTAATTGAAGAAAACAGGATTACCGTTAATGGAAAAGTTGCAAATTTCAGCACAAAAATAAAAGAAGGCGATGTTGTTAAGGTAGATGGAAAAATAATTGAGGCGAAAGAATTTAAACCAGTTTACATCGCTTACCATAAGCCCAAAGGCATTGTTTGCACGACAGAGAAAATTAAAGGCAATATCATTGATGCCATAAATTATCCGGAAAAAATATATCCGGTGGGCAGATTGGATAAAGACTCGGAAGGACTAATACTGCTCACCAATCACGGGGAAATCATCAATAAAATATCGCATGCGGAAGAAGGTCACGAAAAAGAATACATCGTTACTTTAAATCTACCGGTAAGAAAAAAATTCCTGGAAGAAATTTCCGAAGGCATTGAAATATTGGGAGAGATAACCAAGCCTTGTAAAACAGAACTAATTCCGGGTACTAAACGCTTATTCAAAATAATTCTAACGCAAGGATTAAACCGACAAATCCGCCGTATGTGTAATGAATACGATTATCAAGTTATCCGTTTACAACGCGTACGTGTCATGAATATTCATCTTGGAAAATTAAAACCCGGAGAATGGAGAGAGTTAAGCGAAGAAGAATTAAAAACTCTAATGAAAGAGTTGGAATAAATTGAATCCGTTTTATTGAATTCTTTAATGAAATTTTTTTTATGTTACTTTTTGGTTCGCCAATTGCCAGCGTTAAGATAAATTATTCCTTTACTTTTTTCCTTGATGAAAAAAGTAAACAATCCCGATAGCTATCGAGACGGGATAAGCTCTTAGCTAAAGAGAAAATTTTGTGGTGTAATTAGCTGCATTAGAAACGGACAGCTTCTCGCCCTGCTAAGGGGGGAGTGCACTTCCGTGTAAGCGGAAGAGCGAGGGGGTTTAACAACAAGCAATTTTTTTACTTATAACATAAACCCCTCTGTCCTGCGGACATCTCCCCTTTGCAGGGGAGAAATCAGTCGTGGTTCATTTTAACATTGCGTTCCCAATATTCTACCATGTTCCTTTGGAGAAACACTAGAAGACGATACGTCTGAAATCCGGCCTCACAAAATTTTATGCAGCCTTGATTTCTTTTGTTTCTTTTCTGCATCAAGGCAGAAAAGAAAACACAAAGACCTATTTCACAGCAATAACAGAAATCTCAACATTCACATCCAGAGGCAAACGACTTACCTGCACCGTTTCTCTTGCCGGAAAATTCCCGGTGAAATAAGAACCGTAAGCTTCATTCACTTTAGAGAAATTATTCATATCGGTTAAGAAAATTGTGGTTTTAACCACATTTGTAAAATCCATTCCTGCATCAATTAAAATCGCTTTTACATTTCCCATCACCTTATGTGTTTCTTTGCTGATATCATCCAGCGTTAATGCGCCCGTTACTGCATCCTTGGCAACTTGTCCGGATACAAATAAAAAATTCCCGCTTGCCGGTACCATGTTTGCATGACTGTATGGACCGATTGGCGCCGGAGCACCTGATGATGTAATTACTTTTTTCATGTACTTAAAATTTAGAGATTAAATTATTTTGTTGGATTAGTTCTGAGATCGCATTATATAAAACATCCAAATCATGTTGCGAGTTAAATGCATTAATGGAATAACGCAAATATACCTTATCACCGTGACGCATCACAGGGATTTCAATTTTATAGTGCTCAAATAAATGACGCTGTAATTTCTCCGGCTCTTTGGTGTTGATTGGAATACTGAACAGCTGTCCGAGAAATTCATCTGATATCGGACACAAAGGTTGTGAGCCTGCGAGTTCACAAAAACGTAAAGCATTATCACGCACTAATTTTTTACATCTAGCACTTACTTCCTTCCAATTGTATTGATTCATGAATTCAATCGCTTTAGGAATCGTTAGAAAAGCGGAATAATCACGTGTCCCATTCATCTGATGCCAGTCGAGAAATTTGGAATCAGAAGGGAAGAACGCTTCGTAACCCCAACTTACTACAAGAGGATCAAATCTTTCCTGTAATTCCTTCTTCACATATAAAAAAGAAGAGCCTTTTGGTGTCATCATCCATTTGTGACAAGCGCCTGTATAGATATCAGCATTTAGAGCGGTTAAATCTAAATCCACATGCGCCGGTGCATGCGCTCCGTCAACAAAAACCAACACACCTCTACGTTTCGCTTCTGCTACAATTTCTTTTACAGGAAATATTAATGCCGTTGAACTGGTGATATGGGAAATAAAAACCAATTTAGTTTTGGATGTAAATCCTTTGAAAAACTCTTCTACAAACTTTTCCTTTGTAGTTAATGGCAGAGAAATAGATTGTTGTACATACTTTGCTCCGGTCTTTTTGCAATAGTAATTCCAGGCTTTATCACAAGCGCCATATTCTAAATTGGTAGTGAGTATTTCATCGCCTTGCTGCAAATTCAAACTCTTCGCAATGGTGTTCACCGCATAGGAGGGATTGGTTACATATACTAAATCTTTTGCGCCACAATTTAAAAAAGTGGCCAGTGTTTCGCGGGATTTCTCCAGATAGCGCAAGCCGTTCACCGTTATAAACTGAACCGGTTCTTGCTCCAGTTCGTATTGCCATTTTTGATAATCTTCAAAGATTGGTTTTGGACAAGCACCGAATGAACCAAAGTTCAGAAAGGTGATATCCTTTCGTAATAAAAATAAATCTCTGATATCGAAGCTCATATTATTTTGTGTTTATCATATCCTTTAAGGCCTTCACGAATTTATCTAATTCCTTCGTGGTGGTATAAAGGTTTGGTGTAATTCTGCAACCTTGTACGCCTTTACCATCAATTGCTACGGTGTAAATTCCATACTGCTTTAATAAGCGTTCTGCCATCGCTGCGGGCTTCATGCCTTTAATCCCAACATTGGCAATGGCACAACTTCGTGCCGGATCTTCCGGGGTGTTTAAAATAACTCCCGGTAAATTTCTTACTTGCTTGGTCCAGTAATTTTGCAAATAACGTAAACGTTCTTCTTTTCGTTTGGCTCCGATTTTTGCATAATAATCTGCCGCATTCGCGATAGCTAAGTCGGTATGAACAGGAATGGTGCCTGTATGATTAAGACGGGAAATATCATTCGGTTCTTTTGGACTTTCAGCCAATAAAGGCCAAACTTTAGAAATATTTTCTTTCCTAACGTAAAGCAACCCTGCTCCTAATGGATTACTTAACCATTTGTGCAAACTGGCTCCGTAATAATCGCAGTTTAAATCCGTAATCTTAAAATCAAGATGAGCAAAGGCATGCGCGCCGTCTACCATTACCTGAACACCTTTTTTATGAGCCATGTCACAAATCTTTTTAACCGGAAGAATTTGTCCGGTAATGTTAATCATGTGACACACCATTAAAAGTTTTGTTTTTGGCGTAATCGCATTTTCATACAATGAAACTATCTCTTCATCAGATTGAGGATGATTAGGAACCGAAATGATTTTATTAACCATACCGTATCGTTTTGAAACTTGTTCAAACATATCCAGCATGGCGCCGTAATCTTGTTGCGCCATCACAGCTTCATCGCCAGGTTTCCAATCAAGACCGCCAATAATCATATCCAGTGATTCGGTGGTGTTGCGTGTAATTATAATTTCTTCGGTTGTGCATCCGGCAATATCCGCCAGACGTTGCGTCATTGCTTTTTTATTATCGTACTGAACGGTGCGCATGTAATAAGCGCCTTGTAAATTTATTTCTCGAAGATGTTTGATGTAACTCTCTAAGATTTCCTCTGGCTGAATGCAATAATAACCATTCTCGAGATTAATATAATCCGGTTTTAATTTATAGCCGTTACGGATCTGCAACCAGAAATCTTCGTCAGATGCTAATTGCCCGGCAGGAATCGCCTCAAATTTTTCTATGATTGATTCGAGAATTGGAAATGAAAATAATGCGCCAAGTCCGCTTGCCGATGTTTTTAAAAAATCGCGTTTATTCATGTTTACACTTCTTAGCTTAAATGTATAAAATCAATTTCAAATTATGGAATCACTGAGTCAATTCGTACCACCTTAATAAAACGTTTTTTATAATAGGGTGAGGAAGAATACGATGTGATGATAATGCCGTTTGCTTTTTTGCCGGAAGAAGAATGTATGAATTTCATTTCCTCACCGGGATGCGAGAGTACTATGCCAACATGTCCGGGTTTACGCACTTTCACATTTGTTCCGGTAAAAACAATTATATCACCGGGGCGAGCCGAATCAGGATGAATGATTTTACCCTGTTTTTCATAGTCCATACTCGCGCGCGGCACTTTAATATTAAAATGTCCGAATACATAATATACAAATCCTGAGCAGTCGAATCCCTTTTGCGGCGTGCAATTAGCATAGCAGTATTTTGTTCCCAAATGCTTTTTGGCAAATGCGATTAAAGAATCGGCTTGCGCCTGTTGAGAAAAACCGGAGCATACATTAAAGAGAAAAAAGAAAATCAAAAACGATCTCATCATAGGAACATCTTAAAAAAGATGTTATTTATTTAGCAAGGTGTTTACCTCTGCCAATTTTTTAGTAGCGTAAGGATCTTCCGGTTTTATTTTCAGAACATCTTCGTAGGCTGTTTTTGCCTCTGCATAACGTTTCATTTTAAAATATCCTTCCGCCTTATTTAAAGCTTCTTTATATTTCACCGAACTTAGTCCGAGCGGTTGAGCTATTTTTCTTCGTGCATCACCATCTACATTTTCAGGTCCTTCACCGGCGGAGCCTCCACCCGATTCTTTTTCTTTAGCCGCTTGTTCTGCCGCTAATTTTTCTGCAGCCGCTTTCTCCTTTGCTTCCTTCTCTGCTTGTTCTTGTGCCAACTTATCGGCAGCGGCCTTTTCTTTCGCCAAACGATCCGCTTTCGCTTTATCTGCAGCCGCTTTTTCCTTTGCTAATTTATCAGCAGCGGCTTTATCTTTTGCAGCTTGCTCTTTCGCAATTTTATCAGCGGCCGCTTTTTCTTTTGCCAGTTTATCTGCTTCTGCTTTTTCTGCTGCAGCCTTTTCCTTTGCAATCTTATCGGCAGCAGCCTTATCCGCTGCTGCTTTTTCAGCCGCTAACTTATCTGCGGCTGCTTTGGCTTTTGCTTCCTCATCCGCTTTCGCTTTCAATTCGGCAGCGGCTTTATCAGCGGCGGCCTTTTCTTGTGCAGCTTTCTCAGCCGCTATTTTATCTGCCTCCGCTTTTGCTTTCGCGTCTTGTTCTGCTTTTAATTTAGCTTCAGCCTCTGCCTTTTCTTTTGCTAATTTTTCCGCGGCTGCATTTTCCTTTGCTATACGATCTGCTTCCGCTTTTGCTTTCGCCTCTTCTTCGGCTTTCGCTTTTGCGTCAGCATCTGCTTTCTCTTTTGCCAGTTTATCAGCGGCAGCCTTTTCTGCTGCGGCTTTCTCTGCTGCCACTTTATCGGCGGCGGCTTTTGCTTTTGCCTCTTCTTCGGCCTTAGCTTTCGCTTCTGCCTCTGCTTTTTCCTTTGCAGCTTTTTCAGCAGCTAACTTTGCTTGCTCTTCTTTTGCTTTCGCCTCTGCAGCCGCTTTTTCAGCCTCTGCTTTCTCTTTTGCTAAACGTTCTGCTTCTACTTTTGCTTTCGCTTCTTGCTCTGCTTTCGCTTTAGCTTCAGCAGCTGCTTTTTCTTTCGCTAATTTATCAGCAGCTGCTTTTTCCGCTGCGGCTTTCTCCTTTGCTATACGATCGGCCTCTTCTTTGGCCTTAGCTTCTGCTTCCGCCTTTGCTTTGGCTTCTGCAGCGGCTTTTTCCTGAGCGGCTTTTTCAGCGGCTGCTTTTTCGGCAGCCAATTTTTCTGCTTCGGCCTTCGCTTTCGCTTCTGCTGCTGCCTTTTCTTTTGCGATTCGTTCTTCCTCTGCTTTAGCCTTCGCTTCTGCATCTGCCTTCGCTTTGGCTTCCGCTGCGGCTTTCTCTTGTGCAGCTTTTTCGGCAGCTGCCTTTTCTTTCGCAATTCTTTCTGCTTCGGCTTTTGCTTTGGCTTCTTCCTCCGCTTTTGCTTTAGCTTCCGCAGCCGCTTTCTCCTTTGCAATTCTCTCCTCTTCCGCTTTTGCCTTCGCTTCTGCATCCGCCTTTTCTTTTGCGGCTTTCTCTGCCGCTAATCGTTCTGCTTCGGCCTTGGCTTTCGCTTCCGCTGCGGCTTTTTCAGCAGCGGCTTTTTCAGCAGCCAATTTCTCTGCTTCCGCTTTAGCTTTGGCATCTGCTTCGGCCTTGGCTTTTGCATCTGCTTTCGCTTTTGCTGCAGCTTCTTCTTCCGCTTTCTTTTTAGCGTCTTCTTTCGCTTTAAAACAATTGTTTACTTTAGTGAGCTGTTCCTTGGGATACGATTCATCCGGCAACAATTTATTCGCCGTTTCATAATTTATCTTTGCGTTTTCACAATCGTTTTTTACTAAGGCCGCGTCACCGGCTTTGTTGGCTGCTGCATATTTCTCTAATAAGATTCTTTCCGCTTCTCTGATTTTCATGAGTGCACCTAACATCTGACTAGTGTACACTTCATCATCCATAAATTTCTTCTTGGAAGGATTGTAAGAAATTTGCGTCATTGGCTGACTTAAAGCCGAGTAATCAATTGTAGGCAAAGGCTTCGACATGGTGACACCTTCGATCTTTACAACCGCCTTAAAATTACTTTTATTCATATCGGCAGGAACGCCGGTTGTATTCACGGAGAATTTTTTTGAATTACATCCATCCTTTGAAATTGTTACAACATAATTTCCGTTAGGTGGAATTTCCACCATAAAATTTCCATCACCTGCGGTTACGGCACTGGCTACTTTTGTAGCACCGGAAGAAACAGTAATTAAAGCGCCGGGACAAGGCTGACCGTCTTTTTCAACAACACTACTAAATTTTAAAGTCCAATCGGGGGTTTGAGAAAAAATCCAACCGGTTAAAAACACCAGCATTATTGCCGGCAACACTCTCTTCATCATAAACTCTGTATTCGAATTAATATTTAAAAATAAATAAAATATCTCAACACTTTATTGAAAAAGAATGAAGAAAAAGCGCTAATTACCAGGAGTTATAAAAGTTAATTAACGATTATGAGGCTCATTTACTTCGCAAGTAATTTATTTACTTCAGCGAGTTTATTGGTAGCGTATGGATCAGCAGGTTTTACTTTCAGAACATCTTCATATGCTGTTTTTGCCTCTGCATAACGTTTCATTTTAAAATATCCTTCTGCCTTATTTAAAGCTTCTTTGTATTTAGCTGATGCGCCACCCAAAACTTGTGGTACCTTATGCTTACTATCGCTCTTATCAGGATCGCCTAATTGTTCCTCTTCAGGTGGTGGCATTTCCTTTGGCTTCGGCTGTTCCGTTTTAGCAACAGGTTTTGGTTTTTCCGATGCCGCTTTCTCCTTGGCTATTTTGTCTTTTTCAGCCTTCTCTTTAGCAGCCTTCTCTTTTGCTGCTTTATCTGCCGCTGCCTTTTCAGATGCTGTTTTGTTTTTCGCGGTTGCATTTTCTTTCGCGACTTTATCTTTTTCAGCTTTGTCTGCAGCCGCTTTCTCTTTTGCTATTTTATCGGCCGCTGCTTTATCCTTGGCAGCTTGGTCTTTGGCTGCTTTATCGGCAGCTGCCTTTTCCTTGGCAATTTTATCGGCCTCTTCTTTTGCTTTAGCAGCCTCAGCAGCTTTCTGTGCCGCTTCTTCCTTAGCTTTTAAACAGTCGCCCACTTTTTTTAATTGTTCTACAGGATACTGCTCTCCGGGAATCATCGCGATCGCTTTTTCGTACAGCATTTTTGCCAATGGACAGTCCGGTTTTGCCAATGCAATATCTCCTTGCTTATTGGTGTTACAAAAATTATTAATAAGAATATTTTCAGCACTCGCTATTTTCATCACAATGCCCAAGCCTGCATCCGTGTATGGTTCATCATCGTCAAAGTTTTTTATTTTAGCTTCATAAACTACTTTCACTAATGTTTGTTGCAAGCCAGAATAATCAATCCCGGGAAATGGTTTTGCCATCACAAATCCGCCAATACTAAAACTAGGTTTCCAGGTCGGGTCGTTTTGCAGTTCTTGCGGCACACCGGTTGTTACGATAGAGAATTTTTTCGCATTACACCCGGGATAAGAAACGGTTAAAACATACTCGCCGTTTCCGGGAACCATTACACTAAAATCGCCATTGCCGTCGCTGGTACCCTGACTGATTATTTTAGCGCCTTGATACAAGGTGATGGAAGCTCCTAACAAAGATTTTTCTTCTTTATCAGCCTTAGTCGTCAGTTTCCAGGTGCGTAATTCAACATTACTGCTGATTTTCACCGACCAGTTTTGCGCCCAATAAAAATTGGCGAGGCAGGAAAAAAGACTAAAAAAGATAATAATTCTGTTCATAAATTAAGAGGTATCTAAGATAGTAATTAAGCTCTCATGACGGAAAATAATTTTATAAAGACTAATACGGTATTTATTAATATCCATACCTTTACCAAAAAACATGAACTGGATAGCACTTACATCTCTTGATCAACTTTCTGAGATTGATGAATTATCAAAAATTCAGCCGGTGATGGTTTTTAAACACAGCACGCGTTGCAGTATAAGTAATATGGCGCTCAGTCGTGTTGAAAGCAAATGGAAAGATGATTATAATCTTAAAGCGTTTTATTTGGATTTATTAAGTCACCGCGATGTTTCAGATGCTATTAGTAGTCGCTATAAAGTTACTCACCAATCGCCACAAGCCATGTTGATTGTTAACGGAATTTGTACCGCCCACCAAAGTCATTCCGGAATTAACATCAGCGAACTTCTTAACCATTGATACTTTAATTAGTAATCGTTAATTTGGCGTTATATTATTAGCCGTTTGCGAAAAACAGTACAGATATTATTGGGAGCATTTATTGCCTTTACATTAACATTAAATGCACAAAACGATTCATTAATAAAAAAATTAATGGATGGCGTACGAGATGCTTCTTACTACGATTCATTAAAAGTTTTTAAGGCGGGAGTGGAAGTATTAAAGGAAGGAAAGGACTTTAATCAACATGAACTTCTTTCAGAATTAAATATCTATTACGGCAATCACTTCTTCTATACTATCAATTATGCGCGTGCGAAATATTATTATGAATTGGCACTAAAAGAAGCGCAACTTGCAAAATCATCCCACCTGAGTGTATTGGCACGCTTACGCTTAACGTACATTGAAAGTGAAACAGAACCATTAGAACAGATTGAAAAAAAAATCAAAATACTGGAGAAAGAAGCCATAGCCGGTGGTGATGTCGAAAATCAGGCAGAAATACTTAATATGTTTGGTGTGTTAAATAATGATGCCGGTAAATCGGATGCGGCCGCACGTTATTATGTAGAAGGACTCGATCTCGCAAAAACCAAAAATCTACCTTACTATGAAGCTACATTTCACAATAATCTTGGATTGATTAAATACGTATTAAACGACATTGATAATGCCTTGCTTGATTTTTCAGAGGTGATTAAAATTTCTAGAAAAATAAACAACAAACGTCTTCAAAGTCATGCTAAGCTTAATATGTGCCTGATTTTACTGGCTAAAGAAAATTATAAAGAAGCGCATGAATTATTTGCCGAGGTAATTGAATATGCTTCTGCCAATCATCACCCCTTAGAATTAGCAAGCGCTTATGCGAATTTAGGCGCCGCTTATGTACAGAATAAAAATCCAAAACTAGGTTTACAGTATGCCGACAGTGCCATTCATGTATTGGAAAAATTTGATTTAAAAAATGAAATGACGGAAGCTTTACTTGGTAAAAGTCAGATAGAAATTGAACTTAGTAAGTTTAAAGATGCAGAGAATACGCTTAATAGAGCCCATCAGTTAATTTTAAAATCTAAAAACAAAGAGCAGGAATCGCAATATTACCTCGCCGTTTACGAACTTTATAATAGACAAAAAAACTACAAGAAAGCACTGGAATATTATTTGCTATTCACCTCCAGCGAAAAAGAACTTGAATCGAAATTAAATAGTAAAGCCTTAGAGGAATTACAACTCAAATACAATGTACAAGCGAAAGAAATTGAATTGGAAAAGGAAAAAACAAAATCCATTTTACTCGAAAAAAGTAATCAGGAAGAGCGCTTTATCCGTTGGATAACAATCGGTGCTTCTTTGCTCTTAATCTTTCTTGTTTCCATGTTTCTTTACAATCGTTACATCCGCAGCGTACGTGAACAACAAGCTGCTTTTAGCAGGGAGTTAATCAAAAATTCAGAGGCTGAACGCAGTCGTTTAGCAAAGGATTTACATGATGATATCGGTCAATCCTTATCGATTTTAAAATCAAAATTCACTAACAAAAATCAATTTGAAAACACCGATATTATCAGTAAAGAAATAGAGCGTGTAATTGACCAAACGCGAGAAATCTCACGAAACTTATACCCTTCGTACCTCGAAAAAATCGGTTTGGAACGCGCTATTGCGGGAATAACCGAAAGTGTTCAAAACAATTATCACATCGAGTGTAGTTACGATATTACGGGAGCTGATAGAATTCCAATGGCGACGGCAACACATATTTACCGCATATTGCAAGAATGCATTAATAACACGATTAAACACAGTGGTGCAACAGCATTAAAAATTTCAATCGAACACAGTAAAAATGAGTACGTCTTAAATTACATGGATAATGGTAATTGGAAAAAAGGAAATATTAAAGAATCCGGTATTGGACTTCTATCCATAAAAGAACGCGCTAAAATTATTGGTGGAAACTTAACTATTGATGAAAATGATACCAAAGGATTTAAATTAACTCTTAAATTTGACCTGTCATGAAATTACTAATTGCCGACGATCATCCTATTTTCAGAAAAGGCCTTAAAGATCTTTTAATTGATACCTATCCGGGCGTTGAAATCATTGAATGTTCAACCGGACTGGAAGCATGGAATAAAATTGAAGAACATAAGCCGCAAGTTTCCATTTTAGATATCAATATGCCTGAGATGAATGGCTTGGAGGTTACTAAAAAAATCAGATTAAACCGTATTAATACAAAGGTGATTATTCTCACCATGTATAAGGAAAAAGAAATGATCCGGAAAGCGATGATAGAAGGTGCAAGTGGTTTTGTATTAAAAGATTTCGCGGTAAACGAATTAATGGATTGTATTCAAAAAGTACGCGACAACAAGAAATACATTGGTCCCGCCTTGCAAAATGCTTACAACGAAATCACTTTTGAGGATAAGAAAAAACAAGAAATGCTTGAGAAGCTTAAAAATTTAAGTCAGGGCGAGTTAAAAACATTGAAGTTGGTTAACAACAACAAAACATCAAAAGAAATAGCAGAACTTTTGTTTTTATCTGAGAAAACCATCGAAAACTATCGCTCAAAAATTTGTCAGAAATTGGGTTTACCACCTCGAAACAATAGCCTTGTGCTTTGGATTAACGAAAACAAGGAACTGTTATCAGCCTTAAACGAGTTTTAACTCAATAGTTATACTACCTCACTCAATAAAGTATACGTCGCTGATAATCTAAAGAACTAAAATTTTAAATTGCCTAAACTTTCATCCCCATGAACAAGTTTATACGCAACCGATTTACTTCTATTCAGGATTTACAAACCTTTTTATTTTGGTTTTTTCTGTTAAGCTCAGTTTTGGCTTCCGCGATTTTTGCGCTTTAAAACAATTCTATTGTAGGCGTAAGTCCGGTATTAAAAACCAAAGTATTTGCGCTTTCGGCTAAATCTTCTTCTTCTTTATCAATAAAGAATTTCAAATTTACCTTCCCCGGATTGTTTTGATTAATTGTTTTAAGAAACAAATTCATGATTTGGATACTGCTGGTATTATAGTAGCCCATTGTAATGTCGATTCTAAACATTTCGCCGTCCGGTACTCTATATCCCAATAACCATGTATTTAATGAGGAATAGAACTGGCTTGGGTTTGCCATAAATGAGTTTCCCTTCATAATCATATAATGCTGTGAAGGGTCTAAACAAATGTAGGGTGAATTTTCTCTGGCCTCAATTAATATCATCTAACTTAATTTTAAATGTTACGAATAAATTTTTTCCTGTTTGCTTACTGTTTAATTTTAAATTTCCTTTACAGCGATTGTAGATTTCAATCAAACCCAAATTAACCGACTTATCATAGGAAACAGATTTCAGCTGCTCATTATAATGATCCTTTACATTTTTAATTCGCTTAACCACATCGAGATTAGACTCAATTCGCTTTAAATTCGCGTCACTTACGTAATTCCCGCAGGTGATAATTACTTGCCCTTCGTTATCCTCCAGAGAAATTATACCATAAGAACTGGATGAATAATGGGAAATTATATTCGTAATTAACTCGATCAAAATAAATTTAATATGACTCTTTGCGCGGTTAGGTAATAACCTCGTGTCAGATATTTTTTTAATAAAAAAAACTAACACGGTTTCGTCAACCTCTCCTTCGTAATATAAAATGTATCTGTTTGTTATGTCGCCTTTCTTTATCATTTATTAAAATTTAATTCCGATTACACAAACATCATCAATTTGCTCATTCTCCCCTCTCCATGTTTCAAACTCCTTATCCAAAATTTCGCGCTGTTCATCTGAACCGAGTAATTGCATATCTGTAAAGATTTGTTTCATTCGTTTAGTAGAAAAACGCCGGTTCTTTTCTCCGCCAAACTGATCGCCATAACCATCACTAAACATATAAAACGAATCGCCTTTATTTATTTGATAAGAAATCTCGGTATATACTTTGTCGTTCCCGTCAAAATATCCTCCGATGGAGAATACATTTGCTTTGGTTTCCTTTAATTCGCCATCTATGAAATAGTAGATGGGGCGGTTTGCTGAAGCAATCGTAATTTCCCTTTTATCTTTGGTGATTCTGCAAATAACCATGTCCATTCCATCACCAATTTTATTATCCGGATTATTTTGCTTAAATGCCGCGTAAATTTTTTTGTCTAATTCATACAAAACTTGTGAAGGAAGAGGATCTTTATTTTCAATCATAACCTGATCAATGTAGGTGGAGCCTAACAAACTCATAAATGCACCCGGTACACCATGTCCGGTACAATCCACTACCGCTACATAATTATATTGTGGTGTAGAGTAATACCAATAGAAATCTCCACTAACTATGTCACGAGGTTTATACAGTACAAACAGATTTAGTTCCTTAAACATATTTTCTGTTTGAGGTAACACTGCATTCTGAATGCGCTTCGCGTAAGTAATACTATCTGTAATATCTCTATTCTTTTCGTGTAATAGGTCGTTGGCTTTTTCCACTCGTTCCTTTTCAACAACCAATTCTTTTGTTTTCTCCGTTACCATCTCCTCCAACTTAATTTTCTCTTGCTGCAATTTGATGGTTCTGGCTCTGAAAAACAAAAAGATTCCGCCTATTAAAACACCGCCAATAACAACATAAAACCAGGCTTTTTTCCAAATTGGTTCTTTAATGCTGAAACTAAACGTTAATGGTTGCTGTGATTCAAATCCATCATCATTCTTTGCGTAAATAATAAAACGGTAATTTCCATCCGCTAATCCCGGGTATGCAATTCGGCCATCGTCACCGGTTCTCCATTTATCTTCAAAACCCTCCAATTTATATCTATAAGTTACTCCGGCAGGGTTTGTCAAAGATACGCCAATCACTTCCATATTTAATTCATACTTACCATAATCAAAAACAAAGTTGGTGTCGGTTGTGCTTTTCACTGAATCATTAAATGTTAACCGAAGAACAGAGAGCACAGGCGGAATGGAGTTTATTTTATCCTGCATCGGACTGTACTTTATCAATCCTTCCGTACTTCCTATCCAAACATAACCATTCTTGTCTTTGAAAATAGCATTACTGTTAATTGTGTTAGCGGGCAATCCGCTATTCTTATTAATAGCTCTGAATGTTTTTAAACTCGCGTACTTTACACTAATTCCGTTTTTATGGCAAGTAATTACATCGCCGTTATTGGTCGCCATAATTCCATAGATGTAATCAGAGGCCAAACCTTTAGATGAAGTAAATCGCTGGTATTTAGGATTACGGTTCTTTTTGTAAGTAAATACGCCATCGCCCTCGGTACCAAACCATACCATGTCGTTTTTATCTATTGTAGCTGAATTAAAACGGAACGAAACAGATGAGTCCAAATCTTTTTCCAGTGTGATCTCACCGTTATACAAATTATAGAGCGGAGTCATTGGAGAAAAAATCCAATAGCGATCCAGTTGATCAACGAAGAAAGCCGTAAAATTATTATGCGGTGCTCCGCCATCCGTATTAAAAACTTTAACGACTACATTTTTTTCATTCAGATAATACAAGCCCTCAATCGTACACACCAAAATTTGACCGAGATTGTCTTTTGAAATATAATTGATGGCCTTTTCTTTAAAATCGGCCAAGGTGGATTTTAATTTAGGTTTGCCGCCGGTTACATCCATTATATATAAATTTTTGTCGGTTCCTATCCACAATTCATTTGTAGCTTTATTAAGGTAGGAACAACGAATGATTTCACCGGTGCCGCATAAATTTAATTTTGTTTTCAAACTATCCTTAGGATTAAACGCAAGCACAGTTGATTCGTCAGCTACAAATACATTGTCGGCATCATCAACCGCCACTGTAATCACGTTATCGAAATCCAGAAAATTCTTCTTATTAAACAATTCGAATCGGTCGGAAATAAATTGGAACAAACCACTTCCTATACTTCCTAACCATAAGTTTTGTTCTTTATCAAGGAAGATTTTACTAATGAATACACTTCCCAATCCATTCTTAGGGGCAATGGTTAATTGCTTTTCTATTTGTTTACTGTTATTAAATTTTAAAACAGATAAACCTTCATTAGTTAACGACACCCATAATTCTGAGCCGTTTTTAAAACAAATATCTTTTACATTAAGAGATTTGCTTTTTAATTCGGTTGAATAGGTTGTAACGGTAGTAAAACTTTTATTCTCTCTTCGTATACATTCAATACCTACTTCATCAATCCCGGCAAAAATTTCGTTATTCACAAACTCGATACAAGTCACATTCTTGTCCTTTGTATTACCGATAGCCTTGTACTCCTTTTTTCCCGAGCTTAAGTCAATTACCAACAAACCTTCCTGACTGGCAATAAACATTTGATTATCTTTGATTCTAATTTCGCTTACAGGCGGTAACTCTTCGATTAAAAATGGCACAATGCTATCACCCGCGATTGTGTAAATAGAACCCGCCGAATTGGCGTAATAAATAGTTTGCTTGGCATCTTCAGCGATGGCAATGACCTTGGCAGCTTGCGCTGAAGATGTTTTAATTTTTTTGAATTGCCCATTTTCATAACAACTTATCCCTCCTTCAAAATGTCCGATCCATATCCTTTGTTTTGAATCGGCGTATAATGCACTGCAAAAATTTTCAGATAAGCCAACGCGTTTACTGAATTTACTGATGCGCTGTCCTCCATACGTTGCCAATCCATCACCGGTTGCTATGTATAAAAACCCATTCTTCGCTTGGATAATATCATATACGTAAGGCTGTGGTAATCCTTCTTCCTGGCCGAACACACTGAACTTATACTCTTGAGCAATGGCAAGAGAAGCAAAAAAGGCTAGAAGTATTACTAAGTGTTTTTTCATTTGGCCGGCTTCACTCCGATTTTATACTTAAACTTTGGAACGCCACCAATTGGTGTCGCATAAAATGCGAGTAATTTTCCGTATTGATTTTTAATTGTAACAGCAACGTTATTATTTTTAACGGCTCTTTTATTGATGAATTGAATATCTAATGAAGTATTTAACTCTTCGGTTGTAATCGGAAATTTAATCTGCGACCAGGTTCCTTCAGTGCTTGAACCCGACATGTCGCCCTTTTTAGCCACAGAAACAACGCGAACAATTCCGGCATCATCATAATCAAACACACTCACTTCGCAACTTGTTACGTCCGGCGGAATAAATGGATAAATATGGCACACCGATGTCATGTCTTCCGCTAAGCGAAAAGTATACTCATAGCAAAACGCGTTTCCGCCCTCTACTTTTACGTTTTTATCTTTTTGCGACGACAAATACATTTTAAATAAATTTCCATCGTCTCCTTCAAGACCTTCAATCACTACTTTAAAAACATAACCGCCGTTTTCAGTTTGCAACTCTCCTTCTTTTGGATTAAAGGGGCCGAAACTATACCAATTGCCATCTGTTGTAGGATCTTCACCAAAAGTTTTACCGGTAATAAATACACCGGATTTGTAATTGCCTTTTGGCGAATCTGATTGCGCGTCTTTATCAGAATGTGCTCCCTTTCCGCCATAAAATGAATATTTTGTTTTGGAATTGAAAGCTGCTACTTTTTCATCAATAGTTCCGCCGATATCCGGATCAAATACCCGAATGTAAAAAGGGTCATTCGATTTTTCAGGAATAACGAAGAAGTAAATAGTAGCATTATCATCATCACCAAAGGAAGGTTTACCTCCTTTGCTGAAAACAGTAAAGTGTTGAATTTTCTCATCTTCGGATGGAAATGGCTGCGCCGATAAATTAAGGCCAATAAATAGACTTAGAAAAACGAGCCATGGGGAGATGCTTTTTTTCATAAATGATGATATAGGTTTAGTCACCCAAAATAAAAAAAATATTCCAATTATTTGTCTGTTTTTCCTGATAAAATAACTGTTTTAACGATTAATTTTCACATCTACTCTTCGGTTCAAACGGCGTGTTTTTTCTGCAGAATTATCGTATTTCGGTGTCGTTTCGCCAAAAAACTTAGGAATAATGGTCGCATTGGTAAATACTTTAATTTCCTTCTCAACCGCAAACACCCTTCGCTTACTGAGTTGATAGTTATAATCGGTTGGTCCGAGGTAACAGGCATGTCCTTCCAACGTAACTTGATTTATTCTTTTGGCAGAGAAATTTCTGAAATAATAATCCAATTTTTCTAATTCATCTTTAACAACTATGGAAGAATTTAAATCAAAAAAGATGCTGATTTCATTTTCTACCGCTTCAACTATACTAATCCGTTTACCATCTTGATAAGGCGTAATAAACACATGCGTATACCCCATTTGTAACAATGCATTCTTAACGTCGTTAGCGTTTTCCAATGTTTTTAAATCCTGCGTCATGTATTTGTACCAACCCTCTTCTGTTTTCTCTTCAATGACACCGCTAACTTTTCCAAAAGCATTCTTAGGTTTTTTATTTTGATAAGCTCCTATTTGCACGCGATACGTTATTTCTCCTGATGCAGGAACATAGTCAGGAATAACAGTTGTTGTTTTGGTTGGCGTGGCAGTTTGCTGATTTGTATTGGTGTTTACTTGCGTGGTGTTTGTTTTTACACTGGTAATCGGGTCTTTTACATTATTGGTGTTTACAGGGTCTTTACCTACAGTTGGTGTTGAAGTTGCAAGTAAAGTATTGGTGATAACAGGTGCCTGTTCCAATGTATCCTTATGAAGCATGTAACGATATTGCATATTCGGATTATTGATAAGTGAATCACTTAAGAATAAACTCACAATTGACGATTTAAATCCGGCCTTTTGCGCTTTTTCATAATACGGTAAAATATCGGACAGGGATTTTTCGCTACCGAGGAAATAGTGATACAAACTATCCTTACGCAACGCTGTTATCACCTGAAGTCCTTTAAACACCGGATTGTTCGGGTCAATTTTTTCCTCTGAAACTCCCACATGAACTTTGAAGCGAATGCTTGTGTCGCGTCCGTTAATGTTTGGAGTGGTTAATGGCTTTCCGTCGTTATTCGCAATGGCAATGGAATCCAACTTCTCCATTTTTACAATGAAATCATGAAATGGCTTATCGTATTTTTCAAGGCTATCCAACAATTGTTTTTTCATGTCCTCCTTTTTCTTTGGTTTTTTTGGAGGCGTGAAAGAATACACCGTGCTGTCGGTTAAATTGTTGACTTTAATTTTTTTGGTGGCACAATCTTTAAACGGCAAATTGTTTCTCTTTCCTGTAACACCAAGCGTGATTACATAGGTTCCTTCTTTTTGATAGGCGTGCTTTGGTGCATCCTGAAAAGAATAGTTATTGTCACCAAAGTCCCAGTAATATTTATCTATTTGCACACTGTCGAGGTTGGTGTAGTAAGGATGTATAAGCACTTCCAACCCTGTTTTCACTGTATCGGGCGCATGAATGTACAGTTGCTTTTCGTTTTTAATTTCAAATTCATAGGTTACTTCATTGAAGAAAAGTAATCCTGTCGTTTTGTCTACCACGTTTAGTTCAACATTGTAAATTCCTTCATTCTCGAAGCAATGACTGGCTTCTAATCCTCTTTTCTTTGCGCCATCACCAAAACTCCATTCGTAAGTCATGCCCAAAGTATCTTTAGAATCCATACTGGCCTCTTCGTAAAACGTATAGCAATACAAATTATCCTTCATGTCTTTACAATTCTTGAATGAAGGGAAAATGTTTTTGAAGTAATACAAATCATCATTACCACTGCGATTACTGCTGAAATAACCACTCACCTGATTGGTGTCCATACAAATTCCAAAATCATCGGATGAGGAATTAATCGGATTGCTGAGCAATTCAAGTTGAGCATCCGGATTAAATAAATCAACCGCATAGATATCAAGTCCGCCAAATCCTCCGGGTCTGTCGGATGCGAAATACAATTTTCCATTTACATAGTACGGAAACGATTCATTGTACTCTGAATTAACTTTCGCGCCACAATTCATTGGTAATTGCCAGATGCCATCGCGCTTAACACTGTAAAACAAATCGATTTTTCCGTAACCACTTCCAATATTACTTGCAAAGAACATCAGTGTATCTGCCCACACACTTGGTTGTGCACAGGAAACCGTATCATGTAATCCGAATGTTATTTTCTTTGGCTTTTTTACTTTTTTGTTGATGGTGTCTTTCTCTAAAAATGAAATTTGCAGAGGAAGTGTTTTACGTTTCCGCAATACCCCTTCATTATTCACCGTGCAGTAATAGCCCTTATCGGTCTCACAACTCGGGCCGATGTAATATTTTGTCTTCAGTTGCTTACTAATGAGATCGGGTTTTGTAAAATTCACCGAATCGAGCAATAAACATTTGTACAAATCGGTAAATTGCTTCGATGTGGCGTTGTCGTAATACACAACTGCATACTCATTTTCACGGTCGGAGATGAAAAAAAAGTTGTTTTTATAGCGATAAGGGGAATATTCGCCATCCTTGGTATTGAGCATCGACAGCGGAAGGATCTTTATTTTGGTTGTATCGTACTGTAAGGTTTGAGAATGCAGACAAAAAGAAAACAGGTATAGTGTTGCTATACAGAAAGTTACAAATATATTAGAGCGCGAAAGCTCGTGGGTTCCTCGCATTGGCTGAATAGCCAAAATAGTATCTTATAAGTAACTCGTGAGACCCACTGTTATAATGTTTTAAACGATTTAATCCACAATCGTAACTATAGCTGAATTTGAACTGATCGTTGATGCCGAACTCCAAAATTCCGACAATAGATTCGTTAGTTCGGTACGAAACTCCCACACCCAAACGCTGACGGAAGTAGTAATTAACGTTAATATCACCCTGAATTGGTGACCCATTGATGTATTTAACCAAAAATGAAGGTTTTATTCCATGGTCGTCTGTTAATGAAAAATAGTAGCCCCCTGTTGCAAGTATTGGATTTTCTATTATAAAATTCTTATTCAAAGTATTTACGAGGTACGGAGCGCTTAATCCGGCGAAAATATTTTTTCCATAAAAATAAATTCCGGCGCCACTTAAAAATCCAACACTTGTAGGGTTTTGATTTTGCAGTAGAGCATCTTGTTGATCGTTACGAGTCAACTTATCCCAATTTGTTCTCTTGATCATCACACCATTTTGAAGACCTAAGCTTAATTTATATTTACGCTTAATTCGGATGCGATAAGCATACATCACATTCAAGATTTGACTGTTATATACGCCCACTTTATCATTGATAATTCCTACACCAACGCCAATTGATTTAATTCGAAGCGGTGTATTTAATCCAAATGTAGTTGTTTGTGGAGCGCCATCAAAACCAACCCATTGCTGACGATGCCCCAGCGTTACATCCATCGCTTCATGTCTTCCCGCATAAGCCGGATTAATAATAAATCCATTGATTACATATTGGCTAAAACCGGGATAGTGCTGCGGTTTGGCGACCGTTGCCCATAAAATAAACACTATGTAAAGTATTCTCTTCATTAATTTGATTTAATTACCAAATAACCCGTGTATTTTTTTCCTTGCGCTTCAATAATAAAATAGTATGTATCATCAGCAAGTTTTACACCGTCATTGTTCTCACCTTTAAAGCTGTCTTTATAATTTTCGTGATGATACACCTGATTACCCCAACGATTGAACACAAGTAATTTCACATCATTAACATCCGCTAATCCGCGTACTTCGAAGAAGTCGTTACTTCCGTCTCCATTAGGCGTGATGACTTGCGGAATTAACAATGGATTTATGATTAAAATCATGGTATCGGAAACCGCTGTACACACACCGTTAGTTAATGTCCAAACCAATTCATAAGTGCCTGCTTCATTAGCTGTAAAATTACTTAACGGATCACCTGTATTTGCAAAACTTCCTCCCGGTCCTGATAAAATTGACCAAGCTCCCGCGCCGATAGTTGGCGTATTACCCGCCATTAAATTGTTTAACAAGTCGGAACTTATATCCGGGCCTGCATTTGCGGATCCGGGTAAAATTGGTGTATACGCTTGAACAAACATGGTATCACTTGTGCTAGGACAAACCGATGAGTTTGTAACTGTCCAAACAAATCCGAATAATCCCTGATTGTTTACATTTGCTTCCGAACCCGGGTTTCCGACTAAAGTAACAGTTGAGCTGCCTGTAGATAACGGTGACCAAACACCGACACCAATACTAGGTGACATTGCTGCTAAATTAGTAGAGTAAGAACAAATTGATTGATCTGGACCGGCGTTAGCCGCACTTGGCGGAGCATATGCAAATACTACCATCGTGTCATTCTCAACCGGACAAGTTCCGTTACCAATCGACCATACATAAGTATATGTACCGGTATTCGTAAAGCTTACTGAAGTAATAGTAGATGTTGGACTACTTACAGATGGTGAAGCCCCCACTTGAACCCAAGTTCCTGTTCCAATGGCCGGTGTATTTCCAGTTAATGAAGTTGTGAGTGCACAAATAGCTTGATCTAATCCTGCATTTGATATGCTCGGATTTAAATAGGTTGTTATTTGAACCGTGTCATTCTCAACCGGACATGTTAAATATCCTACAGACCACACATACGTATAGGTGCCTTGACCTGGAACAGTAAACGTAGAATTAGCTAATGTTGGCGTAGCCACTGCGGGAGCGCCACCGAGTGGAATCCATGTTCCTGTTCCTACAGCATGAGGTGTTGCATTGAGTGTTGGTGTTAGAGTACAAACAAATTGATCCGGACCTGCAACAATTGGTAATAAATTAATCAATACATCTATTTGTAAGGTGTCTATTGACGGAGGGCATATACCGTTAGTAGTTGTCCATTGTAATAGGTTGGTTCCTACAACAAGATTAGTAGCAGAAGTTGAAGCAAGCAATGAGTTTGTAACTACGCCTGTACCACTTATAACAGTCCAGCTTCCTGTACCAATGGTTAACGGTGTAGCACTTATTGTGGAATTAGGTGAACAGATGATTATGTCGGAACCGGCATTAGCAGGAGTTGGTAAATCATCTACTTTAACATTCATGGTGCTTGATGAAACCGCACAAACTCCGTTTGATATTGTCCATTGAATAATATTGTTTCCAACCGATAAACCGGAAATTGAAGAACCCGGATTGTTCACGGCAGCAACGGTTCCGGTTCCCGTAATCACGCTCCATGTTCCAACACCAACTCCAGGTGTGTTTCCTGCTAAAATTGTACTTCCCGGATTAATACAAATGGTTTGGGATGGTCCGGCAACTGAATTAGTCGGCATATCATCCACCTGAATACTCATAGTTGAGGTCGAGTTAGCACATACACCATTCGAAATGCTCCATTGTAAAACAGTGGTACCAACAGCTAAACCATTAATTGATGAAGACGGATTGTTAACAGCAACAATCGTACCGCTTCCCGATACAATACTCCAGGTACCTACTCCTACACTTGGGGTATTCGCTGCTAAAGTTGCGCCGCCTACACTCACACATATCGTTTGGGAAACTCCTGCTATACTTGTTGCTGGAACATCATCTACTTGAATCGTTGTTGTAGAAACGGAAGACGGACACACGCCATTAGCTATACTCCATTGTAACACATTTATTCCAATAGGTAAAGTTGTAACCACACTTGTTGGGCTATTAACCGAAGATACCGAACCACCACCAGCAATAACACTCCAAGTACCTACACCAACTGTCGGTGTGTTTCCCGACAATGTTGTAGAGTTAGAAGATATACATAAAGTTTGTGAAGCACCTGCGCTTGAAATTGTAGGAACATTATCCACCTGAATATTTAATGTGGTGGTAAGCGCACCACACGATCCGTTTGCTATGCTCCATTGTACAACTGTGTTACCAACTGTTAATGCTGTTATTGTAGTTATCGCAGAAGTTGAAGATGTAATAACACCGCCACCAGACAAAACACTCCAAGTTCCTACGCCAACGGTCGGCACATTGCCTATCAAATTAGCACTTCCTGTACTAACACAAACTACACCTGCAGAGCCGGCAATCGGAGTTGTTGGTACACCATCTACCTGAATACTCATCGTGGATGTTGAATTCGCACATACACCATTAGAAATTATCCATTGTAAAACTGTTGTACCAACAGTTAAACCCGTGACGGTTGTTGTTGGAGAGTTTATTGATGTAACAACACCGCTACCTGATACTATACTCCATGTTCCAATTCCTGTTACCGGCGTATTCGCAGCTAATGTAGTGCTACCTGTGCTTACACAAATAGTTTGGGATGCTCCTGCATTTGAAACTGTAGGTATATTATCCACCTGAACACTCATTGTCGAAGTAGAGTTAGCACATACGCCATTCGAAATGCTCCATTGTAAAACATTCGTTCCGGGTGACATGAAGTTAAATGGAGAAGTTGGTGAACCGGTACTGGTAATTGTTCCGGTGCCGGAAACCAGACTCCAAGTTCCCACGCCTACACTAGGTGTGTTAGCCGCTAATGTCGTAACAGAACTACTTACACAAACAGTTTGTGATGGTCCCGCAATTGATGTTGCAGGCACATCATCAACTTGAATTGTCATTGTAGAAACCGACGTTGCACACACACCGTTAGATATGCTCCACTCTAATATTTTAATGCCCGGCGTAGTAAAGCTAAATGTTGATGTTGGAGAATTAATCGTTGTGATAGTTCCTGTACCTCCTATTAAACTCCAAGTACCAACACCTACAATAGGCGCATTAGCTGCTAAGGTTGTAACGGAATTGCTTACACAAACCGTTTGTGATAATCCGGCGTTTGCTACAGTTGGCATCGCATCTACCTGCACACTTGATGTTGCGGTAGAGGCTGCACACACACCGTTAGAAATAGTCCATTGCGCAATGGTTGTTCCGGTTGTTAATCCGGTTAAATTAGAATTTGCGTTGTTAGGGGTAACAATAGTTCCGCTTCCTGAAACGATATTCCATACTCCGGTTCCAACGCTTGGAATATTTGCGTTCAACACTGTACTTCCTGTGCTCACACAAATGGTCTGTGACGGTCCAGCATTGGAAACTGTTGGTACATTGTCAACCTGTATCGTCGTAGTTGAAATGGATGTTGCACAAACACCATTTGCAATACTCCATTGTAAAACATTTATACCCGGACTTGTAAAACTATACGTAGACGAAGGAGAGTTTACAGCAGCAATTGTTCCGGTTCCTGATACTAAACTCCATGTACCCACTCCAACAATCGGAGCATTCGCTGATAAAGTGGTAACTGAATTACTCACGCAAACCGTTTGAGATACTCCGGCGTTTGCTACAGTTGGCATCGCATCTACTTGCACGCTCGTTGTTGAAGTAGATGAAGCACACACCCCGTTAGAAATTGTCCATTGCAGTATCGTTGTTCCTGTTGTTAATCCGGTTAAATTAGAATTAACGTTGTTCGGTGTAACTACAACTCCGCTTCCTGAAATAATGTTCCATAAGCCTGTTCCAACACTCGGTATGTTTGCATTTAATACAGTGCTTCCTGTACTCACACAAACAGTTTGTGATGGGCCGGCATTAGATACAGTAGGAACATTATCCACTTGAATAGTCATTGTAGAAATAGAGTTTGCGCAAACGCCATTTGCGATTGTCCATTGTAAAACTTTAATTCCCGGGGCAGTAAAACTAAAGGTAGAAGAAGGAGAGTTTATTGCCGTAATAGTTCCGGTACCTGAAACTAAACTCCATGTTCCAATTCCAACTACAGGTGCATTCGCTGCTAATGTAGTTACTGAATTACTCACACATACTGTCTGCGATGGACCCGCATTAGCAACTGTTGGAACATTATCCACCTGCACATTCATAGTTGAAGAAGACGGTGGACAAACACCGTTAGAAATGGTCCATTGCAAAGTATTTAATCCTAATGATAATCCCGTTATAGGTGTGGTTGGAGAAAAGAAATTACTTATCGAGCCGCTTCCGCTTACGAAACTCCATAAACCTGTTCCAATAGTTGGAGCATTCGCGTTCATAGTTGCATTAGGCGCAGAAATACAAATGGTTTGTGATAAGCCGGCATTAGATACGGTTGGATTTGCATCCACCTGAATAGTAGTTGTTGAAATTGAAGGCACGCAAACTCCGCTGCTTATCGTCCATTGTAAAACATGAAGCCCCGGTAACAATCCGGTTGCAGCAGAGGTTGGGCTGTTTACAGATGTAACACTTCCTCCTCCTGAAATTACACTCCAGGTTCCAACACCAGATGTTGGTGTATTGGCTGCTAATGTTGTAGTTGAAGAACATATAGTTGTAGTTGGTCCTGCGACTGCAATGGAAGGAATAGGATCTACATTAATTGTAACAGTAGACACCGTAGGAGGGCACACACCGTTAGAAATAGTCCATTGTAAAACTTCAACACCCGGAACTAATCCGGTAACAGTAGTCGTTGGAGAATTGAAGCTGCTTATGCTAGCTGTTCCGCTTACTATTGACCAAAATCCTGTTCCTGCAGTTGGAGTATTTGCTGCCATAGTAGCCGTTGACGAAGCGCAAAGTGTTTGGTTTGGTCCGGCAACTGAAATGGAAGGGAATGCATCTCTTACAATATTTACGGTTGAAGAAGTAGCAGGACATACACCGTTAGATATGGTCCATTGATATGTGTTTATACCCACTGAAAGTCCTACTACAGAAGATGTAGGTGAAGATATCGTTTGCACAGTAGAACTTCCTGCAAGAACTGTCCATAATCCCGTACCAACCGTAGGCGTATTTCCCGCGAGAACTGTTGAGGTAGCACATACTGTTGTATTCACCCCTGCGTTTGCTATTGTTGGGAAATCATCTCTTGTTATTGAAAGTGTAGCTGTTTCTGCTGGACAAACGCCATTGGAAATGGTCCATTGAAAAATATTGGTTCCAACTCCTAATGCCGTAACAGATGTGACTGCCGATCCCGGAGCAGTAATGGTACCGCTTCCGCTAACCAATGACCAAAGTCCTGTACCTACTGTAGGAATGTTCCCACTCATTGTTGCAGTAGTAGCGCAAACTGTTTGAGAAGCTGAAACTGTGGCGGCAGTTGGCGGTATGTCTCTATACACTTGCAAAGTAGATGTTGTAACGGGACAAACACCATTTGAAATTGCCCACTGAAAAATATTGGATCCGAAACTTAATCCGTTAACCGTAGTAGTTGGGTTTCCTGTTGAAACGATTGTTCCTGTTCCTGATAAAACCGACCAAAGTCCCGTTCCAACTGTTGGAGTATTCGCCGTTATTATTGCTGAACTTGAACACACTGTTTGGCTCGGACCGGCAATGGCGGTAGTGGCAATAGTATATACTATCACAGAAATAGTTGAGGTAGACGGAGGGCATACACCGTTAGTAATAGTCCATTGGAAATTGTTTGTTCCTACGCCCATACCGGTAATTCCCGTAACGGCCGAACTTGGAGTGGTAATGGCGCCGGTTCCCGCTACTAAAGACCAAACTCCCGCACCAACTGCAGGCGTGTTGGCCACTAATGTGGTAGTAGAAGCGCATAAGGTTTGTGTAGTACCTGCATTTGAAATTGTAGGCATTGCATTAACAACTATAGATGTTGTAGAAGTTGTATTAGCGCATACACCGTACGATATACTCCATTGTAAAACTGTCGTTCCCGTAGTTAATCCTGTAACAGTGCTATTCGGAGAATTTGGCGATGTAACTACCCCTCCACCTGATAATACGGACCAAGTACCGAAACCGACTGAAGGTGTGTTGGCAGACAATGTTGCAGTACCCGGAATCTCACAAACTGTTTGGGAAGTTCCTGCAACACTTGCCGGCGGTACGTTATTAATAGTTATAGTTGTGGTAGTAATTGACGGAGGACAAGTACCGTTAGATATACTCCATTGTAAAATTGTTACGCCTGGTGTATTTAATCCTGTAATTGTGCTGTTAGGTGAGTTTGGAGATGTTATGGTTCCTCCTCCCGACAAAATGCTCCAGGTGCCAATACCAGTTGCAGGAGCATTCCCTGCTAATGTTGTACTTGCTGTTGTTACACAAATGGTTTGAGAAGGACCCGCAGCCGATGGAGTTGGAAGTGGATCAGCATACACTCCTACAGTTGACGTTGAAACCGGACAAACACCATTGGATATGCTCCATTGGTAAACATTTAATCCTGTAGATAAACCACTCACTCCGGTTGAAGCGGAAGTTGGTGTTGCCACTGATGATGTTCCTGAAAGTACTGTCCAAATTCCAATTCCTGTTGTCGGTGTGTTAGCTGTCAAAATTGCTGTTCCCGGATTTACACAAACTGTTTGTGATAAACCAGCGTTTGAAACTGTTGGAGGAATATCTCTGAATATTGTTACTGTTGCCGTAGATGGAGGGCATGTACCGTTAGATATCATCCATTGAAACACGTTTGCACCGAATCCTAAATTTGTAACTCCGGAGTTTGGTAACGAAGGATTGGTTACTATTGCTCCACCGGAAAGAACTGTCCAGTTACCTGTACCAACTACAGGCGTGTTACCGGCTAAAGTTGCTGTGGCCGCACACACTGTTTGCGTTAAACCTGCATTAGCAATAGTAGGAACCGGATCTCTTACTATTGCTACTGTTGAAGAAGAAGACAGGCAAACACCATTACTAATTATCCATTGATAAATTTCCGTACCTACTGAAATACCGGATACACTAGTAACAGGATTCGTAAATGTAGATAATGCTCCCGTTCCCGCTAACTGAATCCAAAGTCCTGTACCCACAATTGGCGTGTTTGCGGTTAATGTTGCATTTGCCGCACAAATGGTTTGTGAAATACCTGCGTTCGAAATTGTAGGAGGCATATCTCTTACAATTGAAACGGTTGAAGATGATGGAGGGCATGTACCGTTTGATATGGTCCACTGAAATACATTGGTGCCAAATGACAATCCGGTAACTGATGATGTTGGTGATGACGGACTCGCGACAGTGGAAGTACCGCTTAACACAGACCAATTACCGGTTCCAATTGCAGGGGTATTCCCGTTCAATGTAGCTGTCGCTGCACACAGAGTTTGTGTTAACCCCGCATTCGCTACAGTCGGATTCGCATCCACATTAATTGCTACGGTTGATATTGAAGGTGGACATACGCCATTACTAATCGTCCATTGGAATACGTTGAGTCCAATTCCTAAACTTGTCACCGGTGTAACAGCAGAAAGTGGTGAGCTTATTGACCCTGGTCCTGATATAACGGTCCACGCACAACTGCCTATACCAGGAGTGTTTCCTGAAAGCGTAGCCGATGAAGTACATAACGTTTGTGAAGTTCCCGCGTTCGCTATGGTAGGATTTTGATCTCTTACAATAGCAACCGTAGAACTTGAAGAAGGACAGGTTCCGTTACTGATGGTCCATTGAAATACATTAGTTCCAATAGAAATAAAATTGACCGCTGTTGTCGCAGAACTTGGAGAAGAAATAATTCCACTACCGGACACTAATGTCCAAAGCCCGGTTCCAACCGTTGGCGCATTACCCGCTAGGGTTGCTGAAGTCACACAAACAGTTTGTGACGCTCCCGCATTTGAAACAGTTGGCGGTGTGTCACGAACAATTGCTACTGTTGAAGTTGATGGCGCGCACACACTATTACTGATCGACCATTGAAAAACATTCACACCAAATCCTAAGCCCGTTACACTGCTGTTTGGTGATGTAGGCGCTGTAATAGTTCCGGCACCGGATACAAGCGTCCATACACCCGTACCAATCGTTGGCGTATTTCCATTTAAAGTCGCGCTGCTTACACAAAGTGTTTGATTAGCACCGGCAGCTGAAATTGTTGGTGATGGGTCACGAATTATAGCAACAGTTGATGTAGAGGGAGGGCAAGTACCGTTAGATATTGTCCACTGGAAAACATTTGTACCAACTGACAAGAAATTAACGACTGAAGTTGGGGATCCAGGTGTTGCTACTAATCCGCTTCCTGAAATCAATGACCACAATCCGGTTCCAACAGCCGGCGTATTTGCCGCCATAGTTGCTGTGCTTACCGAACATAATGTTTGAGTTGGTCCAGCTACTGACACGGAAGGTAGTGGGTCTCGAACAATTGCAACAGTAGATGTTGAAGGCGAACAACCCGGCATATTAATTGTCCATTGAAATATATTAGTCCCCACACCGAGGCCTGTTACACCGGTAGACGGTGTTGATGGTGAAATAATTGTACCGCTTCCCGAAACCAAACTCCAAACCCCTGTACCAACAGCCGGTGTGTTTCCGGATAAGGTTGCGTTACCTACACACAATGTCTGACTTGTTCCTGCATTTGCAACAGATGGAGGTGGATTTCTGATAACAGCAACGGTTGATGTAGATGGTGGACAAGACCCATTGGAAATTGTCCATTGAAAAATATTCGTTCCGACTGATAAAAAGTTAACTAACGTTGTTGGAGAATTCGGATTCGTGAATACACCACTACCTGAAACAACAGACCATAAGCCCGTTCCAACAGTTGGAGTATTTGCCGCCATAGTCGCGGTAAATGAATTACACACAGTAATTGTTGTGCCTGCATTTGCTATTGTTGGAAAGTCATCACGATGAACACTAACTGTTGAAGTTGACGCAGGGCACACACCGTTAGATATAGTCCATTGATAAACATTAGATCCTACACTTAAACCGGTAACACCTGTTGTTGCTGAACCGGAGCTTGTGATTGAAGAGGTACCTGTTAACACAGTCCACACACCAGTACCAACCGTTGGCACATTTCCGTTTAAGGTAGCGGTTGTAGCACACACTGTTTGTGAAAAGCCTGCGTTTGCAATAATTGGATAATTGTCGCGATTAATTGCCACAGTAGCAGAAGTAGCAGGGCACACACCGTTAGATATGGTCCACTGATAAATATTAATCCCAACTGATATAGCGCTGACGCCGGTAGTTGGTAAACTTGCATTTGCAAATGTTCCGCTTCCTGAAACTACCGACCAAGAACCTGTTCCTATTGCCGGTGTATTTCCTGCCATTACCGCTGTAGTTGTACAAATAGTTTGAGCTAAACCCGCATTAGCAACCGTTGGATTTGCGTCTACATTGATTGCTACAGTTGAAGTTGAAATAGGACAAACTCCGTTGGAAATGCTCCATTGAAACACATTTGCACCGACAGCCAAACCGGTAACTGTTGAATTAGGTAAAATTGGATTTGTTATAGTACCACTACCGGATAACAACAACCAAACACCATTTCCAACAGCAGGAGTGTTACCATTCAACGTTGCTGTGCTGGCACAAATAGTTTGTGAGGTTCCTGCATTAGCTGTAGTTGGATTTGTATAAGATATAATGGAAACCGTTGCCGAAGATGCAGGACATGAACCGTTAGATATGGTCCATTGAAACACATTGTTTCCTAATGCTAATCCGGTAACAGAAGAGTTGGGCGAATTTGGTGAAGTGATGGTGCCTGCACCAGAGATTAAAGTCCATAAACCGGTTCCAACAGTTGGTGTATTCCCTGCAAGCGCTACGGTATTTCCACAAACGGATTGTGCAGTTCCCGCATTTGCTACCGTTGGAATATCATCTCTCCAGATTGAAACAGTTGAAGAGCTGGATGCACACACGCCGTTTGAGGTTGTCCATTGAAATACATTATTCCCAACTCCCAATGCAGTAATACCTGTGTTTGCTGCTGCCGGAGTTGTAATAGTTCCGGCTCCCGAAATTAATGTCCACAATCCAGAACCAGCAGTTGTGGTATTTGCCGCCATAGTGGCTGTTGTTGCACACACAGTTTGTGAAGTCCCTGCAACTGAGATGGAAGGCGGCGCGTATCGTACAATCGATACCGTAGATGTTGACGGAGGGCAAGTACCGTTAGATATGGTCCATTGAAACACATTTGTTCCTACACCAAGCGCTGTTAATCCGCTTGAAGGTGAAGTTGGATTCGTAATAGTTCCTGCGCCGGAGACCAAAGTCCACGAGCCTGTACCAACAGCCGGAGTGTTTCCTGCCAGTGTAGCCGTAGTTGCACAAACTGATTGTGATGGTCCTGCAACAGATGTAGTAGGAAAATTATATCTAAACACACTTGTAGTAGCGGAGGAAGATGCACACACCCCGTTTGAAGTTGTCCATTGAAAAACATTGCTTCCTACTCCTAACGCTGTAATTCCTGTATTTGGGGCAGAAGGTGTGGTGATGGTTCCTGCACCGGAGACTAATGTCCACAAACCGCTACCCGCTGTTGTAGTATTAGCTGCCATCGTTGCGGTAATTGCGCAAACAGTTTGTGATGCTCCGGCATTAGCAGGTGATGGCGGAGCGTAACGAACAATTGCAACAGTTGATGCTGACGGAGGGCAAGTACCGTTAGATATCGTCCATCTAAACACATTTGTTCCTATTCCTAATCCGGTAATTTGTGAGGTAGGTGATGTTGGTGTTACAATTGTACCCGAACCTCCAAGCAAAGTCCAACTGCCGGTACCCACTGCCGGTGCGTTTGCCGCCATTGTTGCGGTAGTTGCACACACTGATTGTGAAGGACCTGCTACAGATGTTGTAGGAAAGTCGTATCGAAAAATACTCATTGTAGAAGTTGAGGCAGGGCACACGCCGTTAGATATCGTCCATTGAAAAACATTATTTCCAACGCCCACGTTTGTTACAGTAGTAGCCGCTAAAGTTGGAGTGACTATTGTTCCGCTACCTGATACAACCGTCCAGCTTCCGGTACCGACAGCAGGTGTATTGCCCGACATAGTGTACGTAGTAGCGCAAATAGTTTGTGAAGCTCCGGCACTGGCAACAGTTGGAAAGTTATCCCGAATAATGGCTACTGTTGAAGTTGACGGAGGGCATACACCGTTAGATATCGTCCATTGGAGAACATGAGTTCCCGTATTTATTCCCGTTAATCCTGAAGTGGGAGAAGTTGGAGTGGTAATGCCCAACGAACCTGAGACTAAGGTCCAGCTACCCGTACCCACCGCGGGAGTGTTTCCTGCAAGTGTGGCTGTGGTAGAACAAATGGACTGTGTAGTTCCTGCATTAGACACTGTTGGTAATGCCTGTCTGGTAATAGTTACTGTAGATACAGAAGTAGGACAAGTACCGTTAGAAGTAGTCCACTGAAAAACGTTCGCTCCAACACCTAATCCGGTAACTGTTGTGTTATTGAGGTTTGCGTTGGTGATAGTACCTGAACCTGATAATAAACTCCACGTTCCGATTCCTGCTGAAGTAGTGTTAGCTGCCATAGTAACTGTGGCACTACATACCGTCTGATTCGGTCCGGCATTTGCTATAGTTGGTGGCGCGTATCGCGTTATTGACATTGTAGACGTTGTGACCGGACATGTCAAATAAGATATGGCCCATTGATATACGCTAACACCAATTCCTAATCCGGTTATTCCGGAAGATGCAGACGAAGGCGTTACAATTGTACCTGCACCTGAAAGCAATGTCCATGCACCCGTACCTGTTGTTGGAGTATTAGCGGCCATCACTGTATTCGCGGCACAAACTGATTGTGATGGTCCGGCAGTTGCGATAGAAGGTGTTAGTTCTCTACGAATCGTAACGGTGTCTCTTTCTACTGGACAACCAGAACCGCCAATGGTCCAAATAAATTGATTGTTTCCCATTCCTAACCCGGTGATAGTTGTATTAGGAGAAGTTGGAGAAGTAATGCTACCGGAGCCTGATAATAAACTCCAGGTTCCTGTTCCTGCTGTTGGCGTATTACCGGCCATCGTTGCCGTAGTGGCGCAGACCGTTTGATCGCTTCCTGCGCTTGCTAAAGAAAGAACCACTCCACAACCACATTTCGCTACAGCAATATTACTTCCTGTGGCTGTGGCTAGAGTAGTAGTTCCGAAAGACGAAGGCCCGGTTGTATAGTGGCCACCAATGTAAACATCCGCCACGTTATTTAATCCTAAACCATAAGCATTATCCACTCCGGTTCCTCCTCCCGATAACGCATAATAGAACACATTATTAGAAGTAAATGAAGCCACAAATAAATCCGTTGAATTTACAGCCGTAAGGATGGGGCCACCAACATTTGTAAAATTTAAACTGCTATTATAATAACCTGTTAAGTATACGCGACCTAAAGGATGATAAACAATAGTATTCGCTACATCATTTACGTTACCCGTACCTCTGATGTGTCGCACCCATTGATATGTTCCTGTTGTTCCATCGAGTTTTGCGGCAAACGCATCCATACCTCCCACCACAGTTTGAGTTACAACAGGTGCGGGGTTTGGAAAACGAGCATTATTACTGATACCACCGGCGATATAAATATTTGTGCCATCACTTGTGATGCCACGCCCTTGATCATTTCCCGCTGCAGAAGCATTCGTTGCCCAGCTAAATCCACCGGCTTGTGTATAGGCTAAGACAAAAATATCTGTGTTCGGACTTGACTGAATTGGTAGAGTAACGGCCTGTAGGGCTCCGGCACTATTATAAATTGATAAGGCATTTCGATAATCACCGACTACATAAACACGACTTGCATCTGCGGTTACCTCATAACCTTCCTCTGCAGAATTACTTCCTGCCGAAGCTACCCATTGTACTATTCCGTTTTGATCATACTTCGCCACAAAAACATTGTTATTTACAGGCGTAGCTGCAGTAGAGGCAGTAATTGTTGATGTCCCCGAAGATCGAAAAACCGCAGAGGCAACATAAGCCCCCGTAATATAAACGCCATTTGCGTCAGCGTGAATTCCATATCCTATATCGGTCGACGCCCCTCCGCCACGAGCTGCCCATAAAAACGCGCCTGCTGAAGAATATTTGGCAATAAAGGCATCTTGACCGCCAGTTGAAGCAATATTAAACACGGCTGCTGACGGATCAAAATCCACAGTGCCATTAAAATAACCTGTTATATAGATGTTTCCAGCCGGATCTAAAGCAATTGAACGACCCCCGTCAGCTCCCGTGCCACCAATCTCTATCGCCCATTGAAAAGTTCCAACAGAATTATATTTAGCGATGTAAATATCCGTACTTCCATTCGTGGCTGTGAATGTTGCGCTATTAAATGCCGCCGCACCATTTAATCCGCCCGAATACAAGCCTGTAATAAAAACATCTCCCGTTGTCGGATTAACAGCAGCATCAAAAGCGGCTTCAGTACTGTTACTACGTGAATCTCTGGCCCATTGCCATGGCGGTGCCTGCGCCAATGCAAGTTGAGATTGCAAAACACACAAAAGAATAGCTATGTAAAAAAGCAATTTTTTCACAACGGGTACAACCAATAAAAATGTTCAATTATATTATTAAATCCAATTAAAATTCGATGAAAATCAGATAATTACCGACAAATGAGTATGGGTAAATTCGTGTTTTCGGTTAAAAAGACATTAATTTGATTATCAATACGTTGTAATATTGTAGGATAGATAAAGATGGCAGTTATACGCTTTTGATTGAGTAAAGTATATGAACTTTATTTACAAAACTTCTCTATGTTTTGTTTTGCATCGAAATTTCCAAGAGCGGCCGCCTTTTGCCACTCTTCGCAAGCCTCCTTTTCGAATCCTAAGGCGTTTTTACATATCGCGCGATTGACCATTGCGTCGGCATCCGTTTTCTCAATGGCTAAATATTTATCGTAATATTTTACTGCCTGCTCATATTCCTTTTTATCGAAATGAATATTTCCAATATTAAATAGTGGTCCGCTGTTAGCGCTGTCTTTTTCCAACGCCTTCAGATAATCTTTCTTTGCATCTTCCAATAACTCCAAGTTATATTTAGAATTTCCTCTGCTGTAATAATACTGCGAATTGCTGCTGTCTAACTTAATAGCGGCATTAAATGTTTCAATGGCTTCGCGATAATAACGTGTTTCATCCTGGCATAATCCGATTTGAAAATAAATTTCCGGATCGTTAGGCGATAATTTTTTTGCCGTCTCAAAATCTTTCAATGCCGCCTCACAATTGCTCGTATCGGAGTAGCATTCTCCTCTCGACAAATAAGCATCCGCATCTGCAGGATCAATCGCAATCATTTTTGAAAAATCTTTAATTGCCGCGGTGCTGTTACCGTGAGCCCGGTAATAAATTCCGCGACTGAAATACGCAAATGTATTGAGTGTGTCTAATGAAATAGCTTTATTATAACAGTTCACTGCTCCAATAGTATCATTCAAGTCCTCTAAAATTCGTCCCTTCTCAATGTAACCATCACCATTTTCAGGTTCGCCTTTTATGGCGTTATTAATAAACCTTAACGCTTCTTTTGCTTTATTTCTATCGATACAAATTAAAGCCAGGGAATAATTCGCGCCGAAATATAAACTATCCTTACTCAGTGCAGATTTATAAGTGGAAATAGCGCTTGTGGTATCATGCATGCTCTGCAACACTCCACCCTTAATAACAAATAATGTTAGTTGATTGGTTGACTTTTTGATGCCTAAATTAGCGATAGACAAAGCTTCCTTAAGTTTATTTTGACTCTCGAATAATCGCGACAAACTAATATATCCGCGCGCATCGCTGCTATCGATAGAAATTGATTTATTATAATTTTTGATGGCGTTTAATGTATCGCCCAAATTTTCATTAGCGGCTCCACGTAAATTATAAAAAGCAGAAGAGTTAGGTGCTAACTCTATGGCTTTATCAAAATCTTTTTTTGCTTCAGAAAATTTTCCAAGATACAATAAACTGCGTCCTCTTTGATAATAGGCCTGAGGGTTTTTCGAATTAGCATTGACAGCGTTTTTAAATTCGTTATACGCTAACTCATAATTTCCTTTTTCCAACAGCGTTTCTCCGGCCTGAATATGTGCAATATCCTTTTGCGCAAAGGCAAAATTGAATCCGACACATAAAAGGAGCAAGAAAATTCGTTTCATAAAACTTAAAATTAACCATAATTTTTGACAAGAAAAACAGATTTTTTGAGCGACATGTCCACCTTATCTTATCTTTGTGCCGAATGAAACTCTTTAAAAATCTCGTCGACGCCGTACAGGACTCTCTCAAGCAAATTATGTTTGAGAAAAAATATTCTGACAAGGTTTTAGAAAGAGTATTTAAGTCGAATCCGCAATGGGGCGCCCGCGACCGAAAATTTATTGCAGAAGCTGTTTATGACATTACACGTCATTTTCGTTATTTATCTGTTATCGCAGGAAGCGAAAGAAGTTTAAACATGATTTTTGCGGCTTATCTTGTTGAAAAAGGCATTGCGTTGCCGGATTGGCCTGACTTTAAGTCAATCAATACCCAACTTTTCACAGATGCAAAAAAACGTATTACCTCAGCGGCCATCTTACAATCATACCCCGACGAACTTTGGAATTATTGCGAAAAAGAATTAGGTGCAGAAAAATGGAAGAAGGAAGCGATTGCATTGAATTCCGAAGCGAAAGTGGTGTTAAGAGCTAACACTTTAAAAATATCCAAAACTAATCTCGCCAATAAACTTAAGGAGTCAGGGATTGAAACAGAAGATACAAGCATGGCACAAAATGCTTTGCAATTATCCATCAGAAAGAATGTTTTTTCGTCAGAACTTTTTAAGGAAGGTTTTTTTGAAGTGCAGGATGCCGGCTCACAATTAATCGCTGAATTTTTAAATGTAGAACCCGGACAAAAAGTGATTGATGCTTGTGCGGGTGCCGGCGGTAAAAGTTTACATCTAGCGGCTCTCATGAAAAATAAAGGCAAAATTATTGCCATGGATGTTGAAGAATGGAAGTTGGAAAATTTAAAAAAACGAGCCAAACGCGCCGGCGCTTTCAATATTGAAACTCGTTTAATTGAAAACAATAAATCCATTAAGCAATTAGAAAATTCGGCCGACCGATTATTGTTGGATGTTCCGTGCAGCGGCACCGGTGTGATTAAACGTAATCCGGATACCAAATGGAAAACAACGCCTGAAATCATTGAAAAAACAAAAGAACTGCAATACAAAATTTTATCGGAATATAGCACGATGTTGAAGAGCGGAGGCTTTCTGGTTTATTCCACTTGCAGCGTTTTACCAGGTGAAAATGAAATGCAGGTCAAGAAATTTTTAGAGGCAAATTCAGGTGCGTTTTCGTTAATAAAAGATAAAACCATTTATCCTTCGGAAGGCTATGATGGCTTTTACATGGCGCTCCTAAAAAAGAATTAATACATTTGTAAAAACTATAAAATGAAAAAATTAATTACTCTATTCTTATTGGCTGTTAGCAGTTTTTCTTTTGCACAAAATGGCAAAGTTGAAAATGTTAGTTCAGAGGTTTTCAAAAAAATGATTGAAGATAAAAAAGGTCTTCTCATTGATTTGAGAACTACCGACGAATTAAAGGCAAAAGGTATGATTAAAGGCGCCACACAAATTGATTTTTTAGCGAAGGATGCAGAAGCAGTTATTTCCAAGTTAGATAAAAAGAAAACTTATCTTATTTATTGCGCTGGCGGTGGAAGAAGTGGTGATTGTGCTGAATTCATGCACAAACAAGGCTTCGAACACGTAGTTAATCTCGAAAAAGGAATTGAAGAATGGAAGAAAAAAGGTTTTGAAACTGTAATTCCTAAATAACACTTAAAGCGCTTCATCTGAAGCAGGCTTGCCTCTCCAGCTTTTGTATAAAGCAACAATTTGTTTTCTAAAAATAATGGCAATCAAAATATAAGGAACTGCCATCAAATAAAGAATTCCTGTATTTAGTCCCTTCGCCATAGAGTTCTGATTATTATCTAAGCTACTGGCAGCAGCTTGTTTACACATAGCACATTGAGCCTGTGCATTAATCATAAAAACGAACAGTAAAACAAAAAGACTAAGTATCCTACGGATGGTAAACACTATTGTTCAAACTTTTTATAATCAGCCGGTACCGCTAATTTAGAAGCATCCAAATTCTCTTTAGAAATCTTAGAAACTTCCAAACGAGTGATGAATTTACCGTCGCTGATTTGTTTTTCTTCCGATAACATTGGCATTGCGCCTGCAGGAAGATCTTTTAACTGATTAAAATAAATGCTTTGCTTGTCTTTACGATTCCAAACTTTAACTAATGGCACAAAGAAATCATACTTTCCGGTTGCAATCCAATAGCTGATAGCTGTATTTTCTTCTGTATTCTTCACAATATATTCGGTACACTTTACACCTTGTATATTTTTAGTATTAGATGTTTTTTTGGTTTCGCATACACCTTTAATAACAGGTGCAGTTTCGCTTTTGTGGTCGCCCCATACTTTACGTTTTGGGTTCACAAATTTGATGGTGTTGTTTGCTAAATCAAACACAAAACTTCCTTCTACTGCGCCGGAACGTTTTCCAAATTGGTCTAACTTAACATTCTTATCCTTAACGTAATAAACGTTTACGGTTGTGTCTTTTAAGGTATAATACTTAAACTCAATAGAACCACCAAAAGATTGTGCGCTCATTACAAACGGCGCAATTAGACTAACAATTACAAGTTTTAATTTAAACATATGCTTATTTTTACAGTTATAAAAGTATAAATTATTTTTTACCCCCGCAACAATCAAACCTAAAGCTAAAAATACCGGTAATTGGGGCGAAGAGCAAGCCATTGCTTATTTACGAAGCAAAGGTTATGCCATTTTAGCAACACAATGGCGCTATAAGAAGTATGAAATCGATATTATAGCAAAATTTAACAATCGTATTGTTTTTATAGAGGTAAAAACACGTAGTTCGGAGCAATTTGGTGAACCGGAAACTTTTGTTTCACTGCAAAAACAACGTTTTATTGTAGCTGCTGCCAATCAATACATGTTGGAACACGATATAGAAGAAGAAGCTCAATTTGATATTGTGGCCATTTTAACCGAAAATGGCAAATTCACCTTAAATCATTTACCCGACGCCTTTTATCCTATCGTAAAGTAGCGTACTTTTGCTAAATGCAAAAATCAAACAATCGCTTCAGCAAACCGCGAAGCTCTGACAAAAAACCTGCTTTTAAATCGGGCGGTAAAAGTTCCTCTTCAAATCGCTCCGGAAAACCGGAAAGAGATTCTAAAAATAAATTCTCTCGAGATAAATTTTCAGACAAACCTTATAAGAAAAAAGAATTTGATGGCGAGAAGCGCAGCTTCCGCGATAAAGACAAACCCAAATCGTTTGAACGCGGTGACGATAAGCCGTTTCGCAAAAAACAGGATGGCGAAAAAAGCTTCGACCGCCCTTTTAAAAAACGCGATGGCGACGATAAAAGAAGTTTCAGAGATAAGGATAAAAAATTTGATAAGCCTTACAAAAAAAGAGAAGGTGACGAAAAGCCATTCCGTAAAAAATTCAGTGACGATAAAGACAAAAAATATGATCGCCCCTACAAAAAACATGATGGCGATGAAAAGAGAAGCTTCCGCGATAAAGATAAAGCCTATAAGTCTTTCGACCGTGATAAAAAATCGGATAAGCCTTATAAAAAAAGAGACGATGATTCCGGTGAGAAAAGTGAGTATGGAGAAAAAAAGAAACATCACCATTCTGATAAAAAACATCACGACCGCGGTTACAAAAAAACACACAAGAAACATCATAAAAAACATTCCGACAGTGAAACCGTTCATGTTTCAAAACATGAAGATGGGTCGATGCGCTTAAATAAATATCTTGCTAATGCAGGAGTAAGTTCTCGCCGTGAAGCTGACGAATTGATTAAAGCAGGCGCTGTAACCGTAAATGGAAAAGTAGTGACTGAAATGGGTTTTCGCGTAATGCCAACAGATAAAATTAATTACGGCGGCGAAACTTTACGCAACGAGAAAAAAGTTTATTTAATTCTAAATAAACCAAAAGATTATTTAACAACAACCGACGATCCACGCGATCGCCGAACCGTTATGGAACTTATTAAAGATGCAGGACGTGAGCGAATCTATCCTGTTGGACGATTAGATAGAAACACCACCGGCTTGTTATTGTTTACAAACGATGGTGACCTTGCCACCAAATTAATGCATCCGAAACACGGCATCAAAAAAGTGTATCATGTGCTCTTGAATAAAAACATGAAGCCCGATGATTATGCGCAATTGCATGAAGGTGTTGAGTTGGAAGATGGTTTTATTAAGCCAGACGATGCTTCATTTATTGCCGATAATAAAAAAGAAATCGGTATTGAAATTCACAGTGGGAAAAACCGCATTGTGCGTCGCATTTTCGAACATTTAGGTTATGAAGTGATAAAGCTAGACCGCGTAGTGTTTGCGGGCTTAACAAAAAAAGATTTGCCAAGAGGGAAATGGCGTTTCTTAAACACGAAAGAAATCGGTTATTTAAAGATGCTAGGCTGATTTTTTTTGTAAATTAGCAGTAATATTTTCTTTTTACTATGTGCGGAATAGTTGGATACATTGGAAACCGCGAGGTTTATCCTATTTTAATTAAAGGCCTTGGCCGTTTAGAATACCGTGGCTACGACAGTGCCGGTGTTGCGATGTTAAATCCGAAAGGAGAACTGAATGTTTATAAACGAAAGGGGAAAGTAAGCGACTTGCAAGCTTTTGCTTCCGGAAAAGACATCAGTGGCAACATTGGGATTGGTCACACGCGTTGGGCTACGCACGGTGAACCAAATGATGTTAACTCCCATCCACACTATTCTCAATCACAAAATTTAGTGATGATTCACAATGGAATCATTGAGAATTATGCTGCCATTAAAGAAGGTTTAAAAAAACGCGGACATACTTTTTTATCTCAAACAGATACAGAAGTTCTTATTCATTTAATTGAAGACATTAAAGAACACGAAAAAATGAAACTAGGGCATGCGGTTATCGCTGCCTTAAATCAGGTGATAGGCGCTTATGCTATTGTTGTCATGGATAAAAGTGATCCGAATACACTTATAGCAGCGAAAAAAGGAAGTCCGATGGTAATCGGTATTGGTCATGATGAATTTTTCATCGCGTCGGATGCTTCACCAATAGTTGAGTTTACAAAAAACGTAGTATATCTTGAAGATGAACAAGTAGCCATTATTCGCCGAGGAGAAGATTTAAAGATTCGCAGTTTAAAGGATAAAGAAGTTACGCCTTACGTACAAGAATTAACAATTGAATTGGAAGCGATTGAAAAAAGTGGTTACGATCACTTTATGCTGAAAGAAATTTATGAGCAACCGCGCTCAGTGAAAGACAGTATGCGCGGACGATTACATGCTGAAAACGGTGAAGTAAAATTAGGTGGTATTGTTGAACACGAAGCAAAATTCAAGAACGCAAAACGTATTATTTTCATTGCATGCGGAACATCCTGGCATGCCGGTTTAGTAGGAGAATATTTATTTGAAGAGTTCGCACGTATACCGGTTGAAGTAGAATACGCGTCAGAATTCCGATACAGAAATCCGATTATTTATCCGGATGATATTGTTATCGCCATTTCTCAGAGTGGAGAAACAGCTGATACTTTAGCAGCGATTGAATTAGCAAAAGCAAAAGGCGCTACCATTGTTGGTGTTTGTAACGTAGTTGGTTCTTCTATTCCGCGCGCTACGCATGCCGGTTCTTATACGCATGCCGGACCGGAAATTGGGGTTGCATCAACAAAAGCATTTACAGCACAAGTAACTGTACTTACCTTAATGGCTTTACACGTGGCCCGTATTAAAGGCACTATGCCGGAGAGTCGCTACCGTCAGATTTTGTTTGAAATGGAAGCTGTTCCAAATAAAATTGAAGAGGTTTTAAAATTAAACGATAAGATTAAAGAGATTGCCTTCAAATATAAAGACGCAAGCAATGCGCTTTACTTAGGAAGAGGCTACACCTTCCCTGTTGCGTTGGAAGGCGCTTTAAAATTAAAAGAGATTTCATACATACATGCTGAAGGTTATCCTGCAGCCGAAATGAAACACGGTCCGATTGCTTTGATTGATGAAGAAATGCCTGTGTTTGTAATTGCAACCAAAGGAGCTAACTACGAAAAAGTAGTAAGCAATATTCAGGAAGTAAAAGCAAGAAAGGGTAAAGTGATTGCCGTTGTTACCGCAGGCGACAAAGATGTTAAAGGTATGGCTGATTATACTATTGAAATTCCTGAAACCGATGAAGCTTTAGTTCCACTTATTTCTGTTGTTCCATTACAATTGCTTTCCTATCACATTGCAGTAATGCGCGGATGTAATGTTGACCAACCTCGAAATTTAGCAAAGAGTGTTACTGTAGAATAAACGTAATTAAACTGAGTATTAAAAGCACAATTACAGTTGTGCTTTTTTTCTTTTAATAAGGTTCCAAACAATTGGCAAGGCGGTTAACACAATCAAGCCAATAAAAATATAGCCTAAATAGTTTTCTACTTCCGGAAAACGAATGCCTAAAAAATAAGCTATGCTTGCAATGCTACCAATCCAAGCTACTGCGCCTATAATATTGTACGCCATAAATTTTTTAAAGTCGATTTTAATAACACCTGCTATTATCGGTGCAAACGTTCTAACGATTGGCAAAAATCTTCCTAACACTAATGTTTTACCTCCGTGTTTTTCATAATAGGCTCTGGTTATATCCACATGACTTTGCTTGAATAAAAAACTATCCTTACGGCTATATAATCTGGTGCCTGCCTTTTTGCCGAACCAATACCCAAAAACATTTCCTATTATCGCAGCAATCATCATGCCTACTAAAGCAACCGAGAAACTTACATTCATTAACTCAGGTTTTGTTGCACACAGCAATCCCGCTATAAAAATCAAATTATCACCGGGTAGAAAAAAACCAATCAGTAAACCTGTCTCAGCAAAAATCACAAACAACAACAATCCAAAGCCTCCGTATTTAATGATGCTTTCCGGGTCGGTAAGTTGTTTTAAAAAATCGAACATGATTATTTAACGCCTGTTTTTACGCGCAATAAATTTTGCAGAAACATTTCCGGATTAAACTCTGCTTCGCAAGTTGTGTTTTTAAATTTAACGGAAGTTGTTTTCTCCCTGTTATATCTCCGATACAAATCAAACTCTGTTATTGATGTACATTTACCATTATCAATACCAATAAAATGATTCACTGAATTTTCATAGTTTTTCATGAAAGTCTTGAATTCTTTGGCGGAAATTTTTTTCTCTTCGGTTTTTGAATCCGTTCGCATAATTAACTTTCGATCGCCACGCTTTTGCTTACACATTTTCACTTCTAAAATATAGGCATTAAAGCAGCCTGAATTATCGGCTACAAAATAAACGGTATCGGCTTTGCTTATTTCTGCCATTGATTTGGAGATTCCTTTGTCTTGCGAAAAGAGAGCGCCGGTAAAAAAAACAAAAATTATGATGAGTGAATTCTTCACCAATTAATAATTAACCAGGCTCGCCGATTTTTTCTTTTCAATACTTGAAGTAATGTCTTCGAGTCGGCCCTTCGGAATAGAATTAATAAGGTTCTTTGTATAATCACTTTGAGGATTGTGATAGATGTCGTCGGCATTTCCAATTTCTTCCACCTTTCCTTTGTTCATTACAACCATGCGATCGCTCATGAATTTAACTACACTTAAATCGTGGGAAATAAAAATATACGTGAATTTAAATTCTTTCTTAAGGTCGTTCAATAAGTTCAACACTTGCGCCTGCACACTTACGTCTAATGCACTTACACTTTCATCGCAAATTAAAAACTGAGGATTAACCGCCAATGCGCGTGCAATACAAACACGCTGACGCTGACCACCACTGAACTCGTGTGGATAACGTTGAAAATGCTTTTCCTCTAATCCTACCTTCTTTAATAAATCGTAAACTTTTTCCTTTCTATCATTATTAGAGCTTCCGATGTTGTGAAATTTCATGGGCTCCATAATAGCATTTCCAATAGTGATGCGTGGGTTTAAAGAAGAATACGGATCCTGAAAAATGATTTGCATATTACGGCGTAAAGGCCTGAATTCATCTTCCGTCAATCTTAAAACTTCTTGTTTCTTGAAATAAATTTTTCCTTCGTGAGCTTCCGCCAATTTTAAAATTGTCCGGCCCAAGGTTGTTTTACCGCAACCACTTTCTCCTACCAGTCCTAAGGTTTCTCCCTCGTAAACATCAAAAGAAACATCATCAACTGCTTTTGTATACGTCAACGTGCGTCCGAAAAATGATTTAGTAGCCGGAAACCACGTTTTCAAATTTTGTATTTCTAAAATCTTGTCGCCGCTATATAATGCTTTGTGCGCTTCTTTTCTTTCGTTCTCTGTAATAATTACACTTCCAATAGCCTCAGTAACGGATTTAGGAATTTCTATTATCTCTCCGTTTTCATCACGTTTCATAAAGTCGCTCACTACAGGCAAACGCTTTAAACGTTTATCTAATGGCGGGCGACAAGCCAATAAACTTTTTGTATAAGGATGTTTTGGGTTGGAGAAAATATCCATTACCAAACCTTGCTCAACAATTTTTCCTTTATACATCACCACCACTTTATCGGCCAACTCAGCAATTACACCCAAATCGTGGGTAATAAACATAATGCCCATGTTGTTTTGACGCTGTAAATCTAGCATCACATCCAAAATGGTTTTTTGTACTGTTACATCAAGAGCTGTTGTTGGTTCATCAGCGATAAGAATGGCTGGATTACAACTCATTGCCATAGCAATCATCACACGTTGTTTTTGTCCGCCTGATAATTGATGAGGATATCGATCTAAAATTAATTCAGGTGTTGGCAATTGTACTTGCGAAAACAATTCGAGTGTACGTAATCTTGCCGCACGTTTATTCACTTTTTGATGAAGCATAATAGCTTCCATCACTTGCTCACCGCACTTGATAACAGGATTCAATGAAGTCATTGGCTCCTGGAAAATCATTCCGATATCATTCCCTCTCAAGCTTCGCATTTCCTTAGCGGAAATTTTAGTGAGGTCAATGGTACGGTGATCTTTGGTATGAAATAATATTTGTCCGCCACTTACTCTTCCGGGAGGATTGGGAATTAATTGCATGATGGAAAGTGCTGTAACAGACTTACCGGAACCACTCTCTCCTACAATACCAATTGTTTCACCTTTGTGTAAAGTAAAACTCACATCATTAACGGCTCTAACATATTCATCTTCCGTTTTAAAATCGGTAACCAGATTTTTTACCTCTAATAGTACTTCTTTATTGAGCATAAGTGAGTTAAGGGCATCTAAGTAAGGAAAATTTTGTCGAATTAAAAAGCAATTTATCTACCAAAAAGCAGAGCCTATCCAATTTTAGGCTAAATTCTTATTTATAAAGCTTCTAAATAGAGCTTTCCTGCTAAAAAACAGGGCATTGTGGCTGCGGTTGATAACTAGTTTAAGGCGGAGTGTAATAAGCTAAACAATTGCTTGATATTAAGTGTTATGGTTTTTACATTTGTGCGGTTTATATACAATTTCAATTCATTACTTATGAGCAAAAGCGGATTACTTAAATCATCAATTGGCAAAAAATTTTTAATGGGCTTAACGGGCCTTTTTTTAATATCGTTTTTATTAGTACACTGTTTTATTAATGCCCTCATTTTTGTGAATGATGGCGGTGAAACTTTTAATAAAGGCGCTGAATTTATGGGCACCAATTGGTTAATTCGAACCATGGAGATTGTGCTTTTCCTTGGCATCATTCTTCACATCGTGCAAGCATTAGTCTTAACTCTTGAAAATCGCAAAGCACGTCCTGTAGCCTACGCTGTTACCAATGGCGGTGCAAACTCTACTTGGTATAGCCGTTGGATGGGTTTATTAGGAACACTCATCTTAATGTTTTTAATTATCCACTTAAAACATTTTTGGGTTGTAACACGATTTACCGATCATATCGCGCACAGTGCAGCGGATGCTTTACCCGGACAAGAAACTATGTTTGGCGAAATGAAGGAAGTGTTTGAACACACTTGGGTTGTAGTTTTGTATTGCCTTTCTATGATTTCATTAGCGTACCATTTATTACACGGCTTTCAATCTGCATTTCAAACATTAGGTTTAAATCACAAGAAATATACACCCATGATTAAAACTGCCGGTGTTATTTTCTCTATATTAATTCCTATAATTTTTGCCGCAATGCCTATTGCTATGCACTTTAACATCATTAAATAGTTTTACGAATAAACATTTTTTAAATATATGGCCAGTTCACCAAAATTAAACTCAAGAATCCCTGAAGGACAGCTTGAAAACAAATGGACCAAATACCGTTCAACAGTACACTTAGTTAACCCTGCCAACAAACGTAGCTTGGAAGTTATTGTTGTAGGTACAGGTTTAGCGGGCGCATCAGCGGCTGCTACATTAGCGGAAATGGGTTACAAAGTAAAAGCGTTTTGCTTTCAAGATTCTGCGCGTCGTGCACACTCTATTGCTGCACAAGGTGGTGTAAATGCTGCGAAAAACTATCAAAACGATGGTGACTCGGTTTACCGTTTATTTTACGATACTATTAAAGGTGGTGACTACCGTGCACGCGAAGCTAACGTACATCGCCTTGCGGAAGTATCCGGAAACATTATCGACCAGTGTGTTGCTCAAGGTGTGCCTTTTGCACGTGAATACGGCGGAACATTAAGCAACCGTTCATTTGGTGGTACTCAAGTACAACGTACATTTTATGCAGCAGGTCAAACCGGTCAGCAATTATTATTAGGTGCATATAGCGCATTACAACGTCAGGTTGGTATGGGTGCTGTTAAAATGTATGCACGTCACGAAATGATGGACATCGTTAACATCGATGGCAAGTGCCGTGGTATTATTGCCCGTAATTTAGTAACAGGAAAATTAGAGCGTCATTTTGGTCACGCTGTATTATTATGTACCGGTGGTTATGGAAACGTATTCTTCTTATCTACTAACGCGATGGGAAGTAACGTAACTGCAGCCTGGAAAGCACACAAGAAAGGTGCGTTCTTTGGAAACCCTTGTTACACACAAATTCACCCAACCTGTATTCCGGTGAGTGGTGATCACCAATCAAAATTAACGTTAATGTCAGAGTCGTTACGTAACGACGGACGTATTTGGGTTCCTAAAAAGAAAGATGATCCGCGTAAAGCAAACGACATTCCTGAAGATGAAAGAGATTATTACTTAGAGAGAAGATATCCTGCATTTGGTAACTTAGTTCCACGCGACGTAGCATCACGTGCTGCGAAAGAGCGTTGCGACGCCGGTTATGGTGTAGGTGCAAGTAAAATGGCTGTATACTTAGATTTTGCCGCTAACACTGAGCGTTACGGAAAAATTGAAGCCAATAAATTAGGTTTACAAAATCCAAGCAAAGACGAAATCATTCGTTTAGGTAAAGAAGTTGTAAAAGAAAAATACGGTAACTTATTTGATATGTACAAACAAATTACCGGTGAAGATCCTTATGAAGTTCCAATGCGTATTTATCCTGCCGTTCACTATACAATGGGTGGTTTATGGGTAGACTATAATTTGATGACTACCGTTCCGGGATTATACGCTTTAGGTGAAGCGAATTTCTCTGACCATGGCGCTAACCGCTTAGGTGCTTCTGCATTAATGCAAGGTTTAGCGGATGGTTATTTTGTGATTCCGTATACTATTGGTGATTATTTATCTGAAGAAATCAGAACCAAAGCGATTCCAACCGATCACGAAGCATTTGTAAAAGCAGAAGCGGAAGTACAAGAAAGAATAAGCAAACTAATCAATAATAAAGGAACCAAGTCGGTTGATTATTTCCACAAACGTTTAGGAAAAATTATGTGGGATAAATGCGGCATGGCTCGTAATAAAGAAGGATTAACTTCTGCAATTACTGAAATTCAAAAATTGCGTGAAGAGTTTTGGAAAGATGTTCGTGTACCTGGTGACGCGAATGAGTTTAATCCTGAATTAGAAAAAGCACACCGCGTTGCAGACTTCTTAGAACTTGGTGAGTTAATGTGTAAAGATGCTTTACACCGTAACGAAAGTTGTGGTGGTCACTTCCGTGAAGAATATCAAACTCCGGATGGAGAAGCTTTACGTGATGACAACAACTTCGCTTATGTTGCTGCATGGGAATACAAAGGCGAAAGCAATTTTGAATTACATAAAGAAGAGTTGAAGTTTGAAAACATCAAACTTGCACAACGTAACTACGCTTAATAGCCAAACTAACAAATTGTCGAATTAACGAATTAAAAATATGAGCCACGGAAATATGAACCTTACCTTAAAGGTTTGGAAACAAAAAAATAAAGACACCAAAGGTAAATTTGAAACTTACAATGCGAAGGGAATTTCTCCTGATATGTCTTTTCTTGAAATGTTCGACGTAGTTAACGAACAGTTAATTAACGAAGGAAAAGAACCTATTGCTTTCGATCACGATTGCCGTGAAGGTATTTGCGGAATGTGCAGCATGTACATTAATGGCCGTCCGCACGGACCAAAAGAAGGTGTCACAACTTGCCAGTTACACATGCGCAGCTTTAAAGATGGTGATACCATTGTTGTAGAACCTTGGAGAAGTGCAGCATTCCCAGTAATTAAAGATTTAGCAGTTGACCGTTCTTCATTCGATAGAATTATGGCTGCCGGAGGGTTCGTGTCCGTTAATACCGGAAACGCGAAAGACGCTAACAATATTTTAATTCCTAAACCGGATGCGGATGAAGCGTTTAATGCAGCGGCTTGTATCGGCTGTGGTGCATGCGTTGCTGCTTGTAAAAACAGTTCGGCCATGTTGTTTGTATCAGCGAAAGTTTCTCAATTAGCTTTATTACCTCAAGGAAAAGTTGAAGCACAACAACGTGTATTAAACATGGTAAAGCAAATGGACGAAGAAGGATTTGGTAACTGTACGAACACAGGTGCTTGCGAAGCTGAATGTCCGAAATCAATCTCATTAGAAAACATTGCCCGTATGAACCGTGAATATTTGTGGGCAAGTGCAACAAGCAAAGATTAATCAAAACATACATTCATAAAAAAAGCCGCTCTTATCAAGCGGCTTTTTTATTACATACTAACTACCAAATATTAAACTGCGAGTTCCACATTTCCTTAAACCATTTCTCCTTTCCATACTCCTTCTCCATCTCCTTCTTTAATTCGTTTACGTTTCGCACCTTCTTCTTCTTAGGAGGTAAAAGATTGCTTGCATCGGGTTTTATTAATTCAACTTTTTTTGCAAAATAAACTATACCTCCGTCTTCTGTTGCTAATCCTAATATAACACCTGGCAATCCATTAAAACTTTCAGGGCCTGTGGAGGTCATTAAGTCATAGCTAAACCAGGCGTAAATTCTTGTTGTGTCATTTGCTTGCCACACTGCTTTACGACAATTATATCCGGCAATCTTACGCGTATTTTCAGTCATCTTCCATTTGCGTATAAACAAACTGTCCGTTAAATGAATTTCCTCGCCCCACATATCTTTTATAGTGTAACGATTTGAATTATTAAAATTTTGATACACTCTGTTTTTTGAAGTAGCCCAGGCAAAATTCTCTTTTAGCTCACTTTCTTGCGGACGAAATGCGGAACATGTATCGTTGAAATATAGTTCGAAATAATCCAGTTTTATTTTGTCCTCCTCTTTAATCCAGTTTTTTACATTGTCATCCTTAAATCGCTTATACAAATTAGTCTTACGCTCATAGGTAATTTTTCCATACGTGATTTGAGCATTCGTTAATGCTGATAAAAAAACAAAAACCAATAAATAGATTAACCTAGTCATACTCTTCCTCCTCTTCTCCGGCCTTTGGTTTTTGGCTGGTAAACTTGTATGTTAAACGTAATAAAAAGTATTGACGGATGATTTGCGTTTTAGTATCCACAATTCTGTTATTGGTAACAAAACGCTGATTGTTTATGTTTTGATTTAAAATGTCATTCGCGTCAATACCAACAATTAAATTTTTAGCCTTTAAGAAAGAATATTTTGCGGCAGCATTGACAATAGTATAATTAATATTGTAACCATTGGCTCTGTTTCCATTGTCAACATATCTGCCTTCGGCCTCAATTACTAATCGCTCAAATAATTTTAATCGGAAAGAAGCCTCCAGAGAGTAACTGTAATACGGCTGATTGGTTTGAAGACTGATTGTTTGTTTTGGAATATTATAATCGTAGTCTCCACCAATACGCGCTTCAGCAATATCACCAAATTCCTTCTCTAGATATAATCCGGGAGAAAAGCTGGTATTTTGTGTTATATTCTTCTCATTATTTACAAACCCAACATTATTATTATGACTCGCGCTAAAGTTGTAATCAATCTTAAATAAGCGCTTAAAAACAGGAACTCCTCCTCCCAAATAAATATTAGCGAAATAATTTCCGTCTACATTAACCGGCGTTGACACCGCACGACCAATTGAATCAAAATAAGTTTTGTTACTGATTTGATCCAGAGTATTGGTAAAATTTCCGCCACCATAAAAATTAATATCACTGATCCCTTTATAGAAATAATAATTAAGATTGATGTTGTTGCTGTATTGCTGTTTCAAATCCGGATTACCAATGTAAATGTTATTCGGATCGCTATTATCCGTTACCGGTTGCATTTGACGAAGCTCCGGTAATTGCGCATTCATATTATAGAATATGTTGAGGTTAGAACCTTGATTGATGCGAAACATAGCGTTAGCTGTAGGTAAAATATTATTGAAAGACCTGCTTAAAAGTTGCCCGCTTGTTACATTAAAATTTTCCTGATATACATTACGATAGTTTGTTCCGATGCTAAAACGGTATTTCTTTACATCGTAAATCAATTTGGCTCCCGCTCTGGAGGTAATTCGTTTGTTTTCAAAATTGTTCGATTGTGTTGTGTTAAAAGCATCGTACGCCAGTCCGTCAAAGTCCAAAGTCGTCCGGTTATTTTTATTTTCGTTGTGAGAAAAGCCGCCGCCTACTTCAACCTTAAACTTTTTATTCAGCGGCTCAATGTAATTAATTGTAGCATTGTGCTCCAATCTGTAATTTTCCTGTGTTCGCTTTTGCAATAAAGATGAATCGGCCGCCTGTCCGAGATAATATCTGAAATCGGTATTCAAATTCGTTTTGCTAAGCGCGTTATAATAAGATGGCTGATAGGTAACCGTAAACTGTCTGTCCTTTTTCTTAAAGTTCCTAACTAAACGCAACAACACATTGGCATCAATTGTTTCGCTTGTGCCTTTTGTTGTAATTTGTGTTGAGCGCGTTAATGTATCGGAAGCAGAAATAAATTCATCTCTTTGACTATTGTTAGTGTTGGATGTATTATACACAATTTTTGGCTTGATGGTAAGTTCGGTAAGCGAATCTAATTTTTGTTCCCAGCGTAAATTAAAGGTATGGCCTTGATTCATGCTTGAATTACTCACCACTTGCTTGTTTGTGTAACTGGTGTCTTCTAAAAAATACTGCGTGTTCACTTCCTGACCTGTAGTTAAATTATTTTGTCGGAATGAGTAATCAGTATTCAGTTTAATCTTTTTACCGATTTTATCATTGAAATAAAATCCACCTTTATAGGTTTGCGGTACCCCTACTTTTCTTTCACTCCATCCACTCCATGAATTTGTTTCCGGATCGTAATTAAAATTGTTTTCGTTATTTAATCCGTATTTATCAATTTCATCCCATCCAAATCCATCTTTAGGAGTATTAGCTGCTAATCCAAACAAAGAAAACTTTCTATTCTTCTTGAACCTATTTACTAAAACATCTCCTTCATAAAACTTTTGAAAATCACTTGCTCCCGCAACCTTACCGAAGTAACCCTTTTTCGCTTCTTCTTTTAGTTGCAAGTTCATGACCTTAACGGTTTCATCTTTACTCTCGGCATCTTCACTTTTCTTTTCATACACCTGAATGTTTTCTACCGATGCCGCATTTAAATTTTTTGTAGCGACAGTTGGATCGGTACCAAAAAACTCATCACCATCCACTAAAACCTGACTCACTTCTTTACCCTGAACTGTAATTTTTCCTGATGCATCCACTCGTACACCGGGTAATTTTTTCAATAAATCTTCTACCGTTGCATCTTGTTTTACTTTAAATGAATCGACCGTAAACATTAACGTATCTCCCTTATAGTACATCTTATCTTTATGTGCTACAATCTCCACTTCATTTAAAGAAATAGATTTTGGAGGCAATACAATGTTTTTGAAATTAAAGGCTGAGTCGGTTGGATTAGGAACTAAGAATAAAGTTTTATCGCTGAAGTTAGGATTAGAGATTACAACTAAATACGTATCTAATGGAACTTTAATAGGAGTAAAAAAACCATTTTTGTTTAATCGTGAATAACCAACCAACGTGGAATCTTTAAATTTTAAAGCCATTAATACGGAGTTCGAAACTAATCCTGCCGTAGCAGAATCTTGCTTCATGTTGCCGGATAACTTTAACTGCTGCGCCGGTATCGTGATTACGCAAAATAATAGTATGGCGAGCGTTAGTTTTTTTAGCATATAATTATCCGTAGGTATAATTCTCCTTTTTTAAAAAAGTTACAGAGGCTAATGTATAAAATGCCCTTTTGCGCTCAGTTTAATTTAGAAAATTTAACAACAATAGACATAAAATACTGATTTTTAAAGTCCTAGTAATAAAAACTAATCCTCCATTTGCCTAGCCTTTTTCATAATAAAATGTACTTTTGCTCATACTAATACTCAATCTAAACTCTTAATCTTCCAATGAAATAACCATGTTTCCATATACACAAGTATTAAATGAAAACAATTTGGTTATACCATATGGCTTTTAAAAAACAAATTACTTACATATGAAAAATACAGCTTTATACAACAAACACGTAGCGCTTGGCGCAAAAATTATTCCGTTTGCAGGTTACAATATGCCGGTTTCTTATTCGGGCTTAAACGAAGAGCATTTAACCGTTAGAAACGGGGTTGGTGTATTTGATGTAAGTCATATGGGTGAGTTCAGATTGAAGGGAGATAAAGCTTTAGATTTAATTCAAAAAGTTACATCCAACGATGCATCTAAATTAACCGATGGAAAAGTACAATACTCTTGTTTACCAAATGACAAAGGCGGAATTGTTGATGATCTATTAGTGTATCGCTATAAGGCGGATGAATATTACTTGGTTGTGAATGCTTCTAATATCGAGAAAGATTGGAACTGGATTAAACAATTTAATACTTACGGTGTGGAGATGCTGGACATGTCGAACGACATGAGTTTATTGGCCGTACAAGGACCAAAAGCTTTGGCGACACTTCAAAAATTAACCGATGTTGATTTATCGAAAATGGAATATTATACATTTTGTATCGGTAAAATGGCAGGTATTAATGATGTGATTATTTCGAATACAGGTTATACCGGTGCGGGAGGATTTGAAATTTATGTGATGAATGCGGACGCAGAAAAAATGTGGGATGCTGTTTTTGAAGCCGGAAAAGAATTCGGAATTAAACCAATTGGATTAGGCGCGCGTGATACTTTACGTTTGGAAATGGGTTTCTGTTTATACGGAAATGATATTGATGATACCACTTCTCCTATCGAAGCGGGATTAGGATGGATTACTAAATTCACTAAAGACTTTACCAATCGCGCGGCTATTGAAAAACACAAAACAGAAGGCGTTACTCGCAAGTTAGTAGGATTTGAAATGATTGACAGAGGTATTCCTCGTCACGATTATCCGATTGCTGATGCGAATGGAACTATTATCGGAAAAGTAACTTCAGGTACTCAATCACCAAGTTTAAACAAAGCGATTGGCATGGGTTATGTTCAAACTGCTTTTGCTGCGGCTGACACAGAAATTTTTATTATCATTCGCGATAAGCCTATTAAAGCTAAAGTGGTAAAAATTCCTTTTTTGAAAAAATAATTGAGCGAAGAAAAAAAATATAAAATCGATGCTTGCTTTTCACCGCATCTTTATCCCATCTATGAGGATAAAGAAAGTATTGTGGTGGTGATTGATGTATTTAGAGCAACTTCGGCGATTTGCGTTGCCTTTCATTATGGAGCAGATAAAATTATTCCCGTTGCGAAAGTAGAAGAAGCTGCCGAATACAAAAAGCAAGGTTTTTTAGCAGGGGCCGAACGCGATGCTATCAAATTAGAGGGATTTGATTTTGGAAATTCTCCTTACGATTACATGGGCGATCATGTAAAAGGAAAAACAATTGCACTCACTACCACCAACGGCACACAAGCTATCGAAGCGGCAAGACAGGCTTATAAAGTGGTAGTAGGTTCCTTCTTAAATATTGATGTGCTTTGTCAATGGCTCGTAAAGCAAAACAGAAGTGTATTATTACTTTGCTCGGGTTGGAAAAATAAATTTAATCTGGAGGATTCATTATACGCAGGTGCCGTTACACAAAAAATGCTGGAGCTTTCCGACGATTTTAAATTAGGTGACGGTTGCTTAGCTCTTAAATATTTGTTTGAACAAGCGCAACACGAACCAATAAAATATTTAGTTCACGCTTCACACAAAGAAAGACTCTCACGCTTAGGATTGAAAAAAGACATTAAGTTTTGTTTGACGCCTAACGCTGCTCCTGTTATTCCTGTTTTAGAAGGAAAGTATTTAGTAAAGCTGCAAGACTAACGCAAAATCAATAAACGATTTGCATCGAGCTTTATAAAAATAAATAACAAGATTGTAAAGCTCCACAACGAAGATCCGCCATAACTGAAAAACGGTAATGGAATTCCAATTACCGGCATTAAGCCAATCGTCATTCCGATATTTATACATAAGTGGAAAAACAATACAGAGGCAACACCGTAACCATAAATTCTACTGAAAGGCGATCGCTGTCGCTCACTTAAAAACACTACACGCAGAATTAAAAACAACTCCAGGATTACCACAATTGAACTTCCAACAAATCCCCACTCCTCTCCTACTGTACAGAAAATAAAATCCGTGTCTTGCTCCGGTACAAAATCGTATTTGGTTTGCGTACCTTCCAAATAACCTTTACCCCAAAATCCTCCGGAGCCAATGGCAATCTTCGCTTGATTAACGTTGTATCCTTCCTTCTTTAAATCCACTTCATTTCTTCCCAATAACACATCTATCCTTACTCGTTGATGTGGTTCCAAATGCTCATAGACATAATTTGTTCCTAATACCACACCTGCTGCACCTAAATAAATCAATACTGCAAACAGAATATTTTTGTTGGTTCGGCGAATAAATATAAAGCCACAAGCCGTGATAACACCCATCCAGATTAAGAGTGTATTTGTTTCAGCTACCACTAGCGACAACACGAATAATATTACTGTTATAAGTCCGAATATTAAAATATTAATCGAAAGTCCCTCTCTGTATAATACAATAATGAATGCGACAAAAACGATGGCTAATCCGGTTTCATCTTGTAATACCTTAATGATTAACATCGGAACAATCAAGAAAGTAACAGCGATAAAAGTATTCTTGTAATTTTTAAATAAGTCTTTAAATCTTAGTCGGTATCGACTCAATACGATTAAGTTTTCGTTACTTAAAAATTTAGCGAGCGCTAAGCTTGTGGCGAATTTCATAAACTCAGCGGGCTGTATACCAAAATCTCCAAACCTGAACCACGATCGGCTCCCCTTTACTTCACGACCTAAAAAAGGAACAAGCAAACACAAAAGAAGGATTACAGCATAAAACCAATAAGCGAAAACAGTATAAAATCCGGCATCAATCACTAAAATGGAAAATGCCAAAATAGCAGCACCGGCAATCCATATCAGCTGCTTGCCGTATTTCTGACTAATGTCTAAAATGTTTTTATGCTCTTCATTATATACAGCCGCATAAATATTTAACCATCCCATTAAAACCAAAAGCGCATAAGTGATGATCGTTATCCTGTCAACACCGTAGAACAAACTATTTTCGTTTCGCCTTAATGCCATTAGTGGAATTCTGTTGTGATTAAGTTTTTACCCTGAATTAAATCTACCGCTTCCATTTTCTTTTCCAATTCAGGTCGAGTTACTTTTCCGGTGACATATTTTTCAATCATTAAACTCACAATAGGTGCCGACCAGGTTCCTCCGAATCCGGCATTCTCAATTAAACAAGCGATAACAATTTGTGGGTTTTCACGAGGTGCGAAAGCCATGAATACGGCGTGTGATTTTCCATGAGGATTTTCTGCAGTTCCTGTTTTACCACAAGCTACCACTCCCGGGATACGCGAGTAATAGGCCGTACCGGCATCGAAGCAGCGTTGCATACCGTCAATCACGTTCGTATATGCTTCTTGATTTTGAACTCCCACATAAACTTTCTCTTTAAACTTTTTATCTATTTCTTTTTCATTACCAATACCCTTTACAGTATGCGGAATGTAATAATAACCTCTATTGGCTATTGTGGCAACTACATTAGCCATTTGAAGCGGCATTAATAAAAGCTCCGCCTGTCCGATACCTAAAGAAACAATCGTGTTACTCCGCCAACCGTTCTTTCCAAATACTTTATCGTAATATTTAACGGAAGGAACTTTACCCGGCCTGTCATAAGGTAAATCCGTTCCTAATTTTGTTCCTGGACCAAAAGACATAACCATATCGCGCCAGTGATTATAGCCATCTATGAATTTTGGGTATTTCTTTTGATCGACAATTTCTCTGAACACATAACTGTAATATGAATTGCAAGATTGCGCTACTGAATTCACTAAGTCTACCGGTCCGTGCGGGTGACATTTTGGTTTACCGCCCATTGGAGGATAACCTCTGGCACAAGGATACATGGTAGAACGATTTATCAGTCCGTCGTTTTGCGCAATGAGTGCGTCAATTAATTTAAATGTTGAGCCGGGAGGATACTCAGCCTGAATAGCCCGATTAAATAATGGTAACGTTGAATCGTAAACTAGTTTCGCAAAGTTTTTGTTTCTCTCTTTTCCTCCTACCAGCAAATTAGGATCGTAACCCGGGGCAGAAATCAAACATAAAATTTCTCCAGTTGAAGGCTCAATAGCAACCAAAGCTCCCTTCTTCCCTTTCATTAAACGCTCGCCGTATTCTTGCAAAGAGGCGTCGATGGTGCAATATAACGGTTTGCCTGCCACGGCAGCGGTATCGTATTTACCATCCATGTACCGCCCAACTTCTTTGTTGTGTACATCCTTCAATATACGCCGTGTTCCTTTTTGTCCTCTTAGCGCTTCTTCGTAGCTTCTTTCCATACCACTGATTCCGATATAATCACCCTCGTTATAATACGGATCCTTTTCAGCTTTCTCCTTAGAAACCTCACCTATATAACCTAACAAGTGAGCGGCAATTGGCCGTGGATATTTACGAACAGTACGTGACTGAACATAAAAACCATTAAAACGATACAGCTTCTCTTGTAACTTAGCATTGGTGGCACTCGACATTTGCTTTTCGAAAACACTTTGTTTACGCGGTGAGTTCGGTGCTTGACATGCTTTTTTGATCCGCTTCAAAAATTCAGTTTTAGAGATTTCTAAAATTTCACATAACGCCATGGTGTCGCAACCCTTTACCATTTTTGGCGTTACCATTAAATCATAAGAAGCTTCGTTAATTACCAATAACTTACCGTTACGGTCGTATATAAATCCGCGCGGAGGATATTCTGTTTGCGTTTGAATAGCATTGTTTCGCGCTGAGGCTTCGTAGCTCTTATCAATCACCTGTAAATAAAACAAACGAATAATGTATACAATGGCAACCAGTACGAAGAATCCGCCGATGATGAATTTCCTATCTGCCAATTGCGCGTTGTTGTTCATTAGCGACGACGTGTTGATTTATAAAACAAATACTGAATCACGTAAACAAATACAAATGTTCCAATGGTGCTTAAAATAATTCTGAACAAGGTGTTGAAGAATTCATTCCACCTGAACACTTCCAAAAAGAAAAAGGCAAAGTGATGAATAAAAATTAAAGTTCCGGCATAGGTAATAAACCAAGCCGGACCCATATCATCAATATTTGGTTCCAAGCCTGCCTCATAGCCATCGCGTGGTGCAATAAACTCAAGCAAGTAATGACGAGAGAATCCCATTAAGGTACAAGCGGCCGCATGCATACCGGCCGTGTCATAAAAAGCATCGAGAGTGAGTCCAACAATAAAAGAAGCAAAAAGTAAAACTAATTTAGGCGTATCGAAAGGCATCAGCAAAATAATCAATACATAAGGAAGTAAAATAATGTAGCTTCCCAAATGTATATTTTGTACAATGAGCACTTGCATTAATACAAGAACGATATAACGTAAAATATTTACACCAATGGTACCGCTCATTTCCTTTTGTCATCTTGAACCTGAGACACTGTTTCCAAAGAATCTTTCTCAGGTTTAAATTTATTTTTAATTACATACACATATCCCAACTTTTTGAAATCTGCAATCAGTCTGATTTTAACTGTGTAGAAAGGATCGTTACTTCTGCGTTCGTAACTATCGATTACACCTACATTAATTCCCTCAGGAAATATCCCCGACAATTCACTGGTTGTAACTGTATCGCCTTTTACAATTTTTGCGTGTGTTGGTATGTCCTTTAATATGCAATAACGGTAATCATCCCCCTCCCATATAAGTAAACCATAACTGCCATCACGCTTTAACTGACAATTCACACGTGCATCTTTATGAAGCAAGCTGATTACAGAAGAAAAGTTCTCAGATACATCCTTTACAAATCCCACCGCGCCATCACTATTAATCACGGCCATATCGCGTGTGATGCCTTGAGCGCTTCCAATATTTAAAGTGATGTAATTACTGCGGCGATTAATACTAGTGTTCACCACCTTGGCGCCAACATATGAATATTGCTGCTTATACAATGTGTCTTTACGAATGTATTGCTTCATGGGCACAGCCATGTATCCTTTGCGGAGCATATTGTATAAACGCGTATTCTCATCCGAAAGACGTTTGTTTTCTTCTTTCAATAATAAATACTCTCTTACGTTTGCCGCGGTATTATAAACGTTAGCTGTAACGCGATTGGCAGAGTTAAAAATGCCGGAGCCTTGATATCCGCTGTTCATGTACATCATGTAAAAACACACCAATTCAATAAAGAGGAAAATAAAAATGAAGTTGTGTTTGTATATGAATGCTAATAAATTTCTCACCGGAAAAAAATAAAAAATGAAGCAAGCTCTAAGAACCTGCTTCTTCCTATAAAACTACAACCTTAAGTGATGTGATTACTTGATAAGGAAAGGGAATTTATGAACATTTTTCAGTGCAATTCCCGTACCGCGTGCAACGGCACGAAGTGGGTCTTCACACACGTGAACCGGCAATTTTGTTTTAAGAGAAATACGCTTGTCTAATCCGCGTAAGAGTGAGCCGCCACCCGCCATAAAAATCCCTTTACGGTAAATATCGGCTGCTAGTTCAGGAGGGGTCATTTCAAGCGCATTCAAGATCGCTTCCTCTATTTTAGAGATGGATTTATCTAAGCAATGTGCAATCTCCACATAACTGATATAAACCTCTTTTGGAATACCGCTCATTAAATCGCGTCCTTGAACCGCAAAATCAGGCGGCGGGTTTTCGATTTCAGTCATGGCCGCGCCTACTTCAATTTTAACACGCTCAGCACTTCGCTCACCAATTAAGATGTTGTGTTGACGGCGCATATATTCTTCAATGTTTGCGTTAAAATCATCACCCGCAATACGAATGGATTTATCACAAACAATCCCGCCTAAAGCAATAACCGCAATTTCAGAAGTACCACCACCAATATCAATAATCATATTTCCCATTGGTTCTTCTACGTCGATTCCCATACCAATAGCCGCTGCCATGGGTTCGTGAATCATGTATACTTCTTTAGCTCCGGCGTGCTCCGCACTATCTCGAACCGCACGTTTTTCTACCTCGGTGATACCGGATGGAATACAAATAACCATTTTAAGAGACGGCTTAAAGAACTTGTTACCCGGGTTAATCATTTTGATCATCCCCTTAATCATTTCTTCAGCTGCCTGGAAATCGGCAATAACTCCGTCTTTTAACGGACGAATTGTTTTGATGTTCTCATGTGTTTTACCGTGCATCATTTGCGCCGCACGACCAACGGCAATAACCTTACCGTTAGTTCTGTCAACCGCCACAATACTTGGTTCATCCACCACAACTTTATCGTTATTGATAATAATTGTATTGGCTGTGCCTAAGTCAATCGCAATGTCTTGTGTTAAAAAATCAAATAATGCCATACCTTCCCAAAATTACTTTTTATTTGTACGTAAAAATATCTTTAAAGTTCTTTTTTGTTTTTTTAGTGTTTGAAATGGCGAGTACCGGTAAACACCATACTTAATCCATTTGTGTTACAATAGTCAATACTGTCTTTATCCTTAATCGATCCGCCCGGCTGAACCACTGCTGTTATGCCCGCCTTATGGGCGATTTCAACGCAATCCGGAAAAGGGAAAAACGCGTCGCTGGCCATAACCGCTCCCTTTAAATCAAAACCAAAACTTACCGCCTTGGCGATGGCTTGTTTCAAAGCATCAACACGAGAGGTTTGTCCGGTACCGCTTGCTAATAACTGACCGTTTTTAGCTAATACAATCGTGTTTGATTTTGTGTGCTTCACCAGTTTATTCGCGAAAATCAAATCAGTGACCTCAGCTGCTGTTGGTGATTTAGTAGTTGCAGGCTTAAAGTCGTTTGGAGTTTCAGTTTTTAAATCCTTATCCTGCTCAATAACGCCGTTCAAGAGCGTACGGAAAGATTTATCGCTCAACTTCACATGCTTTTGAACAAGAATAATACGATTCGGTTTAGCTTTAAGAATTTCAACTGCTTTGGCATCATAAGCCGGAGCAATAACTACTTCACAAAACAATTTGTTTATTTCTTGAGCCGCCTCTTCATCAATACTTTTGTTAGCGATAAGTATGCCGCCAAATGCAGAAACTGGATCTCCTGCCAATGCATCTAAATAAGCTTGTTTAATCGTTGAACGCGATGCAACTCCGCAAGCGTTATTATGTTTTAAAATGGCAAATGTTGGTTCTGTGAAGTCTGCAATTAAATTAACTGCAGCGTCTACATCCAACAAATTATTGTAAGAAAGTTCCTTCCCGTTCAGTTTTTCAAACATGGCATCGAGGTTGCCATAAAACACACCTTGCTGATGCGGATTTTCGCCATAACGTAAAACTTGTGCTGATTGAATGCTTTGTTTGAATTGAGGGATGTTTTCAGTTTGATTAAAATAATTGAAGATAGCAGTATCGTAATGTGAGCTGGTTGCAAATGCTTTTGCTGCGAAATGTTTGCGGTCGCTTAAATCTGAAAATCCGTTTTTTGTCTCTAATAATTCTTGTAATGATTTATAATCGTTACGTGAAGAAACAATGATTACATCATTGAAATTTTTAGCTGCGGCGCGTATTAAAGAAATTCCACCGATATCAATTTTCTCAATGATATCTTGTTCGGATGCGCCTTTAGAAACTGTTTCTTCGAATGGATACAAATCAACAATTACCAAATCGATATTTGGAATGTCGTGCTTTTCCATTTGCTCAACATCGCTTTGTAATTCACGGCGACCTAATATTCCGCCAAAAATCTTTGGATGCAATGTTTTAACACGTCCTCCAAGAATTTCAGGAAAAGCGGTTAAGGATTCAACGGCCTTCACCGGAACTTTCAAATTTTCAATAAATGTTTGCGTGCCGCCGGTACTATATATGGTTACTCCAAGTTCGTTTAACTTTTTAATGATTGGCTCAAGGTTATCTTTATAAAATACAGATACTAAGGCGCTGTTTATCTTCTTTAACTGACTCATGTTTTCGTAAAATGCCTGTTTTTCGCAAGCAAAGGTAAAATAAGCGCTTGGCTTTGAGGGGTCTGTTGAAAAAAATGGCAAAAATTAAAGCCATAAAAAAAGCCATCCGAATGGGGATGGCTTTTTTGAAGTGTGGTACTATTATTTAATCAGCGTAACGTGACCGGTTTTGTATTTGGCTTCTTTTTGGGAAGTCGTATACTTTATTTTGTAAACATAAGTGTCGTCCTTAATCACATCTCCTTTGTTGAATTTCGCGCCATTCCAACCTACCAAAATATCCTTTGTACTAAATATTTTCTCGCCCCAACGGTCAAAAATATCCATTTCAAAGTCTGATAAATCTAATCCGAATGGAGAAACAACCACACGGAAAACATCATTTAATCCGTCTCCATTTGGAGTAAAGGCATTTGGAACCCATAAACCATAATCATTTTTCACTTCTACTACTTTCACAGCAGTGTCTTTACATCCAAATTCATTAGTTGCAACTAATGTAATATACATAAATCCATGCGTTCCAAAGGTAAAGCTTGTGTTTGTGTTAGAACTATGCATAAAGTCGCCTATATTCCAGAAATAGGTGTTATTCTGAAGTACAGTACTTGTGTTGATGAACTCAACTGTTGGATCAGCTATACTAATTTGATTATCCGGTAGTATTTTAAAGTCAGCTATTGGTAAATCGCGTACAATGATTGGTGGTACTTGTGTGAACACATTACAACCAATGTTATCGTAGTAATTAAAGGTCGCCATAAATGTGCCTGCCGTGGTGTATGTATGTATTGCCGAAATACCTGTTGTTGTAGAATTATCACCAAAAGTCCAAGTACCGGTGCCTCCATTTACGCTTGGTACATTAAACTCTATTTTTAATGGGCGACATCCTTCTAGTGTATTTGTAGTAATACTTACAATTGGCATTGGGTTAACTAATACCGCCACTGTAGAGACATCAGGACATAAGCTTGCGGTTGGACTTGAATTAGTATTATAAGTTAATACAAAGTTTCCTGAGCCCGATGCTGACGGATCAAAAGTATTATTTGCTACTCCTGCGCCAGACCATGTTCCGCCGGGCGTCATGACAGAACTATTTAAGTTAACTGCCGAAGCATTCCAGCAGAAAGGACCAACACTAGATGTAAGCGTTGCCGGGATAAACTTTTCCACATTAATGTCTATGGAAGTTGTTTTAACACACGGTCCGCTACTTACCGTGTAGGAAATGGTATTAGCCCCTATTACTGCTATTTGTGGGTCAAACAACCCGCTTGGGGAAACTGCATTATTGCCTATCCCACTATAAACTCCACCTGTAGGAGAAACCAATAATTGCACAGGTGCCATATTATTACAATATGGCCCTACTTGTGTAATGGTAGGTTGCGGTATCGTATGAACGTTTACCTGCAAGGTAGAAACATCCGGACAAAGTGTTAAAGTTGGGACAGAATTAGTGTTATAAGTTATCACATAAGTTCCAGCGCCTGAAAGTGCCGGGTCAAAAACACCAGCGTTAACGCCTGTTCCTGTCCACGTACCTGTTGTGTTTGCAACAATACCCATTAAATTAACTGTTGGATCACTGATACAAAGCGGCGTAACAGAACCGGTTAATGTTGCCGGGTTATATTGTTCAACATTAATTGTAAGGGTTGAAGCTGCTGAACATGTTCCGGTTCCGGTAGTGTAAGCAACAGTATTTCCTCCAACTGCAGCTAATGAAGGAGTAAAAACACCTGTACCACTCATGTAGGCAGTAGGTGTCCATGTTCCGGTAGTTGGCGTTACATTAATTACTGTTGGTGGGAAATTAGTACAAAACGCGCCACTGGTGATTGTTGGCGTTACCGGAACTATTACTTGTATGTCTACCGATTGAGTTTGTGCGCAATTTACTTGCCCAACCGGATTTACCGTAATACTATAAACGGTGCTCGCAGTTGGAGAAGCTACAGTGCTTTGAGTTGTGGTGCTCGTTAACGCAACATTTGGAGTCCACAAATAAGTAAAGTCAGTAGTTTTTGTAATCGGACAATTACCAAATCTAACATTCGGACGGTTTACAGTAGTGAAGCAAGTTGTGTTTAATCCGCATAAGTTTTGTGAAGAACTATAATAATAACGCGTTTTTGCCACGCCGGTGTTTGTGTACGGCATTAAGGGATTTGAAGTATATGGATTACTGGAAACCCAATTAAAACAAATATCAACTAATATACTAGATACTCCATCCCAATTAAATGGTGTGTTAAATGTGTGATTATTCCAACCGGTTGTTGGTGAATAATTAGCAGGATTTAATACTTGCGTAAATCCGACATTATCCCAAACATTATTCAAAACCGTAAGGTTGGTACATTTCATTTTTATGGTAAATCCTTGCAAGGTTCCTATATAAGATTGTGTGTTTAATCCTATTGGCAACATTGACTTTACAAAGAACTGCATAGACGGAATGGACCCCGGCTGAATTCCCGCCGCGGTTAGGTCGGCTGCTGTAAATAATAATTGATGGCGACAAACATCATAATATCCGCCATAAACACTAGGAAAACTGTATTGTGTATTTGTTAAAGAGCCCGAGCCAACAGATAGGATTTTAGGGTTGGAACACGCTGCCGTAATTGCGCCGCCACAAACAGGAGCAGTAGTATTACTTAAACTAACACCCATTGGAACATTTCCCGAAACACATAATACAGAATTGGTAGGCGTAACCGTATACGAATAATTATATGGGCTTATAGTAAACGTGGTATTGTAGAAACAGGCGCCATCAAACACAGCAACAGAATAGGTGCCAATTGCTAGACCGGAAACACTATCCTTAATAGAAGTTGTGTTTAATAATGTTTGATTAAATGTTCCGTTTGTAACAGTGTACGAATATGGCCCAATTTGTGTGGTGTTTAAATTTACTACGGCATAAGCAACCGGAGGACTTGTTGGGCAAATATCTTTAATATTACTTATATAAATACTTCCGCCTGCAATTTGCTTTAGAGTATACCTAACGGAATCTTTACATCCTTGAGGAGTTGTATAAACAACAGTATAAACTGCATTATTTACAGGTCCATTTACAACTAACGATTGAGACCCTGCGGCACTTGCTATTTGACCAGCACTATTATACCACACATAGCCTGTACCGGTTGTTGCGGTAATTATGGCAAGATTTCCACAGAAGTTTTGATTATATTGATAATAGGTTGGTGGAGCAACCCCAACTGCTACGGTAGACGTTGCTACCCCGCAGGAAACTGCTGTTACGGAAACAGTATAAATTCCCGGTGGAAGATTTTGCGCTGTATTTGTTGTACTGACGACAGTATTTGCAGCATTGACCCATGTATAATTATATCCGACATTACTTCCCTGGACACTCACAGTAGCGCTTCCACTTGATCCTCCCGGACACGTAGGGGATGAGTTCATAGCCGTAATTTGTACACCAGAAATTTTTACTGTATCATTTAATGAGATTGTGCAACCCGTTGGCGTAGTCATTTTAACCTGAAAGACCTGACCAACAATTGCCGGATTAACTGTTAAAGAAGGCGTATTACCCCCAACCAATGGAGACATTGGCGTCATGCCCGGTAACTGATACCATTGATATGCAACATATCCTAATGGTGCAGTTAGCACGGCGGTGTTTGTACCGGCACACATGGCAGAATAAGTTCCACCCTGAGAGCATTCTGCATCAACATACGCGTATCCCCAATGTCCACCATAGCAACAACCACCAACTGTAAATTCGAGATTCACTGCTGTTACAGTTGCATAAATGGGAGAACTTAAGTCAACACCATATTGTCTCCACTTTCTGTATAAAATTTGGTTTCCGCCTAGAAGAGCGCTGTATTTAAACGATGTGTCTGTTGCGGCTTGCGATCCATTCACGTTATATACCCCGCAAGTTCCACCTATTGGATTATTGTTTTGATCTAAAACCGATACTTTAAAATATGGCTGTTGGTTGGCAGCATGAGCTCCATAAAAAACCAAAGCAAATGCGTAAGTAATATTTCTATTGAAAGGAGTTAACGCGAAATTATATCTTAATTTGCAGGCGCGATAATTAGCAATGGCACCGTTCATTCGTACGGAATTTCCGTCAGGATAAAAAGGAGAAACATGTGGAATGTCCGATACCGTTTGAGTACCAACTACTCTTACAGCGATTGAATCATATCCGAACTGGTTGCAAGTTGGATAAACCGGATTTGTAGGAGGTATATTCATTACTGTATGGTAATTTGCTGCATTGGTTAAACCTGCATTATTACCACCCGGGCTAACAATTGTACCGCCGGTTTGAGTATAATTTGGGCTTTGTGATCCTGCAGGGCCACATGTGTTTGAGTTTCCAATACTCCCGGTCCAGTTACCGAAATTGCTATTTTCAAAGCTTGCATTAACGCAGCCTGCTCCCTGAATAACAGGGTTATTACCCTTTGCGTTCCACGCATAAGGATCTACAGGCAACTTATTCTTCATTTCTTGCTGAGCAATAAATTCTCTTTCCAGCGCAAACAAATAACCTTCAATATCGTCTTGGTTCATTCCGTTCTTAATGGCTTGTTCTTTAGCCTTTTCACGATCAAAACTTTCAAGCTGAGGCTTAACTTGGGCACTTAATGTTCCGAAGAGAATAGCTGCAATAAGTAAAATAAATCTTGCTTTCATTTTATGTAATTTCTAGCTTACTAAAATAACAAAAGCATGGGTGGCGCCCCCTATGATTTACTCATTTATTGCTTTATTTCACTCAATTAACAAAAACAAAAAAGCCGCGCTTTTTGGGCGCGGCTTAGGTGAAAAATTACTTTTATTTTATCAGGGTAACGTGACCGGTTTTATGTTTTACTTGTCCGTCGGCCGTTTTGAATTGAAGTTTATAAACATAAACATCATCTTTTAAAGGGTCTCCGCTGTTATTCATTCCGCCTGTCCAGCCGGTTTGATAGTCCTGAGTGGCAAACAAACGCTCACCCCAACGGTCAAATATTTCCATTTTGTAGTAGGATAAATCTAAACCGTAAGGTGTAAATACCGGGCGGAAGAAGTCGTTAACACCATCGTTATTAGGCGTAAATGAATTCGGCACCCATACACCATAATCGTTTTTCACATCCACTAATTTTGTGATGGTGTCGGTACATCCGTATTCGTTTGTTGCAACTAAAGTAATATACATGGTTCCGTGCTCACTGAAAATATAGCTTGCATTAACCGTGTTGAACTGCATTATATTACCGACATTCCAATAATAGGTGTTGTTTTGTAATACTGTACTTGTATTTATGAATTCAACCTCAGGTGTAGCTACTGTAATATTTTCATCCGGTAAAATATTGAAGTTTGCTACCGGAGATGGGTAAATAACAATTGGCATTGGTAATTGAGTAAACACACGGCAACCAATGTTATCCATGTAATCGAATGTTACAAAGTAATTACCAGGTGTAGTATAGGTGTGTGTTGCAGATAAACCACTTGCAGTGTTGCTGTCACCAAAAGTCCAGAAACCGGTACCGGTATTTACATTTGGTGAAGAGAATGTGATTGAGCCCGGCACACAAGATGTTAATGTAGATGTAACAATGTTTGCAATTGGTTGAGGGTTTACCTGAACCGCTATGGTTGAAACATCAGGACATAAACTTGCTGTTGGCATAGAGTGTGTTGAATACGTTAATGTAAACAATCCTGAACCTGAGAATGTAGGATCGAATGTTGTACCAATAACACCAGGACCACTCCATGTTCCGCCTGTTTGCATAACAACTCCATTTAAGTTAGTTGGCGTTGCATTCCAGCAATATGGTCCAACGGTTGAAGTTAATGTGGCGGGAACAAATTTCTCAACGTTAATATCCATTGTTGCCGTCTTAACACATGGTCCGCTTGTTACAGTATAACCAATTGTGTTTGCACCAATAATCGCTAATTGAGGGTCAAATAATCCGGAAAGTGAAACTGCATTATTATTCACACCACCTATAACACCACCCGGAGGCGCCATTAATATTTGTGATGGAGGCATTGTGTTACAATATGGTCCCATTGGTGTAAGCGTTGGTGTTGGGATGGTATGAACATCAATTTGAAGTGTTGAAACATCCGGACACAATGTTAATGTAGGAACCGAGCTAGTGTTATAAGTAATGAAATATGTTCCCGGACCAGATAATGCAGGGTCAAACACGTTAGCGTTTACTCCTGTTCCTGTCCAAGTACCTGTTGTATTTGCAACAATACCCATTAAGTTAACAGTAGGGTCGCTTACACAAAGCGGAGTTACAGATCCTGTTAAGGTTGCAGGATTGTATTGCTCTACATTAATATTAAGCGTGGTTGTTGCCGAACAAGTTCCTTGCCCGACTGTATACGCTACGGTATTTGAACCAACCGTTGCCAATGAAGGGGTGAATACACCTGTTCCTGTTAAATAGGCTGATGGAGTCCAAGAACCTGTTGTTGGTGTTACACTAATTGGAGTAGGTGCAAAATTTGTACAGAAAGCTCCGCTGGTAATAGTAGGCGTAACAGGATTAATCACCATGATGTCTACTGTTTGTGATTGCGCACAGTTTACTTGGTTAATTGGATTAACGGTAATTGTATAAATAGTGCTTACACTTGGCGTAGAAATTGTACTCTGCGTGTTGGTACTTGTTAAAGCATAGTTTGGTGTCCAGCTATAAGTAAAGTTTGCAGGATTCGTTGCACCACAACTTCCAAAACGCACATTAGGACGATTAACGCTTGTGGATGCGAAATTGGTAGTTCCACACATTGGCTGGCTATCGCTGAAAGAATAGCGGGTTCTTACTACGCCTATATTTGTTGATTGCATAATTGGGTTGGAGGTCCAGCTTACGCCTGTGTTTAAAGCGTAGCAAACATCCACCAAAATACTTGATACTCCATCCCATTCATAAGGAGTGGTAAATGTATGAGTATTCCAACCAATAACCGGAGAATAGTTTGTTGCTGCCAATACAGTAGTTAATCCGGTATTATCCCAAGTACTGTTTAATGTAGTTAAATTGGTACATTTCATTTTAATGGTAAAGCCTGGTAATGTTCCAATATATCCGGAAGAGTTGGTTCCATTAGGTAATTTAGATGTTACCCAAAAAGCAATTGAAGAAATTACACCGGGCTGAACACCTGCAGCGGTTAATTCTGCAGCAGTAAATAACAATTGATGACGGTTATTTCTATAATAATGTCCATAAATACACGGCCAAGAAAACTGAGTGTTACTTACCGTACCGGCACCAATTTGATTAATATTAGGGGTAGTGCACCCTCCTGAAGTTGAAGGACCGCATGATGTTGGAACAGTTGTACCAAAATTAGCTGCCATCGGAACAGTTCCGGTTACACAAAGTGTTGTTTGAGTAGTAGGCGTTACTGTATAGCTGAATGTATATGGATTTACAGTAAATGTTTGCGTATACCAACACGCGCCATCAAATACGTTGGCTGTGTAAGTACCAATTGATAAACCTGTAACGCTGTCTTTTTTACTAGTTGTTGGCCCGAATAAGTTGCTGAATCCGCCAGGACCTGTTACGGTATAAGTGTACGGACCAAGTTGCGTCGTAGATAGATTAACAACACCATAGGATACTGAACCACTGGTTGCACAAATTGGTTTTACATTGCTTACATAAATACTTCCACCCGGAATTTGTGATAATACCATTCGGACGGAATCTTTACATCCTTGCGGAGTTGTATAAGTAACATAATAAACACCTCCGTTAACCGGATTTGGTACAGCTAAACTTGGCTGACCTGCGGCGGCAGGAATTGGCGTTAAGTTTTGATACCATTGATAATTTGTTCCTGTTGTTGCGGTAAGTATAGCTAGGTTCCCGCAATAAGGCGAGGATTTCGTATAATAAGTAGGCGGTGCAACCCCCACTTGCACAGTCGCTGTGGCAACACCACATGAAATCGCCGTAACAGAGACAGTATACACTCCCGGCGGAAGGTTAGTTGCAACACTATTAGTTCCGACGACTTGATTAGCAGAATTCACCCATGTAAAATTATATCCTACATTACTTCCAATTACCTGTGCAATGGCTGTACCACTACTTCCGCCCGGACAAGTTGGAGTTGAACCCATACTCGTAATTTGCACGCCTGAAATTTTAATCGTGTCATTTAATGTAATTGTACAACCGGTTGGTGTTTTCATTTGAACCTGATAAACCTGACCAACAATAGCGGGATTAATCGTTAATGTTCCGGTATTTCCACCCTGACCCGCAGGCATTGGCGTCATACCGGGTAATTGATACCACTGATATTGAACATACCCTGCAGGTGCAGTTAAAACCGCTGTATTTGTACCTGCACACATACTAGAATAAGCACCACCTTGAGAGCACTCAGCATCCACATACGCATATCCATAATGCCCACCATAACAACAACCACCTACTGTAAATTCCAAATTAACGGCGGTTACTGTTGCGTAAGCCGGTGAGCTTAAATCAACACCGTATTGTCTCCAAGGCCTGTACTTGACTTGACTAAATCCAATGGCACTAGTTTTGAAAGAAGTATCTGTAGTTGCCTGCAATCCGTTTACGTTGTAAACACCACATGTTCCTCCTATTGGATTATTGTTTTGATCGGTTACAGAAACTTTAAAATAAGGCTGTTCATTTGCAGCGTGTGATCCATAAAATACAACTGCAAAAGCATAAGTAATATTTCTGTTTTGTGGAGTTAATGCAAAATTATATCGCATTTTGCAGGCTCTGTAATTTGCAATGGCTCCATTCATACGAACAGAATTTCCATCAGTATAAAAAGGACAAACATGAGGAATTTCAGAAACTGTTTGAGTTCCTACAATTTTTACAGCTATAGAATCATAGCCGAATTGGTTACACGTAGGATAATTAGGATTAGTTGCCGGAATATTCATTACGGTATGATAGTTCTGAGCATTAGTTAGTCCCGCATTTGCTCCGGCAGGGCTCACAATAGCAGCGCCAATTTGTGTATAATTCGGGCTTTGAGAGCCTGCAGGCCCACATGTATTAGAATTTCCTGTGCTACCTGTCCAGTTTGCGAAATTTGTATTTTCAAAACTTGCGTTAACACATGCGGCACCTTGCGTTGAGTTTATTCCTTTTGCATTCCAAGCATAAGGATCAACCGGAGTACTGTTTTTAGCGTCAACCTTCGCATAAAACTCACGCTCTAAAGCGAATAAGTATCCTTCAACATCATCATAATGAATTCCTTTAGCAGCCGCTTCTTTCTCAGCTGCTTTTCTGTCAAACCACGGCGCCTCTTTTTTAGCTTGAGAAAATGTAATTACCGACTGGAAAATAATAGCTACAACCAGTAACGACTTAAATATATTTGTGTTCTTCATGATCTTGAATAAAGTTTACTATGTAAAGTTAAGCATATTTTGGGGGCTGCCCCCTCCGTTTTACTCATTAAAACCCGCCATTCACTAACTTAACATTATTAACAATTTGTATTTGAAAATGAGGTAGTTATGCTTCGAATTCTAACTTGAACCTGCAAATTTCATGAAATTGTATGATTTTCCTCGAAGACAGTATAATAACTTTTTACGTTTACAAGTAAAAAATCAAAAACACAATTAATTGAATTTTAATTAATTATGATTACAAAATTTACTTTTCAAAAGCCGTATGTTAAACTGCTAGGAAATAACAGGTGGTGGTTCCATTACGTGTCCGCACTTTTTACAGGTGCGTAAATCTTTGGAATTATAGAATTTTTCGAAGACAGCCTGAAACTGATTCGTGATATCCGTTAGGGTAAAATATTCGTCGTATAGTTTTTCGTTACATTTTTCGCAAAACCACATCAATCCGTCCTTTTCACCATCACGACGCTTTCTCTCCATCACCAAGCCTATTGTGTTTTTAAAACGACGTGGGTTATGTGGAACTCGTGGCGGTAATAAAAATATTTCTCCCTCTTTAATTGGCACTTCAACTGCTTTACCATTCTCTTGTATCTGAACAATCACATCTCCTTCCAGTTGATAAAAGAACTCTTCACTTTCATTATAGTGATAGTCCTTTCGCGAATTTGGTCCGCCAACTACCATCACAATAAATTCGGCATCCTTATAAACCACTTTGTTGTTAACGGGTGGTTTCAGTAAATGGCGATTTTCATCAATCCATTTTTTAAAATTAAACGGGCGTGTAATCATAAACTAAATGTAGAGCTTAAAAATTAAAAGTCAAAATGATTAAACCAATTTGCTTTTCATTAAATACTCCGCAATCTGTACAGCGTTGGTAGCGGCTCCTTTTCTCAAATTATCGGCAACAATCCACATGTTTACTGTTTTTGGTTGTGATTCGTCTCTGCGAATTCTTCCAACAAATACCTCATCTTTTTGATGCGCATTCATTGGCATCGGATAAATTTGATTCGCCGGGTCATCTTGTAAAATTATGCCCGGTGTGTTTTTCATGATTTCAAAAATATCTTTCAATTCAAACTCGTTTTCAAACTCAATATTTACGCTTTCACTATGGCCGCCCATAACTGGAATACGCACTGTAGTAGCAGTCACAGCAATTGAATTATCTCCCATAATTTTCTTCGTCTCATTCACCATTTTCATTTCTTCCTTGGTATAGCCATTATCGAGGAAAACATCGATTTGAGGAATCACATTCAAATCAATTGGGTATTTGTAGGCCATCTCCCCTTTCACACCGTTTCTTTCGTTGTTAAGCTGACTAACGGCCTTCACCCCTGTACCTGTAACAGATTGATATGTACTCACCACAACACGCTTGATTTTATATTTTTTATGCAGCGGATTTAGCGCTACCACCATTTGAATAGTGGAGCAATTGGGATTCGCGATAATTTTATCGGCAGCTGTTAGCGCTGATGCGTTAATTTCAGGAACCACTAATTTTTTAGTTGGATCCATACGCCATGCCGAAGAATTATCAATAACGGTTGTTCCGGCAGCCGCAAACTTGGGCGCTGCTTCCAGTGAAGTGCTTCCGCCGGCAGAAAACAATGCAATTTCAGGTTTTAATGCCACAGCCTGATCAATGGAATGTATCTTATACTTTTTCCCTTTAAATTCAATTTCCTTACCTACTGATTTCTCGGAGGCAACCGGAATTAATTCTGTAACCGGAAAATTTCTTTCCTCTAATACTTGTAACATTACGGTGCCAACTAATCCTGTGGCGCCTACTACTGCAACTTTCATTTTCTTTTTCTTTTTTAATTAAACAAAAAAGCCTCTCCACATCGGAAAGGCCTTATATCATTATAATAAAATGTACAGCCTTTCCTATCGGAAAAGTTTCTTTGCACATTTTATTTTCTTTATCATCATTACGGGAGCAAATATCAAAAGTTTTTGATTAAATGCAAAAAATACTTTTTACAAAGCTTACCTTCACACCGTGAAACAATCTGCTACTTCCTGGATTATCTTAATTGTACTTTCGTTGGTATGGGGTAGCTCTTTCATTTTAATGAAACAAGGATTGATTGCCTTTACCAGTGATGAGGTGGCTGCTCTGCGAATTGCTATAGCTTTCATTTTTCTTTTACCTCTTTTATTGAAACATTTTAAAAGTGTTGACTTAAAAAAGGATTTAAAAGGTTTAGTGTTAATGGGGGTATTCGGCAATTTCATACCTGCCTTCTTATTTACCAAAGCCGAAACTGAAATCAGCAGTAGCTTAACCGGAATGCTAAATGCCTTAACACCTCTATTCACTGTTTTAATAGGGGCTCTGGTTTACAAAACAAAAATCAAAAACTCACAGCTGCTTGGTGTGGCGGTTGGATTAGTAGGAGCCGTGCTGCTTCTAGGTATGAATAGCGGAAGTGAATCTTCCAAAAATTTAAATTACAGTTTACTGGTAGTGGCCGCCACTTTTTGTTACGCCATCAGTGTTAACGGTATTAAAAAGTATTTAACTGAAGTAAATTCGGTTGCGGCCAGTGTCTGGTCATTCACTATTATCGGACCAATGGCTCTTGTTTATTTGTTTTCCAGTACTGATTTTCATTCTCATCTCATGGAGCATCCCCAAGGGGCTTCCTCCTTTGGTTTTATTTGCATACTCGCTATTTGCGGAACGGCTTTGTCGATCATTTTATTTAATAATTTAATTAAAGCAGCCGGTGCAGTATTTGCCGCGAGCTGTACTTATTTAATTCCGATCGTGGCGGTTGGTTGGGGAATTTTAGACGGCGAAAGCGTAGGAATGATTCAATTCGTTTCCGTTGCTATTATTATAGTGGGCGTTTGGCTCATCAACAAGAAATAAATTTCAAGCAATCGGCTGAAAGCATTTTATTCAAATTCATTTTACTTAGCGTGTTGATGTAATCAAACTCTGAATCTGACTTTTGTTCAATGAGCTTTTTAACCAATAACTTTTGTTCCACGTTAAGTATATTTAATTGAGTGCACATGTAAAAAAACATGACCAGCTTATTCATTCCGGCAGGATTACTTTTCACAAAGCCAGGCGAAAGCTTCAATGTTTTGATAATGGCTTTTCTGGCGTCTGCCTCCGCTTTCATACGATTACCGTTATAATCGCTTGCTATTCTTTGCGAGATGTATTTACTCATCAAAGATGGATTGAGCGGTTTCTTAAGGTGACTGAAATTCACAAATACGTTTCCGGCTGTAAATTTCTTCAAGGTTTCAATAGAAGAACGATATCCCTTTTGAGCGGCAATGATAGACGCTTCCTTGAGAGCCAATTCGTTTAGTTCTGTGTCGAGTGGACGGAATCCGAATCGGTAATAAAACCAGAATGCGCCGGATTGTAATCCCTCCGGATTATTTTTCCCGAACTGATAAGGCTCTACCTCAAAGTACTCTGCGCCAAAAGCGTTTTTATAGGTACGCAAAAGTTGCGCAAACACAAAGGCAGATTCTCCTCCACGAAATGCTTCGAAAATATTTATTCCTAATAAAGAACGATGTCCGAATAACCAACCACCGCCATATGCCATGGGATAACCGTTTTTAAACATCATAAATCCGATGTATGACTCTAACGGTAAGCGGCGCTGCGGCAGCATGCTAAATAAGGCGATGGATAATCCGTGCTCCAATTCAAAAAACAGAAGTCCTTCTTCGTTGCAATAAGTGACAGGATCCGTTTCGCGGTTTAACAAGGCTAATGCGGTGCGTGAGGCATCGATGATTTGTTTCCTTTGCGTGTTACTTAATTTGGAAGGAACCGGTAATTTCTTTTTAATGATAGATGCTTCATCAAATTTCTTTAATATTCCGCTGCTGTGGTAAAAAGTTTTTGTGAGTTGAATGTTTCCAAAGCTGCGTGAAAATTTTTCATCGCGGCCTAAAACAGTTATATAAACTGATAACGATTCGAAAAGCTGATCTTTCACTAAATCAGGAACCTTAATAGAGTCTACATGATTTACCAACCATTGCAATTGCTGATGTTTGTTTTTTGTTCCGCTTAGTTTTTCAATCCACTTGCCCGCTTTCATTTTTTCATCGGCGAGCATTTCGAATTCCATTTCTGGAAAGCCATATTTTAAAACTTCCTTTGGATGTGTGCCGCTCTCATCGAAAGAGTGTAACTGAACATCTTTTCCATATTCTTTTAATAACCATTTAGCCAAACTTAAACTAAAAGCGCCATCCGTTTGTGTATTTGCGATTCCACTTAAAATAAGTTTATCTTTTACATCTTGCTTAGCAGATTTTATAAAGACGGAGAGTCTTTTCATTTCAGAAGCTGCTAAATTTCGTATCGTTTCGTTCTCAGGATAAGCTAAAGTAAACAGCAAACTGTCGTGATAGTGTTTAATTGCATGTGCTGAAGAAAATTTAGTGGAAGAACACTCGGTAAGTGCTTTTTCTTTCTGTTGTGCAGACAGCTCATTAAAACTATTTGCTACCTTTTTAAATTCTTCGAATGCCATGAAAAGATTTTAAACTAAAAGTGCAGAAAATAATTCAAATAAAAAACCCCCTCAGATACCTGAGAGGGTTTTTACTAATGTGATTAATATTAGTTTTTGCGTAAATCCAATTCATTAATAATGTTAGTAGCGCCACCCAATTTTTCGATAACCCATAACACATAACGTACATCCACATTAATGGTGCGGTTTAAATCTTTATCGAATGCTATCTTATGACTAAGTGCCTCGTAGTTACCGTCAAACGCCAAACCAATTAATTCGCCTTTAGCGTTGATAACCGGTGAACCTGAGTTTCCACCAGTAATATCATTAGTAGTAATGTAACCAACAACGATATCGTTAACGGTTGGATCTGCATACTGACCAAAATCTTTTTTCTTAGCTGCTTCAATTAAGTTAGCCGGTAAATCAAACTCATAATCGCCCGGTTTGTATTTTTCTATAACGCCTTTTAATGTACAGATGTGGCTGTATTTAACACCATCGCGCGGTGCATATGATTTAACCTGACCGTAAGAAACGCGCATCGTGAAATTAGCATCCGGATACATTTTCTTACCCTTATTCATTTCTAAAATTCCTTTGAGATAAGTACGTCCTAAATAATTATTTTGTGACGTAAAGTCCATAAAGTATTTCTGATAATTGTTATTGAAATTAGAGCTGAAAGTATTTGCTATCATAAATGCAGCGTCCTTGTGCAGAACCGCGGTATCAGGATTAGCCATAAAAGCTTCAAATTTCTTTGCATCTAACAACATCGTGTTGTTAAACACATAATCTGCCAACAATGTATAGCATTGTTTATTTTTTAATTCGCCAAACTTTGTATTCACCCAATTATAAAATCCTTTTGGATGTTGCGTAGCATCCACTTCATTATAGAAACTTTGAGTAACAAAAGCTAAAATGTTTTTATCAGAAGTAACATCTTCACCTTCAATAAACGCGGCGTGTGCTCTTTTTAGCATGCCCACCATCTTAGTGATTTCTTCTTTCGTTACATCTTTTTTACTTAACAAAGCATCTAATCTTTGCATATTTGCCGCCATTGCAATTAATGGTGAACCTAAAATACCTTCGTTCAAATACACACGGTGTTTTGCGTATGGTCTCCACGCATCGTAGATTTTTGCATAGTCGGCAAAGAGATTATCAAATTCAGGTTTACCTTTTGCCCACGCTGCAAATGCAGCTTCATTAGCCTGTTTCTCTTCGTAAGTTTTAAACTTTAATAATTGTTTTGATTCGCCATCGAAAAACTTCCAATAGTTTGCAACGCCTGCATAATATCCTGCTAATTTCAATTTTACTGCCGGATCCTTTATCATTTCTTCATGCATGTACTTTAAACGCTGATCACGTAAAGCAACTAATGATGGATTTTCGATGTCGGTTTTTAATTTAACACCGTAAGAAGTTTCATAACGGTTGGTACCCCCCGGATATCCAAAAATCATTGCGAAATCCCCGTCTTTTACTCCTTTAATTGAAACCGGTAAAGAATATTTTGCTTTGTAAGGAACATTGTCTGCAGCATAATCAGCAGCTTTTCCGTCTTTACTCATGTACACACGGAAAATAGAGAAGTCGCCGGTGTGACGAGGCCACTCCCAATTATCAGTATCACCACCAAATTTTCCAATGCTTTCTGCAGGTGTTCCCACTAAGCGAACATCTTTATAACGCTCGTAAACAAACAATAAAAACTGATTGCCTTTAAACATAGAAGCAATACGACCTTCGTAGCCGGTACCTTCTGTTTCTTTGTTCGCAAGTTCAGTTAAGATTCCTTGTAATTTCTGAGTTAATTCAAGTGCTTTTAAATCCTTTATTTTCTCGTTTACTTTATCTGTAACATCTACAATTTTAATTAAAAACTGTGCGTGTACACCCGCAGCAGGAATTTCTTCTTGTTTTGTTTTTGCCCAAAACCCGTCGCGTAAATAATTGTGCTCAACTGTTGAAGCAGCAGCAATTGCATTATACCCGCAATGGTGATTGGTAAAAATCAATCCTTCTTTACTTACAATTTCTCCTGTGCAACCGCCGCCAAAAATGATAATAGCGTCTTTAATGCTTGCCTGATTGATGCTGTATAATTGTTCTTTGGTAACTTTTAATCCTTTCTTTACCATGTCGGCATAAACCTGTTCGCCTAATAACATAGGTAACCACATGCCTTCATCGGCTTTGGCCACCGGTTTAAATACGAATTGAATGGCCAGAATAAATACAAGTAAACGTTTCATTAGCTAGGGTTTTTAAAACGGGAGCGAAACTACCGTAAAAAAGAGGGGATTGCCAATTTTTTAGATAAATACGGGTATAGTTAGACGAAAAAAAGCTATCTGCTTGATTGCTTTGATATTAAGTCCCCCATTTTGGGGGATAAACGCCTAAAATTTACTAGAAAAGTGAAGCCTGACCGCTTTCTTGTTCCAGCAACCACTTCTTACGCCAAAGCTCCCCCGAATAACCCACCAACTTACCATCGCTTCCAATCACGCGGTGACAAGGAATGATAATAGATATTGGATTTTTTCCATTCGCGGCGGCTACAGCTCGAATGGCGTTTTCGTCGCCCAATCGCTTTGCCAAATTTAAATAGGAGATGGTTGTGCCATATGGAATTTTTTGCAATTCCTGCCAAACAGTTTTTTGAAAATCGGTGCCGGCAGGACGAAGCGGCAAGGCGAAGGACGTTAGTTCCTTATTAAAATAAGCCTGCAATTGCTTTTTTGCTTCCGCATTAATCGGTGAAAAAGAAAATGGCTGCTTTTCAAGAGTGATTTTGCCCACCTTTACAAACAAAACTGATAATAGCTCGTTAGAGGTTGATGTTAGTTCAATCTCGCCGATGGGAGTATCCAAATATTCAAAATGCAGTTTTTGATCTGACATCTATAAACGTGTTTTCACAATTTCCTCTACTACAGCCGGGTCTAACAAAGTAGATGTGTCTCCTAAATTAGAAATTTCTCCCTCAGCTACTTTACGCAATATCCGGCGCATGATTTTACCACTGCGCGTTTTTGGAAGACCACTTACAATCTGTATTTTATCGGGCTTAGCAATTGGTCCGATTACTTTGTTTACCTCAGCAATAATTTCTTTACGCAAAATATCGTGGTTCTTTTGTGTGGAAGGAACAATAACATAGGCGTAAATGCCTTGTCCCTTTATATCGTGTGGATATCCAACAACAGCGCTTTCAACCACATCGGCGTGCATATTAATAGCGCTCTCCACTTCCGCTGTACCAATGCGATGACCGCTTACATTCATTACATCATCCACACGACCGGTAATTCGGTAATATCCGTTTTCATCGCGCTTGCATCCATCGCCGGTAAAATAAAGATTATTGTAAGTGGAGAAATATGTTTGTTTGCAACGTTCGTGATCACCAAACGTGGTACGGATAATGGATGGCCATGGGAATTTAATGCACAAGTTTCCTTCTACATTGTTTCCGGTAATCTCATTTCCTTTTTCATCTACCAATAGCGGCTGCACACCGGGCAAAGGCAATGTTGCAAAGCTTGGCTTAGTTTTCGTAATTCCCGCTAATGGAGAAATTAAAATGCCGCCGGTTTCGGTTTGCCACCAGGTATCAACAATAGGGCATTTTTCTTTACCGATGTTTTTATTGTACCAATGCCATGCCTCTTCATTAATGGGCTCGCCTACGCTGCCTAATACTTTTAAGCTGCTTAAGTTGTGCGGACTAACGTAGTTCAGTCCTGCGGCTTCCAGTGCACGAATGGCGGTTGGTGCCGTATAAAAATGAGTGACTTTATGTTTATCCACCACTTTCCAAAAGCGACCTGCATCCGGAAAAGTAGGAACACCTTCAAAAATAACAGAGGTAGCTCCGGCTAATAACGGACCATAGGTAATATAAGAGTGTCCTGTTATCCAGCCCACATCGGCTGTACACCAATAAATATCACCCGGGTTATATTGAAATACATTTAAAAAGGAATAGCAGGTATATACCATGTAACCGCCGCATGTATGCACAACGCCCTTTGGTTTACCGGTTGAACCTGAGGTGTAAAGGATAAAAAGCATATCCTCGCTATCCATGGTTTCTGCCTCACAACGGTCGGAAGATTGCGGCACTACATCCTGCCACCAAATATCTCTGCCTGAAAGCATGTTAACAGAAGCGCCGGTATGTTTGTAGACTAAGACGTTGGTAACAGAAGCGCAAGTTTCTAAAGCTTCATCAACCACCGACTTTAAATTAATGGTTTTGTCGCCACGATAAGAGCCATCACTCGTTAAAACAACTTTACAATCTGAATCCTGTATACGACTTGACAAAGAAGCTGCAGAAAAGCCGGCAAACACCACCGAATGAACAGCGCCGATGCGCGCGCAAGCCAGCATAGAAAAAACAGCTTCCGGAATCATGGGTAAATAAATACAAACACGATCTCCCTTTTTAACGCCAAAACTCTTTAAAACATTGGCTAAACGACAAACTTCATCATGTAATTGCTGATAGGTAATTACGCGATTAGGTTTATCCTCAAAGTTTGATTCCCAAACAAACGCAGTTTCGTTACCCTTCGTTGGTAAATGGCGATCGATACAGTTTTCGGTAATATTAAGCTTACCATTAACGAACCACTCCACATCATAGTCCTTAAAATTCCAATTTAAAACTTTGTCCCATTTTTTACGCCACGTAAAGTGACTTGCTTTCTCCTCCCAAAAGGCCTCCGGATTTTCAACGGATTGCTTATACTCGTTTTGATAATCGGCAAAAGTTTTAATTTTTAGCATAGTAACAGAATTTGCCAATGAAATTAGAGCATACGATTATAAAAACCAAGTTAAATTTTGTTGGCGGTAAGCTGACTGAACAAAAGACGTTTCACCACGGGTAAAAACGTTTCTTTTGTGGGCAAAGGAATGGACGATTGAAAAATGTAAACTGCCGGATTTGGAAGATATGGATTTTGATAAATTAAGTCCTGCTTCACTTTATCGATAGGCATGGAAAGGGATATAGTGTAAGAAGAAACATAATTTGTTTTAAAACTCATCGCCTTTTGGTTGACGAATGAGATAGGCGACAACTCATAATTGTAAACAAACACTTCCTTTTCGGGTGGAGTGCTTAAAATAAAGTAGCCTTCGTTCTTATTGATTGGAAGAATGCCAAGAGGTTCGCGCTGAATGTTTTTTTCTACATAGTCAAAGATTGTTTTTCCCTGCATCACTTCCTTCGCCATAAGCGGCATGCTAAATTCAATAATCTGCTTTATTTCCTGAAACCACTCTTCTTCGTTGGGAGACTTATAATTTAGTTTAAGATGTTCAGTGTCTATTGACTCTAACGGTTTTTTAAAACTGTCGTTAAGTTTGTTCTCTGACTCTTTTAGCTCCTTCAGATTCCTGAAATGCTCAATTAATTCCGAAAATTCAGGGTAAAGCTGTGTGCTCGAAAATTTATCGTGCACCTTTTTGAGGTAGGCCAACAGAATGTACTTTTTGTATTCAAAATCTATTAAGCCTTCGGTTAACCAGTTTTTTGCAAGTGTTTCCATAAGCTTTTAACAAATTATACGTTAAAATTAAGGTCATGTTGCGCAAATTGCTGTTAAAAATTGTCACATTTCATTGTTAAAAAGTAAGCCATTATTTACAAAAGCACTTTAACAATGGTGTTAATTTTGAGTACAATTTATGAAGATGAAGAAAATTATAGTTTTAGGCCTTATTGCTGTTTTAACAGCTTGTGTGCCTCAGCGTTTGTTGGAAGAATCGAAAAGCAAACAACAGGAATGTGAAAAGGAATTAGCCGCTATTAAAAAATCGGCACAAGAAAACGAAACCAAACTGGCAGAGTTAAATGAACAATACGAGAAAAACGCCAAAGCCCTAGGCGGATTGCAACGTGATACTTCCATTATTGGTTCGAATTATCGCAACCTAACCAGCAAATACGACAAATTAAATCTGCTGAACGAACAGTTAATGGATCGTCTCAATAAACTCTTAAGCGGAAGTGAAAAAGACAATGCCAAATTGAGCAGCGATTTACAATTAACGCAGGAGCAATTATTGAAGAAGCAAGATGAATTAAAAGCGCTTGAATTGAAATTAAACAAACAACAACAAGAACTGGATGCATTAGCTGCCGAATTAAAAAAGCGTGAAGCCCGTGTTGCAGAGTTGGAAGACATCTTAAAGAAAAAAGATCAGGCGGCTAATGATCTGAAGAAAAAATTAAGTGATGCTTTATACAATTTCGAAAACAAAGGTTTAACCATTACTCAGAAGAACGGAAAGGTTTATGTGAGCATGGATGAAAGTTTGCTTTTTGCCAGCGGAAAAACCAATGTAGAACCAAAAGGCGTTGAGGCATTAAAGAATGTGGCAAAAGTATTGGAACAAAATACAGATATCAATGTGATGGTAGAAGGTCATACTGATGATGTACCAATGAAAGGCGCAGGTGAAATAAAAGATAATTGGGATTTAAGTGTGATGCGCGCCACTTCGGTGACTAAAATAATGCTCACAGGCTCTAAAATTGAAGCTAATCGCATTACGGCAGCAGGCAGAGGTGAGTTTTTCCCTTTAGATGCCGCAAAAACAGCCGAAGCACGCAAGAAAAACCGCCGTACTGAGATTATTTTAACCCCTAAACTGGATGAATTGCTAAAGGTTTTGGGAGACAACAACTAATTTAAAATCCCTTTCTCCTTTTATTTAAAGCCCGTCATAAGACGGGCTTTTTCTATTATATAATTGATTTTCAAGTGCTTACTTTATTTATACGCTACTTATACAACAGTTAAACAATAGTTAATTAAAATATTAAACAAGTATTAAATCGCTGTAAAACATACTACTTACATCCTGATATGCAACCTAATGCTTGTCTAAACCGTAGAAAATCGTACTTTTGAACAAGTTATTAACACTTTTATGAGAAAACTAACCTCCTCTGAGTTCGATCAACTACCAATTAAAGGTAAAGGACGAAGTTCTATTGTTTTTAACTCACTAATCAATCTTAAAGAAGGCGAAGCGCTTTTAATAGAGCGTAAAGACTGGAATCGCAAAGCAGGACCCAGCACACTGGTACGTTACATTGAGAAAAAACACGACATGAAATTTATTTGTGGTGCTCTCGAGGGAGGAAAAGGTTGGGCTGTGAAAAGAATGGAAACAATTAAGAGAGAAGCGCAGAAGCAAAAGCCTGTTGTGAAGAATGAAAAACAAGAAGAAAAAGAAATTATTTCTAAGGATAACCTTCAATTAAAATCAGAGTTGATTTTATTCTATCTAAGTAGAATTGCCATTCACAAAATTGAACGTATAGAGGATACCTTAAAAGCAAGCATTATGCATTTTTGGAAAGAGGATAAAAAATTACTTGAGCAATATCTGAATGAAATTATTATGAGTCTTCAAGATCAGGGTCATATAATCATCGAAAACGACAAGACGTATATTCCGCTTCGCAACAGTAAAATTTAATTCAATAAAAAAGCCCCGGCAAATGTCGGGGCTTTCTTTTTTACTTACTTAAAATCTTGAACTCGGTTCGACGATTGTTTTGTCGTCCTTCATCTGTATCATTCGTGTCAATTGGTTTGGTTTCGCCATAACCTTTTGCTGTTAAACGATCGGATGGAATTCCTTTACTGATCAAATAACTTACTACAGATTGAGAACGGCTATCCGATAATTTCATATTGTACTCATCCGAACCTTTACTATCCGTATGAGAACCTAATTCAATTTTAATGGTTGGGTTTTCAGTTAATAATTTTATTAATCGGTCTAACTCGTTAGCCGATTCAGGGCGAATAGTTGCTTTATCAAAATCAAAGAAAATATTTCTTAATACGATAACGCTTCCAACTTCTACTTTCTTCAAGGCAACATCTTTCACATACTCAACGTATGTTGCGTTAATATCAATGATGAAGTTTTCGGAGTGAAACAAATATCCATCTTTTCTAACCGCAATACCATAGTTTTTACCGGCCGGTAATGTAACTAAATATCTACCTGTTGAACTATTTGATTTAAATGTGGCTAATACAACATTCTTTTCGTTATCAATTAAATCAATGTTAGCCTCTAATACTTCGTTGGTTTTTGCATCGGTGATTACACCCTTCAATAAAGCCATTTTCGGCCCTTTCGCTTCAACCGCACCTTCTGTTTTTAAATTGGAAATAGGATTAGCTGCCATTGCCAACAATTGATCTTCTGTATTGAGCATCGGTTGCTTCTCCGGTCCTAATAGTGTTAAACGGAAAATATCCGCGCCTCCATAACCTTTCATGCTGGAGCTTGAATAATAACCATGACGACCATTCGCCGATAACACAAAAAACACATCATCATCGGGCGTATTAATCGGAATCCCTAAGTTTTCCGGTTTGCTCCATACTCCGTTTTCGAGCGTAGTTTTGAAAATATCAAAGCCACCAATAGTTCCCGGACCTTTTGAAGAGTAATACATGGTTTTTCCGTCAGGCATCATAAAAACACCGTCTTCTCCATATTCGCTATTAATAGGTGCACCCAAATTCACAGCCTTTTCAAATTTTCCTTTCTCATTTATAACAGAATAATAAATATCATGACCGCCTAGTCCACCCTTTCTATCACTCACAAAATATAAAATCTTGCCATCGTAAGAAAAAGATGCAGAAGGCTCGTGACCTGAGCTGTTCACTGCCTTGCCTAAATTCTCAGGTTTAGTCCAGGTCATACCTTTTAATTCGGAAATAAATAAATCACCACCATTTTCATCTACATAAGTAACGAGTAATTGCCCATCGGGTGATAAACAAATAGCGGAGTTGTGCTTAGCGATATTAACCGGTGTTCCAATGTTGCGGGCTACCGTCCATTTCTTCTTCACCTTAGTCGACATCCAAATATCTTCATAAGATAAATTATCTTCCGGACATAACTCAGGATTTACACCGCCCGGTCTTCTCGAAGTAAACAACATCACACTTTCATCGGCAGAAATAACCGGCGAATAATCACTGTATGTACCATTAATTTCTTGCCCAACGTTATCAATAAATACGCGAACAGGATTTTTTGAAAGTTCTTTACCTGTTTTACATTCATCGATGTGCTTCAATGTTTTTTTCAATTCAGCATCATCCAGTTTTTGTGTATTCTTATAGGCTTCAAATTCCGTAATAGCCTTATCCCATTCTGATTGTAATTGATAAGCAGCCCCTAAATAAAACTTGATTTTCTTATCAACATTTGGGTTCAATTGATATGCCTTCATTACATATTCATAAGCCCGGGTTCTTTCATGAGAGTTCTTGCTCAAATAACACACTGCTATCATAAAGTTCACTTTATCGTTATTCGGATTGAAGGCTTGTGCTTTTAAATAATAAGGTAAAGCGGCCATGTAGAGTCGCTCTTCGCCCATATCAATAATACCATCTCCTTCACGAATGGCGGCAATAGCCTCACGTAATTCATCTTTTTTATCAGGAAAATTCTTTTTCTCAAATTCAACGTTCTGCGAAAATGCCAAAAAAGGCAAGGCGACAACCGTTAGTATGTATAATATCTTTTTCATGTTATTCGGTACAATCTGAGTTAATAAATGATTTAGCTGCAGCAACTCCCAATTCCATTGCTTTTTTCCAATCGGCACAACTTCCCTCTTCTTCTCTTAACATTTGGCGTGCAATCCCGCGGTTATAATAAGCGGGACCATTTTTTGGATTTAATTGAATGGCTTTGTCTGCCATATCTTTCGCCTTTTTATATTCCTTTTGCTTAATGAACACAGATGCTAATCCATTAAAAGCGGATGAATTGTTTGGATCCTTTTTTATTACCTCATCAAAATCCGTTTTAGCAGCCGAAATATTGCCTGCATCCATGCGCGATGCGCCTCTGTTAACCATGGCGATTAAGTATTTATCGTTTACCTGTAACGCTTTGCTGTAAGCTTCTGCCGCCTTCGGGTAATTTTTGTTTTCGCGGTAGGCCGAACCCAAATTGTTATAAATAAAGGCCTGATTGCCATCTAACGAAATAGCCTTCTCATAATCTGCCACGGCACCATTGTAATCCTGTAGGGCACGCTTGGCGCTACCTCGATCATTATAGGCATAAGTATAATTTCCATTCGATAAAATAGCCTTATCGTAAGAGGCGATAGCTTCTTTATATTCACCGGCCTCGTATTGTAATAAGCCCTTATAATAATTCGCCTCGGCATGTCCGGATTTTAATCCCAAACATTTATCAAGCGCTACCATTTGTGAATCCTTTTTGTTTTCTGCAAAAAAGATGAGGCTTTTTGTAAAATAAGCATCCTGATTTTGAGGTGCAATTTTAATAACATTATTTATATCTGCTAAAGCCTCGGCATAACGTTTAGCCTGTGTTAAAGCAATGGAACGATTGTACAGCGCTTTATCGAATGCCGGTTTATTAGCGATACTTTTTGTAAAAAAGTCGATAGCCGTTACGTAATCATTACTTTTTAGACGCTCTAAACCACTGTTATAGTCGGCTTCGGCTTGTTGTTCGGGGGTGAGCTGAGTAGCTACTTTAACCGTGTCCTGGGCGTATGAACAAAAGCCCGTCAACATTGTTACTAGAATAAGAAGTTTTTTCATTGTTGCATTTTTTTAACAATGAGACTAAAATACGATAATATTTAATTTAATATCTTTAAACTATACAAGGGTTATGCACAAAAGACTGTTTTTAATCGCCATACTTGTTACAACACTTTTTAGCAGTTGTACTTTGTTTTCGCCTTCAGCGGGAAAACTGTATAAGAAGGCCTTAGCCAAACACAACCAATACGATGCGGTAATTGTTCCGGGTGTTCCGTTTAATGAACCTAAATGGGATAATGTGATGATGATGCGTGTTACCTGGGCGGTTCACCTCTATAAAAAAGGATTAACAAAAAACATTATCATGAGTGGTTCTTCGGTTTACTCACCATATGTGGAGGGAGCGATTATGAAACGCTACGCTGTTGCGTTAGGTGTGCCTGAAGAAAATGTTATTGTAGAAAGTAAGGCCGAACATTCAACCGAAAACGTATGGTATGGCTATCATTTGGCAAAATCAAAAGGATTTAATGCAATAGCTTTAGCTACAGATCCATTTCAAACAAAAATGGTATACCGATTTGGTAAAGTGAGAACAAAAGGGATTCATTTTTTACCGGTGATTTTCGATACGCTTAAAGATTTACCGCATGATACTCCGGAAATAAATTATGCTGATTTAAAAATTTCGAATTTCGTTCCTATTACAGAAAGAGAAAGTTGGAGAAAACGTTTTAGAGGAACACGTGGTAAAAACATTAACTACAAAGAAATTCCATCAGAAAAGATGGTAAACAATAACACTACTAATGTAGGCGAGGCCGGTCATGTAAATTAATTGGCCGGTCATCCATTTCCAGCTTTTTGTTTCTCTATATACAACGGCCATCGTACTCATACATTGCATCGCGAAAGCATAAAATACCAAAAGCGATAAACAAACGCCAAAACCATAAACAGGTTTTCCCGTTTCCGGATTTTTCTCCGAAACCAATTTCTCCCTTATCGAAGAAACATTCTCGGCATCGTTCGCGCTGTAAATAGTGGCCATGGTGCCAACAAACACTTCTCTGGCCGCGAAAGAGGTGATTAATGCAATTCCAATTTTCCAATCGAAACCCATCGGCTTGATAAGTGGCTCAATCTTCTTTCCTAAAATGCCGGCGTACGAATTCTCCAACTTCTCCGATTCCATTGTTTTCTCCAATTCTTCTCTTTGTAAATCGTTTGCAGTTTCAATTTGTAAAGCGTATTTGCTCTCTACCTGATCAAAAGAATCCCCCGGACCGTGCGAACTTAAAAACCATAACACTATAGATACTGCCAAAATGATTTTCCCGGCCTCCCACAAAAACACTTTTACTTTGTTGACAACAATAATGCCTATGCTTTTCCATTGCGGTAAACGGTACACCGGCAACTCCATTACAAAATAACTTTTCTCTTTATTCTTAATTATAAACTTCAACACAAAGGCCGTTAACATCGTTGCAGCAAATCCCAAGAAATACAATCCAAAAAGTGTAAGTCCCTTTAAGTTTAAAATTCCCAATACGGCATCATCCGGAATCATTAATGAAATTAATAAAGTATACACCGGTAAACGTGCCGAACAGCTCATTAGAGGAATGATGAAAATGGTAATTAGGCGTTCCTTTACATTACTGATAGTACGTGTGCCCAAAACCGAAGGAACCGCACACGCCACACCGCTAACAATGGGTATAACCGATTTTCCGTTTAAACCAAAGCGACGAAAAACTTTATCCATGATAAAACTTACACGCGCCATGTATCCTGAATCTTCCAGCAATCCAATAAAGAAAAACAATAAGGCGATTTGCGGAATAAAAATCACTACACCACTTAATCCAGCTAAAACACCATTCACTAACAAATCGGATAACTGTCCTTGAGGCAAGGCGCCGGCCGTTACTTCCATGGCCCAACCAAAAAAACTTTCAATCCAGTTCATAGGATATTCGGCCAGAAAGAAAATTATTTGGAACACCGAAAATAAAACAAACAGAAGTGTTAAATAGCCAAACACAGGGTGCGTAATAAATTTATCGGCGGTGTAAGACAGTTTGCGTGTGCTCTCTTGTGGCGATTTTACACAACGCGCGAAAATATAGTTTATAGTATTAAAGCGATATACTGTATCCTTCTCTTCGAATTGCTGAAGTTTAAGTTTATAATCCGCATCACCGGTAAATTGTGTTACGACTATTTCTCTGAAATTTTGTGCACCTGCCTTTACAACCTGAAGGCGCGTTGTTTCAATAAATGTATTAACAGATTCTTTCGCCTGCGTGATTTTTAGCTTTAAATCATCTAAGCCTTCTCCTGTGCGTGAATTTACCAGGGCAATTTTTACTCCCAGTAAACGACTGATTTCGGCAGCATCAATTTTTAAACCGGCTTTGTTAGCCTCATCAATCATGTTCAGCACAATAACAACAGGAATTTTTAAATCGATAACTTGGGTAGCCAGTAATAAATGTCTTTTTAAAGTAGACGCGTCGGTTACTACCACCGCCACATCGTGCTGAGTACCGTTTAAGCCGAGTAATTCCTTACAAGCTACTTCTTCATCCAATGATTTAGGAAATAAACTGTAAGTGCCCGGTAAATCGGTAATCTGTAATTTAAATTCTTCAGTACTTGTTTTAAGTTTTGTGTATCCGGTATGTTTGTCGACCGTTACCCCCGGGTAATTTCCGGTTTTTTGATTTAAACCTGTAAGCGCGTTGAATAAAGTTGTTTTTCCTGAATTAGGATTCCCTATCAGTGCTATGCTGATTGCTTTTATTTGGGCTGATACAGGGGACATAATTAATCTTCAAGCATCACCGCAGCGGCTTCTTGTTTGCGCATGCTAAGTTCATATCCCGATACTTCAATCGCAATTGGATCTCCTAAGGGGGCAATTTTTGTGAGCTTAATTTTCTCTCCGGGAAGACAACCCATTTCGATTAATTTCAAAGCCAAATCGCGCTGTGAAAATTCTTTTATCACGGCTATGTCTCCTGGCTTTAACTGATCGAGGGTTCTCATACCGAACAAAGATAATCATTCAGACAGGCTTTAACCATACCATAAACAAGGTATGAGCAAAATCAGACGATTTTACGCTTAAAGGCGAATTGCTTGTTTTCTAGACGAATAAGATTGATTCCGGCGTTTTTTCCTCTGATAAATTGCCCTGCTTTATCCCGCATTTCCAAGGCTTCTGCACCGTTAGAGGTAAGCCACCTTAAAACTTCCTCTGTATCATTAAGCTCGAAACTTCTCATCAAAACATTCAGTTCGTCTAAAACCGAAAGACTGTGATTACTTGCCAGACTATCTGTACCAATTACAATTTTACAATTTTGCGCGCGAAGTAAATTCACATCAGGCAAAGTGTTTTCGATAAATAGATTAGCATTGGGACATAAACACCAAAATAATTTTTTACTGTAACGATGTGCGAATTCGACATCCTCTTTGCTTGAAAATGTATTATGCACTAAAATTAAATTTCTATCGAAAGTTAAGCTTGGCAAATAGGTTTGCAGCGATGTTTTTCCTGAAGGCTTATAATAGGAAATATCAATGTTTAAATGCGCGTACAACTCTAACACACGTCCGGTTCCTCTCATAAAAAATTCATTTTCCGATTCGCTTTCCTGATTGTGTATAGTTAATGCTGCATTTTCTTGACAGTTTTTAGCTATTTGCTGCATCAACTCTAAGGAAACAGAATACGGTGCGTGCGGCACTACGGAAGAAGAATGATTTTTAATCTTTGTTTGTAATTCCTTCCCTCCCGCTATCACTTTATCTGCTAATTGCGGATTCAAAGCAATTAATTCAACAAACGTATGATAGTACATTTCACTCTGATCTTTATACTGAAAACTATCTACCGCGTTTGAAATATCTCCCACTGCCACTATGCCATTATCCCACATTTGTGCTTCCGCTATCAGCATGGCTTCCGCAATGATTTCTTGTGAAAACGAAAAACGCTTCGTCATCAATTCTTTTGCAAAACCAACAAAGCCTGTTTTCTGCGAAATCTGATTATACAGATGAGATAACTCTAAATGGCAATGCGCATTCACAAAACCAGGGGTAATAATTCCATCAAAAACTTCAATTTTACCCGCATCAATACTATCAGAAGAAATAGTTTCTGAATAACATCCTTTCTCATCCAGAACAATTACACTGCCCTTAGACAAAAACTTATTTCCGTCGAAAATTTGATTAGCCGTTATAAAGCGCATGAGGTAAAGGTAGTGAAAAGAGTAATTATGTCGTATCTTTGCATAATGGCTTCAAAAACCGATATACGCTCTCTTAGCCTTGAGCAATTAACCGATGCTTTAACCAAGCATGGGGAACCTTCGTTCAGAGCCAAGCAAGTTTACGATTGGCTTTGGGCCAAGCGCGCGGTTGATTTTGACGACATGAGTAATTTATCGAAGCCATTACGTGAATGGATGAAGGAAACCTTTACTATTAACGCGGTTGAAATTCACGACCTTCAAATCAGCTCTGATAAAACCATTAAATGCGCCATGCGTTTAAATGATGGTTATGTTGTAGAAAGTGTTTTAATTCCATCGGGAGATAGAATGACGGCTTGCATCTCTTCGCAAGTTGGTTGTAGTTTAACCTGTAAATTTTGTGCTACCGGTAAATTAAAACGCATGCGCAACTTAAATGCGGATGAAATTTTTGATCAGGTTGTTTTAGTAAAAAATTTAGCGCAGGAGAAATACGGCAAACCTCTTACCAACATCGTATATATGGGAATGGGAGAACCACTCTTGAACTATGCTGAGGTAATAACCTCTACCGAAAAAATTACTTCTCCGAAAGGATTAGGCATGAGTCCGCAACGCATCACCGTGTCTACAGCCGGTGTGGCGAAAATGATAAAAAAGATGGGTGACGATGGTGTAAAATTTAATGTCGCTTTATCTCTACACGCTGCCAATGATGAGAAAAGAAATCACATCATGCCTATCAATGAAACAAACTCATTGGATAATTTGGCGGAAGCGCTCAATTATTTTTACGATAAAACCGGAACTCGTGTCACTTTCGAATACATTGTCTTCAGAGATTTCAATGATACCATTAAGGATGCTCAAGAGTTGGCTGATTTTTGCAAACGTGTAAAATCCAAAGTGAACATCATTGAATACAATCCGATTGATGATGGTGAATTTAAGCAAACTACCCCCGAACGCTTAGCCGCTTTTGTACAACACCTCGAAAAAAACAAAATAATTGTGAATGTAAGACGCAGCAGAGGGAAAGATATTGATGCGGCATGCGGACAATTAGCCAATAAGAATAAACTGGCGCAGCAAGAACTGAAGTAACGAGCAACCACTTATAAAATTTTAACGGCCACCCTCCAATTTATTTTTTGAGATAGCCTTCAGAACCGTTAAATTTACTGACTATGTCGAGTACTACACAAAGCATTAAGGCACCTGTTGCCGAACACATGCGCATCTTTGAAGAAAAATTCAGAGGTTCCATGAAAAGCTCTGTGCCTTTACTTGACAAAATCACCAATTACATCGTTAAACGAAAAGGGAAGCAATTGCGCCCCATGTTTGTTTTCTTAAGCGCACAAACTGTAGGAACCATTAACGAAAGCACCTATCGCGCTGCTACGCTTATTGAATTATTACACACCGCGACTTTGGTACACGATGATGTAGTAGATGACAGCAATGAGCGTCGCGGATTTTTTAGCCTAAATGCACTTTGGAAAAATAAAATCGCGGTTTTAATTGGCGACTTTTTATTGTCACGCGGTTTATTGTTGTCGTTAGACAATGATGATTTTCATTTACTGAAAATTGTAAGTACGGCGGTAAAAGAAATGAGCGAAGGCGAATTATTACAAATTGAAAAAGCACGTCGCTTAGATATTTCCGAAGAAATTTACTACGAAATCATACGCCAGAAAACGGCGAGTTTAGTGGCGGCTTGTTGTTCCTGTGGTGCTGCCTCAGTTACACAAGATAAAAACACCATTGAGAAATTTAAAGAGTTTGGTATTCTTACAGGAATGGCGTTTCAGATTAAAGATGATTTGTTTGATTTCGGATCGAGTGAAGAAATCGGTAAACCTACCGGTATTGATATCAAAGAAAAGAAAATGACTTTGCCTTTAATCTATGCTCTTAATCAGAGTACGTGGTTGGAGAAACGCAAAATCATCAACATCATTAAAAATCACAACACCGATTCGGATAAAGTAAAAGTGGTTATTGATTTTGTAATTGAAAAAGGCGGAATTGCATATGCTGAAAAAGTAATGCACGACTATAAAAACAAAGCTTTAACCATATTGAAAGAATTTCCTGAATCCCCATCAAGAAACAGTCTTGAATTATTAGTTAATTATTCCATTGAACGTAAAAAATAAATTTATGCTTAGATTCATTTTCATTTTAACTGGATTAATTTTTCTTGCCTGCAACAGCAACGAAACAAAAAAAGAAACAACCGAAACACAAGTTTCGGATACGCTTAAAGTGTCAGGCTTAAAAAAAACAGGTGATCATTCTTACCTCATTGAACCGCCCGACTCTACTTACACAGGCGATTATGTAGACAAATACGAAAATGGTAATACTAAATTCAAAGGCTTCTTCCGTTTTGGTAAGCGCCACGGACAATGGATGGCTTGGTATGCAAACGGATTAATGTGGAGCGAATGTTTTTATGACAAAGGATTAAAGCACGGGGCTAATAATGTGTATTATGAAAACGGAAAATTACGTTACTCCGGATTTTTTAAAAATGATATGCGCGATAGCATCTGGGTTTTTTATGATGTACACGGTGTAGAAGTTCAGCGCTTAAAATTTAAGAACAACGAAGAGGTGCCCCTCTCAAAGTAAGGACTGGCGCGGGTTCCGGGGGTGTTGAATTTTAACACTTATCCACTTTTTTAACACATCTAAAACCATTTTTCATACCATTTTTGAAACCCTTTTGTTTTGTTTGGGTATAACCTAAACAGAATGCTGATAAATTACTTTCATAGATATTGGAGAAAATTTGTACGCGCGGGACTCAGTAAAGTTGAAACCCCTCACGACAGAAAAAGTTTGCTCTTTATCAATCGCATGAGTGTAATTAATGTGTTGTTGATGATAGGATTTTCAATTACCGCACCACTCTTCGATTTGCCGGATGTATTATATTTTACTTTGCCATTCATGGCCGCCTTTGGGCTACCACCATATTTTAATAAACTCGGTTATTTAAATTTCAGCAGGTATTATTTCGCGATAATACCTGTTGTGTTTTTGGCTGGTGTGTGCATTCAAAACAGCGCGGAGTTAGGCGATAAATATTTATTGTTAACTTCTGCGGCCATTCCCATCATCTTATTTAAAGAAAAGAAAAGCATTTATATTTTATTTGGTTTAAACATCTTAACCTTTTTCTTTATTACCTGGTATCAATCCGCCTTTGAGCCATTGGTTCAAATACCGGCCTATTTAAAAACCATTTATTCCACTTTCTCTTTATTAATTGTATTCTTTGTGATTTTCTTCATCATACTGAATTTTAAAACCAGCAGTGAAGAATATGAAGAAGAGCTGGAAGAAAAAAACAGAATCATCTCACAAAAAAATTCGGAGGTGCATGATAGTATAACGTATGCCAAACGTTTACAGGAAGCCATTATGCCACCGGTGGAAGAAATTTACAACTCAGTAGATGAAAGTTTTATTTTATACAAACCAAAAGATATAGTAGCCGGTGATTTTTATTTTGCCGACAAACAGGGCGATTACTTTTTTGTAGCCGCCGCCGATTGCACCGGACATGGTGTACCGGGAGCGATGGTGAGCGTAGTTTGCAGCAATGCGTTGAATAGAGCGGTGAATGAATTGAAATTAGTTAAGCCCGGTGAGATTTTAGATAAAGTAAGAGAATTGGTAGTAGAAACATTTCAGAAAAGTCATCACGATGTAAAGGATGGCATGGATATTTCGCTGTGCGTGATTAATCAGAAGACCTATGAGATTGCGTGGGCGGGAGCGAATAATCCTTTGTGGTATTTAAATGAAAACGAGGACGAATTAAAAGAAGTAACGGCAACCAAACAACCGGTTGGAAAAAGCGAAGATTACAAATCATTCACCACACACGTATTTAATTTAGCAAAAGGCGCCATGTTGTACTTGTTTACCGACGGTTATGCCGATCAGTTTGGCGGACCCAAAGGAAAAAAATTCAAATACAAGCAACTTGCCGATTTGATTATTGCCAATCGCAAATTACCGATGCGTGAACAATGCAAAATTTTAGAAAACGCCTTTACCAATTGGAAAGGCAATCTCGATCAGATTGACGACGTTTGCATAATCGGGTTGAAGTTATAGTAGACCCTCTCCCAAGGGAGAGGCGGAAATCCACGAACACTTTGTTCAATTTTTCTTAATGCTACAAATTGTGGCAAGACCTTTTATTTTTTCAGACCTAATTTTGAAAAAAATTAAATATGGTTAAGAAAAACGATGAGATTGTAATGGCTGATGATGCTATCTTAAACAAAATTTATATAATCAGAAACACAAAGGTTATGTTAGATAAAGACCTTGCTGCACTATATAACGTAGACACTCGGGATTTAAACAAAGCCGTTAAGAGAAATCTTCGAAGATTTCCGGAGGATTTTATGTTTCAACTTAATAATCAAGAATTTAAAAACTTGATGTTCCAAATTGGAACATCAAGTTGGGGCGGAACAAGACATTTGCCATATGCCTTTACAGAACAAGGCGTAGCCATGCTTTCCGGAATTCTAAATAGCGAAAGAGCCATCTCAGTGAACATACAAATCATGAGAATATTTGCGCGGGTAAGACAAATGTTAAGTGATAATACAGAATTACGTTTAGAGATTGAACAAATAAAAAAGAAGTTAAACAACCACGATAAAAATATAGAAGTTGTGTTTAGATATCTGGATGAACTCCTTGAGAAAAAAGAAGAACATTCCACAAAAAATAAAATCGGATTTAATTCATGAGCGAAAAAACAGAAATAATACATCAAAGCATCGAAAACAAAATTTATGTGATTCGAGGACAAAAGGTAATGCTGGATCGCGATTTGGCGGAATTATATGGAGTAGAAACGAAACAATTAAAAAGACAAGTTAATCGTAATGCAGAAAGATTTCCGGATGATTTTATGTTTGTTTTAACTGAAAACGAGCACACTCTTTTGAGGTGCCAAATTGGCACCTCAAACAATCACCGCGGCGGAACACGTTATTTACCTTATGCTTTCACTGAACACGGCATACTCATGCTATCAAGCGTACTAAACGGTACGCGAGCTATACAAGTTAACATACAAATCATGCGCACCTTTGCACGGTTACGTCAATTACTAACAGATAATACGGAGCTAAGATTAGATATCCAGAAAATTAAAGACAAACTCCATAACCACGATAAAAATATTGAAGTTGTGTTTAGATATCTGGATGAATTGCTGGAGAAAAAAGAAAAGTCTTCAGCCGCAGGTAAAATTGGATTTAAATAAAGTTGCACTTTAGTGAAACATTGATTATATTTGTATGGAACATAAAAAACTAAAGTATAGGTCTGTCATCTTTTACAAAGATTACTTTGATTTTTTCTTTGTTGAGCAAAAACAAAAAGTAAGAGATAAAATTATTTGGACGCTTGATTTAATTGAACAGCTTCAAAGAATTCCGGAAACCTATTTAAAACATATTGAGGGCACAAATGGCCTTTACGAAATACGTGTTCAGTTGAGTAGCAACATTTTTCGGATATTTTGTTTTTTTGATGAGGGACGTTTAGTTGTTTTAGCGAATGGCTTTCAAAAGAAATCGCAAAAGACCCCGAAACAGGAAATTGAAAAGGCATTAAGAATAAAAGAAGAATATTACCATGAAAAAGAACAAAACAAAAACCCTTGAACAATTCAAGGAGCAACATTACGGTAAGCATGGAACAAAAAAACGTGATAAGCTTGAAGAAGGTTTTGAAGCGTTTAAAATTGGCGCATTAATACAAGAAGCGCGCCTTCAAAAAGGTTTAACGCAAGAAGAACTGGCTCTTAAATGCGGAACTACCAAATCCTACATATCTAAAATTGAAAACAACATCAAGGAAGTGCGCATCTCCACTCTGCAAAAAATTGTTGAATTAGGCTTTGGCGGACATTTGCACTTATCAATTAAACTATAAATTTTGATTGGATAGAATTAAAAGAAGTATTAAAATGACTAAATTAGCTATACCAATCAGGATGAAAAAACCATCCTTATCTTGCAATAAGAACCGGATAAGGATGATTTAATCAGTCCTATATGGTAGTTACTGGTAAGTGGCGGACGGGCTTTTCGGTAGACAAAAATCTATTTCAACAAAGAATATTATTCTTATCTTAGTATTAGAGTTTGATGGCAGACACGGTAACAGTCATAAATGAAATAAGTAAACCTTACTATATGGACGCAAGCTTTTGGATAAGTAATATTGTTTCCGCAGCATTCGGGACTGTAGGAATAATTTTTTCGATTTTAAGTTTTAGGGAAGCTAAGAAAGCTAAGGACGAGGCTTCAAAAGCTGGCAACACTGTGAAAATTCAATCTATTATAATTGACATTATGGCTATATCTCAACAGTGCCAAATCAATCTGAATGCAGACTTTGAATCCGCAAGTAAAACATTAAATGATATAAGCTCAAGAGTAAGAAATATTTTAAGTGTTTCAAATTCTATTTTACTCTCTGAAAATGCTGATTTAAAAAATAAATTCGAGACAAATTTGAGCAACATTAGAGCTTCAATAAATTCAATTAATCCACTTCAGACTCCAGACATAGCAAATGTTGGTAACATTACATTTTATACCCTTGAACCTCATTTCGCAGCGATAAAAGATAATCTCGGAGACTTAAAGGGAATATTAGAAAGCAAATTATTAAACGGTTAAAACTATTAGAACATGGACATTAAAAATCAAATCGCAAAGCTAATCGCAAAGACACAAGAGGGAAAAGTTGATTGGAAAGCACTTAATGCTTCAGTGTTTCGTTGGACTATTAATGACGTCAATGGCACTATCATTATAAATTTTCAAGTGACACCGCAGGCTACACCACAGGGGCTTCAAGGGTTTAATCAGCCTAATCAGACCTTTATTTTTACTATGCAAAATTTAAACTCAAGTGAAGTGATAATTCAGTTGCAAGTAAATCGTTCAACTAATGCTGAGTACCTTGGACTAATGCAAAATTTATACTTGGTAATTGCACAAAAGACGCAAAAAAATACAGCTCAAATATTAGACAACCTGCTTGACAGATTATAAACTTTGTGCCGCCACCAACCAGTAACAGCACCTACTGGCCATTGGGCGGAAGTATAAGCGCAGCGCGCGCGGACAATTGGTGCTTCGCGAATTTAATTGCGGCGCTGCAAAAACATTTGTATCTTAATATAGACATTTGTGGTTATAGACAGTTGATGCTTCGAAAGCCCAACGGCCAGTAGCCGCAAAACGTTATAGGTAATTATAAATAGAAAATATGAGGGAATATAAAGATTTAAATTTGGGGTTCGGTGATGCCGAAAACTACAAAAAAAAAGAATTTAAAGAACTGTTAAATAGATATTTCATCCGTAACGATGAGCTATATGCCGTTTTAAAACCTACCAATTATTTCCTCGTTGGAGACAAAGGGACAGGTAAAACTGCATATTCCTTATATCTCGCTAACAACGACTTTTCTAATACTAGTTCTTACTTAAACTACATAAGAGAAACTGAGTACGTTAAATTCATTAAGCTTAAAAAGGAAAAGCATTTAACTCTTACTGAATATGCAAATATTTGGAAGGTGTTAATTTATTTATTGATTTCACAACAAATTCAGAAAAGCGAGAAGGAAACCGTGATATTTTCTAAGTTTTCTAAATTCCGACCACTCCAAGATGCAATAGATACTTTCTATAAATCAGCCTTTTCTCCTGAAATTATTTTTGCGCTTAACATTATTGATGAGACAAAAGAAGTTGCGGAACTTTTACACAAGGCGTTTAAAGTCGCTGGAGAAGAAAAACATAGTGAAACTTTTACCGAAAGTAAATTCCAAATTAATCTGCTTTACATTCAGAAAAAATTCGAAACTGCACTATCATCATTGAACTTAGAACGAAACCACATTTTATTTATTGATGGAATAGACATTCGACCAAGAAATATTCCTTTTGAAGATTATCTTGAATGTATTAAAGGATTAGCTAATGCCGTATGGACACTGAACAATGATTTCTTTTCTCAAGTAAAAGACTCTAAAGGACGATTAAAAGTAATGATGCTTGTTAGGCCAGATATTTTCTCCCTATTAGGGCTTCAGAATCTTAATAATAAAATTCGTGACAACGGTGTCCTTCTGGACTGGAAAACAACATATCCCGAATATAGGAATTCTGGTCTGTTTAAGATGGCTGATAATATTTTAAATTCTCAACAGACCGAATTTTTTGAATTAGGTAAATCGTGGGACTTTTATTTTCCTTTCAAGAACGAAACAAGAACTGGAAAGAAAGATGACTCGTTTGTTTCTTTTTTGCGCTTTTCCATGTTTCGACCACGGGACATTGTTACAATGATGAAAATTTTGCAAGAAAATGTGAAACTGGAAGTGGATAGAAAACTACCCATAATCGATGAAGTTGATTTTGAAAATTCAACCTTTAGATCAAAATACTCCGATTACCTGCTGGGAGAAATAAAGGACTATCTCGCTTTTTATCATTCTGATTCAGATTATGAGATATTTCTAAAATTCTTTGAATTTTTAAACGGCAAAACTTCTTTTGTATATGATGAATTTATGTTTTGTTATAATCAATTTGCGGATCATATCGAGAAGAATTCGATTGAGGTGCCAATATTTTTCGGTTCAAGTGATAAATTCCTTCAGTTTCTCTTTGACCTAAATGTTATTTGCTATATAGAAGATACCGTTGATTCAGAACCTCATATTCACTGGTCTTATAGAGAAAGGACTTATTCTAACATTAATCCAAAAGTGAAGGAGGGTGTTCGATATTCAATCCATTATGGACTTCAAAAAGCATTTAACACAGGTAAAAGGTTTGAAAAGAGAACTATTAAGACTACAAGAAAAATTGACAATAAATAACTACCGCTAACAGCACATTGGCAAAATGCCGCCCGACATAAAATAATTGCCGCGCGAAAAGCGCGGCAGACAATAATGAAGGCGGCACTTCGCCAATCCGCAAGCCGTTACCTCTACGCTTTCTCGCTTACGCTATCGCGTTAGAACATTTGTTGTTTAAGGAATCTCAGAAAAATTTGATCACAACTTATCGTACTCGCTCTTCACAAACAACGCTAACTCTTTTACGTACTCCGGCGAGAAATTAAATTCTATGCCGGCTGCTTTGTAAATTTCAGGAATGGTTTTGGTGTAACCTAAAGCTAAAGCGGTTTTGTATTGCTCAATGGCCTGCTTAGGATTTTTCTTATAATTTCTCCAAACCGCAATGGCGCCTAATTGCGCGAAACCGTATTCAATATAATAAAACGGTACTTCAAATAAATGCAATTGCACCTGCCAACGGCGCTTCAAATTGGCTTCCAATCCCTCGTAATTCACTACCCCGCTGCCAAAGTCTTTCATGATTTGTGTCCAGGCCGCATAACGGTCGACAACACTATGCTCGGGGTTTTCATAAATCCAATGCTGGAATTTATCCACGGCAGCAATCCACGGCAAAGCATCCAACACACTTTCTAATTGCTGGCGCTTGGCGCGCTTTAAATCATCAGCATTCGGAAAAAATGAATCCCAATGTTCCATTGAGATTAACTCCATGCTCATACTCGCTAACTCTGCCACTTCACTTGGCGGTGATTTAAAGTCCACTAAATCCAAAGGAATATCTAAGAAAGAATGAATGGCATGTCCGCCTTCGTGCACCATCGTCACCATGTCGCGGTGTAAGCCAACGGCATTCATAAATATAAACGGAATCTCCGTTTCATATAATGGATATTGGTAGCCCCCCGGTGCTTTTCCTAAGCGGGATTCTAAATCCAATCGTCCCATTTTATCCATGGTCTTAACGCAATCTGCAAACCAAGGATCAATTTTATTAAAACAATCAATGGTCTTTTCGGTTAGGTCCTTACCGTTAGTAAATGGTTTTAACGGCGGTTTGCCTTCAGCATCCACTTCTTTGTCCCATGGACGGTAATCATTTAATTTTAATAATTCCTTACGCTTTTTCTCTTGCTCCGTCACTAAAGGTACCACATGCTTTTGCACAGCCTCGTGAAAGTTTAAGCAATCTTTTACCGTGTAATCAAAACGCCCTAAGGATTGATGTTTAAAATCACGGAAGTTTTTAAAGCCGGTGTTTAATGCCACCTGATGGCGCAATTTAATAAGCTCCGTATATAAATCGTTTAATGAAGTTTCATCCTGCGCGCGGCGGTTCTGAATTTTGTGGTACACTTCTTCACGCACATTGCGGTTAAGGTCTTTTAAAAACACCGATGCCTTTTGCAAAGTCATTTTTTCACCGTTATGCTCAATGCTCTGCGCGCCGGAAATTTCTCCAAAGTGCTGTTCCTTTTGTTGCAACTCCGTTAACAGTGGAATGTTTTTCTCTCTGAATAATTCAATGCTGTTTTTAATCCCACGCAGATAAACAAAATATTTATCCTTGTTTAAACTGTTTACAAATGGAGATTCCACCAGTTTTTTATTCAGCTCATTGCTGATTGGAGAAATGTGCGGCTCGATGTTCACCACAAAATCATTGAAGCTGTTGCGTAGTTCTTCATTGGCGGTATCGCAGGTCATTTTGATATAACGCCAGGCCATGTTCTCGCTCACTACGGCACCGAGTTCATTATAATCCTTCAGCCATTTTTCTAACTCAGCTTCGGATGAAATAGTTCTGTTTTGTAAATCCTTAAAATAAGGCTCTAACAATTCCCACGTTGTAATGGTAAAATCTTTTGGTATGTAGTTGCGTTGCATATAAACCCGTTGTTGACCTCACCCTTAATCCCTCTCCTTTTAGGAGAGGGGGGACCGCTTGCGGTGGGTGAGGTTTATTTAAATTCTAAATGTTGATTCTTTTCCGATTTTGTCGAAGTTCTCTTGCAACCAGGCATCAGCGGCTTTGTAACCTAGTTCCTTAATGTGCATGAGAAAATCCCATGATGTATTTAGTTTACTCGATAAATTTAAATCGCCTAAATGCGCATCGGCACTAATATGATGAATATGCACTTTTTGCGCCTTATCATCTATTTTAATTCCTTTGGCAATTAAATCCTGTTTGAACTGTATGTGTTTTAATTCGTGCATTAATGCGGAGTTAAAACTTATTTCATTCACTCGGTCTTTAATCTCTTCAATGTTCGACGGTACGTTTTTTATTTTAATCGGATTAATTTGAATTAATAAAATATCGTCAGCGTCTTCGGTATGTTCAATTAAGGGCTCTAAAGGAGGATTTCCCATATAACCGCCATCCCAATAATATTCTCCGTCAATTTCAACCGCTTTATACAAGTAAGGCAAACAAGCCGAAGCTAAAATCGCTTTCGCTGAAATTTCAGATGGGCCAAAAACTTTCGGTTCACAGGTGCGCACATTGGTTGCGCAAACAAATAATTTAGGCGGATTAAATTTATGAAGTTCGTTAAAGTCGATTAAATCGTTCAATATTTTTTCGAGCGGATTAAAGCCAAGCGGATTAAATTGCGAAGGCGCTAAGTTTTCTGTTGTCATGCTGAAAAATTTGTAAGTAGGCGAATAGTCCATGTTCCCTTTACTTACCATTTTATCAAACCACGTAGGTTGCAATCCGGATAATTTTCCTGCTTCGGAAATTTTATGCCAGAACTTCACGAGCAAATGCTTCGCCATATTCCGGCCACCTTTATTTAAACCGTAAATGGTACAAACCCCATTCATGGCGCCGGCACTGGTGCCGCAAATTCCCTCGATATCAATGCGCTCATCATCCAATAGGCGATCAATAATGCCCCATGAATAAGCTCCGTGCGCTCCTCCACCCTGAAGGGCTAAGTCAATTTTTTTTGTTTTCATATTACTATTAATCCTTTCCGTCTAATAACTCCGTAAAATTGTGTCTCAATCCCTGAAGGGTAAAATCAAGTTCTCTTGTCCCTTTATTTAACTCAAACCTACTAACTTGTATATTTGCTCATTAAACCTCAGAATTGATTTTTCTCCTTCATGGTAAATTTAAATAAAAGTATCTTTGCATTATGCAGGAAAATACCCAAGAACTCATAAATTATTTGTCTGGTTTTGTTAGCGATAGAAGAAAACAACGTTTACACGATGTTTTAGAAGAGAGAATGCGTCACATGACCGTTGTTTTGGAAGATGTATATCAGGCGCATAATGCCAGCGCAGTGTTGCGCAGTTGCGATTGCTTTGGTGTGCAGGATGTGCACTTCATTGAGAACAGAAATAATTTCAAAATCAGTGAAGATGTGTCGATGGGCTCCACGCAATGGTTGAGTATTTATAAATACAGAGAGAAAGAAAACAATACTAAAAAGTGTTTGCAGGATTTAAAGAGCAAAGGCTACAGAATTGTGGCTACCACGCCGCATAAGGACGATTGCACGATTTCTGAATTGGATGTGAGTAAACCATTTGCTTTGGTATTTGGTACAGAAATAGATGGTATAACACAGGATGTTTTTGAGGTGGCGGATGAGTTTGTGAAAATTCCGATGTACGGATTTACCGAGAGTTTTAATATCAGTGTGAGCGCGGCTTTATGCATGTATGAACTTACGACACGCATCCGCAAACAAAATATTCCTTATCAACTGAGCGAAAAAGAAAAAGAAGAAATTTATCTGGAATGGCTAAAAGCTTCGATTAGCAAACCGGATTTGATTATAAAGGATTATTATAGTAAGAAGTGATTTCGCGTCGAGTGAAGTTATGACGTGTAATATTTACTCTGTCAGTTCGAGCGGAGTCGAGAACTAAAACAGTTTTTAATGCGTCTCGACTTCGCTCGACGTGACACTAATACTTACTTCCGCTTGTGCCGATATTTTCCACCGGATGCCAGGTGGTTTTTTAAAATCAATGTGATCCGAAAAAGTGAGTCAAGCATCTATTTGATGCTTTCCACCTCATATAGTATTGCGTAATCTATTCTGTCTATTACCTTACATTGGTACTTAGTATTTAAGGCCAGCTTTAAACTATCTTCCGAAATCAAAACTCTTTCGCCAACATTAAAATCCACATCTCCTTTAATTCGCATGTCTTGCCTTTTTTCACGTAAAACATATTTGTAAAAAAGTAAGGAACCGTTATAATTAGAGGTAAGGATACTCAGTCCATTCAGGTTGCTTTTTGCTTTGATCTTTTTGTGCAGATATATTTCACATGCTTCAAGCTTTTTCTCACCATTAGCTATTGTATTCCCCTGCGATCTGCGAAAAGCCACTGAAAATGGCCAAACAAATATGATCATAATTACAAGCACCAGGTGTAGTGTTTTAACATTATCTATACTAAAAAGTGAAGTAATGATTTTCATTATACCATAACCTACTAGAACAGCCATAAGTGGATACAAAGGCATATCATACCATTCAAGTTTAGTTGTGGAAAGAGAAATTATTATCAAATAAGAAATCAAACAATAAATAATTGTATCTAATATTATTTGAATTTTATCAGTAATAAGATTTTTACGCGACCAAAAGTGATAACTAATTGAAATAATCAGAAGTGCGAACCATGTTGCAAACCTTTTATAAAATAAACTATCAATATAAAAACTAAACGGTTCGCCATGGCTCTCAACGGCAACAAGTAATCTGCCAGCGTCCTTAAAAAGTAATTCCTTTAAATAGCCCTTTGTGTCACTTTCCCTTAAATACACTAACATACCGTTAAAAAACAAGAACAATAAAATGCCAAATACAAAGTAACGGCTGAGAATAAACTCTTTCGTTTTTCCTTTTTTGTATAAAACGAATACCATTGCAGGAACAAACAAAAGTGCGGCAAATAGCTTTGTCGCAAACGCAAGAGTTAAAAACAAAAAGAAGAAGCCGACATGCTTTTGGTTTCCTTCAATAAGAAATTTTATAAAAAACAATAAGCTACAAAAAACAAACAATGTAAGAGTTGCATCAGCTTCGCCAGTCCTTGCAGTATGAAATCCGATAAACCCATTTGATACTAAAAGCACCAATGCGCTTATCCAGGCCATAAGTACATTAAAATGCTTTTTTACAAAAGAAAAAACTAACATTATTACTACTGCGGTAGCAATAGCAGAAGGAAGTCTTACTGCCAACTCGTTATAGCCAAGCAGCTTTACAAAAGGTATTTGTATCCAAGACGTAAGTGGTGGTTTGGTATTAAAAAGATCCGGTTCATTGTTGAAGTATAAAGAAAAATAATTTGAATTATTCATCATTTCATAAGTGTTCACCGCGAACATTGACTCGTCCCACCACCGCAAATGAAAACTGTCCAGTTTTATAAAAACAATCAAGTAAATCAGGGCGAACAACCCAATATACTGAAAGAAAGAAGTTGATTTACTTGATTTCATAATACTACTATCACATTTAACCCTTATTCCTGATACCCTTAAAGTTCAAACACAACAATCTAAATAATTCAGTAGTATTGGTTAGTTTCATCCGAATCCACCCTCAATACTTACTTCCGCTTGTGCCGATATTTTCTACCGGATGCCAGGTGGTTTTGATTTCCTGAAGGTCTTGAATTAAATAAGGGTTTTGCGAATCGGCTTTGGTCCAGTCTTTGTCCCAATAAAACACGCGCTTCACATTTAAAGAAGCATTTTCACCAATGGTTTTTATTTCTTCCTTCTTATTACGGCAGTAAATTAAAGCGTTTACATCCATATGTGAAGAAAAATGCGAATGCAACTCTTCGGACGTACCGGTTAAAATATTCACTACACCGCCGGGTAAATCGGAAGTGGCTAATACTTCACCTAATGTGATACTGCATAATGGCATTTTTTCGGAGGCTAAAACGACACATACGTTTCCACCCGCAATAACCGGTGCAATAACAGAAACTAATCCTAAGAGAGAAGATTTTTCAGGCGCTACAATGCTTACTACTCCCATTGGTTCCGGCACCGAAAAGTTGAAGTGTGAGGAGGAAACCGGATTTACCGTAGAGAACATTTGCTGATACTTATCGCACCATCCTGCATAATACACCCAACGGTCGACAGATAGCTGCACTTCAGCTTCTGCCTGTTTTTTGGTTAAGCCTTGTTGCACTAACTCGTTGACAAATTGCTCTTTTCTTCCTTCCAGCATTTCCGCTACACGGTATAAAATTTGTCCGCGGTTAAAATGAGTTTTTCCGCTCCAGCCTGCGAAGGCCGAACGCGCTGCTACCTCAGCATTACGAAAATCTTTGCGTGAGGATAGACTCACGTTAGCGATCACTTCTTTCTTTGCATTCATGAGTGTATAATAACGGCCGCTTTCGGTACGGGGAAACTGACCGCCGATATATAATTTGTAGGTTTTTAAAACTTCTATTCGTGACATTGCTTAAAATTACAACTTTCAGGACTAAAGCCCAAGCAGAATATATTCACACAACCACTGCCTTAAGGTGGTCATTTCAGGGCTAAAGCCCAGGTACAGTGCTTTGTTTAACAGCGGCCTTAAGGCCGCTGTTAGTTAATACTCGAGATTGGGCTTTAGCCCTGAGGATATAACGAAAACTACTTATAACAAACCCGTAAAAAAGCGCGTAATGCTTTGTTAGACGCTTTTGGCGATTCTAAAAATCCCATATGACCGTCGTGCTCCAGGTATAATAAATGTCGGTTCTGAATTTTTTGTGACTGCTCCATTAATTGCCAGGCAGGCAAAACATTATCATGCTCCCCTATCACCATCATAATGGGATATTCCACTAATCCTAAAATCACACTGCGGTCCGGACGATCCTTCATGCCTTCCAATGCAGAAATAATCCCCTGCTTTTTAGTTTTACCTGCTATTTTAGAAGCAAAGGCCAATTCCTTTTTTAAATATTTTAAATTTTTAGAGGCAAAAAGATTTCTTATCACTTCTGTTGTGTATATACGGTGATTCGCCTTCACCACTTTTATTGAACGGGTTCTGTCGCGTTTTTTTTCTTCACTATCAGCGTAAGCTGAGGAATGATATAAGCAAATCCCTTTGATATTATCAGGAAACAAATCTGCAAAAGCTAAGGCCGCGTAACCACCCATGCTATGTCCAACTAAAACGTATTTCTTTAAATGCAAATGATCCAACACCGCTTTCACGCTTTTGGCTAAAAGATCCATGGTGTGTACATACCCGAAATTATCAGAGCCGCCATGTCCGGGTAAATCAATAGCGATAACGCGATAGGATTTAGAAAGATTAGAAATAGTTTGCTCCCAAATTTCGTGCGAACCTAAAAAACCATGCAGCAAAACAACGACTCTTCCTTTCCCGGCATCGGAAAAATGAATGTCACCGTTTTTGAATTTTGCTTTCTTTATCATTTAAATTCCTTTAAACTCCAAACTGCTTTAAATGATGATCGAGATGCTTGTACTGAAGTATATCCCATTCTTCAGCAATCATGGGTCCAAAGAAGGAATGTACTTTATTGGTAATTCCATTGGGACCTTTAGCGCTGAATTCCTGAAGTTTCTCAATCAGTTTCTTTCTTTCCATTTCAAATTGCATGGGATTCGGAACGAGAAAATGCGGGTCAGTCGGAAGATTCTTTGGGAAAACTGTACTTCCAATGATGTATTTTTTCTTGAACATTTTTCCGAACAACAAACTCATTAGATTACGTTTGCTGGGAATTTCACCGTGTGCCATTTTGAGAGGAGCAATGCAATGTGCCATTAATTGTGCAGCGTTCATTTTTCCCCAATGCGGTTTTGATTCGGGAGTAACTTTATTGATCCGTGCTATTAATTCTTCAACGTCGCTTTGTTTAAACAAACTCTTCATAAAACACTAATGTTTTCTTAATTCGAAATTTTGTCCTAAATAAACTTTACGTACCTGTTCATCATTCGCTAAATCCTCAGCAGTTCCCGATTTAATTACACTTCCCGAATACAATAAGTAAGCGCGATCGGTAATACTTAATGTTTCGTGTACGTTGTGGTCGGTGATTAAAATACCGATGTTTTTATTTTTCAAAGTTCGCACAACGCTCTGAATATCTTCAACGGCAATAGGGTCAACACCCGCAAAAGGCTCGTCTAATAAAATAAATTTCGGATCAGTTGCCAACGCGCGTGCAATCTCCGTTCTTCTTCTTTCTCCTCCCGATAATTGATCGCCTAAATTTTTACGGACATGGTGCAAACTAAATTCATCTAATAAACTTTCTACTTTCGCTTCCTGTTCTTTCTTGGTGAGCTTCGTCATTTCCAATACAGCACGCAAATTATCTTCAATGCTTAATTTTCTAAATACAGAAGCTTCTTGCGGCAAATAACCAATTCCTAATTGGGCACGACGATACATGGGCTCTTTCGTGATATCCAAATCATCTAAAAATATTTTCCCGCTGTTTGGTTTAATCATTCCAACGATCATGTAAAACGAGGTGGTTTTTCCGGCGCCATTCGGGCCTAATAAACCAACGATTTCGCCCTGACGAACCTCCACAGAAACGTTATTCGCAACCGTTCTGTTTTTATATTTCTTTACTAAATTTTCTGAGCGTAAAATCATTTTTATAATGCTAATTGGAAACTAAATTTAAATCCGAAATTCTCAATGGGGTTCGCGCGTGGATAGGTTAATCGCCACAACGCATCTACTCTAAATACTTTGAAAATGTTTTCTATTCCCGCAGTTGCTTCTACATACGGACCTTGTTCTAACGACCGTAAGGTTTCAGGGAAAATTAATGTTTTTGCATTCCTAGGTTCAACAGTTCCCCATACAGCTTTACCGCTAACAACTTCTCTCCATTTCAATTTTTTCAATAATGGAACTTTATTGAATAACAATCCTTCGAAGTGATGAATAATGGCTGCTGCAACATATTGATCACTTCCAAATTCGTAATATCTCATCATGTTATAAGCCATGTAATCGTACACGTAAGTTTCATTACCACCGTGCAATTCCAATAAGGGATACGCTACTTGTCCCCAAATTTTTCCACCCTGAATCATGTAATCCGTGTATCCTAAAATCGGAGTTATCCTTACGCGGTCGGTTAAATTAACGGCTAATTTCTGATAATCGTATTCGCCGCCAAACGCATTCTGCAGTGATTTTGCATAATTTAACTGTATAACCGGATAGCGTGTTCCTAATGACACGCGCTCAAAATCACCACTCACAAATTTTTCTTTATAGGCAAACCGGATGTTAACGCGCGCCTCTGTGTTTCTTAAGTTTTCTTTATCGGTTAATACACCGTCTTTATTGTAGTATTGATATTTTGCCGCGCCAATTGGTGTATATAAACTTCCTGCTAACGTAAATCGTGTAATCAATCCCGGAAACCATTCGCGCTCATACCAGGCTTGTGTATTATCCACCCGGGTTAAATTAGTAAGCGGACTTGTCCGGAAGAAAGAAGCGAAAATATTATCCTGAGAAAAACCATTGGTGCTTTGTCCCAAAATTTCATAATCACTTTTAAAACTCATTCCTACTAACTGCCGGTGTGGTTTTTTTGTGATGAAAGATTTAAATCCTAAACTGTATTTCCATTTTTTATCAAGCGTTCCATACGCAACATATCCGCCTAACTCATACCAGCGACTAAATTTACGACTGGTTCTTCCGCCAAAGCGCAGACGCGCTCCTTCCACTTTGTTATAGCTAACCAAATTATAATACGGACCAATTTCAAAATTATTTACCTTACCGTATCCCGCTACGAAAATGTAAAAGATGTCAATCCATGTTTTGTAGATAGGTAACGTTTGAATCGTGTCAATCATTTTATAGATTTTCATTTCACGAACACTCAAACTATCATGACGATTTTGCTGCCAGAATTCATCTGTCTTAGTTGTTGCATCTTCGGTGATGTCAATTTTATCTCCCAGTTCATAGAATTTCAATTCGCGCGGTTTATTCAAAATAAATTTTTTGTAGGAAGTCGTTTTTCTCCCGTAAAATCCAACTGCTTTTTTCTGCGGTGCAAAATCAATTACTAATCGGTCTTTGGTTAACATCCAGGTGCTGTCTTCATACGAAAATTCCTGAACAACATTAGCGGTATTCACAAAGTTGATGTTTGCATCTTTAGGCATAGCCATTTCCAGTCGCTTAATACCCCAGGTTGTATCGGCCACCCACATGTTGCCTGTGAAAGAAAGTTCTTGCGGACGTTTTGGTTTAAAGCGAATATGATAACACCATTGATTACCTAAAAACAAACTGTCTTCGAGGTAATATTTATAGTAGAAAAAACCATCGTTGGAAATAGGACTCGCAAACTGCTTATTGAAAATTAAAATATTGTTATCATAAATGTTGATGTTTTGATACATATCGCCCATCACCTGAGAAATAGATGTGTTCTCTATACCGGTAATTTTACTGGCACGCACAACTTCGCGCTTACGCTTAGGGTCTTTAAGAAAATAAAAGTCTGATATATTTTCTATCATGAAGAAAGGAAGGGAAGGCTTTTCACCGCTAAACGTGCTGTCTACATTATCGAATACAAAGCGGATTGGTTTAAGCGCTTTTTTCTCCTGCATCTCCTTTGGAATTCGCGTTAAATCAAATTCAATTTTATTATAGGTTTCGTATTCATATGCCTCGAGTTTATCGCGGTTATTTTTGACTTTATTAGCGATTACGTTACGAATGATGCGGTGCGCTGGATTTTCGCCGGCCTTTACTGTTACCTCTTCTAAAGCTAATCCCTCATTTACCAAAGGCATATTTATCTCCTGATCAGTGAGCGTTTTGTTTATTTTACGAGCTAATCGCTTATATCCAACATAAGTGGCAATTAACGAGTCGCCCATCTTTGTGGTTTTAATGACAAAGTTTCCATCAAAATCGGTTTGCGCGCCAATGGTTGTACCTTTAATAATAACCGGAACGAAAGGAAGCGGCTCTTTAGTTTCAGAATTAAATATTTTTCCGCGGATGGTATAAGTTTGCGCCTTCAGTATGGAAGTGAAAACTGAAACCATCAGCAAAACAGCTACTATTTTTAGAGCGCGCATCAGAGGTTTAAAGGTAATAATTAGGTAAGGATGTTGCAATAAAGTAGGCTTGAGTTAATAACAAAGTTTATCCCGAAAATGTTTAACAAATTACCATTTGCGGGGCTAATCAATTTTGTTACTTTTAGGCTTTGATATGGCTAAATACGATGCGGTAATTATTGGCAGTGGAATGGGTGGTTTAACCACAGCGTACATCTTAGCCAAAGAAGGAATGAAAGTGTGTGTGTTGGAGAAAAATCGACAAGTTGGCGGCTCATTACAAATTTTCAGTCGCGATAAAACCATTTTTGATACGGGCGTACATTATATCGGCGGATTAGATGAGGGACAAAATTTAAACCGTTATTTTAAATATTTCGGTTTAATGGATGCGCTTAAACTCCAAAAATTAGACGAAAACGGCTATGATTTAATTTCTTTCAAGGGAGATCCGAATAATTATCCGCATGCACAGGGTTACGCGAATTTTGTTGAACAACTTTGTAAGTTTTTCCCTAAGGAAAGAGCCAGTATTCAACTTTACATTGATAAAATAAGAGAAGTTTGTAAAGCTTTTCCGTTATACAATTTAGAAACCGGAAAAAAAGATTTTGAAAATGCCTGGTATTTAAGTGTTGATTCCAGAACTTTCATTGAAAGTATTGTGAGTGATGAAAAACTTCGCCGTGTTTTAGGTGGAAGCAATATGCTGTATGCCGGCCTCGAAGGAAAAACTCCCTTTTATGTGCATGCTTTAGTGGTTAATTCTTACATCGAAAGCTCATATCGTTGCATTGACGGAAGCTCGCAAATTGCAAAGCATTTGAGTAACGCCATAAAGAACATGGGTGGAGAAATTTTTAATTACTCCGAAGCTAAAACATTTCATTTCTCGGGAGACGAAATTGAATCGGTTGAATTAACGAATGGCGAACGTGTAGAGGGAAAAATGTTCATTTCGGCTATTGATTTAGCTAAAACTATTGATATGGTAGAGGGTCCGCAATTAAGAGCGGCTTATAAAAACCGAATTAAAAGCTTAGACAATTCCATTTCTTCCTTTATTGTTAACGCAGTGGCGCATGAAAACACAGTGCCGCATATCAATTACAATATTTATCATTATACAGTAGATAATGTTTGGAGCAGTCCGAATTACAACCTTGAAACCTGGCCCGAAACAGTTGGCTTATTCGGAACAACAAGCTCTAAGAATCCGGGCTTTACCGAAAACTTTACGGTGATGGCATATATGCGCTATGAAGAGTGTAAAAAATGGGAAAACACGTTTCAAACCAAACCACATTTTACGGAAGGGCGCGGAGAAGATTACGAAGCGTTTAAAATAGAAAAGGCAGAGAAAATATTAAATGTTTTGTATGAACGCATGCCTTCATTAAAAGGAACGATTAAATCCTACACCTGTGCTACCCCACTAACGTATCGCGATTACATTGGCTCCCGTGACGGAACACTTTATGGTGTTATAAAAGATTACAACGAGCCTATGAAATCATTTATTACGCCACGAACAAAAGTGAAAAATTTATTTTTAACAGGCCAAAACATCAATCTTCACGGCGTAATGGGTGTTACCGTTAATTCATTTGTTACCTGCAGTGAAATTCTCGGATATCCTTACTTAATCGAAAAAGTAATTAAAGAAACCTCCTAAGGTTTCGAAACAATTACTTGTTTGGGCTGCGCATAATACCAACATCCATCGGGCGCCATCATTTTTAATAAAACACTTCCACTCTTATTATTCCAGTTAACTAGAATACTGTTTGAGTTTTTTTCGCCATTTACCTCAACACCCTTTGGCAAAATCCATTCATAGGCAAAGTCTTTAAGCATTGGTGCTTTAAACTCAATATTTTTTTGACTTTCGCTTACTTCACTGTTGCCTTCTATTTTTATTTGTGGAATTAAACCAAACTCAACAGCGGTATGGTAAGTAGAATACAGTCCTTTGTCAGTTGCAAACACGCCACCTTTCCCTCCTTGATTTTTGCAAGCTCCCGGATCAATCGGAATCGCGTGTCCCATATTATTGATTTTATAAAAAACTACCGCCTCTTGTTTATCCTTATTGTGATAGGCTAACCTCATAACATCGTTTTTACCCATGTATGTAGAATCAATTTGATCGGCTACAGTATCCGCTTTATGTAAACAAGTCCACTGCTCCATTAATTCTTTTGCATTGCGAACATTTACTACGGGATCGCTATTACCATGATAAATAAAAACCTTAGGATAAGGTCCTTTAAAAGCGGGGTTCTCGCGCCACACTAATTCTTTCCACTCTTCCGGAGTTTTATTCACGCCCCAAACCATTGTTCCGGATGAAGTAAAAATGTTATTGCCGGGTTTATAAGGCCCTCCGGCAAATATGGCTGCAGCTTTAAACATCGCGGGCTGTGTTGCAATCATCACCACACTCATAGCCGCACCGGCAGATAAACCGGTCACAAAAACAGAATCCTTACTAATAGAAAATTTCTTCTGCATATATTCTACCATTTGCCTGATGCTTTCGCACTCGCCATTACCGCGTTCAATTTCATTTTTCTTAAACCAATTAAAACAATGTGAAGGATTGTTTGGAAAATGTTGTTGAGGATAGGCTACACAGAAGCCATAATCATCCGCCAATTTATTCCAGCCGGTTAATTCGGCTACTGCATTTGCGCCTTGAGAACAACCGTGTAACACGAGTACTAAAGGGGCGTTGGGTCGTGCCGATTTAGGGATGTAATAAAACAAGCTGAGGTTTCCGGGGTTAGTACCGAAATCCATTACTTCGCTTGATAACGGTTGTGACACCACGGCTTTTGCGAAAAAAGCAAATATCAATATATAAAATGTTTTCATCTTCAATAAAAAACCCCGTTCGAAAAATAAATTCAGAACGGGGTCGTTGTTTGTTTGTTCATGTTAGTTGCTTATACCGAAAAACTCATTATAAGAAACTTCCTTACTGTTAAGCTTGCATTTTTCCTTGATTAAATCAAGTACTTTTTTTGCATAAAGATTTTCGAAAATCTTTTGTGCTTCTTTTTCGCGAGTTAACAAATCTTTCGCAATTTTATTTACATCCTCTTCCTGAGGTGTTTGTCCGTAACGTGCATACTCACCGCGGATGAAAGCTTTCGCTTCCTCTGTTGCTTCTTCCGGACTTACAACAATGTTGTTGTCTTTAATAATTTTATTCTCAATTAAACGCCATTTCATTGCGTTCGCATAATCAGGATATTCTTTTTCTAATTGATCTTGAGACAATGGCTTTTCATTCACCGCCATTAACCAACGTTTTAAGAAGCTATCCGGTAATTGTAAGTTTAATTTAGTCACTAAGGTTTTCTCGATTTCCTTACGTAAATCACGATCGCTGTCCTGATTAAACATCAAGCCTAATTCTTCTTTAATTTTATTTCTGAATTCTTCTTCTGAATTAATGTTACCCGCTCCATAAAGCTTATCGAACAATTCTTGGTTCAATTCAGCATCTTCAAGGCGAGCGATGTTCTTAACCGTAAGTTGAATGTTTCCATTAAATGATTCTGCTGCTGCTTTATCAATTCCTAAAGAAATAGATTTGTCAAGAGCAGTTTCATATAATTCATTTACATTCACTACAAGTTTATCTTCCTTCTTTAAACCGATTAATTTCGGCTTAATAGTTTCGTTTTTCAAACGGTCGATACCAATACTTGTTGATTTAAAAATTCCACCCGGTACAATGTTTCCATCAGCATCCAACTCAACAATATCAACGAATAAAACATCTTTATCACCGGCAACTTCAGGGTTTACTGATTTACCGTAATTACGACGAACATCCTTTAAATATTTTTCTACCAACTCTTCATCTACTTTTACTTTTTTATAAGTGAAGGAATGAGAATCATCCACCTTCACATCAAACTTTGGTGCTAAACCTAATTCGTAAGTGAAAGTAAAATCCTTTTGGTTATTCCAATCAACCGGTTGTTGTTCTTTCGGCATCGGATTACCAAGAATCTCGATACTGTTATCGTTAATATAATTGTGTAAACTATCGTTTAAGATTTTGTTTAACTCTTCAACTAAAATAGAAGTGCCGTATTGTTTTTTAATTAAACCAACAGGTACTTTTCCGGGGCGGAAACCCGGCATCGCCGCATTACGTTGCACTTTTTTAATAGCTTCCGTAACTTTTCCTTCATAATCGGCAGGGCCTAAATTGATAACGATTTCGGCATTTAAACTGTCGATGTCTTTCTTCGAAATATTCATGGGCATAAAACTTGTATTAATATAAGGGCTGCAAAAATAAGAATTTTTTAATAGCAATTACCCTGAGAAACAGGTTTTTCCGCAATAAAAGCAGAACTAGAAGTTAAAATGTGATATTTTAATCGTCGGTAGGCTCCGGAGCGCGCTTAAGAGCTGCTTTCTTTGCCTTTAATTTGTTGGGCCAAATCACGTTAATTAGCTCATTATGAATGGTTATCATGGTTGAACTAATGCCGTTGATAATAGTTACTTCTTTTGGCGAGCTGGCTTTATACGTTTTCTTAACCTCAATATATTGTCCCTCCACGTTTTCAGTATAAAAATGCACTACTTTGCCTCCCATCACCTCAGCCTTACCGGTATAACAATCCGCCTTTGCTCCCTGACGGAAAGAAATAATAACGTCGGTGTATGATCCATCCTTTACATCCTCAGCACCACGCTCTTCAAATTTTACCGACCATTTATTATAACAGTTTAAATCAGTGATGTCGGGTTTTGATTGTGCCAAACAAACAGTAGTAGTAAATATTGCGAGTGCGCTTGATAAAAAAATCTTTTTCATATCCGAAATTTAAGTTTTAAAAATAAAACTTAGGAATCATATTAGCAAGTCCAATTTGGGCACAAGACGTTAAATACTACAATTTATAGCAAGGTTCTGTATGCTTTCATGGTTTCTTTGCCGCAAAAACAAGATTATATGCTGGTAAAAACGTTTGGGTATGCGGTGCATGGAATTACCGCTACCAAAGTAATTGTGGAAGTTAATATTCAGAAAGGAGTTAATTTTTTTATTGTAGGCTTACCGGATAGTGCCATAAAGGAAAGTCAACAGCGAATTAATGCGGCATTAAAGAACAACGGACTCAACATGCCGGTAAAACACATCACCATTAACATGGCGCCGGCCGATGTGCGTAAAGAAGGTTCGGCTTATGATTTAACCATTGCTATGGGAATTTTAGCCGCATCCGAACAATTGAAAAAAGATTTTTTAGAAGATTACGCCATCATGGGAGAATTGGCTTTAGATGGAGAAATACGCCCGATAAAAGGTTGTTTGCCCATTGCAATTAAAGCCAAACAAGATGGTTTTAAAGGGATCATTCTTCCTGCACAAAATGCAGAAGAAGCTGCCGTGGTAGAAGGGCTTGAAGTTTACAGCGCCGACAATTTGAAACAGGTCATCGAATTTTTAAATGAAGGAGTTGGACTGGAAAGAATACATGTAAACATTAAAGAAACTTTTTTAAATCGACTCAATGATATTTCATTTGATTTTGCAGATGTGAAAGGTCAGGAAAATATTAAACGGGCTCTTGAAATTGCGGCTGCAGGCGGACATAATGTGATTTTAATTGGTCCGCCAGGCGCCGGAAAAACAATGTTGAGTAAACGCATGCCTTCTATTTTACCACCATTGTCGTTGGAAGAAGCGTTAGAAACCACCAAAATACATAGTGTAGCAGGAAAAACGGTTAAACAAGCCGGATTAATCACACAACGACCGTTTAGAAGTCCGCACCACACTATTAGTGATGTAGCGCTTGTTGGAGGCGGCAATCATCCGCAACCCGGAGAGATTTCTTTAGCACATAATGGCGTTTTGTTTTTAGATGAGTTGCCCGAGTTTAAACGCACGGTGTTGGAGGTAATGCGACAACCGTTAGAAGACCGCGTTGTTACCATCAGTCGTGCTAAGTTCAGTGTGGAGTATCCCGCGAGTTTTATGCTGGTGGCGAGTATGAATCCTTGTCCCTGCGGTTATTATAATCACCCCGAAAAAGAATGCGTATGCGCGCCGGGAGTAGTACAAAAATATTTAACCAAAATTTCGGGTCCGTTATTAGATAGGATAGATTTGCATGTGGAGGTAACGCCCGTTCCGTTTAATGAATTAAGCAAGCCACAAAATTCAGAGTCGAGCAAAAACATCCGTGAGCGTGTTATAAAAGCGCGCGAAAAACAAAGCGAACGTTTTGCCGGCTTACCGGGCATTTACAGCAATTCACAAATGCATACGAAAGAATTAAAAACATATTGCAGTTTAAGCGAGGCAGGAAATTCACTTTTAAAAGGTGCTATGGAAAAATTAGGCCTTTCAGCAAGAGCATATGATAGAATATTAAAAGTTGGGCGTACTATTGCTGATTTGGATGGAGCTGAAAACATAGAGCCTAATCACATTGCTGAAGCTATTCAATACCGAAGTTTAGACAGAGACGGATGGGCGGGATAAATTCAGGAATTAGTTTTATATTTATTTCATGAATTATTTTCTTCGTGTATTAGTTGTTTTATTCTCGTTAAATACATTACATCTCATGAGTCAAAATGATAAAGTTGTGTTAGCCATTCATGGTGGAGCGGGCACTATCTTAAAGAAAAACATGACACCTGAAAAAGAAAAAGCTTATCATGAAAAATTAACCGAAGCGCTTAAGGCAGGCTATGCCGTGTTACAAAAAGGAGGAACTAGCATCGACGCTGTGGAAGCTGCTATAATTGTAATGGAAGATTCGCCGCTCTTTAATGCGGGCAAAGGTTCTGTGTTTAACAGTGATGGTAAAAACGAAATGGATGCGGCGATTATGGATGGTAGTAATTTAAAAGCCGGAGCTGTGGCCGGAGTGCATACAATAAAAAATCCAATAAAAGCCGCGCGAGCAGTGATGGAAAAATCTGAGCACGTCATATTAATTGGTGATGGCGCCGAAAAATTCGCGCAAGAAAAAAAACTTGAAATTGTAGAGCCTAAATACTTTTATGATGAGTACCGCTATCAACAATATTTAAAGGCGAAAGAACAAAACAAAATTGAGATGGATCATACAGATTCTGTTAAAACTAAAAACAAACCTGATAAGCACGGAACTGTTGGTGCTGTTGCATTAGATAATTTTGGAAACATTTCAGCTGCAACCTCCACCGGAGGAATGACTAATAAAAAATACGGTCGCGTTGGCGATGCCCCCATTATTGGTGCCGGAACATATGCCAATAATAATTCCTGTGCCGTATCGTGTACAGGTCATGGAGAATATTTTATACGCGCGGTAGTGGCGCATGAAATTTCATCGCTTATTGAACACAAAAACCTCGATGTAAAAGAAGCTGCCGAAAAAGTAATATTGGAAAAAATGGTGAAAATGGGTGGAGAGGGCGGAGCCATTGTACTTGATACTAACGGAAATGTAGCCCTCCCATTTAATACCGAAGGCATGTATCGTGGTTACATCACGAAAGATGGAAAAATATATACCGGAATATACAAGGGGGATTAGCCCCCATTTATGCGTAAAAGAATTGTTTTTAATTTTCTAAATATCTAAAACAGTATATTTGTTTATTACCTTTTTTGCAGGCTTGTGTTAAGATTCAGATTTATATTTTTTCTCTTATTTCCACTTTTAGGTTTTAGCCAAAACTTTAACAAAGACAGTTTTGTTATTGAGTTCAATAAAGCTGATCTCAAACAAAAAGTTCACATGGCTTTTAAATTAAAAGCTGAGGACCTGGCCGCTGTTTATCCATTAATCAAGGATAGTTTAGTACAGTTAAAACAAAAAGTTTATTATAATACCAACAGCAACGAAGCCAAATTTTACTTCGACATTATTGATGCTCGCATAGAAGCAAACAAAATGGAACATCACAAAGCCATTTTTGTTTTAGAGAATAGTTTGCGCTTTCACGCACAAGGATTACAGGACAGTTTAACGATTCTTAATATATTATCTCCTGCCTATATAAAGTTACGTAACTATAACAAAGCTTTTGAGATTCAGGAAATATTTGAGCGCATCAAACATCGTTTTCCTGATGATTTTAAAAAGAACTATTCGCCAAAGAAGAGCTATATCTACATGCAGCTAGGGATGCCGGCCGAATCAACACGCGAATTAAGAAAAGAGTTTAATGATAAGTCTGCTGATTTGAAAAAAGACACAACGGTACTCGGAAATTTCTATAACGATATGGGCGTTCATTTTAATAGAGCCAATAAATTAGACAGCGCCATGCACTATTTTAAAAAAGCTAAAGTTTTGATAGACGCAAAAATGCGTGATGATAAAAACCGCACTTACTTTGATTTCTTCAGCGGATTAATTGAAGGCAATATGGCCTCTATCCTGGCAAAGCAACATAATTATGCCGATGCAATTCCCCCTCTCAAAAAAGACATTTATTACAGTTTAAAACAAGGCAACCTCCTAAGCGCTGCCAATAGTTATAACCTCATTGCTGAATGTTACTTGGAACTTAAAAAGTTTGATGTTGCGCGAAAATACATAGACAGCTGTAAACCACTCATTACAAAAATTGAAGAATTAGCACCTACTCTTAGTAATATTTTAGTGGAAGCTAAATATTATAAGTATACCGGCAACCTGGCCAAGGCTTCCGAAAATTACGATAAATACATTCGTTTTAAAGATTCTATACAGAAGGTTGACAATGAAAGCAAATTAATCAATCAACAAATTTCTTTCGATCTATATCAAAAAGAAAATCTCTTGGTGCAAAAAGAAAAAATCATACAGCAAAATAATTTATTGTACGAACACGAAAAAACAAGAAGATCGTACTTATTATTAAGCGTAGTTATCCTCGCTTTCGTTATTACTTTTTTAATTATCAATAATCAGATGAATAAGCGTCGTCAGGGTGAATTATTCATTAAAAACAAACACATCATTCAGCAAAAAACAGCTATTGAAAACGCATTAAAAGAAAAAGAATTTTTAATTAAAGAGATTCATCACCGCGTTAAAAACAACCTACAAATTATTTCGAGCATGTTGAGTTTGCAGTCGGATGTGATAGAGAGTAAAGCTGCTAAAGAAGTTTTACAAGAAAGTCGTTTGCGTATTAATTCCATGTCGCTCATTCATCAAATGCTTTACAATAAGAGCAACATGACCAACATTAGCATTTCGGAGTACTTAAAAGCTTTGCTAATGCAAATCGAAAAATCGTATGCCGTAAGCACATGCCGAATTACCACTACCTTAAATTGTGACAACGTTGCCATCGATTTAGACACCGCTATTCCATTGGGATTAATTGTAAACGAATTAGTCACCAACTCTTTCAAACACGCTTTTAAAAACGCAACTGAAGGAACCATTACCGTTGAGTTTAAACAATCGGATTCTCAATACACATTAGTTGTACAAGACAATGGTTCGGGGTTTGATGTAAAAAACCACAACACAGGAAGTTTAGGCATGGAATTAATTCACATGCTTGCCGAACAGTTAAACGGCACCATTACGTTTACTAACAGCAATGGCACACGAGCTGAAATAAATTTAAAGGTTTAGCTTTCTATTCGTTTAAGATTTAAGAAGCTAGGTGTCTTAAATACCATTGGGAATTTCTCCACTTTTACAGAACTACTGTCCAGTCCAAAAGCGCGCGCCTCGCTTAAGCTTAAGTTTTTGAGGACATCATAAATTTCCAGGATAACCTTTTCTGTAAACGGCAAATCGTTATCATAGCTCAAATATTTTTCAATTACCACAAACTTAAAGTCGCCACTAATATTGTTCTTTTGCAATGAGTCGTAACGGCTGGTAATATCCACTTCCTTATTGCGCACCAAATCCTCAACTACCTTACGGAACATTAAATTGATTTTTGGCGCAACACGGAATCCTAAACGGAAATTTACTCTGATAATGTCATCCGCGGCAATATGATTTACTTTATATTCCATGGTGTAAGGTTCATCCATTACATCTACATGCACAAACCAATACACATCTGCTCTCTTAGGGCGACGTTGCAAAATGGAATAAATAATTTTTGTTTCAATCTCATCCGGTTTATGTGCGCTTGTCATATAAACAAGGTGAGTAGCATAACGAGGTAAAGAATTATCGCGACTTAACTCACACAGCATTTTTTTGTATTCATCTAACTTTACAAGATCGGTATAACGATGACGAATTAATTTAGCCATGTACCATACACCCATTATTCCTGATAAGAATAAGGCAATAATTAAAGTAATGTAACCGCCTTTTGGAAATTTCTCAAGGTTGGCGATTAAAAACGCGGTTTCCACAATTATGTAAACCGGAATAAACGAATACAAAAATAGTTTAGGATATTTTTTAAGTCGCATAAAGAACGCCAGCAATCGCGACGACATTATCATTCCTAAAATAATGGTGAGTCCGTAAGCGGCCTCCATGTTCGCAGACTCTTTAAAAAACAAAACAATACTTACACAGCCTACGTATAAAAACCAATTAATGGCCGGAATATACATTTGTCCCTTTAACTCAGTAGGATATTTAATCTTTAATTTAGGCCAAAAATTCAAGCGCATAGCCTCGTTGATTAGAGTAAACGATCCGCTAATTAACGCTTGTGATGCTACAACAGTTGCAATTGTGGCGATGCCGATACCAAAAGGTAAAAACCAGGTTGGCATCAATGAATAAAACGGATTCGCGCCGTCTAAAGTTTTTCCTTCATGCGAGATTAACCAGGCTGTTTGACCCATGTAATTTAACACGAGCATTAATTTTACGAATATCCAGCTGATGCGAATGTTTTTTCTGCCGCAATGTCCCATATCAGAGTACAAAGCTTCAGCTCCAGTTGTACATAAAAACACAGCACCTAAAAGCCAAAATCCTCCCGGATGTTCCACTAACAAATTAATTCCGTAATAAGGGTTGAGTGATTTTAATACCGATAAATTACCTGCCATCGAGATGACACCTAAAGTCCCCAACATAACAAACCATACCAACATCACCGGTCCGAAAAATTTACCAATAAACTTTGTGCCAAATTGCTGAATAAAGAATAATCCTGTAATAATTGCAATAACAATTGGAATGGTTGGAATGTGCCCCAAGCCCGGCATTAAACGCAAACCTTCAATGGCAGAGGCCACCGAAATGGGTGGTGTAATAATTCCCTCTCCCAAAATACAACAACCTCCAATTATGGCCGGAAAAATCAGCCATTTCACCTTTGCTCTCTTTATTAAAGCATATAAAGCAAAAATTCCACCCTCCCCCTTATTGTCTGCTCTTAAAGTAAAAATGACATACTTAATAGTAGTTTGTAAGGTAAGTGTCCAAAACACCAGCGACATTCCACCCAAAATAACATCCGCATTAATTGGCTTATCGCCAACAATTGCTTTCATTACATAGAGTGGCGAAGTTCCGATATCACCATAAATAATTCCCAGGGTAACAATTAAGCCGCCAAGAGTAATTTTGTTTAATTGATGGTCGTGATGACCGTTGCCGTTGCTTCCCATGGAGGGATATAGTTTAAAAACGGGTCAAATTTATAATAATTTAACCTTCGCAACGCCCCAATTAGACAAATTATTTGAAACAACACCTGTTAAAAGCCCAAATAATGACCAAATGCCCTTTTTAACACATGAACCTTTATTGGTATTGTGCGTTTATAATTGTAACTTAGTAATGCTTTTTTTGAGAATAGTTTTTGATGTTGAGAAGGCTGGCATATCTTTTTTTTATTGTTTTTGGAATTTCTATTTCCTTAAACGCCACGCATAACCGTGCCGGCGAAATAACCTATAAATGGTTGTTTGGTTATACCTACGAAATTACGCTTGTAACTTATACGGATGACGGACCAAGCATTGCCGATCGTTGTAAACTTACTATTCATTTTGGAGATGGTGACAGCATACAAGCCATACGTATCAATGGAGCTAATGACCCGAGTAATGACTGTCCGGGATCAAAGCTTGGAGAAATCATTTCTCCGGGCTTCAAGAAAAACATTTACAAAGCTACCCACACCTATAACGGACCCGGAACTTTCACCATTTCCATGTTCGATCGAAACCGTAACAGCGGCGTAATTAATGTTCCTAATTCAGTTCATCAGCCTTTTTATCTCGAAACGGTATTAGTCATTAGTAATTTCATGGGGGCCAATAACTCGCCTGTATTAACACTGGCACCGCTTGATAAAGCCTGTTTAAATAAATGTTATTTACACAATCCCGGCGCCTACGATCCTGATGGTGATAGTTTGTCCTACGAATTAGTAACCTGTAAAGGTGAAGATCCTTTTACTTCGCAAATTGGTGTTACTATTCCTGGATATACGTTTCCTGATCCGGGAAGCGGTGGCACCTTTAATATTCACCCTTTCAACGGAACATTAACCTGGTGTACACCTCAACTTAACGGCGAATACAATGTAGCCTTTATTATTAAAGAGTGGCGTAAGAATTTAGACGGAAAACGTGTGTTGGTTGGATATGTTATGCGCGATATGCAAATCATTGTTTCCCCTTGTTCTAACACTGCGCCACAAATTGCGAGTGTAAATGATACGTGTGTTGTGGCCGGAACTCTCATAACAAAAATTTTTACTGCCACTGATGGCAATAGTACAGATATCATTACCATGTCGGCGAATGGCGGACCTTTTGCCTCGGCGCTACCTATTGCTACCTTTGCTTCGGCCCCTGCAAGCGGAACAGTATTCGGAACCTTTAATTGGCAAACTTCCTGCGCGCAAGTTCGTAACTCGCCGTATCAGGTTACTATTAAAGCCATCGATAATGATCCGCAGATTCAGCTGGTTGATTTTAAAACTTATAACATAACGGTGATCGGCCCTCCTCCGAAAAATTTATCGGCAACACCTTTAGGAAGTTCAATTAAATTAATTTGGGAGAAGAGTAACTGCAGCAGCGTAGGTGTTGGTAATACTGTTATCTATTATAATGTCTACCGCAAAAACGATTGTAACCCTTGGTCGCCGGCACCTTGCGAAACAGGTGTTCCGCCAAGTTCAGGCTATACCTACATTGGTCGTACCACCGGCATTAATGATACTACGTTTATTGATAACAATGGTGGGGCTGGATTATCACATGGTGTAAATTACAATTACATTGTGGCTGCCCGTTATGCGGATGGCGCCATGAGTTATGCAAGCAATCAAGTGTGCGCACAATTAAAGAAAGATGTGCCTATTATTGTTAACGTTGACATTCAAACTACCGGTACTACAAACGGTCAGGCTTTCGTTCGTTGGATTCGTCCCGTTACCAATGCCTCTAATCTCGACACAACTATTGTTCCCGGCCCTTATGAATTCCGCGTGTATTATAAACAAGGCTTAAGCGGAACGTTTACGCAAGTCTATTCTGTAACCAAACCTTATTTCGCTGCTTTAAATCAATTAAGCGACACCACGTTTACGCATACGAATATAAATACGGTGAGTGATTTGGTGATTTATAAAGTTGATTTTTATGCTAACTCAACTTTTGTTGGTTCAACACAAACCGCCAGCTCTGTTTTTTTAAGTGTAGTGCCTGCCGACCGTAAGGTTACGTTAAGCTGGAAGCATTATGTGCCTTGGGGTAATTATAAATATTACATTTTCCGAAAAGCACCGTCGCAAACCGTATTTAACTTAATTGATAGTACAACAGCGCTTAGCTATAAAGATACCGGCGACGTAGTGAACCGCGCTACTTATTGTTACAAAGTTTTAGCAAAGGGTGAATATAGCGATCCAAGTATTTTCAAACCATTATTAAATAATTCACAGGAAGTGTGTGCTACACCGGTTGATTTGACTTTACCTTGCTCACCTACTCTTTCCATTACCTCCGATTGTCAAACCGGTTTTGTACAATTGGTGTGGAACAACCCTAATCACAGTTGTTCGGATGATGTAATTAAATATAAATTATATTACAAACCAACCGAAGAAGATGATTTGGTTTTAGTGGATTCCATTCTTAATATTCAAGACACTTCCTTCTTCTACGATGGCTTAACTTCCATTGCAGGATGTTATGTGGTAACCGCGATAGATTCATCAGGCAACGAAAGCTTAAAAGCGGAAGCTACTTGTATTGATAATTGTCCGGAGTTTGAATTACCAAACGTTGTTACATTTAACGGGGATGGCGTGAATGATTTTTATAAAGCCATCCGCGTGAAGCACATTAAAGACATTGAATTATATATTTACAATCGTTGGGGACAATTAATTTACGAAACAAAAGATCCTTACTTTAATTGGGATGGAAAAGTACTTCAAACGAAAATGCTAGCCAGTGATGGTACTTATTTCTATACTTGCGTGGTGAATGAGTTGCGTGTTAAACCAACCAAGCCGCGATTCTTAAAAGGATATATTCAGGTGTTTAAGGAGTAGGATTACTTATCCTTATAAATCAAAAGATTAATAATTCCCTTTGTTGGAGTACTGTTATCAGATAAAGAAACTACAAACGGCTTACGTTGTCCTTCAAAACAATTATAAACTACTTGTCCCTGGTCTTCCATCGGATTCGGTAATTTCTTCTCGTAATAATCTTTTAAGTCGTTAAATATTTTTGAACCAACATCCGGATCATTACAATTTACCTGTACACTAATTTCTTCCAAACTATCGTTCAGCAAAGTATATTCGATAGAATAATTGGTTAAGCTATCAATGGTGTACTCAAAATACAATCGATCTTTATCGGCTTCTACGGCCTGTTGCTTCTCCAGTTTTTTAATAGAATCGGCTTTACTGTTAAGGTTAATGCCACGAATAACACCATCATTCGTTTTTATGATTTCATCTAACGACACATGGTATTGCGGGAAAACACGCGGCTTGGTTTCAACAACCTGCTTTGGGGTGTTGTTGCAAGCCCACAATAACAATACGCTAAAAACTATTAAAATTATCCTTTGCATAAATTTATTTTGTAGCCTCTTCAGTGGCTGCTTGTTCTTTCTTTTCAGGGCGCATGGTTGGGAACAACAACACATCTTGAATAGATGGTTGATTGGTCATCAACATACACAATCTGTCAATTCCGATTCCAATTCCCGCGGTTGGAGGCATAGCATATTCCAATGCGCGTAAAAAGTCATCATCGATATACATCGCTTCATCATCACCACGCTCCATCAATTTCACTTGCTCCTCAAAACGCTCGCGTTGATCTATCGGGTCGTTAAGTTCGGAATATGCGTTCGCAATTTCCTTACCGTTTATCATCAATTCGAAACGCTCAACCAATCCCGGCTGACTGCGATGCTTCTTTGTAAGCGGACTCATCTCTACCGGATAATCAATAATAAAAGTTGGTTGAATAAAATTACCTTCGCATTTCTCTCCAAAAATTGTATCAATCAGTTTTGCCTTGCCCATACTGTCATCAATGTCCAACTTTAACTGCTTGCAGGTAGCGCGGAGTTCCGCTTCTTCCATTTTACTCACATCAATTCCGGTGTGTTCCTTAATCGCGTCGTAAATAGAAATACGTTTGAATGGCGCCGCAAAGCTGATGGTTTTATCTCCCACCTGAACATCGGTAGTTCCGTGTAAGTCTAAAGCAATTTTCTCAAGCAATTTCTCTGTTGTATTCATCATCCAGAAATAATCGCGGTAGGCCACATAAAATTCAAGAATGGTAAATTCAGGATTATGTGTGCGGTCCATCCCCTCGTTACGGAAATTACGACTGAACTCATACACCCAATCAAAACCACCAACAATTAAACGTTTTAAATAAAGTTCGTTCGCAATACGAAGGAATAATGGAATATCTAATGCGTTATGATGCGTAACAAACGGTCGGGCTATTGCTCCACCCGGAATCGTTTGCAATACCGGTGTATCTACTTCCAACGCACCGCCTTCATTTAAAAAGTTGCGGATAGTGTTTATTAATTTTGTACGAAGCTCAAATGTGTGTTTCACTTTTGGATTGATAATTAAATCCACATAACGCTGACGGTAACGAAACTCAGGGTCTGTCACTTCATCAAATGAATTTCCATCTGCATCCGTCTTTACAATCGGCAATGGCTTCAATGCTTTACTGAGCAATTTGAATTCAGAAACGTGAATGGAAATTTCACCGGTTTTTGTTGTGAACACGTAACCCTTTACACCAATTATATCACCAATGTCGAGCAATTTTTTCCAAAGAACATCATATAATGTTTTATCCTCGCCCGGACAAACCTCATCACGCTTAATGTATACTTGAATACGTCCTGTTGCATCTTGTAAAACAGCAAACGCAGCTTTACCCATGTCGCGCACACTCATGATGCGGCCGGCTAACGAAATATCCTTATAATTTAATTTATCACGCTCGTAATTTTCCTTAATATCAGCAGCGTTTACGTTAATGGCAAACTCTTCGGCAGGATATGGCTCAATGCCAAGGTTCCTGATTTCTTTCAGTTTTTCTCTTCTTAATAATTCCTGTTCGCTTAATTCCTGAATCATAGTATAAAGTACTTTTGGTGCAAAATTAAATTAAATAAATACCTGTAAATAAGGTTGTTAGTATAAAATAATAAATCTAAAAAACTTTTTAAGTATTTGATTGTTAAATAATTATTACACCTCGAAGGATTATGAAAGAGACCGTCGGCATATTTTGGTTCAGAAGAGATTTACGTTTAAACGACAACGCAGGCTTGTTTCATGCGCTCAAATCGGGTTATAAAGTGCTGCCGGTTTTTGTTTTTGATACAGACATACTTAATAAACTCGAAAATAAAAAAGACAGAAGGGTAGACTACATTCATCAAGCCGTAGAAAAACTGAGTGAAGATTTAAAAGAACTGAATTCAGGAATTAAAGTCTATAACGGTGAGGTCGGTACGGCATTTAAAGACTTAATCAAAAAATATTCCATTCATGCTGTTTATACCAATCACGATTATGAACCGAATGCCATTGAACGTGATGAGGAGATTAAACTTCTGTTGCAAAACAGCGGAATAGAATTTCATACATTTAAAGACCAATGCATATTTGAAAAAAGTGAAGTGGTGAAAGATGACGGAACGCCTTATTCTGTTTTCACGCCCTACAGTAAAAAATGGAAGCAAAAATTTACCGGCTTCTATGCAAAAGCCTATCCGAACAAAAAACACTTCAAAAACTTTTTGAGTTTCAAAGCTGAACCCATTCCTAGTTTAAGACAAATTGGTTTCGAGAAAACAGATTTATCATTGCAATTACCAAAAATTGACACACTACTTCTCAAAAAATATAAGGAGCAAAGAGATTTTCCTGCCATCCATGGAACATCCCGTATCAGTATGCATTTAAGATTCGGGACAATAAGTATCCGTGAAATGGTGAGGCTCGCCATCAATAACAGCGAAACCTGGTTGAACGAGTTAATCTGGAGAGATTTTTACATGATGATTTTATCGCATTTTCCTCATATTGTTAATGGCGCTTTTAAGAAAGAGTACAACAATATTGAATGGCGACATGATGAAAAATCGTTTTTAAAATGGTGTAATGGTGAAACAGGATTTCCTATTGTAGACGCAGGCATGCGTGAATTGAACGCAACAGGTTTTATGCACAACCGCGTGCGCATGATTACCGCGAGCTTTTTAGTTAAAGATTTATTGATTGATTATAAATGGGGAGAGGCGTATTTCGCTGAAAAACTCAATGATTTTGATTTAAGCGCGAATAACGGTGGATGGCAATGGGCAGCAGGATGCGGCGTGGATGCCGCGCCTTACTTCAGAATATTTAATCCAACAGAGCAACAAAAACGCTTTGATCCTGATTTTGCTTATATCAAAAAATGGATCCCCGAATTTGGTACTGATAAATATCCCAAACCTATTGTGGATCATGCTGCCGCTAGAACCCGTACATTAGATGTGTATAAAAAATCATTGTCCGAAATCAGACAGCTGACTTTGCTTTAATCAATGGTTCCCGCCGCAACGGTGTTGTTAGTGTTTTCGTTAATCAGAATAAAAGAACCCGAAGAACGGTTTTCTTTATAGCTGTCAAAGCTAATTGCTTCAGCCGTTTTGATTAACACTTTACAAATATCATTGAGTTTCATACCGCCATCACTTTCCTTTTGCTCGAAAGTATGTATGTCAATGTGTGATTGGATTTCTTTCACAATTGCTTTTGTGCGAAAACTATTTTGCTGCAACAGTAATTTTTGACCTGGTACGAAGGCGGCATTATCCATCCAACATAAAGTGGTTGTGATTTCTTTTTCTGTTTTTGGTAATTGCTCATTAGGAACAATCGTACTGCCTCTGCTAATATCTACATCATCTTTTAAATGAATGATAATCGGATCGTCTACTTCAGCAACTTCAATTTCTTTCTGATGCTTTTCAATTTTATCAATCGTAGTTTCGATTCCTGAAGGAAGAACAATTACCTTTTGACCTTTCTTATAAATGCCACTCGAAACTTTTCCTGCGTATCCGCGGTAATCGTGCAAGTCGTCGGTTTGCGGACGAATAACGTATTGTACCTGAAAGCGCGAAGATTCACTTTTGTTTGCTTCATGTATAGTTACTTCCTCCAAAAACTGTAATAAAGGTTTCCCCTTATACCATTTCATTTTCTCAGAAGCATGCACCACATTATCTCCCGCCAATGCGCTGGCAGGAATAAAAGTAATTTCCTTTAGGTTTAATGGTTTCGCAAAGCTTAAATAATCAGCTTCGATTTTTTTATACACCTCTTCAGAATAATCAACCAAGTCCATTTTATTAATGCACACCAATACATGAGGAATTCCCAGAATAGAAGAAATAATACTGTGGCGCTTGGTTTGATCCGTAATTCCGTTTCTTGCATCCACTAATATAATGGCAAGATCCGCGTTGGATGCGCCGGTAAACATATTACGCGTATATTGAATATGTCCGGGAGTATCGGCTATAATAAATTTCCGTTTATCGGTACTGAAATATTTATAAGCCACATCAATGGTGATGCCCTGTTCACGCTCGGCACGCAAACCATCCGTTAATAATGCTAAATCTATATCAGCATTAACGCCCGTAGTTTTACTTTGCTTCGTTAATGTTTCGATGATGTCGGTTGAGATGGATTTGCTGTCGTATAATAATCTTCCAATCAAAGTGCTTTTTCCGTCATCTACATTTCCTGCTGTGAAAAACCTTAATAATTCCATGTTAAAAATATCCTCCTTTCTTGCGGTCTTCCATTGCCGCTTCGCTTATTTTGTCGTCCATTCGCGTTGCGCCGCGCTCACTTATTTTTGCTTCTTTAATTTCGTTGATGATGTCGTCTAAAGTATGTGCTTCGCTTTCTACGGCGGCCGTACAGGTCATATCACCTACAGTTCTGTAACGTACTTTCTTTGTTACAATTTTGTCTGTAGATTCTAATTGCAAATAGTGTGAATTAGCCATGAGCTGTCCGCTTTCAGTTATTACACACTCGCGCTCATGCGTAAAATAAATGCTTGGCAATTCTATGTTCTCGCGCTTGATATAATTCCAAACATCGAGCTCTGTCCAATTGCTAATCGGAAATACGCGCACGTTTTCACCCTTATTGATTTTTCCGTTATATATATTCCACAATTCCGGACGTTGCTTTTTAGGATCCCACTGACCAAACTCATCACGTACTGAAAATATTCTTTCCTTGGCTCTTGCTTTTTCTTCATCGCGACGAGCCCCACCGATACAAGCATCAAATTCAAATTCTTCAATCACATCTAACAACGTATATGTTTGCAAAGCATTCCGGCTTGGAAATTTTCCTTTGGCATCTTGTAACTTTTTAGCTTTAATGGTGTCTTCAACTTTTCTAACAATTAAGTTCTCGCCCAACTTAGTTACTAAATTATCTCTATAATCCAGCGCCTCAGGAAAGTTATGACCTGTGTCTACGTGCACTAAAGGAAAAGGAAATTTTCCGGGACGAAAAGCTTTTAATGCTAAATACACTAAACAAATACTGTCTTTTCCGCCACTGAATAACAAAGCCGGCTTTTCAAATTGTCCGGCCACTTCGCGCAAAATGTAAATCGCTTCCGCTTCTAACTGATCTAAATAATCTTTTTGTGTGCTCATTTCTTTTCTCATTTCAAGCCTAAAGGCTTATTTTCTTTCTATATACTTTCCCCACCCTGAAGGATGGGGCTGCAGTGAACTAACTGTGTAATCCGCATTCCTTTTTTGAATTATCTTCCCACCACCATCTTCCTGCCCTGAAATTTTCTCCTTCTTTTATTGCTCGGGTACAAGGCTGACAACCGATGCTGATAAACCCTTTATCATGTAGAGGATTGTATGGGATATTAAATTGTTTAATTACTTTTTTTACATCCTCCATACTCCAATTTAATAACGGATGTATTTTAATAATCTGATTGCTTTCATCCCACTCTACTATTGGCATATCGTTCCTTCCTTCTGAATGCTCTGCACGAATTCCTGTTATCCAAATTGTTTTCCCTTGCAAAGCTCTCTTCAAAGGTTCTACTTTTCGGATGAAGCAACACTCTTTTCTATTCTCCACACTATCATAAAAACTGAATGGTCCTTTTTTTGTCACCAGCTCTTCCACTTTAGCTGTTGCAGGAGAAAATACGTGAATTGGTTTTTTATAGCGGTTGAGTGTGCTGCTTAAAACCGAATACGTCTCAGGAAATAATCGTCCTGTGTCTAAAGTAAAAACAGAAATATTTAAATCATGAGTAAAAATAAAATGCGTTATCACCTGGTCTTCGTAACTCAAGCTGGTAGAAAACACTATTCTCTCATTATGCAATGCAGCAATGGTTTTGAGAATGTCTTCTGCATTCTTTCCTTTTATTAACTCTTCTATTTCTTTTACTCTGTTCATTTTATTTTCGCTTCAACAAGCTCTACAACGATGTCTATTATTTTAATGCTTGTTGAATGTCGTTTAAAATATCTTCCTTGTTTTCCAAACCGATAGAGATACGGATTAATCCGGGCGTAATGCCAACTGATAAACGCTCCTCTTCGCTTAACTTACAATGTGTGGAAGAAGCAGGATGCGTTGCAATACTTCGTGCATCACCAAGGTTAGGAGATATTTTTATCATTTGTAATTTGTCTAAAAACTTCTTCGCTGCTTCGTAGCCGCCTTTAACTGTTATTGTGATTATTCCTCCTCCCAATTTCATTTGCTTTTTTGCAATGTGATGATGAGGGTGTGATTTTAAAAACGGATAGGATACGTTTTCCAAGGCAGCATTCTTTTCCAAAGCTTCCGCTACATATAAAGCGTTCTCGCAATGACGCTCCATGCGAAGTGCCAATGTTTCTAAACTTTTACTTAATACCCATGCGTTAAACGGACTTAATGAAGGACCGGTTAAACGGCCGTATAAATAAATTTCCTTTATCAAATCCGCTTTACCCACAACAACTCCACCTAACACACGACCTTGTCCGTCCATATATTTTGTTGCAGAATGCACAACCAAATCAGCGCCCCATTTAATGGGCTGTTGCAAATACGGCGAGGCAAAACAATTATCAACGATTAAAAGTACTTTATGCTTTTTAGCTACTGCAGCTACAAATTCCAAATCCATTAATTCGATGGCCGGATTTGTAGGCGTTTCCAGATAAATAAATCGCGTCTCAGGTTTAATGAGTTTCTCAATATCGTTTGGGTTATTAATATTAAAATAAGAATACGAAATATTGAGCTTAGGAAAATATTTTGTGAATAGCGCGTGTGTAGCGCCAAACACAGAAGAACAAGAAACAACATGGTCTCCTGATTTTAGCAAGGCCATAAACGTTGTATATATTGCGGCCATTCCGGAAGCCATTGCAACGCCGGCTTCAGCACCTTCTAATAAACAAACCTTATTGACAAACTCGCTGTTATTTGGATTTGTATAACGCGAATAAATATGCGCATCGGTTTCTTCATTAAAAGCTGCACGCATGTCTTCTGCCGTATCAAACACAAAACTACTGGTTAAATAAACCGGAACAGAGTGCTCATTATTTTCACTACGTTCTAACTGTGCACGAATGGCATTGGTTTCAAAGTGTTTCTTTTCCATTTTAATTCACAGTTAATTTATAAGTAATGTTTGATGTTGGTTGCAAAATTTTTGATACTGAACAATATTTATCCATTGATAATTTTACCGCGCGATCCGCTTTGTCATAATCTACCTGGCCCATGATTTTAAAATGCAACACGATGTTTTTCCAAACAGAATGATCTTCTACTTTTTCTTTTTCGCCGTCTACTTCCACCTCAAAAGATTCTATCACCTGCTTTTGCTTTTTTAAAATTAAAATGACATCAATAGAACTACATCCGCCAACAGCGGCCAGTAACATTTGCATCGGACGAAATCCTAAATTATTGCCGCCAATATCGGGTGAGCCATCCATTTGTAACACTTCGCCGTTTTCGCCACGGGCTTCCATGTGAAAATTATCATTTAATCGTTTAATATTTACTTTCATAGTGCTTTTAAATTAGTTCCATAAAGGTACAAAATCAGAACTCATTTACACCGTTCACCGTCGTATATTTCATAGTATATTTTACGCCGGGATTCAAGTATTTGTAAATACTGTGACTCGCTAAGGCCGCCTCATGAAATCCACAAAGAATAAGCTTTAACTTGTTCTTGTATGTGTTTATATCGCCAATGGCCCAAACACCTTCCACATTTGTACGATAATCCTCTGTATTCACAAGAATGGCATTCTTATCAATCTCTAATCCCCAATTTTCTATAGGACCGAGTTTCGGACTTAAACCAAATAATGGAATTAGATTATCTACACTCACTATATGTTTCTCGCCCGATTTTGCATTTACGATTCCAACTTCCTGTAAATATTCATTTCCTGAAACGTGCGATAAATTACTGTTTAAATGCAGTTTTATTTTTCCTTCCTCGGCCAATTTTAATACTTTATTTACGCTATCCGGTGCTCCGCGAAAAGATTCACTGCGGTGTACCAGACTCACTTCGCTTGCCACGTTTGATAAAAAAATAGTCCAGTCCAATGCGCTATCGCCGCCACCAGCTAAAACAATTTTTTTATTACGATACGCTTCCGGATCAAGAACCATGTAAGAAACACCTTTGCCGTTTTCAAATTTTTCTAAACCCTCTACTTCCGGCTTACGAGGCTCAAAACAACCTAAACCTCCGGCTATGATAACGGCACGTGCATTAATCTTAGTTCCCATGTTTGTAGTAAGAATAAAATCACGCTCTGCGATTTTATCAAGCTTTTCAACTCTTTCACCCAAAGTAAAAGTTGGTTTAAAAGGCTCTGCTTGCTTCAATAAATTATCTACCAGCTCTTGAGCTAGAACGGTCGGATAACCCGGAATATCATAAATGGGTTTCTTCGGATAAATCTCCGAGAGTTGTCCGCCTGCCTGAGGTAAATAATCAATTAAATGACAGCGCATTTTTAAAAGGCCTGCTTCAAAGATGGCAAAGAGACCAACTGGTCCTGCTCCGATAACTGCTATATCTGTTGTAATCATAATTAAAAAAATAAACGTTTTAAACTAACTATTATCACCACTACCCCAACCAATATCATGATGGCTTTGGTAGGAATTTTATTGGCGAGATAAGCGGCAATTGGCGCTGCTATTACTCCACCAATAATTAATCCGACAATTATATACCAATGGGTTAATCCAATGAGTGTGAAAAATGTAATCGAGCTCGCGAGTGAAACAAAAAACTCCGTAAGGTTCGCAGAACCTATGGCATACTTTGCGTTTCTTCCGCCGGCGATTAATGTGGATGAAACGATGGGCCCCCAACCGCCGCCGCCAATTGAATCCAAAAATCCACCCACCGCTGCTAAAGGAAAGATACGTTTAATCTTTTCGCGCACTTTGTCCTTTTTCAATGCTTTAAAAATAATCAGCAAACCCAAAATCAATGTGTAAATAGAAACAAGAGGCTTGATGATGTAATTGTATTCTTCAAAAGAGGTTAAAATGTACGCGCCTAAAATAGCGCCAAGCACACCGGGTAATAATAAATTGCGAAACAATTTTGTGTTCACATTACCAAACTTTAAGTGCATGAGTCCGGAAACACCGCTCGTGAAAACTTCAGATGCGTGCACGCTTGCACTTGAGGCAGCGGGAGGAACTCCTGCGGATAAAAGAAAAGATGTGGCAGTTACGCCGTATGCCATGCCTAATGCACCATCAATCATCTGCGCTGTAAATCCTGCCAGGATAAAAATCAAAATATCGGAATGAATGTTACTAACTAAGGTAACTGCGTAGTCGTTTATTAATTGCGGCGGTAAAAAATGATAAAGCAAATATCCAACCAAAATTAATACAGGAGCCGTTAAACTATAAATCCAGATTCTTTGCTTGCTGATTTTTGGTTTTACATGAATGCTCTCCTTGGTTAAAACGGATGTTATTTCATTCAACTGCTTTACTTTTTCAGAAAAATCACCCTCCAAATATTTTCTGATTTCGACTAAGTTTTCAACGGCATCATTAATCTCGTTTGGAAGTGATTCATCAAATGTTTCGCGCAAACGCTTCGCCAAGGTTGGTGATTTACCATTGGTGGAAATGGCAATTTTTACATTTCCTTTCTGTACAATGGAGCCTAAGTAAAAATCACATTGCTCCGGTGTGTCGGCCACGTTCGCAAGAATTCCTTTTGCTTGTGCCAGTTGTTTTATTTGCAAACTGGTTTCTTTATTGTTAATGGCTGAAATCAAGAGGTCGGTGTTTTCCAAATCAGATTCTACAAATGAACGCTGATGTATTTCGAGGTTAGAATTCGTGTGCGCCAATTTTTTAATTTCATCACTCACGTGTGTTCCCACTAATTTTATTTTTGTAGCAGGACTATTATTGATGACCGCGGTTACTTTTTCATGCGCCACTTTTCCTCCGCCAATAATAAGCGCCCTAAAGTTTTCAAGCTTTAGAAATACAGGGAATAATTTGTTATTTACTTCTACACTCATAAACTAGTTCAACACATAGTTTTGTTCGTTCACCAATAGGTCATAATACTTGTGCAGCTTAACCACTTCTCCGATTACAATTATTGCCGGGGACTTAATGCCTAAGTCTTTTACCTCCTCCGCAATTGTGTCAATGGTTCCAATCGCAACATTCTCTGTTGGCAAGGTGCCGTTTTGAATAACAGCCACCGGTGTTGTTATTTTACCTGCAGACTTAAACACCTCAGCAATTTCAGGAAGCTTATTCAATCCCATTAACACCACAACTGTTGCGTTTGATTTCGCAGCGTCATAAATGTCATTCGATAATTCTCCACTTTGCGTAGTGGCTGTAATCACCCAAAAACTTTCGCTCAGCCCTCTGTGCGTAACCGGAATTCCGCTGGCTCCCGGAACACCAATAGAACTGGAAATGCCGGGAACAATGGCTGTTTCAATATTAAAAGCTTCCGCGTGTTGGATTTCTTCACTACCTCTTCCGAACACAAATGGGTCGCCGCCTTTTAATCTTACTACACGTCCGTGTGTAAAAGCAAAATCAACAATTAAGTTATTAATTTGCTCTTGTGTATACGTGTGTTTGCTACTTCTCTTCCCAACATAAATTTTCAACGCGTCAATTGGCGCGTACTTTAATATTTCTTTGTTGACCAAAGCGTCATAAAGCACAACATCTGCTTCACTTAAAGCGTTGATCGCTTTTACGGTTAATAATTCAGGATCGCCCGGACCCGCACCTACTACAGTTAATTTTGGATATATTTCCTTTTTCATGATTTCAATTTTTATAATGAGTTATTTATTTAAGTGGTTTTTTCCTCCTTTAAACAGCTCATTATAATGGAGGAAATATTACAATGAGCTTTGCATTATCATACAGCAGCAACAATACTCGTACTTGATGTATATTTTATGTTTCTTATGCATGTTCAACAATTTCTTTATTTGATTCACGATAATTCTTTACGTCATTAAAAAATTTCAAGGCTTCTGAAAAATAACTTGAAGCAAAATTTTGAGAAGGCTCCGTTTTATTTATTTGCAACACGATATCCTTAAAACTTTTTCCTAATTCAAACTTTCCCGTTGCAACAAAATGGGTGTCGAAATCATTAATTAAGGTATGGTGAGTATTCACATGCAAACCGGCGTCTAAGAGAATGGCTTTAGCAGCTTGTATGAAAACCGAATAAGAATCATAAATACTATCACCATAGTTTCCGGCCTTCAGATTATTCAAGCTATAGCTAAGTTTTTCTTCAGCTTCCAAAAATAAGGTCTGCACCAAATCAATAATTACGCCAGCGCATTCTCCAACACCGATGGCTGTTTGGAATTTTTGCTCTGATCCCCAGTCGTAATACTCTTCCTCTTTTAAGTTGGAATTATCCGCCAATGGTTTCAGTAACTGATAAAAATAATCCTTCCCTTTTCTGTCGAAATAAGAATTAAAATATTCTCCTTCAAAAGCGCCTTCTTCAAAATCATTAAACAAAGTACGCAATACATCAGGCGCGCGCTTTGACGCGACTTTAATTATTTTTTCAGCGATTCTTCCATTTCCATTGCCTAAAGTTCCTCCACCTAATAAAACCTGAACTGCAGGAATCACATTGGTGCCTACTTTAAAAGAAGATCCATGAAATCCAATTTGCGCCAACCCGTGTTGTCCGCATGAATTCATACAGCCGCTGATTTTTATTTTGATGTCATGATTATAAATGAGTTCGGGGTATTCTTCATAAATGACCTTTTCCAACTCCACTGAAATATTCGTGCTGTTGGAGATGGCGAGATTACACGTGTCTGTTCCAGGACAAGCTGTTATGTCGCCAACAGAATCAAAACCCGGCGTAGCGAGATTTAATTTTTTAAGTTCTGCATACAAAAAAGGTAATTCCTCTTTGGATACGAACTTCAGCAAAAAGCCTTGATTAATCGTAATACGAAAATCTTCACTTAATGCATAGGTATCAATAATACCCGCGAGCTCACGTGCATTAGCAGAAGAAATATTTCCAAGTAGAACTTTTATGTAAACACCGTAATAGCCGTTTTGCTTTTGTGCGAACGTATTAGTGCGTAACCATTGGTTATATTTAAATTCATCAATAGCAGGACTTACACTCGGTAATTTGTTTTTAAACTGAAGGATGGTTTCTGATTGTGTTTTATCAATTGCATACACTTTATTCAGAACTGCGTTTTCCTCTTCCTTCACTAAATTCAAGAAAGCCTCTATTCCGATTTTATTAATTAAATATTTTAGTCTGGCCTTGTGACGGCTTACTCTTTCTCCGTGACGATCAAACACACGCACTACGGCTTCAACAAAAGGAATTAAATAATCCTCATGTAAAAAATCATGCGCGGTTTGCGCCACAAAAGGTTGTGCGCCCAATCCGCCACCAACCAAAACCTTAAAACCTCTTTGCTTTTTTGCATTTAACTTTGGAATGAATCCGAGGTCATGAATATAAGTTACCGCTGTATCCTTTTCATTATTGGAAAATGCAATTTTAATTTTTCGGCCAAGTTCCTGTCCGAATGGCTTACGCAGAAAATAACTGAACACGGCGTGCGCATAAGGAGAAACATCAAACAATTCATTCGGATCAATACCGGCTTCGGCGGAAGCCGTTACGTTTCTTACGGTATTGCCGCAAGCTTCACGTAAAGTGATTTCATCTTGTTCAAGCTTTGCCCACAGCTCCGGTGTTTTATCTAAACTTACGTGGTGGATTTGAATATCCTGTCGCGTCGTTAAATGTAAGTTGCCATTAGAATATTCGTCGCTGATGGCGGCGATGCGGCGAAGCTGTTTGGTTGATATTTTACCAAACGGCAATTTAATGCGGATCATTTGCACACCTTGCTGACGCTGTCCGTATACGCCACGCGCTAGACGGAGGCTTCTGAATTTTTCTTCATGAATTTTTCCCTCCCTGAACTCACGGATTTTCTTATCGAGTTCGATTATATCTTTTTCAACCAGAGCTTTGCCGCTGTGATTTACTAATTCTAATTCTGTTCTGAAACTTTGCATTTTGTTATTCTTAATTGTTTAAAATAAAAAACCCTTCTCGTTTTAGGCGGAAGGGTTTTAATTACCAAATAAACACTAAATACGTATTACTTCCGCTTAAACGACATCCACATCTTGCAACACATCATGTTGGAAGAGATTGATAGTATATGTAAGCGATTGTTTTTCATATTAACGGCACAAAGTAAAATCAATTTTTTTAAGCCTGCAAGAAAAAATGGCATTATTTTCTATTCTCCTATCGGATAAATAGGATATAATGGTCTGGAAAGCCCGTTTTTACTGCAATCCATACTTTTTCATGAGCTTCTTTTCACGCTTTAAAATATCTGACAGACTCGTTTTGGAAAGGATTTTTATGCTGGCCTCACGTACTTCCAGCACCACATCGCGTAAGCCGCAAGTCTCCTCATCCTTACATTCTTCGCATCTTTCATAAAAATTTAAACTCACACAAGGTAATAACGCAATTGGTCCGCCCGTTGAGCGAATGATTGTACTCAGCATAACTTCCTCCGGGTGTTTTGTAAGATAGTATCCCCCCGTAGGGCCCATTTTACTTTTTACTATTCCCTGATGGCGTAACTCCAATAAAATTGCTTCCAGAAATTTGCGGGGAATTTTTTCAGTCTCCGCAATTTCTGAAATAGCAAGCGGCTTTAATCCGTTATAATTCTTCGCTAAAGCCAACAAGGCTTTGATAGCGTATTTTGATTTCTTAGGTAACATATATTCTGATTACCCAAATATACTACTTATTAGGTAGGATATAAAATCAGTTGAATTTTTTTAATCCCACTCTTATACCAACGTTAGCGGTTACCAAAGGATTGCTTCGGCTATCCATAAACATTTTATTAATCACTACGTTTGCACTGGGATAAAACACGCTGAAGAATCCCTTTTTAGCAAAGGGTTTAAAGTTATATCCCACTTCAAAACCTAATCCGCTTCTGTGAAAAATATTTCTTTCCATTCCCATCACTGATTCAACTGGATGGTGCATATAAGTATGATGGGCGACTTCATGATGATGCGCAAAACCTCCTCCCACAAACAAACCGAAATCAAAATTATAACGATAATGAATATTAATGGGTCCGCTTATTTCCATGTTACGGAAATTATATACCTCACGAACGCGTATATCGATGCTGCTGTTTTTGTTTAAGAACACTCCTATGGCTCCACCAACACCGGCAACGGCATCGGATTGCTGCACGCCCCCGCTTATTGTTCCCTCTAAATAAATTTTATGATTGTTGTTTTGAGCCTTAACGGTTTGCACAATTATCATTGTACATAACACGATACTTCTTGTCGTTTTCATACGTATATGGTTTTAGAAGTAAACGTGTTTTCATAGCTGTTTTGAACCTTTCTTATTCAACTATACGGCCAACAAATATAAATGGTTGGGTGATAATTATAAAAAAACGTTAATTTGCATAAAACTATTTTTATGTCAGTAATTCTTCCGGTGAATGGTGTTAGTCCGAAACTTGGACTTAATTGTTTTGTAGCGCCAAATGCAACTATTGTTGGTGATGTTATCATGGGCGACGATTGCAGTGTTTGGTTTAATGCCGTTGTGCGTGGTGACGTGAACAGTATTAGAATTGGTAATAAGGTAAACATTCAGGATGGTGCGGTTTTACATTGCACCTATCAAAAAACAAAAGTTCACTTGGGTAATAATGTTTCGATTGGACACAATGCCATTGTACACGGTTGTACGGTTCACGATAATGTATTAATAGGAATGGGCGCCATAGTTATGGATAATTGCGAGATTGGAAGTAACACCATTATTGCGGCCGGTGCAGTTGTGACTGAAGGAACGAAAGTTCCGAGTGGTTGCATCTTTGCGGGAGTTCCTGCCAAAAAAGTAAAAGATATCTCCGAAGAATTAATAAGCGGTGAAATAGACAGAATCGCCAACAACTATTTAATGTATAGCAGCTGGTTCAAATAATTTACAACTGCAAATGTTCTGATTTTATTTCCTTACCAAAAAAGCGTGAAGCCTGCTCGTCGAAATTATGCGGCATTTCGGTAGTAAAAAACTTTAAGCTCCCGCCCTTGCTGCATTTGGCATCCATTTCCGGGTGACGTTTTAAATAATCTGACAATCCTTTAGAAACAATTTCGCCCTGTGAAAGTATGGTGATGTGCTGAGGGAGATATTGTTTGATTTTATTCAACAGTAATGGATAATGTGTGCATCCTAAAATAACAGTATCGATTTTGTCGGATTGACGCAAAAGATTCTTAATGTGTTGCTCTACAAAATAATTAGAGCCTTCATTATTAAACTCGTTGTTCTCAATGAGCGGTACCCACATCGGACAAGCTTCCTGAAACACTTTAACCTCTGGGAAAAACTTTTCTATCTCTATGGGATAAGAATTAGAAGTGACTGTGCCTGTAGTTCCTAAAACTCCTACATGCTTGGTTTTGGAAAAATTTCCAACGACTTCGGTGGTTGGTCGTATAACGCCCAGCACCCTGCGGCTTGGATCAATATTCGGTAAATCCTTTTGCTGAATGTTACGAAGCGCCTTTGCCGAAGCTGTATTACAAGCCAAAATCACCAAATGACAACCCTTGGCAAATAAATGATTAACGCACTCCAAAGTATATTGATACACCGTTTCAAAACTACGCGTTCCGTATGGCGCGCGGGCATTGTCACCCAAGTATAAATAATCGTATTGCGGCAATTCCTTCACGATTTCCTTCATGACGGTTAATCCGCCATAACCCGAATCAAAAATGCCGATTGGTGAATATGTTTTGCTTGTACTCATTTAAAAAGAAACATCCAGACACAATATAAACTCGTAGCGCTGGTTAGTCTTGTATTTTTTTTCTTTAAAGATAGCATTTTCCGATTGCAAAATTCTTCCTTCTGCACTTAATGCTACATTAGAAAACGGTTTATACTCTACTCCCAAAGTGGTTCCCATTACATTGTCGCCAAATGAAATTGCCCCGGTCAGCGCTCTGTTTGGATCCGACAAATATTCTCCACGCAAATACAATGATGACTTTTTAATGTACTGATACTTCAACACCGCTAATCCACTATAAAACACAGCGTTCTTTGTCGTGTCCTTTAAATCAGAATTTTCTTGCCAGCCATAATTGGCCTCAAGAGCTACGCTTAACTTATTAAACTTCATGGTAGCATATAAATCATTGTAATATCGCCTTTGCTTTAAACTCACCGTATCAGGCGTTTCATCCCCTGTTACAAAATTATAAGTGATTGAAATTTTATCGTTGGGATCGTACACCGCTGAAAAACCAAATAACTTATCCTTATTATAATCTACTAAAGTGTTGAAGCTGTTAAACGCGTTCAATTGTAAGGAGAGTTTTGAGTTTAAAACATACGTTAATTTGGCGCCTGCAAAATAATACGGTTCGAAATTATCTACCAACGACATGCTAGTGGCAATGTTTTCGCGCGGCTGTGTGCTTTCAACACCAATATGCGATCGAAAAGCGCCCGCATCCAACCACAAGCCTTTCACAATCCGAAAACCCACATTCGCTTCTTGAATCATGTTTAGTTCTGAAGGCCATATGGCTTTGGGAATATCACCGAAGTGCAATCCAAAATTTCCTCTCACATTTTTACTGTTATACTTTAAGGAAATCAAGGCCATGTTCAATCCGAACTCTTTATTGCGTGGAGCTACCGCCGGTGCCTGAACCATTCCATTTATGTTTGTCTCATCAGAATAATACGCATAATAAGTTGAAACATACCCGCCAATTAAAAAGGCGGCCTCGTCTGTTGTCTTGCGAGATATTCCAATACCACCAAATAATGCCGTAGAGTCATGCTGTATGGTGAAAGGCTTTTTCTTTGAAAGTGTGTCTTGTGCGTTCGAATAAAACACGCTAAAAAGCAAACTAAAAAATAAAATGGAAAAAGTGCCTTTTTTCATTACAACAAAACTAAGAATTTCTTTCGGTTTAAGGCGGGTAATTGTATTTTTGCATATGTTTAACAAGCAACTCGACCCCGAAGATTATTACCTTAGTCCTGAAGGTTATATAGTTTTTACTGAGAAATATCATCTTAAACGGGGTTATTGTTGCAAAAGCGGATGTAAACATTGTCCGTATGGTTACAATAAAAAAACAGGAAAGTTTGATAAAGACAAATCGAAAGATTAAAACATTAAGATAAGCTGTCATGGACATAAAAGATTTTCAAAATTTGGTTTTAAGCGGAATTCCTTCAAAGCTTCCGAAAGCAAAACCATACGAAACAAACATCAATCACGCACCCAAGCGAAAAGACATTTTAACGAGTGAGGAAAAGAAATTAGCGGTACGCAACGCATTGCGTTATTTCGATGAAAAGCATCATGCACTATTAGCCAAAGAATTTGCTGAAGAATTAAAAACCTACGGACGAATTTATATGTATCGTTTTCGTCCGGATTATAAAATTTACGCGCGACCAATCAACGATTATCCGCACAAAAGTAAACAAGCTGCTGCTATCATGCACATGTTAAGCAACAACTTGGATTATGCCGTTGCACAACATCCGCACGAATTAATAACCTATGGAGGCAACGGTGCTGTGTTTCAGAATTGGGCACAATACCTGTTAACGATGCAATATCTGGCTACTATGACCGATGAACAAACCCTCGTGTTATATAGTGGTCACCCGATGGGATTGTTCCCTTCACATAAAGACGCGCCACGTGTTGTTGTTACAAATGGTATGATGATTCCTAATTACAGCAAACCTGATGATTGGGAAAAATTTAATGCGCTTGGTGTTACGCAATACGGACAAATGACGGCCGGTTCATTTATGTATATTGGTCCGCAAGGTATTGTACACGGAACAACAATTACCGTAATGAATGCCGCACGAAAAATTTCAAAATCTGAAGAAGACCGTAAAGGGAAGCTGTTTATTACTGCAGGACTTGGCGGAATGAGTGGCGCTCAACCAAAAGCAGCGCGCATTGCGGGATTGGTTTCAATCACTGCTGAAATAAATCCAAAGGCTACACACACACGTCATTCTCAGAAATGGGTTGACGAAGTGTTTGATGATTTGGATAAATTAATTCCCCGTGTTAAAAAAGCGGTTGAAGCAAAAGAAGCTGTTTCCATTGCTTACCAGGGGAATGTTGTTGATTTATGGGAGCGTATTGTTAAAGAAAACATCAAAGTTGATATCGGCTCCGATCAAACATCTTTGCATAATCCATGGGCAGGCGGTTATTATCCTGTAGGATTTTCATTGGAAGAAAGTAATAAAATGATGGCCGAAAATCCTGAACAATTTAAGAATGAAGTTCAGAAGACATTGGTGCGTCATATTAATGCTGTAAACACACTCACGGCAAAAGGCATGTATTTCTTCGATTACGGTAATGCCTTCTTGTTGGAAGTATCACGTGCCGGTGGAGATGTGTTTAAACCAAACAGCAAGGATTTCAAGTATAATTCATACGTGCAGGATATTTTAGGTCCGATGTGTTTTGATTATGGTTTCGGACCATTCCGTTGGGTTTGTACCAGTGCGAATGAAAATGATTTAAGAAAAACAGATGAGATCGCGCTTGCGGTTTTGGAAGACATGCATAAAAACGCGCCTGAAGAAATTAAACAACAGCTAAGCGATAATATCATTTGGATCCGTGATGCGATGAAAAATAATTTAGTAGTGGGATCACAGGCACGCATCTTGTATGCCGACAGTGAAGCGCGCGTTCGTATCGCAGAAGCTATGAATAAGGCGATTGCGGAAGGGAAAATTACAGCCCCTGTTGTTTTGGGTCGCGACCATCACGATGTAAGCGGAACAGACTCTCCTTACAGAGAAACATCAAATATTTATGATGGTTCTAAATTTACTGCCGACATGGCTGTACAAAATTTTGTGGGCGACGGATTCAGAGGGGCAACCTGGATTAGTTTACATAATGGCGGAGGTGTTGGTTGGGGAGAAGTAATTAATGGCGGATTTGGTTTAGTGTTAGATGGTAGCAGTGATGCCGACCGTAGGTTAAAACAAATGTTGTTTTGGGATGTAAACAATGGTATTGCCAGAAGAAGTTGGGCGCGAAACAAAGAAGCTTTGTTTGCGATTAAGCGCGAAATGCAACGCACACCGAATTTAAAGGTAACACTTCCTAATTTAGTAAATGATTCGCTACTTGACAGTTTGTTCTGATTAATTTAATTTATTCAAATTTTAGATGAAAAATGTTTTAGTGTTTTTTTGCTTTATGTGTTTAATAAAAATGAACGCTCAAACTTCATATAAATATTTCGACGGGAACAACAACACGTTTATTATTAACGATTCGCTTGTGAAATATGTTCCTGTAAAAGCGAAAGAAAGTTCCAGTGGGGTTTATTCGGGAGGTAAAGCCAAACAGGTGAAAATTAATAAAGAAAAGTTTCAGCGTTTAGAAAAGTTGTTTGCTGAGGCTTTTGAAAAAGAAAGTGAAAAACAAATAATTCGCGAAATGATGAGTGGCGCTCTAAGCGAATATTATACTAACAAACTGAAAAAGGAAGCCATACTAAAACCTAAATCAGAAATTAAAAAGAAAATTGAAGCTGAGCTTTCCACGATACTCAGTCACTAAATTCTTATACCAATTAAACAAACATCATCGACTTGCTCCAGATTACCGCGCCATTTTTCAAAAGCTTGATGTAAAATTTCCTTTTGTGCAGAAAGCGGCTGTTGCATGTTCGAAAGCAACAATTCGTTTAGCTGCTTGTATTTAAATTTCTTTCCTTTCGGACCACCAAACTGATCGGCATATCCGTCGGTATATAAATAAATCACATCCCCTTTTTGAACATCCAATTTTTGAACCGAAAAAGCATCGTCTCTTACCCCTTTTCCAATTGGCATTTTATCCGCCTTGTATTCTATAATTTCCTTTCCTCTAACTACCACCGGAGCGTTATGCGCTCCCGAAAATGTGAGTTCACGCGTTTTTAAATCCATTCTCAACAACACGCCATCCATACCGTCTTGTCTGCCCTCTTTCGAAATGTTTTTGATTAAGCGCTCACGTACATAATTCAAAATTTCATTCGTTTCTGTTATTTTCTTTTCAGTGATTGCCTCATTTAAAAATGAAATATTCAACAAACTCATAAACGCGCCGGGCACGCCATGTCCGGTACTATCACACACGGCCAGGTAAAAATAGTTTTCTGTTTTCGTCGCCCAATAAAAATCGCCGCTTACAATATCCTTTGGTTGGAAGAGCACGAAATAATCTTTCAAATACTTCTCCAGGAAACTGTCGTTCGCCAAAAGTGTATACTGAATTCGTTTTGCATAATTAATGCTATCAACAATTTCCTTTTGCTTTTCTTCCACCAAATGTTTTTGATGTGTTACTTCTGCGGTACGCTCCTTTACTTTGTCTTCCAAGCCATGTATTAATTCACTAATGGAAGCTTGCATCTTTCTGAATCCATCCGCCAAAATCCCAATCTCATCATTCCCTCTCGCCTCCAAGTGAACATCAAAATTTCCTTTGGCCAGTTCTTCCGCATCGTAAGTTAATTCTTTCAGTGGCTTTGTTATTTGTCGCGATACAACGAATGATAATACAATCAACAACACCAAGAGTCCAATAAATGCTTGAATGATATTATTACGCAATGCTCTTACATGCATGAAGGCCTCTTCTTCATCAATTTCGCTCATGATTACCCAATTCAAACCTAAAATGTTCAATGGCTTGAAGGCTGACAAAACAGAAACTCCTCTGTAATCATTAAATATTTTACTTCCTGTGTTTCCCTTTATGGCTTCTTCAGTTCCAACAGTTTTTACCTCTTGCAAACCTACCGTGTTGCCAAAAGCGTGAATACGATTTATGACTTTACTATCTGTTCCAATTTGTTGAAGCATTTTGAAATAATTCGTGCTGTCTTCAATCAAAAACCGAGACTGATTTCTTAACGTAAAATCCTGTCCTACTAAATAGGTTTCTCCTGTTCTGCCCAAACCCATATCTGACCACTTACGACCATTCGTCATAATGTCATCAATTTTCTCTATTGGCATTTGAAAAGCTATTACGCCGACCATCTTGTCGTTTTCGTAAACAGGACAAGCCATGAATGAAGCATGAGCATTATATGATGGCAAATACGGCGCAAAGTCTACCAAACTTACAGCGTCCTTTTCTTTAGCATGGCGTACTTCACGGAAACAATTTCCAAGATTTGTGGTGCTGAATGGTCCGTCGGTTAAAGAAGTAGCGAAATCACTTTCCTTGTAAACAGTGTATACAACATTTCCGCTTTCATTATCGATAAGGAAAATATCGTAGAAGCCAAAACGCTCACAAATACCTCTTAATACTTTATGATATTTTTTATGAAAAGTATTGTAAGAACAATTAAAGGGCATGGAGTCGGCATTTTGTTTTTGCTCGGTAGGAAATGGGTTTTGTACCATAAACCCATGCTGTAATAAAACAGAAGCCTTGTTGTCTGAAAATAATTGTGCAGCCGTTAGTTTTATATCCAGATTACTATTCAGGCGTTTCAGCGTAACTGTATCCAAATAAGTTAATACTTCCTTTTTATGCTGAGCTAATTGTTGATCATTAATGTTTAATTCCTCCGAAATGTTTTTGTACGCGGACTTAAAATTTTGAGCTGCCTCAACAATCATTGGGTTATGAGACAGAGAAACCAATTGGTTTTTTATTTGACTAAAATAATTGGTGATTTGTGTGGCTTTCATCTCGCGCACTGCAGTCAGACGCTTAAAGGATTCTTCTTCTAAAGATGTTTTGGCGCGGTAATAACTTATAATGCCAACCGTAAGCATTGACAAAAAAGCTATCGAAAAAAAAGTAAGAGTTAATTTAACGCCGATTTTCATACTCTAAAAAGCAATTTGAATATGCAGTAATTATTTGGATTAAGCAAGTTTATATTGCCTTCTGTTACCAGTCACTGCTGCTTCCGCCACCGCCGGAATCGCCACCGCCGCCGCCATCAAAACTCGACGAAGAATCGGAACTACTCCAGGAAGAAGAAGAGTCGGAGCTGCTCCATGATGAGGATGAATCGTATGTGCTGCCGCTATAAGAACCGCCGCTGGAAAAATTGATATTAGAGGTGGCAATGAACATAAAAAATAAAATGATAGCTCCGACACATGGAAATAAAGCTAAAATGATCGCAATCGTAATAAAGATCACCTTTGCCACATTGCCTGTTTGTTTTTTCTTCTTTTGCTTCTTAGAAAGCTTCTTTGGTCGTAAAACATTTCTAATATAAAGAACCAGAAAAATAAAATTAAACGCATAGCCCAACACCCAGCTCATCCAAGCCGGCCACGCCTCTTCCGAATTCACCGCCGTCTCTTCAGGCTTATATTCGTGTTTACTAAAGTAAATAAGTTGGTCAATCCCTGCATTGATGCCGGAGTAATAGTCCTTTTCTTTAAAATACGGACGCATGTACTCGTCTTGAATACGCTTCGTTAATAAATCCGGTAATACGCCTTCCATTCCGTATCCGGTTTGTATTCTAAATTTTCGGTCGTCAACAAAAACCGCTATAAGCACACCGTTGTTTTTACCCTCTTTGCCTATTTTCCAATTGTGAAATATTTCTTGTGAGAGAGTCTGTAAATCGGCGCCATTTAAACTGGCAGTGACGTATACAAATATCTGATTGCTCGTGCTGTCTTCAAATGCGCTCAACTTAGCATTCAACTCGCTTTGCTGTTCCGCGCTCATTACGCCGGCTTCATCTGTTACATAATTAGAGGGTTGAGCGGGATACTGTGCCCGTAAGAAAAAAGGAATAAATAAAAGTAAATAACAGATGCGTTTTAACATAGATTAAAGATAAAAATTATTTGATACTTTTACATTATGCGGAAATTATTCCTTTTACTTTTCCTAGTTCCTTTATTTACCTTTTCTCAATTAAAGGATATAAAAATTATAATTCCAAAGGATTTTGGCTACAGTTACTTCGATTTTGTTCAGTTTCTACCAGGAGAAAAGCATTTTGCGGTATGCTCCAACGCTCTTACAATATTTAATACGGAAACATCCGAGGTAATTGATGAAATTGATTTGCCCTATCTTGCCAAAAACTTATCTATCAATCCTGCCGGTGATTTACTGATGGTTTGCGCCAACAACGAACTCATCATTTTTTCGTTTAAAGAGCAAAAGCTTCAAACAATTTTCAAAACCAATAGTGCCGAATTAATAAAAGGACTTCCGAACAGCGATTACTATGGTGCCCTTCACATCAGTGGTTGTTTCTTTACAGGGAAAGGAAATCTAATTTATGTAAGTGTTGGCACCTTTACGCTTATCTACGATTTTGAAAATAAAAAAGCGATAAGCTCTCATGCGTTTCCTGTTGCCGATTATATGTATCATGCGGCGCCATATATTAAAGGAGAAGAAGCTATTTTGGCAAAATCATCCGGAACGGTAACGTCCATTATAAAACAATCATTAAGTAATTTAACCCAAACAACAACTGTTATTGAAGATATAGGCAGCGTCAGTAAATATAAAATCAGAGATTCCCTCTTGATGTGTACGACATCAGATAATTTTTTTGCGCTTAATTTAACGAACAATAAAATTGTTTATGAAGTTATGATGCCAAAAAAATACACGGCCTACTACAATACAACACAACAACAATATTTACGGAAGCCCAGGGCACTGAGCACTAATGTTGATGAAAAAACTCTGGCTGACGATTACATTTACGATATGGATCTATGGCCAGGCACCTCTCAGTTGGTTTGCCTTACCATGAAAGGCATCAAGTTTGTTGACATGCCGAAAAAAACACTAGTAAAAACAAGTGAAGGCATTTTTACCAATCTGAAGTTTTCTTCTGAAGGTCGTCGTCTTATAACTAACGGATTTACCTCTTACAAAGCATTGCGCGTGTACCGACCCGATAATATGCAAATCATTTCGGAGCGTGCCGCCATGGACAATCCTATTTACTTTGCGGATGTTAGTCCGAATAAACGTTGGCTATACACAAAAGGATTAAGCACCGCCTATCTCTGGGACTTAAACAATTTCAGTAAATATGCTGAGATAAAAGACATCAGTAACAACGACACATCATCGGTGTATAATTTGTTTTTCTTAAACGACTCGGAAATTGTTGTCAATTCAGGAAGGGCCTATCCAAATTTTAATCTCAACATCTACAATATTGCGAAGAAAAAATATACACGGACTATCAAAAAAAACATCACCGCTTCCACAAGCGGATTTAAAAACGGAGAATTCTATTATGCAGATTTTACCTCTTTGCACATTATTAATTTAAAAACAATGGCGGAAGAAAAGTATGAGGGAATGTTTTCACTGGCCGCCAACAATCTTTACAAAATCATTTCGTTTACAAAAGACTTGGTCTTCGTTCCCGGCGCAGGGAATTACAAAATCATTAATCGCAAAACAAAGGCTACTGAATTTGAAAGCCAGACCTGGTCGATGACGGCGCCGGTTATTATAAGTCCGGATAATAAATCCATTTATACCTCAGCCCAAATTAATAAAAAGAAAAACTTCAATGGTTACGAAAGCGAAGTGCCCACCAATGCTATTGTGAAAATAGACATGGTTAGTAAAAAAATCGTTCGTGACTACGCGGAGTCATATTATCCATATGATTTTCTTTTAAAAGAAGACGGTAAAAAAATTGGGATTTGGTATATCAAATACGACATTGCCAATTACAACAGTGAGTATAAAGAAACGGTTTACTCCGAATACGAAACCGAAAGCGGAAAAGAGCTGTTTACAAAAACGCTTGCGAAAACTCCTGACATTATTCCTTTTCATACTACGAGTGAAAGCGGAAAGTATTTTGCTTTGAGTGATGCTCTTGGTAAACAATTTAAAATTTATAACAGCAATGCCGAAGAGGTGTATGATTTAAGTGAAAGCAATATTTTAATGCCAAAATGCTTTTTTATTGAAGAACAAGATAAAGTAATTGTAACCGGAATGTCAACCTCCCTGGCAACATTCATTGATCTTAAAAACAAAAAAGTAATCGGACAAATTGCAAACGCATTAAATGATAATTACTTTATAATAACTCCGGAATTACACTACATGGGCTCTAAAGATTTTATTAAAAACATGCGCTTTAAATATAAAAGTGAAATGTTCAGCTTTGAACAGTTCGACGCTTACTTAAATCAACCGCATCAAGTACTTCGTTCCTTCGGATGCAACGACAGTGCTTTAATTAAGGCTTATGAAACAGCATATACCAAGCGCATGAAAGTTTTAGGGATTGCTCCCGGAAGTAAAATTAATTTCACCGCACATCCGGATTTTCAATACATAAATCTTAACGAAGAGAGTGCCGGTAAAATTAATTTTTCAGTGAGTTTAAACAAAGGGCAAGGCAAGTTGAAACAAATTACCGTACTCAATAATGGTACGCAGGTGTATACTGAAAGTATCAATGAGTCCTCGGCATCTCACTATGAAAAAACAATTTCATTAGAAACAGCCTCCGGCATCAATCGATTTGAATTTATTGCCCGCGATGAAAATGGATTGGAAAGTCCACGTACAGTAAGACTCTATAATAATACCAAAGAAGTGAAACCAAATCTTTACATGGTTGTGGTGGCTTCCGAAAAATTTAAGAATACCGATTTTGATTTGTCTTACGCCGTGAAAGATGCCAGCGATATGGCCAACATGATGAGTAATTCCAAGTCGTTTGGTAAAATAGAAATCAAAAAACTTTTTAATCAGTCTTTTACTACCGATTCTGTGAAGCAATTAAAAACATTTTTCGATAAAGCCAACATTAATGATGTGGTGATGGTGTTTTTTGCGGGACATGGTTATTTAGACGAAGATTTCAGCTATTACTTTCCTACTTATTATACTGACTTTTCTGATCCGAAAATTAATTCGGTTGCCTTCAAAGAATTTGAAAAACTGTTTACACAAATGAAGCCTATTCGTAAATTAATGTTTATTGATGCGTGCTTTAGTGGTGAGGTGGATGAAGATATTTATAATGAAGACGGTGGAGAACAAAAGAAAAATAAAGATGGTCGTGATGTTAGGATAGCAGGCAAAGCTTTTACGCAAACAACGGCCATGGAAATGTCGAAAGCCATTTTCTCTGATTTAAGGCAGAATTCCGGAGCAACCATTATTTCATCGGCAGGCGGAACAGAAGCGGCATTTGAAGGTGAGAAATGGAAAAATGGCTTGTTTACACATTGTGTACTAGAAGGCTTGAGTAATTTCAAAGCTGATAATAATCACGATAAAAAAATTACATTAAGTGAGTTACAGAAATTTGTGGCTGAGGAAGTAAACAATCTATCGGGCGGAAAACAAACCCCCACTTACCGTATGGAGAACACGGTTTTAGATTACCAGTTATGGTAAAATAAGTGCCACTTGTCTGATTTTGGTCATTTATTACATTTCTTAACAATTGCTTCGCTGCCTTTGTTATACTTTTACTCTATATTTTATTATTATGAAAAAGTTAATAATTGCTTTATTGTTTTTGTATGGTGGTGCTGTTGTGTCACAAAACAAACAAACCGGAGATTCACTGGGATTACCGGGAGATAACCTTAACTTATATTCAGTGTTAGATGTGTTTCGTGATTCGCCAACGCTTGAGGCTTTTGAAAAATCGTTGAACACCGAAAACAATAAGCTCAATAATCTCGATCTTAACAATGATGATAAAATCGATTATATTAAAGTATTAGACAGTAAAGATGGTGATTCTCATTTAATTACTTTACAAGTTGAAGTAAGCAAAACAGAAAAACAAGACGTTGCTGTCATAACGGTTGATAAAGACGCCAACGGAAAAACCAAAGTTCAGGTTGTAGGTGATCCTGAATTATATGGAAAAGATTATATCATTGAACCAAATGATGACACTGCCGGAAAAAAACAAACCGCCTCAACTTCTCCGAACAAATCAAACAAAACATCAGACACAACAGTTTCTGCTGATGGAAAAACAGTTATCATTAATAACACAACCAACAATTATTACAATTCGGATAACAGCAATCAGCCAACTGAAGATGTAAAACCTGTGCCCCCTGTTAATCAATGGGTCATTGTAAATTATATTTACTCTCCCGGTTATGTTGTGTATGCTTCGCCGTGGTATTGGGGATATTATCCGGGTTGGTGGAATCCGTGGAAACCTTTGTTTTGGCATCATTACTATTGGCATTATCATCACCATCATTTTTATCATCATCATTATTATTATCATCATGCGCCGTTTTTCTATTCTAAAACATATCCAAAGTATTATGCTGAACGACGTTCTGTTTCTGCAAACTATACGGAAAGAAAAAACACAGGAACTTTCAAGAAAACATATAGCCGTCCGGATTTAGGTAAACCTCCTGTTGGCCGACCAAATCCTGCATTTAGCAATGACAAACCCGGTAAAAATGTTGCGCCCGTAAAACCAATGAAACCCGGAAATGTGAGTCCGGTGAAGCCGGCTCCGAATAAACAACCTATGCAAATGCCAAAGTCAAATCCTAAACCTCCCGTGATTAAGAGTCCGCCTAAAGGAGGAGTTGCTCCTGCTCCACGTCCGTCAGGTGGAAATAGTGGCGGTGGAAGAAGGCATTAATTGATTGTTAAACGAAAGCCGATATAAAAACGCAAACCCTGTACGGGTGCGTAATTATACGTAGGATCGAAGGTATATCCGTTTGGATTTGTAACTACGTCGTTTGCTGTTTTATCAAAGGGATCGTGTGGCCTCATGATTGGATTTTCGGGAACGAAATTCAAAATGTTTTTTGCGCCGGCATATATTTCAAATTTATCCTTCACCGATTTTGATATTTGCGCGTTTAACAAACAAAACCAAGGAGAAAATTGCGGACGGTAATCATTCGGCAAAACAGGCAGGCGTTGCGGTCCGTACCAATTGCCTGTTAAATCAATTTTTATGTTTTGTGTAGGTATGTTATAACCAATAATGATGTTTCCGCTCCAGCGTGGCGATTGCAATTGCCAGGACGCCATTTCTTTTCCTGCTGAATCTTTGTTGATGTTTTGAACATCTGAATACGTTGCGCCAATATTAAACTTAAAATTTCCCGGACTAGCCAACGAAGCGTTTAAGGAGGCTCCCTGTGAATACGCGTAACCCGTTAGATTGTTGTAAATGACTTTATCCGGATCCAAATCATAATTAGCAACAATTTTATTGGTGAAGTAATAATAGAACACTGATGCGTCCCAAATAATCATTGAGCTTTTACTTGCTTTCATTTTGTAAATAAAATTAAGCGTGGCATTATACGATTGCTCGGGCTTTATTTTATCTATGAATTCTACTTTGCGCGCGCCTGTTAATGCTGCGTGATCTTCGGTAAACACATTTACAATTCTAAATCCGGTACCCGCATTTAAGCGAAAAATAAATTTATATGTCGGTGCCCACTTATACGCAACGCGCGGAGAGGGAATAAAATTATATACGTTGTTGTAGTCGCCCCTGAAGCCTAATAACAATTTATGTTTACTTAATGAATCAAGGGTGATTTCGTCTTGGAGAAATAAACCTGCTGTGTGCGATTGTTCGTTTACTTCTGTTATTGGTGTACTGTCATCATACCATAAATTTTTATAAGCTATCCCCACCAAAGCATCATGTCTCTTTTTTCTGCCTAGCGTTTTATTCCAGTAGGTTTGAGCAAATGCCGTTGACTGAAATGCCATAAAAGGCGTTGTTCCATAATAAGAATCCTGATCGTGAAAATTATATGAAAGTTGCGTCATGATTCTTTCTTGCGTAGGCCATTGGTATTTAGCAATTACTTCTGCTCGGTTGGTGAAAATACTTTCGCCGTAAACACTGTCGCCTCCTCTGAATTCTTTATCCCAATTAGTTTGTCCGCCCCAGCGGTCTTCATACACATACCGTGCGGCTATGCTTGCTTCACGATTTTCTTTCCTGCTAAAATTAATTTTATTAAATCCTGAGATGCGCTTTTGCAAGGTCACATCCGTAAACCCATCGTTGTTTATATCAGAAGGTGTATCATACCAATAAGCATTTGCGCCGATTAGCCAGTTCGCTTTTTTTCCTAATTTGAGTTTGGTGCTGATGTCTAAATTGTTTTCGAGATAAGAAGTTCCGAAATAGTCGGCATAAAACTTTGGTGCAAGGGATGCGTTTTTGGTAATTAAATTTATAGTTCCTCCCATCGCTTCAGAACCGTAAAGCGCGCCGGCCGGACCTTTTGCAATTTCCAATCTCTCAATCATACTTGCCGGAATTCCCATTAAACCATATACGGAGGAAAGTCCGCTTACTATAGGCATCCCATCAATTAAAATCAACGTATAGGGGCCCTCCATTCCGTTTATATGAATATCGCCGGTATTACACACATTACAATTAATTTGCGGTTTAACGCCATTAACCAAAGAAGTAGCTTCAAACAAATTAGGCGTGGCTGTTTTCTGGAAAAGTTTAGGAGTGATGATATCAATATTTACCGGGCTGTCGTCTTTACTAATTTCCTTTAGCGTTCCGGTAATTACAACCTCTTCTACAGAATTGCCTTCCAGTGTGTCTTTTAACTTCTGACCAAAAGACAAAAAAGGTAATAAAAGGAATATTAGTGCTCTTAAACTCACAATGCAAAAATACAAAGAACCTAATTTTATTATTAGGTATACCTAATTTTAGTATCTTTGTACTATGTTAAAGACATCCGACCAAAAATATTTACGGGCTATTTATGCCATTAGTCACACCGAAAAAAACAATAAAGTTAGCCTGAGTGATTTGGCTTATTATCTTGATTTAAAACCACCGACCGTTCTCGAAAGGCTTCTGGTTTTGGTAAAAGAAAAACTAATTACGTATAACAAGATTGAAGGCGCGCAACTAACGCGTAATGGTGAGAAAGAGGCATTAAGCGTCATCCGCAAACACCGGATTTGGGAAACCTTTTTGCACAAGGTGTGTAAGTTTGGCTGGAATGAGGTTCACGAAATGGCGGAGCAATTACAAAATGTGAATTCCGAAAAACTGATTGACAGAATTTACACGCTGAGCGGCGAGCCTAAGTTTGATCCGCACGGTGACCCCATTCCTGATAAAAGTGGAAAATTACCGGTGAGTGTTCGACGACCATTACTAAACAGTGTTGAGGGTTGTAAATGCACAGTGCTTGGTGTAAATGAAGACAGCGCGGAGTTCTTGAATTATTTAACTGATTTAAAAATCGGACTCAACGAAAAGTTAAGTGTCGAAAAAATATTTTTATTTGATGGCTCTGTAAAAGTAAAATATAAGAATGGTGAGAATGCCGTTCTTTCCTCAAAAGTCGCTGAAAAAATAATGGTGAGTTGTAACAAGCCCGGTTGTGCTTGCAAAAACTAGCCGGATTTCTTTTTAAAAGAAAGATTGTTAGTAATACTAACTTGTAAGGTGTGATTATTCTCTATTTTAATTCCGTCGCTCTTTATTATTGTCTGATACAGATAGCCCAATTCAACGCGTCCTACTACCGGCACTTTATATCCCAGTGCGAAATACGCGCGGTTCTGATCAAAAACATTCAGCCCCACGTTTTTACCAAAATTCACAAACAGTTCGTCGTAGGCACTAATATATATTGCGTGGTCAATAATTTCTTTTTTGTTTATTGGTAAGGAGAAGCGGGTAAGTAAGCGGAAGCGGTTTGTATATACCCCATCGCCTGTTTCAAATTTTCCGGTGTGAACATTAATCGTTGGCGCGTGTACATACCGTTGTTCGAGACGAAAGCGACTTATCATTTCTATTCTCTTTAACATCAACTTCGTCTGAAACTGTTGCCAAATTCTATGCTCAGGAAAAGTAATTGGGGAGGGCAACTCACCGTAAGGATATGTCTCTATGTACGCGTAGCCTAGTGTGAAAAAAGAATTTTGCCCTGTGTAAAAATTAATTCCGCCACGTAATAATAATTGTTGCGGCTCTAAAACAATATTATGTCGGCGCCACTGAACCTCAGCATGAAGGCCGATATGTTTTGAGAACGCATGGTTGCCAAAATACATGAACCATCCATTGTTATGATAATAATGTTGCTTGTTGTTTTGAGAAAACTGAATTTGTGGTAACAAAAACAGTATAATTATATATAGACGCAGAGTAAACATTCTGCGCAAAAATACAGAATGCTTTTGTTAGCGAGCCTTATTTAACAAAGATTAGAATTTGAATTGTAGAGTACAATACGCGTTTATTGGGTCGCCCGGTATTATTCCCGGTCCGGGGTATCCTTCCGCCCTTCGTGAAAAATAGACTGAATTTCCTACGTTATTGATACCTGCAAAAACTCCCCAGTTTTTTTGGCTATAGCCCGCAGAAAAATCAAGCACATTATATGCGGGAATAATCCCGTAAATTCCGGAAGCAGAAGCCATAGAGTTTGTTGCTTCTGAAAATTGTTGCGAAGTATACGCGTTTAATATTGTTGCGCTAAATTTTTTATACGCATAAGTCAGTCCCGCTCTAATAATAATATCGGGTACATACTCTACTTTTTTATTTAAATACGCTGTTTGCTCACTATTTATATAGGTAGCCGTTGTGTATGCCGCGTTGATAAATGTTGTAAGTTTATGTTTGCTGTTACGATTGATTAATTTTATCCAATCTACTTCCGCGAATAATTCAACCCCAATATTACGACTATCGCTTACATTTGTTCTATAGCGAACCACCGTGTAATTTATAGAATCAACGCCAAGTACCGTACCAATACGATCTTTATACTCCAAACAAAAAACACTTAAGTCAAAATACAATATATTTTTAATTGCACCCCGAAAACCCGCATCGGCCGTAAACCCTTTTTCGTCTTTTAAGTTTGGATCCACTTGAAAATTTGGGTTTGCAACACGCATATCATTAAAGTTTATAGATCGATAGTTCTGACTAAAATTAGCATAGAGGTCAATTCCGCTATTCAGCTTTAATTGTGTTCCTATTCCTAATAATACAAAATGTCGTGAATTGCTTCTGTTGTCTGTTACTTTCATATCCAACAAAACATTGCCTGCTAAATCTTTATTGAGTAAACGATAATATCCCTCGGAAGCAGTGTTAATACTTTCATATCGTATTCCGGGAGTTATGTTCCACTTTGGGGTTAACTGAAAAACATTCTCTGCAAAAAAAGCGTAATTAGACGAGGGAAAAACATAGGAAGAATTTTCTAAATTATCCGGATTTAAAAAGTAAAAATCCGGTGTATTATTTTTGTTTGCGTCACCTTGCTTTCTTACGGTATTTCCACTATAGTATCTTGCGCCAATTAATAAGTGAGAGTTATTTCCTAAAGTTAAATAGCGATGTAATACCCTAAGCTCTGCACCAAAATTTTGATATGTGTCGCTTAATAAAGTCCTGTTGGTGGTTGTATCGTCGTTTCTGTCAGCTCGCCCTAAGAACCCCAAAGCATCTCGTCCCGCCGATAAACCAAAAACCATTAGGTTTACTCGGGTGAAATCTGTTATTCTATAGTCGGCAGTCAGTGATGCAAGATTCCACTTAACAGAAAACCAATTTCGTTGTCGCGTTACGGTTGAAGGATCTTTCTCAAATTGCTTGTCTGTTAATCCACCGGGCTGCTGACTTAAAAGATTTAAAAAAGTATACTCCGTCTTAATAAAAAAACGCTCGTTAACTTTAAATTTCAATGCGCCAAAAGCATTATGGCTATTTACAGTAGAGCGTGAACGCCATCCGTCATAATGTTTATACTGATAAAACCCATTATAGGAAACTTTTGAAACCGTTCCTGATAATTGATTAAACGAATTTAAAAATCCGTAAGTCCCTCCCGTTTGACGAAAATTTCCAGAAATTTTTTTTGCTTCAGGAGCTTCCCTAAATCTATAGTTAATCATGCCGCCGAACTGCGTTCCGTATTGCAAACTCGCGGCTCCTCTTAATATTTCAATTCGTTCAATCGCTTCTGTTGGGGGTGTATAATAACTTTCAGGATACCCCAACGCGTCGGCAGAGATATCGTATCCATTTTGACGAGTGTTAAAGTTTGAAATACGATTAGGATTTAATCCGCGGCCGCCAATTCCGATGGTGGTTCCCGAACCATCGTTCTCAAAAATATTAATTCCGGCCACCTTAGAAAAAACCTGACGGCTATTGTTAGCGGCTAAATTTGCATTTAAATCTTCGAGGTAGACGGCTTCCGTTTTTTTTCCCGCATAAACAGATGTTCCTTCTATGTTATTTAAACGAGATATTCCGAAAGAATTATCCTTTTGGGCATTGACTTCAATTTCATTCAGGTTAATTTGCTTTTTTGACTGAGCAGAATCAGCCATTAAAGAATCGTTTTGAGAAAACACAAATGAACAAATAAAAAGAAATATGAAAATTAACTTGTACATCAGTAACTTTTAACCCATGATTTATTTTTTAAAAAAGAATTACTCTGCGAACTTAGGTCAATAGTTGAATTAATAAACTCTCTTGAACCGGAACCATTTAGAGTAACATAACTTTGGGCACGCACGGTGGGGTTTGTAAATCCCATTTTTTTATATTCTTCTTTTAAGAATTTTGCATAGTCAACCATCATGTCAGGTTGGGTTGCCATCATTTTCTCTTGCAAAAAAGTCAGATACTTTTTATTATCTACTTCCGATTCTCTTCCAGATTTTTCATCTTTAACGAAAAAGAAAGCTGTCCCCGCTTTTTCCATCAGCATAACGCGCCACGAAAAACGATAACCCTGTTCTGTCCAAAATAATTTTCCGGGATAGAGAGCATAACGAAATGGTACTACAAACTGAATAACAAAATACAGCATAAAAAAATTCAGCAAGTGCGGATTTAATGGTGTGTAGGCTGTGTTTGTGCTATTTGGTTTGTATCCTGTAATTTTTATTAATGAATTTATAATCTTTTCGTGAAACTCTTCTTTAAAGAAAACAATGGTAATTGTCATCATAATATATGGAAACATGCCGATGTTAAAAAACAGAGCTGTTGCCGCATGAAAAATTATTACAAATACATAGGCTATGTTAACGGTGCGGCGATTAAAAAGAAAAAAACCAATCGATAAGTCGTATATACAACCAAACCAACAAAACAAGTACGCTACCCATTCCTTCTCCATGAATGATCCTATTACTGGATAATGGGAAAAAGCAGGCAACCAGATTTTCAAAGGTTGAGCTTCAAACAACCAATCGTAATTTAATTTGGCAATGCCTGCAAAAAAATATACGACAAACATCTGTAGTTGTAATAACAACAAATAAAATGCCGGTGCGGATGTAGAGTCCTGCTTTTTCAAACGAATATTGTCGATAGAAAAACTTTTATGCGCAGGAATAAAAATCAGAAGAAATGAAACGAGACTGATAAAATAATAATGATTGAGATAATTTGTTTTATCTATAAGTTCAACATAGGTGAAAAGCAGAAAAAACAAAACAGCTGATAAACGATAAAACGCGCCAAGTATAATTCCAACACATGCCACTAACATTAATCCAAAAACAATATACATGCCTTCGGGCGACAAAGGCTTAACCCATTCAAATCCGTAAAAAGGAAAATAAACTTTCGGCATGATGTACATGCTATGTACCCATCCTTTATAAATAAATCGGGTTATTGATGCTAGCATTAAAACCCCAAAAGCTATTCGGAAAACAACTAAGGGGGCTATGCTTTTTTCATTTAATAAGTATTTCTTTAAAGACTTAATCTCCATCACCGTCCTGATAGGTAATAATGACGCCCAGGCTCGAAGGCATATCTGTTTTTAATAAAACCAATAATTTTACAAGTTCAATATAAGCGGCATCAACTACAGCTGCATTTGATGTGACCTGAGCCGATAATGGATTTGGAACGGCTTTTAATTTGGCTTTAGCAACATTAAATTGTGCAATGATTGCATCGTTTAACAATCCTCCATTATAGGGAGCTTCCAAATGAATCAAATAATCGTCAAACCCGGTAGTGCTTTTTCCTGTATACACATCTTCAATTATTCTCAATGTTTCGTACGCATAATCGAGTGATTGCGCGCCATAAAAAGCTTCGCACTTTTCAGGTAAAGGAATTCCAAGTGATTTTTTTCCCAAGGGAATACCCACTTTTGAGTTTTTTAAATAATCTAACTCATAGTTCAATTGATTAACAAGGAAGCCAATAGAACTACCAACATCCGTGCTTAGCGAATTTATGAACGTGTTTTTATAAGACGTGTTCCAATCGTTGATAATTAAATTCAATTTAGATGACATATCATTTAACACATCCGTTACATATTGCTTACGATTAACGGATGTTGTAAATGAAGCAACGATGTCTGTTTCTGTTTTCATATAACCGTAAAACAAATAATCTAACGCAGGTAACCCTTTTGCATCGAGATTCGAGGCGGCGTCCAAACTATATGTTCCTGCGGCAATGTTGTTTTTGATTTGTGTTGTGTCGGTTGGAAAAACATTAAAGTTCATTCTCACAATTACGTTTTCTGCAGGGCCGAATTCAAACAAACTAATACGTTGATATCGCATACACGCCACATGAAACTTTTGTTTTACGATTTGGAAATCGCTTTGCTGTTCGCTTGTTTTAAAAGTATTATATGTTAAAACCAAGCTATCGAGTGAGGTCTTAAAATCAGAATAGGCCGGCAATATTACATTGTCGGCCATATTCACTAAGAGCGCTTGTTTATCAAAAGGCGGTTTATCTTCTTCGGTCTTTTCCTTTTTTTTGCAAGAGAAAAACAAAAGGATTAACGCCGGTAAAATTATTTTAATTTTCATTTTTACAATGAGTTTTTAACGCTGTTTAATCCGTAAATATTACTTAAATCGTCTTTTATCTGGTCAAGGCTGGTGGTGGTTATGTTATAAAAATTAGTCCCTAACAACGCCTCTATTTGTGAAATTTGAGTGAGTGTGATTTTTTTTGTTGGATTACATTTTAAGTTCATCAAGAATCCCTTTATTTCAGACAGATTATGGTTTCTCACCGCATCATCTGTGATGTTCAATTTCGTTGAATTCACATAGCTGATGATTGTTGCTGCAATTACTTTTTCCCAAGTGTCGCGAATTACAGTTACTTGCGCGTCGCGTGTTGTATAATCTTTATTTGAAATAGCTGCACGGCCTGTTAAAAACGCATTCATTATCGTTGAATTAATAGATAGCACCGCATTACGGTCGTTGCAATATTTTCCCCAAAAACGAATACCGGTAGTGTTGGTTGGAAAATCAACAGGTACACCAAAATAGCCAAAAGCCTCATCCCAGTGATGTTCCATATTTGTTCCTTGTCCTGCCACAACAGTAGTGTTGTCTACACCGTTTCCAATTTTAGAAGCATCCAAATAAACCGCAGTGGTCTGATAATACATTAGCGATCCCATTAATCCCTTTTCAATGACCTGTGTCCACTCAACGCCGTTCGCGTCACATAAATATTTTTTTGAAGGATTTGAAGGGCTCGTAACAACACCGGCAACGCCATTACTTCCTGCAACAGTAGACTGTGAAGCGGCTTCCAAATTATCCATATATGTTTCAAACAAAGTTTGGTCAGCTAAAAACACTTTTGATTTGATGTCTTTTCCGGATATGTTTAATGAAGCGTTAGTAAATTGACTGTTTACGTTCGCATACATGTCCTTTAATTTTTGAGCGGACACTGTTACACCTATCGTATTACCTGTATTCATATACGTTTTCATTTCAGCAACCATATCAAGACGTTGTGTTTGACCCGTATAATTTACATTAGCGAAGGTATATGATGTTGGAACAGTATAACTCGGTCCGCTCGGTTCCGGGGTTGGTTCAGGCTCAGGACCTTTATCTTTTTTACATGCTGTAAACGCCAATGCGCTTACAATTAATGGGTAGTATAATAGGTTTTTCATGGGTTTTATTTATGACACAAAGATGCCCTAAACGAAGGCATTACCCAATACCTAAAACGAGGTATTTTGACTGATTATAATCAGGTTTACATAGGGGAATACCTTAAAAAGGGTATACTAATTCATTCTTTTTAGCGCGAATACCGAAATAAACACGCTCACCAGTGTTAGGACTGCGCCCATCATAAAAGGAGCGCCAGGAAAATAAAACGGCGCGCTTGGTGCAGTAAAAAAAGAAAACAGGCTTGTCATTAATAAAGGACCAACAATGGAGGTTAAACTCACTAAGCTTGTAATAGCGCCTTGTAATTCGCCTTGCTCATTAGATGGAACGTGCCCCGTCATTAAGCCTTGCAATGCCGGCCCCGCAATACCTCCTAATGCATATGGAATCATAAACACAAACATCATCCAACCTTGTGAAGCAAAGGCAAACAAAGTAAAACCAATTACGTAAAAGAGCAATCCAACTATTACCGATTTGTTGGTGCCCAAAATTTTTGTAGTGTATCTAATCAATCCTCCCTGAACAAGCGCAACGGTCACGCCAACAAACGCAATAGAATATCCTATCCATTGCTCGTTCCAGTGAAAGCGTTCAATGGTAAAAAATGTCCAGGTTGATTGTGCCGCATGACCCGCAATATATATTAATACCATTGCCAATATTAAACCTAAAATAGCAGGGTATCGTTTCAAGTGCAGAAGTGAGCCTAATGGATTTGCGCGTTTCCAATCGAAGGGACGTCTGTTTTCTTTAGATAAAGATTCCGGTAAAATAAAATATCCATAAGCCCAATTTAAAAGTGACAATGCTGCTGCTGCTAAAAACGGAACACGAACACCAAAACTACTGAACAAACTTCCTAATAATGGTCCTACTATAAATCCTAATCCAAAAGCCGCTCCAATCATTCCGAAATTTTGTGCACGATTTTCTTCTGTGCTTATGTCTGCAATGTAGGCTGAGGCTGTTGTGAAACTTGCCCCGCAAATGCCCGCTATTATTCGTCCAACAAATAACCACCATAAATCCGGAGCAAAAAATAAAAAGAGGTAATCAATTCCTAATCCTAATAAGGAAATTAAAAGCACCGGCCTTCTTCCATAACGGTCGCTAAGCCCCCCCAATACCGGCGAGAACACAAACTGCATGATAGCATAAGCAAAAGTTAACCATCCGCCATAAGTCGCCGCCTCACTTACGTTGGAGCCTGTTAGCTGTTGTATTAAGGAAGGAACCACCGGAATGATAATTCCAATTCCTGTACAATCAACCAAAAGTGTAATGAAAATAAACAGTATCGCTTTCTTGTTTGTATTTGCCATAGGGGTTCAAAGATAATTAATTAATCTTCGTCATTTCTATATAATAATTTTCATCAGGACCGAAAGCCGTAGATTTAATTTTCACGTCCTGAAACTGAGTGGTTGGCTTTAGCATTAAACTTCCTTTGGAAGTATTAATTCTGAGCGGCATGTTAAACCCTTCCACGCAATTTGCCCAACGATAACTTAGTTTTCCCTTCTTTAATTTATACTGAAGAACCGGAATTTGTGTTGTACGAAGATATTGATCAAATACCTTTTGTAAATCCAACTTCAAATATGAAATCATAAACTCTTCTAATTGTTTAGTACTAACGGTTTGGTGATAGAATGTTTTATTGATGTCGCGCAAAAAAGCTCGCCATATTGAATCGTTATTAAGAATATAACGAATTGTATGTAGCATGTTAGAGGCTTTATAATATTTGTCTCCGGAACCATCATTATTTACTTCGTAATCGCCAATAACAGGCTTGTCGTTCAACACGCTTTTACGCGTTCCGATTACATATTCTGCCCCGGCTTTTTTTCCGAACAAATACTCTGTATATAAATTTTCAGAATACGCTGTAAAACCTTCGTGTACCCAATTATCTGCCACATCTTTTACCGAAATATTATTTCCAAACCACTCGTGCCCGGATTCGTGAACTATAATAAAATCCCATTTAAGTCCCCATCCTGTTAAGGATAAATCGCGCCCCATATATCCATTTACATAACCGTTTCCATAGGCTACAGCACTTTGATGTTCCATTCCCAAATGTGGTGCTTCCACTAGTTTATACTCATCTTCATAAAAAGGATAAGGACCAAACCAATATTCGAAACAATGCAGCATGCTTTTCGTTTGCTTAAATTGTTGCTTGGCTTTTTCCAGGTTGTAATCCAACACCCAATAATTTAACTTAAGCTCGCCCTTCTCGCCCATTATGGTATCACTAAAATGTACATACTTTCCAATATAAGGAATGATGTTGTAATTATTGATAGGATTTTTTACTTCCCAAACATAACTTGCGCTTCCGTTACTGTTTTCGTTTGCCGCTTTAAGCCGACCGTTAGAAACAGCCACAAGTCCTTCGGGAACATTATCAATTGTAAAGCGCGTACTATCAGGTTCGTCATACATGTGATCTTTGCAAGGAAACCAAACACTTCCCGCCATGCCCTGACACGCAATCGAAATCCACGGATTCTTGTTCTTGTCTTTTTTCCATATTAAACCGCCATCCCATGGTGGAATTTTTGCAACATGCGGTTTGCCATGAAAACACGTTATGATGTTCTCAGTGATAGATTTGTCAATAGCTACGTTCAATTCCACGAAGTAAGCGTCTCCATCTTTTTTCCAAACACATTTTTTTCCTGCCTGTAAAACACTATCTAACACCATTGGTGCCTGCAAATCAATTTGCATTGTTCTTCCCGATGTTAATGCTTTAAACGTAATTTTATTTCGGCCCTTAATACTGCTGTCGGAAGGATTAAAAGAAACGTTTAGATCGTAATGCAGTACGTTCCACCACTCTCGCTCTTTTGTAATCTTACCTTTAATGGAATCGGCATGTGTATATTTAGTCTTTTGTCCGAATGAAACAAAAGCTAAACCTAAAAATATATAAATAAAAAAATCCCGCATTCTTCACGAAAATACGGGATTTATTTTAAGGTAGTACTACCCTGTTTACGGGATTACTCCATGACGAATTTTTGGGAGTACGCGCCCTTCTCGCTTCTCAATTGCAAGAAATATAATCCGGACGCTTCTCCTGATAAGTCAAAATCAACCCGGTCTCTTACGTTTAATTTGCGCTGAATTAATTTTCCTTCCTGATTATAAATTGTTGCCTCATACGCCTCGTTGTCTCTGTTGTTTAATGAGACTGTTATTTTTCCGTTACTAGGATTTGGATATACAGTCGCGTTAATTGAATTTAATTCATTGATAGATGCGGAAATTATATTAACTACCAGCTTCGCCGTATCGCTATTACAGCTGTTGCTGCTGATTAATGTAATGGTATAAGATCCGTTTGCCGTATACGTGTGTGCAGCGTTTACACTTGTTGCAGTTCCTCCATCTCCGAAATTCCAGTTGTTCGCGGTGGTATTTACGGAAAGATTGGTTACGTTAACTGTTGTTCCACTTACGGACAAACTAAACGAAGCATGAGCTTTCATGCCGCTCGTGCTATTGGCTGTATCAGCAATTCCTTCACTCATGTTATAATACGAGCCGCTTGGTGTAGTCTCTAATTTATAAGCTCGCACCATGTATTTATAAATTCCCTTATATAAAAGACAATTATCGGTATAAGTTGTGCCTGCGATTAGAACTGAATTAATTTTTACATAACTTGTGTTGGTATCATTTTTCATGTAAATGTTGTAACCTAATACGCCCGGCTCTGGCGATGCTGTCCAAGAAATATTACAATTGTTCCCAACTTTTGTAGCCACTACATTAGAAACAGGAGCCACTACATCATTACGCAAGGTTGGGTCGCCCATTAATCCGTGATGAATCCAACGTCCGGTAATTCCGGTTGGACTGCTAAAATACAAAGAGCCAATACTGTTTTGTGTTAACTTAACCCCATATCCAATGTTTTCGCCAAGTCCCATATGATGTAATTGGTAATGTACGCGGCCCGACCAAACGTTCGTTAAAACTTTTCCTTGAGCAAGTGCGGCACGTAAAAAATTATTTTGTGAGTCCCAATCTCCAAAGTAAGAACCAAATAACATGGTGAACACACCTTGTAAATTAGCTGTAGAGAAATTTGTTGTATTACCAATTCCGGAAGCACTGGTATAAGTTCCGCCGCCACAACCATACGACCATTGATAATTATTTCCGGTCATACTTGTAAAATAATCGGCCGCTGTAATGCTTGAAGTTGGTACCATGCACGCAGCGTTTTTATAACCGCTCGCTGCAAAAGCTTCTCCGCTAAAGTATCCGAAATTATCATCAATAACAGCACGTTTCACTACAGTAAAAACTTTTTTACGATAGTCGTGGTCTTTATCAAGATAGTTTTTTAAAAGTTGTGTTTCGGTAAGTGTAAAAGTAGTGAGATTAGCAAAATCGGCGCGACCTACCTGTAACTCTAAATCGCTTGGAATAACGCTTTGATCAAACTTTCCATCAGCAGGATTATTTTGTGTGCGCGCCGGCGAAGCAGTTGTTGATGTTACGGATACATCGGTCCACACGCCATTAACATCCGCGTAATACGTATCCGTTGGCCAGGCTCCCAAATGATCGGGATGACCATCCGGATTAATATTTCCGCTATAAGGTACAGGGACGTGGCCTACAATAAAAACAGCTTTTGTGTTAGTTGGATCAAGGGCATAATCCGCCTGAACAAAAGAACGAACATGTTGCGGAGTAGCAGTGCGCAGTACGTTATGTCGTAACACATCCCAGCCATCGCCTTCCAAATCTTCTTGCAAGCGCTTTAGTTCTGTATTGAGCGAGGTAATAAATGTACTATCCACTAATAATATCAATTTCCCGCGATATTCTGTAACAGGAACATTAATTCCCGAATTAATATATCCGTAGCCGGTATAGCCGCTTCCTGAACGGATGACGCGGTATTCGTAATTAGTTCCTACACTAACCGTATTGTCGACATACTGGTTAACTGTTCCGGTAAGGGTGGCTAATGCCACACCCCATGAGGTAGCTGTTTTTAACTTGCGAAAAATCTGATACGATGTTGTGGTGGTGTTCCCTACCCAATTCAAAGTTATTTGTGGCGTTGATGTTTGAACGGTTGCATTGATTTGAACCGCGGCATCGGCGCTGGATTGTGCGAAGGATTCAAGAACAAAAATAGATGAAAGTAAAAAAGTAAAGAGTTTCTTCATTTGTTAGTGTTTGAGAAAAACAAATGTAAAATAATTAGATTCAAAAACAAGAACGCTCACTCATTTGTGAGTGCGTTAAAAACACGCAGCGCTTTGTCTTCTTGCTTGCGCATATTATCTGAATCGATTTTGGTTTTGTCTTTATAACCGCAGAGGTGTAAAACTCCATGAATGATCACGCGATGTATTTCGTCTTCAAAAGTAGTCCCCATTTTTTTGGCGTTCTCCTCTACTCTATCAACACTAATAAAAATTTCGCCGCTAATCTTTTTGTTTTCAGAATAATCAAATGTAATGATGTCGGTATAGGTATTATGTTTAAGAAACTGCCGGTTAATTTTCAGCAACTCTTCATCGCTCACAAAAACATAGCTCAAATCGCCAACAGATCTTTTTTCTTTTGCGGCTACTTTTTCAATCCACTTTTTAATCAAAGCCGATTTTTTTAGCTTGAACTTATCTTTATTATTACTGAATACAATAGCCATTAGTCGATTTGCGAGTCGGCCACTACGGTTGGAAGAGCGCCGTTATTAATAATGCGTATATAATCTTCTGTTCGCGGCAAGCTATTGCGATAGCTATTAATGCTTAAATTAAGCGCTTTGATGTTTTGTTCAATAACACCAATTAATTCTTCCGCGTGATTTTTTTCGGTTGAATAAAATGATTGCAAGGCGTTTTGCTGAATGTTGTTTTCTCTGGCATCGAGAGAAAGTTTATGAAGCTGGGCAATGCTCAACTCTGTTTGCTTTATTAACTCGGCCTTTGACAAATTAAATTGCCGGATGGTTTTTCCTGAATTCAGAAACAATTGAATCGCTGTCGCTTCGGGTTTGTTGAGTGTATCTTTAATGTTGGATTTTAAAAATGCTTCATACGTTTCGAACTTTGAGAAGGCGCTTACCTCAATGTTTTTTTCGGCGCGCAACAATTCGTTGAGCTTAACCTGCAATACAACCTTTGTACTATCAATGGTAGAAATTTCTTTTTCGTACATGTTTCTACGGCCGCAGTTTGTAAAAACGGTCAACAGAACAAGTATTGAAAACAAAAATCTCATTTTAGTTTATAGTATCAAATCCCGCATAAGGAATCAGCGCCTTTGGTAATTTAATTCCCTCCGGTGTTTGATTGTTTTCTAATAAGGATGCCACGATGCGAGGTAAAGCCAAAGCGCTACCGTTTAAGCTGTGTGCCAATTGTGTTTTTCCGTTAACATCTTTGTAACGGCATTTTAAACGATTGGTTTGAAATGTTTCGAAGTTTGAAACTGAGCTTACCTCTAACCAACGCTGTTGTGCCGCGCTCCATACTTCCATATCATAGGTTAAAGCAGAAGCAAAACTCATATCTCCTCCACATAACTTTAATGTGCGGAATGGTAATTCAAGTTCTTTCAAAATTCCCGCAACGAACTCGCGCATTTGCTCAAGTGTTTCGTATGATTTATCCGGGTGTGCAATTTGTACAATCTCCACCTTATCGAATTGATGCAAACGATTTAATCCTCTAACGTCCTTCCCATAACTCCCCGCTTCTCTTCTGAAACACGGTGTATATCCACAATTTTTTATTGGCAAATCACTTTCCTTTAATATCACATCGCGATAAATATTAGTGATAGGAACTTCAGCCGTTGGTATTAAATACAAATTATCAATTTGCACATGATACATTTGTCCTTCTTTATCCGGTAGTTGTCCTGTACCATAACCGCTATCTTCATTCACCATAATCGGCGGCTGAATTTCGAGATAACCGTTAGATGTTGCTTTATCTAAAAAATAATTTATTAAGGCCCGCTGTAAACGAGCGCCCTTTCCTTTGTAAACTGGAAAGCCCGCGCCGGTTAATTTTACGCCTAATTCAAAATCAATTAAATTATATTTTGCTGCCAACTCCCAATGAGGAAGTGCGCTGCCAGGAAGATTAGGTTTTTCACCGTGCTCAAACACAACCGCGTTGTCTTCTGGTGTTTTTCCTAACGGAACAGAAAGATGCGGTGTGTTGGGAACCTGCACTAACAGCTTTTGAATTTCTGCTTCAATCGCTTTTAATTCTTCATCCAGCTGTTTTTCTTTTTGCTTTAACTCTGTAGTTTTTGATTTTTGTTTCTCAGCCTCTTCTTTTTGGCCGCTCTTCATTAACTCACCAATTTGTTTAGCAATCACATTCGCTTCCGCTTTAACTGCGTCGCCGTCTTTTTGTTTCGCACGACGGTTGTTATCTAACTCAATAACTTTATTAATGATGCTTTCTGCGTCTTTAAAATTTTTAATAGCTAAGCGTTTAAGAACTTCGTCTTTGCTGTCGCGGATATAATTTAATTGTAACATAATAGTTTGTGAGTGTAAAAATAAAAAAGCCGCGAGAAAACCCTCGCGGCTTTTAATAATAATTATTAGCGTTCGGGTTTTTCTTATGCTTGCGCAGGAACAACCGAAACGTACGATTTATCGTTTCTTTTCTTTCTGAAAACAACAGTACCGTCAGTTAACGCAAACAAAGTATGATCTTTACCCATACCTACGTTTTCGCCCGGATTATGCTTAGTTCCGCGCTGACGAACGATGATGTTTCCGGCGATACAAGTTTCGCCACCGAAAATTTTAACGCCTAAGCGTTTGCTGTGTGATTCGCGACCGTTCTTTACTTTACCTTCGCCTTTTTTGTGTGCCATTTTTTTTAGACTTTAAGAATTTAGATTTACTAATCTATATTCGGTTATTAATCTTTTATTTTTTTGCGGTTTTCTTTGCAGCCGCTTTTTTAGCAGGAGCCTTTTTAGCAGGAGCTTTCTTCTCTGCTTTCGGAGCTGCTACTTCTTTTGTTTTTTTAGCAGGAGCTTCAACTTTAGCTTTCTTCTCAACTTTAATTTCGTCTTTTAAAGTTTCGCCCTTACCTAAAATTCCTTGAACTAAGATTTGTGTGAAAGATTGACGGTGGTTGTTCCATTTCTGGTAACCTTTACGGCGTTTCTTTTTAAACACGAATACTTTGTCACCTTTACGGTGCTCGATTACAGTGGCTGCTACTTTAGCGCCATCTACTGTTGGGTTACCTACTGAAATTTTACCGCCGTTGTCAATTAACAATACGCGATCAAATTCCAATTTATCACCCTCATTAGCCTCAAGGCGGTGAACGTATACTTTATTTCCACGTTCCACTTTAAACTGTTGCCCGGCTATTTCTACAATTGCATACATGGGTTCTTTGTTTTTAATTAATTTTTAAATTGGGAGGGCAAATATAGCGCATTTAGCGTGAGTTACAAACTTTTTTAACAATAATCGGGGTTTTGAACAATTGGGCTGTTTTTTAGCGTATCTTTGGGCATGGAAACAGGAAAACTGGTTATTTTTTCAGCCCCCTCAGGATCTGGTAAAACCACTATTGTCAGACACTTACTAAAAGTAATGCCGGATAAATTAGCCTTTTCCATTTCTGCCACCAGTCGCCCTAAACGCGGCGTTGAAGAAAACGGCAAAGACTACCATTATTTATCTGGCGAGGAATTCAAGAAAAAAGTGGATGCCGGGGAGTTTTTAGAATGGGAAGAAGTATATGCCGGCGTGTATTACGGTACCCTCAAAAGTGAAGTAGAGCGTATTTGGGCCTCAGGAAAAAATGTGATTTTCGATATTGATGTAGAGGGTGGATTAAATTTAAAAAATCAATTTAAAGATAAGGCACTCGCGGTTTTTGTTATGCCGCCGAGTATAAAAATTTTAGAAGAAAGGTTACGGTCGAGAAGCACTGACAGTCCGGAAAGCATTGCGCGCCGGGTAGCAAAAGCAGAGAAAGAATTGAAAACCGCTGAATTGTTTGACACATTTATTTTAAACGAGCATTTAGAAACTGCATTAGCAAAAGCCGAAAAAGTAGTCGGTGATTTTCTAAGCAACACCAAATAAAAATCCCGCTCTAAGGCGGGATTTTTAATATATCTCATTCTTAAAATTAAGCTGATCCTGTTTTACGAACACCCGCTGCTTTCTTAACGCCGGCACTTGTCTTAACATTTTTGCCTGTATCTTTTGTTGTTTTTGCCGCTACTTTCTTTGTTTCAGCTTTAACCACTTTTGTTTCTTCAGCAGCATCTTTCTTTTCTTCTTTCTCTTTCAGATTACCTGTAGTTTGAAGAATGGTATACCAGCTGAATAATTTACGCATATTGCTTACATAAACGCGCTCCTTATCGTAATCCGGTAAAATTGATTTGAAGTAGGCTTCAATTTCTTTATCGTCGGCCTTGTGATTAACACAAGGTCCGCCTTTTTCCTTTTCGAAAATAGCTGTGATGATTTCTTCGATAGGCTTATCTTCTCCTGTTGTATACATACCAATATCCGCCAATGTAGAAACTTTGGTAGAAGAATAAATATTGCTGCGCTTTTTATCGCTAAGCCCTTCAATGATAATTCCGTTTTTTGACTGGGCAATAATTTTATAAAGACCCGGTTGTCCTGAAATAGATATAATACCTGTTAAATCGATCATGTTGTAAAAATTGGATTACAAATGTAGTGTTTTTTACAGATTCTTAATGCGTTCGAATGAATTATCTATGTTTTTATACATTTTGCTAAAGAACTGAAAACGTTGCTTTTCGGCCACACCGCTAATTAATGTGCTTTTTTTAATGATGTTTTTAACCCAGTGCTCTGTTTCTTCACAAAACTCATGATTGTTTGTGGTTAATGAATTAAGCGTGTTAAATGTGATGTAAGCATATCTGGCCGGACCCGTATTAATATAAATACAGTTAGTGCCTAATACAACCTCGCTGTTATACAATAATAAATTTTCTTCTTTACTGCTTACTTCTTTTCGGCCCGACTCAGCGCACTTTTCTAAGTATTGAGCCATTGTGCGGATTTCTTCGATAATTTCTAATGCATCATTCTTGTTTTTAAATACACCGCTATCCACATAAAATTCAACTTGCTTTAAAACTGTATGAATTGTTTCATGAGTCCACACTTCAACGCTTGGAATTTTTTTGTATTCTTCCAATGCGCTCATGGCTAATTTTACCTGGTGTTCAGGAACAATGCCAAATTCAAATTTTTTTCCTTGATAATCCGGAACATTCAATACGCTTCGCTGCCAATAAAATAATTTGAACTGAGTAAGCTTATCCGAAAAAAACGAATAAAACAGCGGCACTTCTTCCGCTATGTATGTGATTTTTTTATCACCAAATGATCCTATAGCCTTCACGTGCCCATAAATTCTATTTAAATATTTATCGAAGTTGTCTGCGCTATCCGTTAGTTTAGTATACGCAAAGGTTACTGTGTCTCCCAGATTAGAAAAAATACCGTCAATAGAAATATTGTACTTTTTAGTCAGCTTGTAAACTTCATCAATGCTTAAATCGGTTTCTCCGCGTATACGGCGATAAGCACTGTCTGTACTAATTTCTAATAAGTCTGCTATTTCTTCCGCTAAACCAACATTTGGCGGTAAGCTTTCTTTTAACTTCTGAATGAAGTGTGTTTGAATCGGTAACGATTTCAACGTTTTTGCCATATTAATTTTCGGGTGAATTAAGAATTAAAGGTATTGATTTTTGTGAAAAAGCAAGGAGGTTTTTATGGCATTTGCAAAAATCGCAAAAGCCACGCAGAGCTGTGTCCATTTAGTTCACTTCATCGCAATAAACCCGCATTTACGATAGCGTTTGGCGCAAATCCTTTTCAGTAGGTCTTGATGCTGAGATAGTTTTGGGGTATGAAAATGAATGAAATAAATCAAAGAACAAAAGCAAAACACTCGCTCTGTTTTTTAGCAATCTCATTTGCTGTTGTAACATGTTTTAGTCAGACCACCACCTTAAAGTCGATACATAAAGACTTAACTGAAAAAGCATACATAGCAACACCTGCCTTAGGTACAGTTGAGCCAACCGTTTTTGAAGCAGGAATTATGCCAAGTAAATATTTCGATTTATATCAAAACAAAATTGGTGTGGCTGCCAACTTTCGTTTAATTATCCGAATGCTAAACACACGCTCTTTACCCATTAATGCACCAAGTTATATGCCGGATGTAACTTTTTATTCTCTTCTAAACAAAAAAGATTCTTGTGCCAACATTGCAATACTTACACTTGGCCATCACTCAAACGGACAAGATCATGCTTTCTACAACCCTGAAGGTGGGGTAAATCTTGTTAATGGAAACTTTTCTACAAACTACTTAAGGGCTGGAATTATAAAAAAGACATTTTCTAAAAAACACCAAAACACTACCTATTATAAAATCGCCATTGAACAACATTTAAACATTGATCGAAATGTTGAGTTAAATGGTAAATATGGATTCACGCGATTAAAGACGGGCATTAAATCTGTTAATAACAGTCTTAACCGATTTATTAAAAGAATAAAGGAAAACAACTATGTGTCTGCAGAATTAAATACGGATTGGATTTTCGATAAGCTAATCGGAATAAAAGCAACAGACGCTTCAAAAAGACTTATCACCTCATTAACTCTTTCGTACAAACCTTCTTTTTGTAAAGACTTTTCTTTATTCGTGCAGAGTTATCGCGGACAAGATTATTATAATATTCATTTTGTAAAAACACTTTCGTTTGTGCGCTTTGGTTTAAGCGCAGAACCATCTGCCCTTATTAATGCTTTAAAATCATAATATATGCTTATTAAAATTGCTTTTACATCGCTCGCTGTTCTAACCTTTTTACCACAGACAGAAACAAACAGCCATTATAAAGACAGCGCCGTAATTGTTCGTCAGCAAGGCCCGGATAAAAAATATTTCAAAAGCTGCAAAGGACAAAACATTATAATAATATATGATGAGAATTGGAAAATGAAAACCGTCTTTTTGGATGGAAAAATCAATGGTTCCCCATACGTTCCGGGATTTTTCGACACGAAATGCCCAATTAACAAAAGTTTACTTAGAATGATTTCTAATGATTCACTAAAAGCAAAATCAAACTAAAAAAATAAATCATGAAAAAACAACTACATTTTATTTTACTCTCTGCCCTAATTCTATCGTGCCAAAAAAACACGAAGGAACCGGCTAAAGAAAACACAGCACACGAACAACATGACAACGGAAATTATGGCCCCTACGGCAAATACAGCACGTGGAAAAGTATTGCCGGCGACAGCTCGTTTACCACAAACCTCACGTTACGCTGGTATCATGTACAAGCGGAATTGCCGTGTAATATTCATTATTATGAAATGAGTTATCCATTGTGGAACTGTTTCGATCAAGACTTTTCTGCAAGCGAATGTGTTTCGGTTAATGATACACTCATTATTAAAGACAAGGACACAAACAAACAAGCCGTATTCATTAAACAAAAATAAAACATGAAAACATCATCTATTAAAAAACTCGGAATAGGAATGTTGTTTACTCTGATAACAATCGCAACTATAGTAGTAGTAAAAAACAATCTTAAAGTGATTAAACACGAATGCATTACAAACGCTACGAATGAAAACGAAGCTCTTTTTCTTTCAATATTTCACTAACAAAAAAAAACAAACACAAACCTATGGAAACAAAAATCCACATCGGACAAATTATCCGAAACGCCGTAAAAAGCAAAAAAATGACTGTAACATCTTTTGCGAGCAGCATCAATTGTACAACCCGCAACGTGTACAAAATTTTTGATAAAGAAAGTGTTGATACAGCCTTGCTTGAAAAAATCAGCCGCGCGCTTAATCAAAACTTTTTTGTACACTACTTAAACAAAGAAGATGTAGAAATGCTTTGTAAGGAGAGATCTTCCTCTCCTGCGTTAAGTACCGATACCGGTGTTAAAACCAACCCTTATAAATTACACGAAACCATGCTTTCAAATGAGCGCCCAAGGATTTAATGTTTTATGTTTTGTTTGCCTGAGCATTGAAAACAGAGGGTAAATTATGTTTTAATTTTAAAAGTTTTTTCGGATTTTAGCCATGTAATGGCCCCCGACGACATTCGTTTAAACCCAACTGATCTTCATGCTTTTTTAGAAAAGTACTTTTCGTATTATAATACACTCAATGGTCATAACAAAAACCTATTTGTTGAACGGCTTCTGATTTTTATTCGGTCAAAGCATTTTGTTTCACAAAAAAATCTTGAAGTAAACAACAAGGTAAAGGCCATCGTTTCCGCCTCTGCCGTTCAGCTTACCTTGGGATTAAAAGATTGGCAATTGGGATATTTTGATACGATTATTTTATTTCCGGCCGACTTCAAAAATGAAATTAGCGGTTTGTACTTGAAGGGAGAAACCAATTTAACCGGGTTTGTTTCTTTCAGTTGGAAAAGCTTTATTGAAGGTTATCGTATTCCAAACGACAACATTAATTTAGGATTACACGAGTTTGCCCACGCCTTAAGGTTTAATGGAATTCGCGGCGAAAACAACGATTACTTCTTTGAAAATTATTTTTGGAAGTGGTATTGCTATGCTTATAAAGAATTTTACAAGTTGCAGAAAGGGCTGCCAAGCATTTTCCGCTCATACGGCGGGGCCAACATTAATGAATTTCTTAGCGTTGCCATTGAACATTTTTTCGAATCACCGCAACAATTCAAAAACAACGCTCCGGAGTTATATTCGGCAACCGCTATTTTATTAAATCAAAAAACCGACGGAACTACTACGGAAATCAATGTCCGCGAAAAAGAGTTTGATTATTTAAAAAAGAAAGAATCGATTAGCGCCTTTAATCCTGACATGAGCTTTTTTACCAGTCCGGGCGTTCAGTCGTCGTATATCTTTATTTTAATTGGAGCATTAACCATTCTTCAAACAGGATTGTTTTCTTTTCCTTCTCTATTCGTTTTAGCCCTGTATGCAGGACTCATGCTCAAAAATGACTTCAAGTATGCGCGCTTTATGGTGGATGAAAACGGAATCAAAATTTATAAGGGTTTTTTAGCTTTCCGTAACCGGAGTATCCGGCAGATTTCACTTTACCAGTTGGTAAATGTTGAGTTGGATGATGGGGGTAATGACCAGACCGTTATATTTAACTATTTCGACAGCTTGCAAAACTTTTGCTCAGATACCACTAGCGTGAAAATGGATGACGAGGTTAAATTGCGCTTTATTAACGAGTTGCGTAAAAACTTCGTATGGGTAATTGCCCCAAAATTAAATCCTATAAATACCTTATCTTCGTAATCAAAATTTCTACACCATGAAATACGCGCCTATTAAAAACAATCTTTTTATAGAAAACAGAAACCGTTATCGCCAACATTTAAAGCCGGGCGCTATCAGTGTGTTTGTAAGCAACGATATTTTACCAACAAACGCCGACGGAGCCATGGGGTTCCGACAAAACAGCGATTTGTTCTATTTAACCGGTGTTGATCAGGAAGACACCATCTTGGTTTTGTTTCCCGACGCTAAAGACAATAAAATGCGCGAAATTTTATTTGTTAAGGAAACTAGTGAGCTTATCGCTATTTGGGAAGGCGCTAAATTAACCAAAGAACAAGCCACGCAAACAAGTGGTATTGAAACCATATTTTGGTATCATGAATTTGAAAAGGTATTTAAAACCTTGATTTTTCAGGCCGAATTTGTATATCTAAACAGCAACGAGCATACACGCCGTTACATTGATACAGAAACTGCAGAAATGCGCTTTGCCAAGTGGATGAAAGAAAAGTTTCCGCTTCATAAAATTGAGCGCTCTGCCCCTATCATGCATAAAATTCGCGCGATTAAGAGCACCTACGAAATCGAGCTTATTCAACAAGCTTGCGATATTACCGAGAAAGGATTCCGCCGTTTATTGAAATTTGTAAAGCCGGGTGTGTGGGAATATGAAATTGAAGCGGAATTAATTCACGAGTTTATCAGAAACAGAAGCCAGGGCTTTGCCTATGGGCCAATTATTGCAAGCGGACACAACGCTTGTGTTCTTCACTATGTGGAAAACAACAAACAATGTAAAGCCGGAGATGTTTTACTTTTAGATACTGCCGCAGAATATTCTAATTACGCCAGTGATTTAACGCGTTGTATTCCGGTTAGCGGGAAATTCAGCAAACGTCAGAAAGCGGTTTATAATGCGGTGTTACGTGTTATGAAAGCCGCAACCAAAATGCTTAAAGACGGCAATACCTTTGAGAAATATAACAAGGCTGTTGGGGAGTTAATGACGGAAGAACTTTTAAAATTAAAGCTTATCAAAGCCTCTGATGTAAAAAAGCAAAACCCTGCCTGGCCGGCTTATAAAAAATACTTCATGCACGGCACATCTCATTTCTTGGGATTAGATGTTCATGATGTTGGTTTCTTTAATGAACCTATGCGTCCGGGAATGGTATTTACGGTTGAACCGGGGATATATATTCCTGAAGAAAACCTGGGCATTCGTTTAGAGAATAATATTCTCATTACAACAAAAGGTCAGGTTGACTTAATGAAAAATATTCCATTAGAGGCAGAAGAAATAGAAGACATCATGAACAGTAAATAAAAACAAAGGCCCGAGCAATCGGGCTTTTTTGTATTTAAATAATAATTATTATGTTAAATAGGCTCTTTGGTTTTATAATTTCACAAACCGCGCGCGAACAATATTTCCTTGGCTACTTATTGCTGTCACGAAATAGATTCCGCAATCAAGAGCAGAAACATCTACTTGATCATCGATAATGTTTATTTGCTTTTCTTTTCCACACACATCAAATACACGAATAGTATTCATGATAAAATCTCCCTGAAGTTTAAAACGAGTCGCTGTGGGATTTGGAAACAAGACAAGTTTTTCAGGAATTAAAACGCTTCCATCAATGTTATTTATGTAATTACAATTACTAGATACATTGTAATTACCAAATGAATTATCAAAATAACATCTAAACGCTCCGCCGGCTAAAATATCCGGATCCACTATCGCTCCTTCACAAACAAAAGGAAATAAGAAGTTCTTCTTGCTTCCGATTTTTTCATATACGGTATCGATAACTGTTGTTGTGAAAGTACTCATATAAACATGTGTATATTTCAAAACCAATTTTCTTAATTGTACGGCGTTTAATGTAACGGTTCCTGTATCCAATACCTCAACAGCTTTTCGGGGAATAACATTGCACGAACCGCCATGAGGAGAAACAACGCGTAGCCATTTATCACCAATTGCCGCATTGAAATTAAAGAGTGTATCAAATTGAGAGTTGATGTTGAAATAATAAATCACTTTGTTGTTTTCGTAAGTAAAATGGTTTGTAATAGAAACGTTAACCGTCCCGGTTGGTGCAAACACTGGATTGTAACCTATAAAACGGTGGTTTATTTTCTTACAGGTTTTTGATTGAATGACCGTGTCACCAACATAAATAAGATCTGAATAGCCTACGCATTGAAACCCATACATAGCGTGCTTCCATATAGCACCGGGCGGACACCAGTTTTGAGCTTTGCTTAGCGTAGACCCAAAGACAAGTAGAAGGGCAATAAGAATTCGCATGCTCGAATTTAGTGCTTTTTAAACGCTATAAACGCGCCTTCTTCAAAAACCGAGCAAGGCCTGACTTCTGAGGCTGAAGTACGCTATAAAGACTTACAATTGGCTTTGTTAATAGTTTTATTTGATTAAGGTTGGTTTTTGCAATATTAGTCCTTGACTTATTAGTTAAGGATTTTTATAAGCGCAACGTATCGATTCGCCCTTGCTCTTTAGAAGACTTCTTGTTCCTTTCTATAGAACTATACATAAATTCAATTATAGCTTATTAATTGAAAACAGGGCATTACAAGTAAATTAAAATTATAATAGGTCTAAAATTCGGTTCTGGTTTCAGCTATTATTTAAGAAATGCTTAAGGCGTAAAAGTCCTTTAATTTTCCTTAACTAAAGAGTAAGGCATTCGATTTCCTTAACTGAATCAAAGAGACAGATTGAGGCTTAGATTTGATATTTAGGAAAAACCTAGAAGAAAGCTTAGAGAGCTGTTCTGTCCGAATAAATAAAGAATAGGCACATTGTTTCACGTGGAACAAAGTACAGGAAATAAAAAAAGGCCCTTAGGCCTTTTTAAAGATGTATATCACGCTGGAGTAGGCGTTGGGGTCCCTTGCCCTAAGATTAGATCTTAGGCCGTTTATAAAGGCGTTTAAATAGCGTATAGAGCCAGTCTTGTATTTCTCTGAAAGCATACTCACATAGAAACTATCAAACTTCATCGGTAAGCTTTTGACATGTGTAAAGCCAAACTTAGAAAGCAGTTTAGAAACAGAGTCTAGATTAAAATGATAGATATGACGCGGAACATCATAGCCCGCCCAATACTCTTTGTATTGCTGCGCATCAAAAGAAGTATAATTTGGAACGGCGATTATAAGGGTTCCCTTATCGCTAAGGTGATCCTTAAAGAAACTTAACGTATCGTCTAAATCCGTTACGTGCTCCAATACGTGCCATAAAGTAATAACATCGAGCTTCGAACCACCTAATTCTCGCGCCAAACTTTCCTTAGTATTAAATACACTTAGCCCTTTGTTTGAAGCTATAGTCCTGGCATCAGAATCCGGTTCGAAGCCGAAAGATTTCCAGCCGGCTTCTTTACAGGTATTCAAAAACATTCCGGTACCACAGCCATAATCCAAAATTGTTCCACGTGAAACAAAAGATTCAATGAGGCCTAATTTCTTCTTGAGTGTGTAAGAACGCACCGCATGATAAAGGCGATTTATTAAGCCTTTCTTGGTGTTGGTATGGCTAACGTAGTCTTCCGATTTATAGTACTGACCAATGGTGTCATCGCTAGGTCTTGGGTTTGTGTATTTGAATCCACAGGCCGCACAAGAAACGATATTGAAAGTTTCCTGGCTCACCGTATAATCCTTACAGGAAATAAACGGTTGGCTTTGGCCTGAACCACAAACCGGACATTTGTCTAATTTATATAGCATAGGTTTCGTTCCACGTGGAACTTTATCGGCCCATATGAACTAACAATACCGAAATATCTGCCGGGTTAATTCCCGAGATCCGGCTTGCTTGTCCGATAGAGGCGGGTTTAAACTTCTTTAGTTTTTCCTTGGCTTCTGTACCAAGACTTACAATTGTATCATAATTGAAGTTGGGATTAATCTTTAAATCTTCAAGGCGCTTTAGCTTTTCCGCGTTCTCTTGTTCACGCTGAAGATAGCCCTCATACTTCATTAGAATCTCTGCTTGCTCAATTGTTTCTTCCGACAAATATTCACAAAGTCCGTTTACATCCTTGCACGAGCCGGCAATGCCTTTTATAGAAACGTCCGGCCTGGAAAGAATATTATAATAACGCATCTTTTGGTTGACCTCCGCAGAATTCACGGAACTTAAATAAGGATTAATTTCATCAGGATTTGCGCTGGTGTTCTTAAAGTAATCAATCACCTTCTCATAATCCTTAATCTTTTGTTCTACCTTCTCATACCTTTCCTGACTGGCTAATCCAAGCTGATGGGAAAGGGGAGTAAGGCGAACGTCCGCATTGTCCTGTCTCAACAATAATCTATATTCAGCCCGCGAAGTAAACATACGATACGGCTCTTCGGTTCCCTTTGTAACCAAATCATCAATCAAAACGCCGATATAAGCATCGTAACGATTAAGAACAAAAGGGTTCTTTTCGTTAACTTTTAAATGAGCATTCATGCCTGCAATTAATCCCTGACAAGCCGCTTCTTCGTAACCGGTCGTTCCGTTGATCTGTCCCGCGAAATATAAATTCTCAATAAGCTGCGTCTCTAAAGTTAGTCCTAATTGAGTAGGAGGGAAGTAATCATACTCAATAGCATAACCGGGTCTGAACATTTTTGCGTTTTCAAAGCCCGGAATCAGCATAAGTGCCTGATACTGAACGTCTTCTTGTAAAGAGGTGCTAAATCCGTTCACATATATCTCAACCGTGTTCCATCCTTCCGGCTCTACAAACAACTGATGGCGCTCTCTTTCCGAAAAACGCGTGATTTTATCTTCAATACTTGGGCAATATCTTGGTCCAAGCCCTTGTATTCTTCCTTGAAACATCGGCGACTTCTCAAAGCCTGTGCGAAGTATCTCGTGAACTTTCTCGTTGGTATAAGTAATATGACAAGGTACTTGCTTTTTTAGTGGTTGTGTGGCGTCAGAAAAACTGAATTTATAATTGCAGTCGTCCCCGTCCTGAACCTCCATTTTAGAATAATCCAAAGATCTTCCGTCGATACGAGGCGGCGTACCTGTTTTCATTCTTCCACTTTCAAAACCCAACTTCACCAATTGCTCGGTAATTCCGTGTGAAGCAGATTCGCCTGTTCTTCCTCCACCTAATTGCTTTTCTCCAATATGAATAACGCCGTTTAAGAATGTACCATTTGTAAGTACAACGGCTTTTGCTTTAAATTCAATTCCCAATCCGGTTATTACACCTTCAACTCTTTTTCCGTTTTTACTGATAATTAATGAACGAACCATGTCTTGCCAGAAATCAACATTTGGCGTTTGTTCCAGCATTTCGCGCCATTTGGCAGCAAAAAGCATGCGGTCGTTTTGAGAGCGCGGACTCCACATGGCAGGACCCTTGCTTCTGTTCAGCATTCTGAATTGTATCGCAGAGACATCGGAAACAATTCCGCTATAACCTCCCAGGGCATCAATCTCACGAACAATTTGACCCTTAGCAATTCCTCCCATGGCGGGATTACAACTCATTTGGGCAATGGTTTGCATGTTCATGGTTACCAAAAGCACCTTTGAGCCCATGTTGGCTGCTGCTGCAGCGGCTTCGCAACCGGCGTGGCCCGCTCCAACAACTATGATATCGTATTGCTGTGTCAAAATGTTTTGCAAAGATACTACAAATATTGCGTCTAATAATTTCTTTAGAACCCATTTAATTAATTCATCCTTAATAAGCTTACATATTCTTGTCATTTTTGGTTTTATCCTTTTCTTAATTGTTTTCATGCTCCTTGATTTATTATATATACCAGGACCCGAACAGATTTAACAAAAACTTTTATGGAATAATTATGTAACGCGCATCTCAATACAAACGTTATAATAAAAACCTATCCCATGAAAAGAAATTACGCCCTCACATTGATAGCCGGAATGAGCTGTGCTTTATTAAGCGCCCAATACAACGGCAACTTTAAAGTGTTTTCACCAAGCAAGGAAAACGGTCCGTATAGTTTAGAAAAGCTTTTACAATCCATGGCCGGCGATGGGGTTGTATTAAAAAGTTATTCCATTACAAAAACGTCGAGCGATGAGGCTTTTGGTTTTTTTGAAGATAAGCAAGGTCGACTTGGTATGAAAAAAGGACTTATTATGACTACAGGAGGAATTGCCGGCTTATCGAGTAAAAACTTACAAGCCGCCATGTCAAACAACACACACGCTAAAGCAGAAGGGCGTGAGGTGATGAACGCAAACGATAATACAGGTTACGATGATTTAGAAAAACTATTGGAAAGAAATCAAAAAACCTTTGATGCCTGTGTCATTGAATTAGACGTGGTACCAACTGCAGATACTTTAACTTTTAATTATGTGTTCGGCTCTGAAGAATATGATGAGTTTGTGGGTTCAAGTTATAACGACGTGTTTGCTTTTTTCATTAGCGGAAAAGGGATTAAGAATGTGAAAAATTTAGCGGTGGTTCCTAATACAAAAACACCTGTTAGCGTAAACAGCATTAATAATGGCGGGGGTTCTTATGGTAAATCAGCCAGCAATCCCGCTTATTTTGTGAGTAACCTGGATGGTCGTGTAGGATTAGAATATGATGGCGTAACAAAACTAATGGAGATTAAACAAGCCGTTACTCCATACGAAACATATCACATTAAACTGGCTATTGCCGATGTGGGTGACAACGCATACGATTCAGGTGTTTTAATTGAAGGAAGAAGCATTGTTTCGTATGAAAAAAAGTACAACGTTTTGTATGACAAAAACAGTAACAAAATTGAAAGTGGTTATCAGCACATGCTGGATGCGCTCGCTGCAGAATATAAAAATTACGGGGGTAAAATAATTCTAACCGGACACACAGATAGCGAAGGTGGAGAAGCCGAATCGCAAGAATTATCTTGTTCGCGCGCTTATGGTGTAAGCGCTTATTTACAAAGTAAAGGTGTGAAAGAAAGCAATATCATAATTGATTGTAAGGGTCAAAACATGCCGGCCAACGAAAATTATAATGAGACGGGAAAAACATTGAACCGTCGTGTTGAGTTAAAAATTACCGGCGACAATACCGCCTATTATGAAAACAAAACCATTGCCGACTCAAAATTACCTGTACAAGAAAAATCTTCCTTAATAAAAAACTTCCCAAATCCTTTCATTGGCACAACAACTATTGAAGCCTCTATTCTGCCTCAAGTAAAAGAAGCTTATTTATTAATTAACGATATAGCCGGAAAAGTAGTGAAGCAAATTTATTTAGTGGAACGCGGTAGTACAAGTGCTTTATTTGATGGTGGAAATTTAGCTGAAGGAATTTACAATGTCACCTTGTTTACAGACGGAAGTGTAAGTGGAAATCTGAAAATAGTAAACAATAAATAATAAGCTATAATAAAAAACCCCTCTTAGTCGAAGGGTTTTAAATTTATAATAGATTAAGCTTTCCGAGTAATTCATCGCGGTACGAACCGCCAACCGGAATTGCCTTTTTTTCATTTTCTAATATGACCGTTTGGTTTTCGATAGCCTGAATTTTATCGGTGCGCACAATATAAGAGCGATGTACGCGTACAAAATCAACTGTTCCTAGTTTCTTTTCAATATCCTTCATGGTAGAGTGCACGGTGTAACGCGCGTACTGAGTATTAATAATCACATAATCCTTCAGTGCTTCCACATAATAAATATCTTTCAAGTAAACCTTAACCAATTTACTGTTTGCTTTCACAAACAAAATATCATTCTGAGTGCCGTCTTTATTTTCAACTAAAGAATATAAAAAATCACGTTCTTTTTGAAGAGCCGCGTCTTTTTGGTGTTTATACACGGCCATTTCAATTGTACTGTGTAAATCAATTTCCTTAAATGGCTTTAAAATATATCCGTAGGGCTCGGTCACTTTTGCGCGACTTAAGGTGCTTTCGTCGGCGTAAGCGGTTAAGAAAATAACCGGCACGTTTACAAATTTGCGTAATTGTTCCGCCACTTCAATTCCCGTTAAATCTCCCTTAATCATGATGTCCATAAGAACAACATCGGGGTTTAAGGATTTAATTTGCTCGATGGCATCGTTCCCGTTATTAGCAATTCCCAAAACGTTATACCCTAATTTAATAAGGTTGTTTTGGATGTCTTTAGCAACGATGCTTTCGTCTTCAACTATAAAAATATTCAACTTTTCCATTCTGTTTTACATTGGGAAATTAATAAAAAACCCGGTGCCCTTTTCCTTATTTTCTTTAAGTTCAATGTTGCCGTTTAATTGTTCAACAAGGGTATTAACAAGTTGCAGACCTAATGAGTTGGTGTTTTTAAAGTCCACCTCTTTAGGGAAGCCCTTTCCGTTATCCGACACTTCCAAAAATAAGATATTATCTTTAGTATACAAATTTATGAAAATAATTCCTTCTTTTTCGTCGTTAAAGGCGTGTTTAATGGAGTTGGTAACCAGCTCGTTTATGATTAAGCCGGCCGGAATTGATGTGTCGAGGTTTAAAATCACCTTTTGAAGATCCATCACGAGCCTTACCTTTTGAATAGATGCCGTATAGGAATGAAGAATGTTGTTGGTTAGAGTAGTAACGTAATCAGAGAAATTAATGGACGAGAACGTTTTGTTTTGATACAATGACTCATGAATATAGGCCATGGTTTTAATTCGGTTCTGGCTTTCCTTTAATAGATTCAATGCGTAATTATCCGTTACGTAAGAAGACTGAAGGTTAAGAATACTTGAAATAACCTGCATGTTGTTCTTTACACGATGATGAACTTCCTTCAATAAAATTTCCTTCTCTTTCAGTGACTGTGTAATTCTTTCTTCGTAACGTTTGTTCTCCGTAATATCAATTCCTAATCCGGAAACCTCTATCACTTGATTGTTTTGATCTTTGATAGGATACAAAACATATTGACGATATACTTTAGTGCCATCGCGGTTAAAGCGTTCGGTTGTAAACTCTGCCGGAACTCCCGAGAAGGCTAATTCATATTTTTCATCCCAAAACTCTTGATAGGGTTTAGTGGCGCCGTTTCCTAACTGCCGAATACTTTTGTTTTCCTGCGGATAAAATCCATATAGGTTATAAATTGCGTTTGCATAATTCTGATTAAAGGATGTTATTTCCTTTTTGTGGTTAATTGTCCAAATTAATTGGCTTCCACTCTCAAAAATAGCTTTTAGCTTTGCTGCTTGTTCTTTAATTTGTTCGGCATTTTTAATTCGGTCCGATATGTCATGAGCGATTCCGGAAACCTCAATGATTTTTCCTCCTTCGTAAACCGGATTTAAGAAGACTTCTAAAAATATTTTATTATTCTTTTTATCGGTGAATGTTGTTTCAAAGTTTATAGTTTCTCCGGCAAACGCTTTTTTATATTGATTATTCCACCACTCATTATAAGCGCGCTTACTTACCATTTTACCCTTATTGATAACCGTACCCAATTTTGATTCTAGACCATAAACTAATTTTATCAATCGCGAATAGTTGTGGTTAAAAGACGTGAGCTCGTTTTTCTGATTAATCGTCCAGATGTAATGCAAACCCCCGTCAAAAATAGCTTGAAGTTTTGCGGTTTGGTTTTTTACTTTTTGCTCATTCAATATTTTGTCGGTGATATCAATTCCCATTCCTGATACTTCAGAAATATTATTTTTATCATCATAAATAGGATGTAAATAAATTTGCCGGAATGTTTTTTCTCCTCTTCGGTTGAGGCGCTCTGTAATGAACTCAACAATTTCTCCTTTAAATACCTTTTCTGCTTTTCCCTCCCAAAACTTTAAATATTCTTGTTTTTCTTTTGGGTTGGATGGAGTAACTAAAGGCATTCCCAAAACCGGTCGCTTACCATATAAATCATTTATGGCGTTCGAGAAATTCGTATTAAACGAAGTATAAATATTTTCTTTGTTGAAGGTCCACATGATATGAGTACCACTCTCAAAAATAGCTTTTAGTTTCGCGGCTTTTTCAATGTTTTGCTTTTCAAACTTTTTACTATCGGTAACATCGTGTGCTAAGCAGGCGATTTCAACAACCTTTCCGGCTTCGCTTTTAATTGGACTGAGAAAAACCTCTCTGAAAATTTCTTCACCTTTGTTGTTTTTATCGCGCCTTTCAAACACAACATACTCGCCTTCCAGAACGCGCTTATAATACGGATGCCAAAGTGATTTATTTTCTTTTTTAAAACTTTCAGGAATAAATTCAAAAGCTTGTTTTCCTAAAATTGGAAATATGCCGTATTTCTTCTTGAATGTGTTTCTGTAATTATTATTGAAGTAGGTTAGCTCCAGTTTATTGTTTACGGTCCAAACTAAATGGGAGCTGCTTTCGAAAATGGCGCTCAGCTTAGCAGCTTGCAAAGTAATTTCCTTTTCGTGCTGCTTTAATTTTTCTTCTACCTTTTTTCTAAGCTCAATCTCTTTAATGAGGTTCTTGTTGTGCTCTTCCGCAATCTCAGCACGCAATCTCTCCTTTTCGTAAATTTCCTTTTGCGAAACGTCTTGTATAATAGTTAAAACCGAATTCACTCCGTTGTACTTTACCGGAACAGATCTTAATTCAATGTTAACGGTTTCGTTCTTTGTATTTACAATTTTGTATGGTTTAAAGCCAAGTTCCTTACCATTTAATACATGCTTTATTCGTTCAAGCGCGGGGAGACGTTGCTCAGGAATAATATAGTTTATTAAGTTTTTTCCGAGGACCTCCTTCTCATTTTTTGCTTTCAGTATTTTCAAAAGCTCCTTGTTGCACATCCGGCAGATTCCTTGGTCGTGAATAACAAAGGCCATTGGCGACTCATTTAATAATTGATGATAGTCGCTCCACTTTTGATTTAATTCCGCTTCTTTCTCTTTTAACTCAGTGATGTTTCTTACAATGCCGAACAAAAACTTAACCTTTCCCTTTTCATCCATTATTGGCGAGACATTGTCTTCCATCCATAATATCTTGCCATCAGCACTTTTAACCTGATAAATAACACTCTTTGATTTGAAGGCGTTTCGCTTTTGTTGCGAAGCGGCGATAACTTCGTGTCTCTTTAAATCATTGCTTTTACCAATGGTTTTTTTGCTAATAAAAAAAGCGTCCTTATAAAAAACTTCCGGCTCGTAACCTAACACTTGCTTTACAGAGGGGCTCATGTAAATGTATTTTGGTTTGGGCTGATAGGTAAAAAAATAAATTATCTCACGCGCATTCGTTGAAATTAAATTGAACTTTTCATTAGAGTTAATAAGCTCATCCTGTGTTTTTTTAAACTCAGTAACATCACGGCTAATTCCGATTATCGAAATAATATTTCCTTTTGAATCTCTTATTGGCGTATAAACCGTTTCTAACCAAACAGTAGACTTATTTTTTCTAAAAAAACGAATGGTGTTTCCTGTTTGCTTTGAATTGATAAATTTATTAAAGTCGCTGATCGAAAAAATAAACTTTCGTTTGTCCTCAGGATGAATGACTTTTTCATAAAATTTTGGATCAGCAATAAAATCACTTTTCTTATAACCTAAAATGTCATGTAAAGAATCACTAATAAACGTAAAGTGCGGTTTGGGATAAAACTCGAATTTGAAAAAAATATCATTCGCGTGTCGGTTTATTTGATTAAATAATTCCGTTTTCCTTAATAACTCTTGCTCTCTTTGCTTTCGATTTGTTATCTCGAGAATGATCGTTTGAATAGCCGGCTTTCCATTAAATAAAATTCTGTTGGAGCGCGATTCTATATCGCAAACGTTTCCTAATGGTGTTTTAATACTAAAATCGATTCTCTCAAACGGTTTACCGCTTAAAATTTTAATATTATTTTTTCGAATGGGATCATGGAAAGCGGGTAGTAAAAAATCAAAAACGCTTCTTTGCTTTTTTAAAAAGCCGGATGGATTCTTTAAACCAAGTATATCAAATCCTGCTTTATTGATATAATGAATTTTTTCATTATCGAAAATAATTGCAGCTACCGGTAAATTGTCGAGAGTTTCGGTACTTACGCTCGGAGTATCATTTAACTTAGTCACCTTGTTGTTTGTTGTTTTCCTGCGGTTTGTTTTTAATGGCTGTAGAATAATCTCTTAAACTTTCCTCATAGGTGGGTTTAATTTTTATTCCTTGAAGTTTTACTTCAATGTCATTTTCATAAGTAATCGTTAAATAGTTGTAACCGTTCTCGTCATAAAATTTCCAATCACCTTGTTTTAATCCGCCGGCATAATTACCATAAAACATTTTTAGTCCGTTTTCATAATACCATATATGCAAGCCTTCGGGGTCTCCGTTAATAAAACGGCCTTCAAACCGCGGCTTTCCCTTTGGCATGTAATAACTGCGCCATAAACTATCTTGTTTATCTAATGAGTATTTACCAATTTCCTTATACTCGGGAGTTTCATACACCCAAATTCCTTCCTTCATGTTATCAATATACTCGCCTTTGGTTAATATTTTTCCATCTTCAGAATAATCAACCATAACACCTTCACGTTTACCATTAACGTATGTTTCTTCGCGCATTAAAGCATCGTTATCATAATACCAACGCCAAACTCCTTTTGGTCGGCCTTTTTTATCATACACGCCTTTCTGTTCAATTTTACCGTTTGGATAATAAAATATCCAATCGTTAATTCGATTATCATTAGCATATAATCCTTTTGCTTTAAACTCTCCTGTATTATGATACTCCATCCATATTCCTATTTTGTTTCGTAAACTATCTACGGGTCCGCGTTCAATAATAATTCCTTCATTATACGTAATGGCAGAGTCGGGTACCGGGATATTACGGCATACCCATTTTTTAATCCACACATCTGTAGAATCATCGCGCTTGTATAATAAAGAATCGCATTGAAATTTTCTTTTGTACTTGTAATGTGTACCAACTGGGTAGCCATTAGCATACGGACCTTCATATTTTAAAACGCCGTCATCATAATAATCTTTATAAATTTCAAGCACAGCTAACTCGGGAGCATTTAATATTTGTTTTCCTAAGTTAAATTTCTCTGTTTTCTTTAAGTTTCCTTTTTCATCGTATTGCTTTACATAACCATCCAATAAATTATCATTATAGCGTTCTTCTTTTTTTACGGAACCATCATTATAAAATTCTTTCCAAATACCTTGCTTATTTCCTTCAGCATCTTTTCTGTTAACTCTATCTGCACTTTGTAATATGCCGTTTTTGTATTTATAGATAGCGATAACTAATGAATCTTCTGATAATTCATAGGATGTTCCGTCCGGTTTACCATTTAAATAAGGTGTGGTTTGTTTAGTTTTACCGGATGGATAGAAGTGTATGGTAAGTCCTTGCTTAATATCATTTACATAAACTTCACGAGAAACAATTTTTTCTGCTGTATCATAATTACACACAAACCCGTCTTTTTTTCCTTCTTTATAATTGATGGTTTTAGTTAGTCGACCATTTTCGGAATAAAATTTCCAAACACTGTCTAATTGAAAATTTTTACGGTTACCTTCAATTTTCATTTTACCGTTACGGTGATAATTTTTCCAATAACCATCCGGTTTACCATCTTTCATTAAACCTTCTGATGATAAAGCACCGTTATCGTAATAGAATTTATTATAACCGTTTGGATTGGTTGTTTGAGCTGATAAAAAACCAAAAACGTTACTAAGAATAAAAATGGTAACTAAAATATGTCGTTTTAAAAGTACCACGGCTTTATCCTTTAAATATACTGTTTATAAGCCAAATTTGGCAGATAATTCCAACATTTTTAAGATGGGTTTTTTAGCGGCTTCAATCAGCTTTTCATCCATCTTTAACTCAGGCTCACCGTATTTTAAAGCAATATATATTTTTTCGAGCGTATTTAATTTCATATGCGGACAATCATTACAAGCGCAATTATTGTTAGGTGGCGCTGGAATGAATGTTTTTTTAGGACTTGCTTTTTGCATTTGATGTAAAATACCGGTTTCAGTAGCAACTATAAATTCGTTACAATCTGATTTTTTACTGTAATTTAGTAGAGCGGTGGTACTTCCTATGTAATCCGCTTTCTCTAAAATAGCCGCTTCACATTCGGGATGCGCAATTAATTGTGCATTGGGATGTGTGGCTTTTAATTTCACAATTTTCTCTAATGAAAAAATCTCATGCACCTGACAAGCGCCATCCCATAAAACCATATTTCTTCCCGTTTTTTTATTGATGTAAGCGCCTAAATTTTTATCGGGAGCAAAAATTATTTTTTGATCTTTTGGTAAGCTCTCTACAATTTGTACGGCGTTACTACTGGTACAAATAATATCGCTCAACGCTTTAATTTCGGCAGTACAATTAATATATGTTATTACAATATGATCAGCATGCTGCTTTTTAAACGCTTCAAATGGTATTGGAGGACAACTATCCGCTAAAGAACAACCCGCCTTTAAATCGGGAATTAAAACTGTTTTGGAAGGGTTTAATATTTTTGCTGTTTCGGCCATGAAATGAACTCCCGCAAATAAAATAACATCCGCTGTACTTTTTTGAGCTTGCTGAGCCAAACCCAAACTATCGCCAATATAGTCGGCAATATCTTGTATGTCAGCATCTTGATAGTAGTGCGCAAGAATAACCGCATTTTTCGTTTTCTTAAGATGGGCAATTTCTTCAAACAAATCAAGTGCCGGATCAATTTTTTTTTCTAGGTAACCTTTTTCTAAAAGTTCTTTATACATATATATAATCTTTAATTAAATAAATTATGTATTATTATTATAAGGTGTTAGTTCTGTTAAAAGTTAAACGTTTAAAATTTGCATTTATAGGTTATCAAACACCATTAACAAGCTATTAACAAAGATACAACTTTAAAGTATTGATACTCAAACCAAGCTTAGTTGATTAACATCAGTTAATACTATTTAACTTTAATAAGTTTTAGAAAAAGCAATAAAATATACGGCTCAAAACCACACAACAATTACTTCAAACAATTTGTTTTTTTATTTGGAAAGTTAGAAACACAAGTTGTATATAAACTTTCGGCGACATTCCATTAACTTTTTGTTTTTATTTTCTTAACCGTTAAAAAACATTTCAACACGTATATACTTCATGTTTGTTAGTTTTTTAATGCTTACAATCAACCCTATAAGTTATAAGTGTTAATTAACGTGGATTACTAATTACCAACAAAGTGTATTTTTGTTTGCATATATTTATTATAAAAATATGAAAGTTTCAATTGGAAGCGACCACGCGGGATTTGATTTAAAATCCGAATTAATAAAATACTTGGGCTCAAAAGGTATTCAAGTTATTGATAAGGGTTGTTATAGTAACGATCGTGCCGATTATCCCGATCACGGACACGCTGTGGCAAATACCGTGGCTTCAGGAGAATGTAATTTCGGAATTGTAATTTGTGGCAGCGGAAACGGAATAAACATGAGTGTGAATAAACATAAGGGCATTAGAAGCGCTTTGTGTTGGATGCCTGAAATTGCGGCACTCGCCAAACAACACAATAACGCGAATGTAATTGCACTTCCTGCACGCTACTTAAGTACAGAGGAGGCGATAGCTTGTTTGGAAGCTTATATGAATGCCGAGTTTGAAGGCGGTCGTCACCAGGGAAGAATTGATAAAATTGATGTTTGCTAAATTTTAACCAAATGAAAAAAATAATTTTAATACTCGCTCTTATTTCACCTGTAATTCTGTTTTCACAAAAAGGAACCACGTTTCCCGACATTTCAGGAAAAACCTTAAACGATAAATACATTGGTTTACCAATTAAAAACGGAAAAAGCACAGTAGTGGGAATTGCCTACAACCGCGCCGCTGAAGAAGAGTTAAAAAAATGGCTAAACCCTTTATATAATACGTTTATTACTAAACCCGGCGAAAACAAAACCTTTGATGTGGCTGAAATTTATGATGTAAATTTTGTTTTTATTCCAATGATTGCCGGTTTTAAAAAGGTGGCAGAAGATTTTAAAAACAGTACCGACAAAGAGTTTTGGCCATATATAATGGATACAGAAAAAACAGACATAAAAGGATTGAAAGAAAAGTTAGGCGTGAAAGATGATAAAATTCCTTTCTTCTATGTTTTAGATAAAGACGGAAAAATTTTAGAAAGCGTGAGCGGTAAGTTTACAGAAGAGAAAATGGATAAGCTGGAAGAGGCGGCCGAATAATTAACGCACTATCACTAGTTTTTTATAATAGTTTTTTGTTGGGGTTTCTACAGATAAAAAGTAAACTCCCTCATACAAATCACCTGTATTTATCGGAATCGATTTTAATCCCGGACCAAATTCTTGTTGTTTAATTAAAACAAAAGACTTCCCTTCCGTCGAGAATAAACTAACGGAAAGAGACGTTTCTTTTTTCAAATTCATTTCAAGAGTAAATTGATTTTTTATTGGATTTGGAAAGGCACGCAGCCCAATGCTGTTATTTTCCAACTCATTGACTCCGGTAAAACTTTTTATATGAAAAGTATCCGCCACACAATTAAACGCATCGTGTACCCAAATAGTAGTGTCTCCATTTACTTGAATGATATGATTTCTTAACGTGTCGCTGCTATTACTCCATACATAATTACCGGGCCAAGAGGCAGTGAGCGTTGCGTTTTGTCCTGTTGTTAAGGTATAGGTAAAAACTTTACCGGCATTTTTCATCACTGTAAAATTATCGCGAACGATTCCGTCGGCGCATAAAAATTTAAAATCAACACGGTTATCATTCACGTCCATTATTAAAGAGCCGCCGTTTGTTGCATCCGAAAAACACATGGCATCGTGCGGAAAACTTGTTTGTTGTCCGCCTAAGGAACCGGCAGATCCCGTAACAATATAAACGGTTCCTTTATTTGTATTGTTTTTAATATAAGGACAAGAATTAGCGCTGCCGTTATACAGCGCGCTCGATGAACTTAAATGATGTTGTGTGGCATTAAATGAATTTTCATAACCAAAGTGCCCTTTCATTAATTTACTTCTTTCATACGAATGACTGTGTCCGCAAAAAACAAAATCGACATTGTAACGCTCTAAAATTCGTAAAACATTTTTTCGGATACTGTCTAATTCTCCTTCTGTATCTGAATTATGAGAACCCATGGTGTAGGGCGGATGATGCCAATACGCAACGGTCCAAGGTAAACTATTCGCCGCTAAGTCTTGTTTTAACCAGCTTATTTGCGGGCCCAACGTATCGTATAGGCGATATTGATTTAATTCGTGCCCGTATGAATCTAACGCGACGAAATGTACATTGCCATAATTATAAGAATAAAACGCTTCGGTGCCAGACCATACACCACCGGCTTCGCCACCCGATGGTAAATTAAAAATTTTATAATATGAGATATCGTGGTTGTTTTGTGAAACTAAAGCATTAGCATAGTCATGATTTCCCGGCGAAGGCCAAAGTACCACGTGTTTCATAATATCGGTTTGGTATATGTTAAAAAACTTTGCGTTGTATTCTGAATCAAGACCATTATCATAAGCGTTATCACCCAACAAGAGCCATCCGTCGGTAAGGCGATTACCGTTATATTGTAAATATTTGTTTTTAACATCTAATTGATTCGTGGAGCCGTTACCGCAATCGCCTGTAATCCAAAAACGATACTTTCCCGGTGTTCCATGGGCAGGAGAAGTTACAAAATAGTTAGTTGTGTCACCTTGTAATGTAAACGTAGATCCCCCAATGGCGTAAAAGTATTTTGTATACGGATTTAAACCGCCGATGTAAACCTGATGAACCGTATCCGAATTAGAGTTGGTGTAACTTAAATTTAAAGAAGCCGGATTTGTTCCATAACTTAATTTTGTGTCCGTTTTTACATTGGTTTCCCATTTTACAATGATAGAATTAGGTGTTCCGGTTTGTAAATAAGGCCCTTTAACTATTGAAACCTGAGCCTGCACATAAACCGATGCAAAAAATAAAATATGTAAACAACGTTTTAGCATGTAATAAAATCACCTGGTTTAACTACACGCGCCTTCGCTTCGCCTGAGTACTCCACGATTAAATTATATGATTCCGGAAAGATTTCATTTTTAAGTACAAAATCATCAAAATTAAAAGACAGCGGAAGAACAATGTATCTGAATTGATGGAGATTTAACTTGTGATCCTGTATTATCTGTTGCTTTTGTTCACGTCCTACTTCATCCAAGTAAAGCGTTTTGGGTTTTACTTTATAATGTAAATAATAATCTATCGCTATAAGCTCCCTTAATACAGAATCATCCGGATAATTTATTTTTGCATAATCTGTAATAATATCAAACACATCGGTAAGGCTGTATTGGTGATATTCCTTTTTTGTACCGAAAAAAGCCCCAAGTCCCAATAGAAAATCGAAACTGCCATATTTTTGTGTGACATAACGCAGTGTGTTAATCGCTCTTTTTTTGTTCCAGTAAATTTCTAAGGCGTGTTCCTGTTTTACGATTTGAGAAAGTTCTTCTTCCGAAAGATAATTACTTCGGATAATTTGGTAAGGCGGGTTTTCATCAAATTCAAACCCATGCTCTTTATATTTATAGCGAACAGGCGTGCCTTTCAAAAATTTTAAAAAACCTAACTGCAATTCGGGCGCAAATAATTTAAACACCTCTTCAAAGCTGTATTTAATGTCGTCCCAATAATCTAAAGGTAATCCAACAATTAAATCCAAATGCAGCTCCACGTAATCATAGATACTTAGAATAATTTGTTTTGTTTTTTCAAAGTTTTGTTTTCGGCTTACTTCCAAATTAGCCTTTTGATTGACTGTTTGAATGCCAATTTCAAAACGAAATAAACCTTTCGGGACTTTTTCTTTTATGAAGGCAATAATATCGGGATGAAGAATGTCAGCCGTAATTTCAAATTGAAACACATTGCCCGGTTTATGATTTTCAAGAATGAAATTAAAAACCCACAATGTAAAATCGCGCTTCATGTTAAAGGTTCTGTCGAGAAACTTTATAACACGACCGTGTTCCATTAAATAAAGCAAGGTTTGTTCAATATGCTTTTGTGGCAGATAGCGGACTTTATTATCGAGGCTCGCCAAACAAAACTCACACTTGTACGGACAACCCCTTGAAGTTTCTATATAAAGAACTTTGTTTTTTAATTCCTCAACATTGTCGCTTTGATAGGGCATTAAGTCTTCAAACTCCTTCACATCAAAAATGGGAGCGGACGGACTTTCAATGATTGCATCACCGGATTTATAAACTAAAGAGCGAACAGAATTCACGTTTGGAAAAGCATTTAAAAATTCTTTAAAAGCAATTTCACCTTCACCAACAATGATATAGTCTATAAAATTTTTTGAAATGACATTTTGGTAATCATAGCTTACTTCGGGTCCGCCTAACAGAATTTTAATTTTTGGATTTATCTCCTTTAATTTTTCGCAGACCAATAAGGTTTGCGTGATATTCCATATATAACAACTAAACGCGACAAGATCGTACTCTTTGCAGTAATCTACTATATCATCCGGATTTTCTTTAATGGTAAATTCTTTCCAACGGAGACCGGATTGCTCTTTGTTTAATTCATAAAGAAGCCTCACCGCCAGGTTGGCGTGTATATATTTTGAATTAAGTGAACAAATCAAACTTTTCATTGGGAAAACACCGCTTCTAAAAAGATTTAAATTAACGCAAAAAGATGCAATTAACAAGGGCTTGTTAACTTAAATCGTTAAAAAACCGAACCTTTTTTAATTGATAGCGTACAAAAAGTAAACCTTAACCCCAAGCATACCCGAAACCCGAGTTGATTTTTCAGCAAGGGCTGGTAAATAGCAAAGACAACAATCCAATCATTTATTCATTCATCAATCATATTCACATGAAAACAATCATTTATTTAAAACTCATTCGTTATGAAAACAAATTTTTACTTAACAACATTGTTGGCTCTTACCATTCAGGTAATGGTAAACGGCCAAACACCAGGCAACCAAACTGAACGCGCACTTCCAATACTTGGAGGCAAGTCGGTTAATCAGCAAGATCTCCCAAAGGAATTTAGAATTAGTACCAACACGAACGTTGTGGAAGAGGCCAAAAACAACGTTTATTATAGTCACGATAGCCGCACAGAGTTATTAAAACAAGCGGAAGGCCTTTTAAGCGATGCTAAGTTTTTATACAACGAAGCAGAGACAAGAAACGGTGTTGAAAAAGAAGTTCTCTTAAAACAAGCAAACATTATTGCTAAGCAAGCCGAAGCCAATCAAATTAAGGCTGCCGAAATCGCCGGCAAAATCAACAAAGAAACATTTACAATCAATAAAGAAAACCTCAATGCTATTTTAGCAATAAGCAATAGCGAGGAAGAAGTAGAAGCGCGCGTTAAAGAACTTATGTTTGATGCAGGACAAAACATGCGCCTTGCGACAGAAATGCGTGAAGAAGCCTACGCCATGCCAACTACAGCATCTAAATTAGGAAGCTTAGTGAATGCAGAGGAAAAGGAAGGTGTTGCCATTAGTAAGCAAACAAAAGCGGTTGAAATTTTAAAAGATAACAATCCTGAAATAGCCGGCAACATAAAAAATATTTTAAGCGGAAATACAGTAGCAACAAAATAAAGAATTTTATGCAGAATGAAAGCGGGCTCCGGTCCGCTTTTTTAGTTGCGTTTTAATTCTAAAAGCTTAATTGTTTCTAAAATAAAAAGAAGCGCTCCGCCGCCAATCAATGCCGGAATATAATGCGCAACACCCGGGTTTGTCATTCCGAACAATACCGTGAATCCTGGTAAGAAATTTATAACACCTAACAATACTAAGGCAACCGATAATAAAATAATCAGCGAGGTATTTTTCTCGAGCAATACAGAAATAAAACTTCGGGTTTTTGAGAGTTGCGATAGAATTAGAAAAACGTTCCCGATTATAAGCGCGCTAAAGGAGATGGCCCTTGCTTCTTTTTCATCATGACCTTCTTTAAGTGATAAATAGAAAACAACAAGAACCATTATAAAAAGAAGAGTTCCGTTAATGGCACTGCCGATTACTTTTTTAAAACCAAAAAATCGTTCATCAATTGGTCTGGGATTACGTTGCATAATCGATTTTTCTTCTTGCTCGGATTCAAACGCAATGGAACAAATAGGATCAACAATCAATTCCATAAAAATAATATGAAGTGGTAATAACAATAGTGGCATATTGGAAAAAAAAGCCGGCAACAAAGTTAAACCAATAATAGGAACGTGAATGGCCATTATATACGACATCGCCTTTTGAAGATTATCATAAATTTTTCTACCCAAACGAATAGCCATTACGATAGAAGCGAAGTTGTCATCCAGCAACACTAATGAAGAAGCCTCCCGCGCAACATCTGTTCCTTTTTTACCCATTGCTACTCCAATATCGGCGGCTTTAAGAGCGGGCGCATCATTCACGCCGTCTCCGGTCATGGCTACAACTTCATTATTGTTTTTCAGGGCTTTTATGATTCGCAGTTTTTGTTCTGGCACCACGCGAGCAAAAACATTTATGGAATTAATTTTTTGTTGTAATTCTTCATCACTCCAATTATTTATTTCATCACCCGTTACCACCCGTCCTGATTCTTTTAATCCTGCTTTTGTCGCGATAGCCTTTGCTGTTAATGGAAAGTCACCGGTAATCATAATAACTTTAATTCCCGCTTCATAACATTCTTTAATGGCATTTGGAACTTCCGACCGAATAGGATCTTCTAACCCAATTAGTCCAATCAAAGTCAGATTAAATTCTTCTTGGTTTTTGGGAAGTGCTGTTTCTTTATAATCCGCTTTCGCAACTGCTAAAACACGAAGTCCGCGTGCGGCCATATCATTTATGGCGGTATGGTATTTTTGTTGATCGTCGTTGGATAGTTGACATAATTTAAAAACATCTTCTGGAGCGCCCTTGGTGAAAATTTTTAAAGACGAGTCGGCGGATTTAAAAACGCGACTCATGGTTTTTAATTTATTACTAAGCGGAAACTCCTGAACGAATGAATAATTATTTTCTGTATCGTGAAATTTTTCACCAACATCACTGATGGCTTTCTCCATAGGGTCGGCCGATTGTGGCCGTGAGGCTAAATGGGCACACACTGAAATTTCTCTTATTCTTTCATCAAACTCTTTTTTATCAATTAGTTTAGTGCCGTTATAAATTGCGCTTAACTCCATTTTGTTTTGTGTGATGGTGCCTGTTTTATCACTGCACAAAACTGTAGCCGATCCTAATGTTTCAATGGCAGATGGTTTTCTGGTGAGCACATTTTTTTTAGATAAACGCCAGGAACCCAAGGCAAGAAATACGGTCAGTACAACAGGAAATTCTTCAGGTAAAATGGCCATGGCGGCAGACAAACCGCTTAGTAGAGATTGCAAGAATTCACCACGCGTAAAATAAAACATTAACACCATTAGAACACAAATGAAAATGCCCGCCATAAAAAAGCGTTTAATAACCACTTTCATTTCTTTCTGTAAATGTGTTTGATCACTTTCAATTGCGTCGAGTGCCCGCCCAATTTTTCCAAATTCAGTTTGGGGGCCTGTGGCCGTTACTTCAAACACACCATAACCCTGTACCACAAGTGTACCACTGAATATTTTGTTTTGTGAATCCGATAATTCGGATTTTAGAACAGGCAACGATTCGCCCGTTAACATCGATTCATCTATATTGAGATGTGTGCTAGTGAGCAGAGTTCCATCAGCAGGAACCCGATCGCCTTCATTTAAAATAATAATATCACCGGGAACAACTTCTCTTCCTGCAATTTTAATTTTTTCACCATCGCGTACAACTAATGCGCGCGGAGAAGCGAGTGATTTAAGCGCTTCTAATGCTCTTTCTGTTTTTTGTGATTGATAGAAGGTAATGGCAATCATGAGAAGAATGCTGGAGAACATAAACAATCCCTCTCCATAATCACTTAAAAGAACATAGAGGCCAGCGCACGAAAGCAGTAAAACAAACATGGGCTCTTTTATTACGTCCAGTGCAATCGTCCAGATGGTCCGTGGTTTTGCCGAAGGCAATTCGTTGAATCCGAATTTTTTTAATCTGGCGGATGCTTCTGCCGAGCTCAAACCTTGTTTCATCGTTATGCAAGATAATAAAGTTGATTACACAACCAAATGAAAAAAATCAGAAGAAAATATTATTTTTCCAGTATCATGATTTCTACACGGCGATTGGCTTGTTCTTCTTCGGGAGTGAGTTCTAATTCGTATTTTGGTTTTGTACGACCGAAGCCTTTATAGCTTAATCGGCTCTTTGGAATTCCTTTACTAATAAGATAATCATAAATGGCCTTTGCCCTGTTTTCCGAAAGTTTCATTTCGCGCGTGTCAAGATCCATTCCGTCGGCACCGTTTTGTGTACAACACACATGACCTTGTATTTCTATTTTAAGAGATTTGTTTTGTTTGAGTGTTTGTAGCAATTTCTGCAGAACAGGCTCAGAGGATTTCAACACAAAATGTCTTCCTGGCTCGAAGCCTAAACCTTCTAGCGCCATGCTTTCGCCTGCACTTAATTGTTCAATGTTTTTCTTTTCTTCTGTAGTTTCTTTTTCTTTTGGTGTTTCTAGTTTATCATCAGCCACATTAATTGTTACTATGGGTTCAAAATAAATGTCTACACGACGTTGTTTAGGATCTCCCTCCTTGTTTCCGTTATCTTGCGAATGAACTTCTCCCTTTCCTTCGCACGCATAAACATTAAACTGTGAGGGCTTGCTTTTTTTTAAAAGATAGTTCTTAATGTTGAGCGCCCGTTCTTGAGAAAGTGCCAGATTATAATCGTTGAGGTGAAGAAAATCAGCAAAACCATAAATTGCAACGTCGGCATATTTCCCTTTTAAAGCTTTAATGGCAGAGTCGATACGCGAATAATTTAGTTCTGATGAGGTTTCATTAATTTCATAATATAAACGAAGCGTGTCGGTCTTTTTTTGTGAGAAGAGACCGTTAAAGCAAAGTAGGTGAATTATCAAAAGCCAAAAACGCATAATTAAATATAACGAAAAAACCCGCCGTAAATTACGCGCGGGTTTTAATTAGTTCATAAAGAAAATTAAAATTTAAACATCTCGGCTACAAATCCGGGAACGGCGCCTAATGCTAATGTAAAGAGGGTTGTTAAAATCATGACTACCTTTTGGGACAATTCAATTGCGACAGGCTCGTCAGTAGTTGCTTGTTTAAAATACATGGCGATAATTACTTTGAAATAGTAATAAACACCAACAGCAGAAGTAAGAATGGCTAAAATTAATAACCACTTGTAACCCGTGCCAATCATGGTTGTAAACACAAAGTATTTTGCGAAGAAACCTGCTGTAATAGGAATACCGGCTAATGATAGCATGGCTATAACCATACAGGCAGCCATTAATGGATTGCGTTTGCCAAGACCGTTAAATGAATCAAAAGTTTCGTCGCCATTTTTAGTGACGTTGTATATAATGCCAAATGCAGCAATAGAACCAATAGAGTAGGCTAAGGAATAATATAAAAGCGCATCAAGCGTTGCGTTGCTTCTTAAGTTAGCTAATACAACCATTAGCATAAATGCCGCGTGACTGATACTTGAAAAAGCTAAAGTTCTTTTTACGTTGGTTTGAACAGCTGCACTGAAGTTGGCAATCACTAACGACAACGCAATTACGCTTGCAAGCACCATTGACCAACTTTCGCTCACTCCGCCGAAAGCAATCATAAACAAACGCAGAATAGCAGCAAAGGCAGCGGTTTTAACCACCGTACTCATCAACGCAGTAATGACAGTTGGAGAGCCTTGATAAACATCCGGAGCCCAGAAATGAAACGGCGCAGCTGAAACTTTAAATAACATAGCAATAAGCATCATGATGATACCCGCATAGAAGAAGGAAGGCATTCCGCTTCCCATTTCAGAAATCTTTGCGCGGATTTCCATTAAATCAAAACTTCCTGTCGCGCCGTAAACTAATGCAATGCCAAATAATAAAAAACCACTGGCGAAGGAGCCCATGATTAAATATTTAAATCCTGCTTCATTTGATTTTACATCTTTCTTTTTGCTGGCGGCTAAAACATAAAGCGGAATACTCATAATTTCTATTCCTAAGAATAAAGTCGTCATGTTTTTGAACGCGGTAAGCATTAAAGCGCCTGTTAAGGCAAACAGTACTAACGAGAAATGGTCAACCACAGTTGGCATGTCTTCAAAATAATCGTTAGCCATGATGAACCAGAAAAAAGCCGTTGCCAAAATAACTCCGCTGAAAGCAAGAGCCACTTTATCAAAAGCAATCATGTTATCAAATACAGCAATGCTGAAGCCGTTATTCCATTCCATAAAGTTGGCCACATAGGCGCCTAAAATGCCTAATAGCACAAGAGGAAACAATAGCTTTTTAAACTTAAAAATTTCGGCCATCATTGCCAAAATACCAAGTCCGCTTACAATTAAAAGTCCTTTCATATCAAATTCAAATTTCTGTTCTCAATATTATTTTAAAGTGCTCAATAAAGTTTTTACTGCCGGTTCAGCCAAATCATTCAATGGTTTTGGATAAACACCAAATGCAATGATAACTACACAAACGATAATTAATACAGCTTTATCACTGGTTGCTAACGAACCAAACTCCACGCCGGTACTTGGTTTTTCGCCTAACATAATTTTTTGATAAGAGCGTAACATATAAACCGCGCCTAAGATGACGCTAAGTCCAGCGAAAGCAGCAACACCTGCGCTATATTGGTAAACGCCATTGATTAATAAAAACTCACCAATAAAACCATTCGTTAACGGAAGTGCAACAGAGCCCAACATTATAATCAGAAATAAAACAGAAAACTGTCCGTTCATATTTCGGATGCCGCCTAACTTTTCGATTTCACGTGTACCGGTGTGGCGCAATAAAATATCAGCGATTAAGAACAAACCAACTACGTTAACACCGTGACTTAACATTTGAATCACCGCACCCTGTACACCTTGTTGGTTGGCAGATAAAATTCCCGCAGAAATTAATCCAACGTGCGCGATAGAAGAATAAGCGATTAAACGCTTGTAATCTTTTTGAACAATGGCAATGCAAGACGCATAAACAATTCCGATAGACGATAATAAAATTGCTGTTCCGCCCCATTTCTCTAATGCTAAAGGCGCAACCGGCAATAACCATTTAATTACCCCGAAGGTTCCCATCTTTAACATGATACCCGACAATAACATGGTTCCTTGAGTAGGCGCGGTAACATAGGTATCCGGCTGCCAAGTGTGTAATGGGAAGATCGGCATCTTAATAGCGAAGGCTAAGAAAATCATCCAAAACACCGCAGACTGCTGATCGATATTTAAACTTTTTCCTGCAGCGTATAAATCGTTTATAGCCCAAGATTTAATTCCGCTAACAGAACCGGTGTGGTTATATAAATAAATTAAACCGATTAACATAAATAAAGAACCAAATAGCGTGTACACAAAAAACTTAAATGTAATCATGCCTCGGTTTTCTCCGCCCCACAATAAGCAAATGAAGTAAATAGGAATAAGCGCTAATTCCCAGAACACATAAAATAAAAAACCGTCGTTAGCAGCGAACACTCCAACCAACGCCATTTGCATTAATAAAATGAGCGAGTAAAACGCATTAGGCTTGTCATAATTATTTTGGTAAGACGACAAGATGATTAATGGAACTAAGAATGTTGTTAAGAGAATAAGCAACATACTAATTCCGTCTATTCCAACAGCAAACTTTATTCCCATCGATTCTACCCAGGTACAATTCAGACTAAGGTTAGCAGCAGCAGGATTGGTTTTAAATTGAAAATAAACAAATACAGATAAGGCAAATTCTGCAACAGCAGCAGCCATTGCTAAGGTACGGGCAGTTCCTCCCTTTGTCAGGAATACCAGCAACGAGGCAACAAGAGGCAGAATGATTAATAATCCGGTTAACATACTTTTCTTATATAATAAATGTGAATAATAAAATTAATATTACGCCTAACACCATGCTTACGATGTAGAAACCAATGTTTCCGCTTTGTAATAAGCGAACCACGCTTCCTATACCTTTTACCATCGAACCTACGCCGTTTACTAAGCCGTCGATAACTTGTAAGTCGAGGAATTTATAAAACGCTGTAGAGATTAAGTCTAACGGTTTGCGAATTACGGCATCATAAAATTCATCTACATAATATTTATTGTAGATTAATTTTTGCCAAGGCTTCATTTTTTCTTCACTCTCCAAAGGCAATACACCGTTTGTGATAAACATGGCGTGCGCAAAATAGATAACAACACCGGCAGCAACAATAGCCAAGCCCATTAATGTCCACTCTGTAGTGTGATCGAGAGCGCTAGGGTTTTTGTGTAATATAATCGGGCTTAAATGCTCGCTCATCCAGTTAGGCATGTGCCAAAATTCAGGTAAGCCTAAAGCGCCGCCCAAAACAGAGAACGCTGCTAATACCATCAAAGGAATTGTCATGCTTGATGGAGATTCGTGTAAATGATGCTCTTGTTCGTGTGTTCCGCGGAACTTTCCGAAGAAGGTTAAGAACAACATACGGAACATATAGAACGCAGTAAGCATAGAAGCGATCATTCCTAATACCCATAGTAATTTACTGTGCTCATAGGTGTGCGCTAAGATTTCGTCTTTACTAAAGAAACCGGAAAAAGGAGGGATACCGCTTATCGCAATAGTTCCCAATAACATGGTTATATAAGTGATTTTAATCTTTCCTTTTAGTCCGCCCATTTTACGAATATCTTGTTCTCCGCCCATTGCGTGAATAACCGAACCCGCGCCTAAGAATAATAAAGCTTTAAAGAAGGCGTGTGTAGTTACGTGGAAAACAGAAGAGCTAAATGCGCCAACACCTAATCCCAGGAACATTAATCCTAATTGAGAAACGGTGGAATAAGCCAAAATCTTTTTGATGTCGTTTTGCAATAAACCAATCGTAGCTGCAAAAATTGCAGTCACCACACCAACAATTGCAACGGTTTCTGATGCAACTTCTGAAATAGAATAAAACACATTTGAACGCACGATCATGTAAATACCGGCAGTAACCATCGTTGCCGCGTGTATTAATGCAGATACAGGAGTAGGTCCCGCCATCGCATCCGGCAACCAAGTATATAATGGAATTTGCGCACTCTTACCCATCGCGCCAATGAACAATAATAAAGCGATAGCTGTAACTACTGCATTACTGCTTACGCCCGCTCTCGAAAAAACATCACCGTAGCTGATGCTTCCATAAGAAACAAAAATTAAAATAATACCTAATAAAAAGCCTAAATCACCAATACGATTCATGACAAACGCTTTTCTTGCCGCGTCGTTGTAAGCCTGATTTTTAAACCAGAAACCAATTAGTAAGTAAGAACACAATCCAACACCTTCCCAACCTACAAACACGATTAAGTAATTATTACCCATTACAAGTAATAACATGAAGAACACGAAGAGATTTAAATAAGTAAAGAAGCGGGAGAAACCGGCATCATCATGCATGTATCCGGTAGAGTAGATGTGAATTAAAAAACCAATACCGGTAATGATTAATAAGAACCACGCCGATAAAGGATCATATAAAAACTCAAATGGAATATTTAAAGTATCGGCGCTTATCCAAGAAAACAACTCTACAACGTGAGATTTATTGGTAGAGTGTTCCAATTCCAGAAACGCTAAAACAGCCACAATAAAAGAAGCTAAAACACTTACCGAGGCGATTCCACCCGACAAGCCTTTGCTTAATTTTTTCCCGAAAAACCCGTTTATTAAAAAACCGATTAAAGGAAATAACGGAACTAATGCAATTAATTTAATCATAAATACCTAAAACTAATTTTTCAAATTACTTAATAAGTCTGTGTCAATATTTTTAATATTTCTGTATATCATACTTAAGATAGCTAAACCTACAGCTACTTCTGCTGCGGCTACTGCCATAATAAAAAATACAAAAACTTGTCCTTTAGCATCGTTGTGCAAAGTGGAAAACGACACCAACATTAAATTAACTGCGTTTAACATTAACTCAATGCACATAAAAATAATAATGGAGTTACGGCGGGCCATTACGCCAACCGCTCCGATAATAAATAATACTGCGCTGAGCAATATATAGTAGTTTATAGAAATTCCGTTTAACATCTTTTCTTCTTTTAATAGTTTACGATTCTCCAGCTTCTTTTTTACCAATCATAATAGCGCCAACCATGGCGGCTAATAACAATACCGAAGCAATTTCGAAAGGGAATAAAAAGTCTTTGAACAAAACAGCACCTAAGTTTTTTACAAAACCGATTTGCGCATTACCATATTGTTGTAAGCCCATATCGCCGGCTCCTTTTAAAGAACCCACCATGACAAACAACATTAATCCGCCTGCCACAGCAGCAATGATTTTGCTTAACCACGTACGCTGAGGTTCTGTGTCTTCATTTAAGTTCATTAACATGATCACGAATAAAAAGAGAACCATGATAGCACCGGCATACACAACTATATGTACGATTGCTAAAAACTGTGCGTTTAATAATAAGTAATGTCCGGCGATGCAAAAGAAAGTCATTACCAAATAAAGCACGCTGTTAACCGGATTACGGCTAAACACCACCATTAAACCAAACATGATGGCCAGGAAAGAAAGTATCCCAAATAGCCACTGTGTAATTGTATAACCTAACATAATATCTTAGTGTTTGTCTTTTAATTGTTTTTTACCATCCCAAAGCGTGTTATGTTTTGTTCCGGCAATTTTTTTGAATTCCGCTACTTCTAAGGTTTGACGTTTGCTTACATCAATACGCTTATCTGTTTTCTCAACTAATTTATCTTTACCATACACAAAATCTTCACGCTCATATTCTGCATCTACAATTCTGTCGGTTAAGAAAATGGCTTCTTTCGGACAAGCTTCTTCGCATAATCCGCAGAAGATACAACGCAACATATTAATCTCATATGTTTTCGCGTATTTCTCTTCTCTGTATAAATGCTCTTCTCCCTTTTTTCTTTCAGCGCTTTCCATGGTAATGGCTTCTGCGGGACAAGCTACGGCACATAAACCGCAAGCCGTACAACGCTCTGCTCCGTTTTCATCACGCTTTAAAACGTGTTGTCCGCGGTACACAGGTGCCATCGGTCGTGTTTGCTCCGGATATTTTGTTGTAGGTGTTTTCTTAAACAAGTGGCTTGCTGTAATTAGCATACCTTTAGCTACCGCAGGAAGATATAATCTTTCCATGAAGTTTTGTTCCTTGTTCGATACTACTTTGCTTCTGTTTGTCAGTTGCATATTATGTTATTTAAAGATGGAAAGAATAGAAATTCCGATGATGACATAAAGCTCAGCGGCCTCTAAAACTCCAACTATTATTTTTACTATCTGTTTCAATTATATATGAATGTTTCCTCTTAAATATTCTACCACCACTGTAATCGCTAAGTTTAATAACGATAACGGTAGTAATGTTTTCCAACCTAAATTCATTAATTGGTCATAGCGGAAACGTGGTAAAGTCCAACGCACCCACATGAACACACAAATGAAAATGAAAATTTTAGTGAAGTAAGCGCCAAATCCAATTAATGAAATTATCCAGCTACCTTCTTGTAATCCCATAGCATCATAAAGCTCCTGAGCAAAAGGGAAATTATATCCTCCAAAATAAAAGCCGGCCATAATCGCTGATGAAATAAACATGTTGATGTATTCCGCGAATAAGAACAATCCTAACTTCATGGAAGAATACTCAGTATGATAACCACCCACTAATTCGCTTTCACACTCCGGTAAATCAAATGGCGCGCGATTTGTTTCTGCTAAAGCACAAACGAAGAAGATTAGAAAACCTAATGGCTGATAAACAACATTAGCAAGGCCCGCATCTTGTTGCGCAATTATTTCACGAATACTTAAAGTACCACCTGCTGTAATAATTAAAGCAATGATTGAAATCCCCATCGCGATTTCATAACTGATCATTTGCGATGACGCACGGATAGCGCCAAGTAACGCATACTTGTTGTTGGATGCCCAACCGCCAATCATGATACCGTATACGCCAATGGAAACAACACCTAATAAATACAATACACCAATGTTAATGTCGGTAATTTGTAAAGAGTAAGTTTGTCCGCCAATGTTTACATCCTTTGCCCAAGGAATTACTGTACCCGTCATGAGTGCGGTTAACATAAATAAACTCGGACCAAGAATAAACAAGAAACGATTCGACACGTTCGGAATAATTTCTTCTTTAAAAAACATTTTTCCACCGTCGGCTAAGGGCTGTAACAATCCCCATGGTCCCGCCTTATCCGGACCAACACGGTCTTGTAAAAACGCCGCGAATTTTCTTTCCCATAATGTTGCATAAGCTGCTACTCCTAATGAAAGAAGAAAAACAACTAAGCAAATAATGGCTTTATAAATTATAAAACTTATCATAATTAAGGTCGTTTATTAATATCCATAAATCCTAAAGCCTTTTGTTGCTTTAAGGCCTGTACTTTTAACTCGTTTAAGTGCTCGTAATGATTTTGAGAAATTACCGACTGACGGCTAATTGGGCTAGGGCCCTCAATTGTCCAATCTGATTTTTTCTTGTGATCGTAACGACACGAGTTGCAAATGAAATCTTCTACTTCGTCCCACTGATCTTTACGCGCTGTCACACGCAACACTTCTTCTCCTTTTAACCAAACACGGGTTTTGCCGCAACACTTATCGCACTTACGGTGAGCATCCACAGGCTTTGTAAACCATACACGGCTTTTGAAACGGAAAGTTCTGTCAGTTAAAGCACCAACGGGACAAACATCAATTACGTTTCCTGAAAAATCGTTATTGATGGCTTTTTCAATGTATGTAGAAATTTCTGCAGCATCTCCTCTGTGAACAACACCATGAACACGTCCATCGGTTAATTGTTCGCAGGTTTTTACGCAGCGATAACATAAAATGCAACGATTCATGTGCAATTTAATTTTATCGCCAATATCAATCATGTCGTATTCACGACGTTTAAATTCGTAGCGTGTTTTTACAGAACCGTGTTCGTAACCTAAATCCTGTAACTTACATTCTCCTGCCTGATCACAAACCGGACAATCTAAAGGGTGATTGATTAATAGAAACTCAACAACACCTTTACGCGCTTCCACAATTTCAGGTGAAGTAACATTTTGTACTTCCATTCCGTCCATTACCTCGGTGCGGCATGACGCCACAGGTTTTGGCATTGGGTTTGGGTTTTGCGCTGAACCTTTTGTAACTTTTACGATACAAGTTCTGCAATATCCACCTGATGTTTTTAATTTAGAATAATAGCACATTGTTGGTGGAGCAACCTCCGGACCAATCATACGCGCTGCCTGCAAAATCGTAGTACCTTTTGGCACTTCAATTTCTATTCCGTCTATGGTAACTTTTGGCATATTATAAAATATTAGTCAACGATTTAAGCAACCGTTTTCTTTTTTAATCTCTCGTAATGACTAACGTCGTTAAACTTTTTATTTCTCGCTATTTCTAAAAATTCGTGTTTAAAGTGACGAATTGCGGCAGCAACCGGCCAAGCAGCAGCTTCACCTAAAGGACAAATCGTTTTTCCTTCAATCTTGCTTTGTATATCCCACAATAAATCAACGTCGGCTTCAGTAGCAGTTCCGTTCAAGAATTTCTTTAATATTTTTTCCATCCATCCTGTACCTTCACGACATGGCGAACATTGTCCGCAGCTTTCGTGATGATAGAAACGGGAGAACGTAAATAAATTTTTAACGATGCTGGTGTCTTCATCCATAACTATGAATCCGCCGGAACCTAACATGGTGCCTGTTTGGAATCCACCGTCAGATAAACTTTCGTAAGTCATTAAACGAGGTTCACCTTTCGCTGTTTTTAAAATTAATTCAGTAGGAAGAATAGGAACGGACGAACCGCCCGCAACAACAGCTTTTAATTTTTTTCCATTACGGATTCCACCACAATATTCTTCACTGTAAATAAATTCTTCTACAGGCACGCCTAATTCAATTTCATAAACTCCGGGTTTGTTAATGTGCCCTGAAGCAGAAATTAATTTAGTACCGGTTGATTTTCCAATTCCGATTTTTGCATATTCTTCTCCGCCCATCATAACGATTGGACAAACTGCCGCAATGGTCTCTACGTTATTAACTACAGTAGGACATCCCCACAAACCTGCCACAGCAGGAAACGGAGGTTTAATACGCGGATTACCACGTTTTCCCTCTAATGATTCTAATAATGCTGTTTCCTCACCGCAGATATAAGCGCCACCACCAACTTGAACAGAAAGATCTAAAGAGTAATTCGTTCCTAAAATATTTTTCCCTAACCAACCTGCAGCATAAGCTTCACGGATAGCTTGTTCTAAAATACGGGATACATAAAAATACTCACCGCGGATATAAATGTAAGATGTGTTTGCTCCTAAGGCGTATGAAGAAGTAATCATTCCCTCAATTAATGCATGAGGAATTTTCTCCATCAGATAACGGTCTTTGAATGTACCCGGTTCGGATTCATCGGCGTTACAAACTAAATAACGAGGTACACCCTCGGGCTTCGCTAAGAAACTCCATTTAAGTCCGGTTGGGAAACCCGCGCCACCACGACCGCGTAATCCTGATTTTTTTACCTCATCAGTAACTTGATCAGGCGTCATTGTTTTTAGTGCTTTCTCAACAGATGCATAACCACCATGAGCGCGATAAACTTCCAAAGTGTGAATTCCTGGAACTTTATCGTTATGTATTAATAGCTTTCTTCCCATTACAAATTATTATAATGTATTGTTATAGTCTAAATCAGTGTAACTTCTCAAGCGACCTTCGCTTTTGTATTTTTCAATGATAGCATCCACTTTTTCGTAGGTTAAATTTTCATGAAAGCTTGCGCCACATTGCATCATAGGAGCAGTTCCGCAACTTCCTAAACACTCGGCAACTTTTAAAGTAAACATGCCATCGCGTGTAGTTTCTCCTACTTTTATTCCTAATTTTTTCTCAATGTATTTGATGATGTCTTCCGCTCCACATAACCAACATGAAGAGGTTTGACAAATTTCAAGAGTACATTTACCAACCGGCTTCAAATTATACATGGTATAAAAGGAGGCCACTTCAAAAACCTCAATTGGTTTAATGTTTAATACAGAGGCAACGTAATCCATAACTTCAGGACTTAGCCATCCGCCAAACTCAGCTTGTGCAACGTGTAAAACAGGCAACAAAGCAGATTTTTGTTTTCCTGCAGGATAACGACTGATAATTGTTTTTACAGTTTCCATTGCCGCATCGCTGAATTTTACCTCAGCTCTTTTTTTGGCATCGAATTCTTGTGTTCCGTGTACTTGTGCTCCCATTTTTAATATTTATTATTTCGGGTTCCTTGTTTCTTGTTACAAACCAGAAATGTATTAATAATTTTTATGCGTCTAACTCTCCCGCAATTACATTCATACTACTCATTGTAATAATTGCATCACTTAACATGCTTCCTTTTATCATTTCAGGATAAGCCTGATAGTAGATGTAACATGGACGACGGAAATGTAAACGGAATGGTGTACGTCCGCCATCACTCACTAAATAAAAGCCCAACTCTCCGTTACCGCCTTCTACACAATGGTAAACTTCTCCTTTAGGAATGTTTGTTTCGCCCATAATGATTTTGAAGTGATAAATTAAAGCTTCCATGTTGTTATAAACTTGCTCCTTCGGTGGTAAATAAAACTCCGGAACATTTGCATGGAATGGTTGATCCTTTGGCATATTCTTAATGGCTTGCTCAATAATTTTTAAGCTTTGCCACATTTCTTCCTGACGAACCATAAAACGATCGTAAGTATCGCCGCTAGTACCAACAGGAACAATAAAATCAAAATCCTGATAAGAAGAATATGGATTCATTACGCGCACATCGTAATCAACACCTGCTGCACGTAAGTTAGGTCCCGTGAAACTGTATTGTAAAGCCATCTCTGCGCTAATTGGTCCGCAGTTAATGGTACGATCCATAAAAATTTTATTACGTTCTAATAAATTCGCAAACTCTTGAAGCGCTTTTGGATATCCTTTTACAAAGTCGTTGATTAAATTCCATGTTTTATCGCTCCACTCTCTTTCAAAACCACCAATACGGCCAATGTTTGTTGTTAATCGTGCGCCGCAAATGGATTCATAGATATCATAAATTTTTTCACGCCATTGGAAAATGTAAAGGAATCCGGTCATAGCGCCGGCATCCACACCAATTACAGAGTTACACACCAAGTGATCAGCAATACGCGCCAATTCCATAATGATGATGCGCATGTAATCAACACGCTTAGGTGTTTGTATGCCTAATAATTTTTCAACGGTCATTTCCCAACCCATGTTATTGATTGGTGAAGAGCAATAATTTAAACGGTCGGTGATTGGCGTAATTTGATTATACGGACGACGTTCTGCTAATTTTTCGAAAGCACGGTGAATGTATCCAACAGTTGGAGTGGCTTCGTGAATAATTTCACCATCCATCTTCAACACATTTTGGAAAATACCGTGTGTAGCAGGGTGAGTAGGACCAAGGTTAAGAATGGAATATTCTTTTTCCTCTACCTGCTCATTTGTAATATTTTTATTTTCTTTCTTACTCATGCGAGTGAATTATTATAAGTCAAAAATTAACGGCCAAACATTTTGTCAGATTTGTCTTCGCGTGATTGGTCTTCCAAAGGATATTCTTTTCTCAGAGGGAAAATATCCATTTCATCCACATTTAAAATACGTTTTAAATTTGGGTGACCTTTAAACTTTACGCCGAAGAAATCGTAGGTTTCGCGTTCCATCCAATTAGCGCCCGGCCATAAGTCGGTTGCAGTTGGTATTTCAGGTTTATTGATGTCGAAAAAAGTTTTGATGCGCACACGATAATTTTTTGGCATGTTGTGTAAATGATAAATTACACCCAGTTGTTTTTCGTCGGCAGTTTGAAAACCGGTTAGGTCGGTTAAGAAATGAAAATTAAATTCAGGTTCGTTTTTTAATAAACTTAAAACGGCATGAATTTTATCTTTATGAATATAAAACACAGGAAAATCGTAAAGCACTTCGGCCTTTTCCAAAGCTCCGGGAAGATCGGCGTTAAGCTTCTCTGAAATTTTATTTAGTAATTCTTCTTTGTTCATGTTTGAAATTTCTTAACGGGATTATTCCATTCCGTAACTGTTTAATAAGCGCTTGTATTCCGGTGATTGGCGGCGGCGTAGTGATTCGTTTTTAGCCAACTCCTGAATTTTTAAAATTCCTTCGATGATTTGTTCCGGACGAGGGGGGCAGCCCGGAACATATACGTCAACAGGAATAATACGGTCGATACCTTGCAGCACACTATAAGTGTCAAATATTCCACCGCTACTGGCGCAAGCCCCAACAGATAAAACCCATTTCGGTTCTGCCATTTGTTCGTACACCTGGCGCAGTGTTGGTCCCATTTTTTTTGCAATCGTTCCCATCACCATTAGCATATCAGCCTGACGAGGAGAAAAACTCAAACGCTCGGATCCAAAACGCGCTAAGTCGTAATTGCTGGCCATGGTTGCCATAAATTCAATTCCACAACAAGATGTTGCAAAAGGCAATGGCCATAATGAATTAGCGCGGGCTAACCCAATAACATCTTCTAGTTTGGTTGCAAAAAAGCCCGGGCCCTCAAGTCCTTCCGGACTTTTAGCCATATCAAGCTTTGTGCGTTTTTGTAGTTTATTATTGCTCATGAAATATTTTTATAATTTATTCAGATAAAACAGACTGAATAAGAATTGGTTTAATTAATCTTCCCACTGAACGGCTTTTTTAGCCAACATGTAATAGAATCCAACCAGAAGTAATGCGATAAACGAAAACACTTCGATAACTCCAACGATTCCCAATTCTCTGTAATTAACAGCCCAGGGGTACATAAAAATTACCTCTACATCAAATAAAACAAAGAGAATGGCTACTAAGAAATACTTAATTGAAAAAGGTAAACGAGCGTTACCGTGGCTTTCGATACCACACTCAAAGGAATCGAGTTTAATTTTGGTTTTACGCTTAGGCCCAAGCATATGAGAGGCAACCATGGTGGTTACCACAAATCCTAAGGCAACAATAAACATTAAAACAATTGGTAGGTAATCGGTTGGCGTGTTTGTAGACCCCATATGTATTGCGTTAAATCAGGTTGTAAGGTTAACGATTTTTGGCTAAATCGTCAAATATAAAACCTGATTTTTTAAGCAACTAAAAAGCCTATTCCTTCACGAACTTATAATTAACGAAAACAGTATTGTTGGTTAACTTTAACGAATAAACTCCTTGCGCTAAACCATTAACTGAAACCTCTGATTTCTCGCCACTTATAGCTTTAAAGCGCCCAGTTTTAACAACCTGTCCCAAAGTATTAATTATTTCATAGTTAATTTCAGCATCTGAGCCATTCACAAAGGATAAATGAAGGTTGTCTCTTGTTGGATTTGGCCATATTTCTAATGACTGGAAAACCATAAATTGTTCTTCTACAGAAGATAAAGTAACATAAACTGCAGAGGAGGATGATTGGCAAGCTCCGTTGTTTGTCCAAACACTGTACCAGCCGTCAGTAACAGGAGCAAAAGTTTGACTTGTTGCGCCACTTACAGGACTACCGTTTAAGTACCACTGATATCCTCCTGCTGAGGTTGCACTTAAAACATTACCTGTTTGAGTGATAGTAGGAGTCGGCGGTGGCGTGCCAACGGTGATGGTTGCATTGCCCACAAACTCACAAGCTCCGGTAGAAGCAGTGTAATTATAAACAGTAGTTGCAGCCGGAGAATAATACGCAGAAAGTCCGGTTTGTCCGCCATTCCAAATAACAGAGCTTGCGTTTGTTGTTACAGTAACAACTCCGCTTTGACCGGAACAAATATTGGTACCGGTTGAAAGTGCTGTTGGTGTTGATACTACACTGATTGTGGTGGTATACGGAGAGCTTGCGCCTACTGTATTTGTAGATACTAAACTTACTGTATAAACGCCTGTGGCACTATATGTAACGCTTGGGTTTTGAACAGTTGAAACAGATGGTGTTGCACCCGGAAAACTCCAGGCCCAACTTGTAGGCGAATTTGAGGAAGCGTCGGTAAAAGTAAACGGAAGATTTATGCAGGCGCTGTTATAAGCCGTTGTATAAAAAGCAAACGGAGAAGCAAGTGGGTCAGAGTATAAGTCGGTTTCCCACGTACCGCGACCATAGGTGCCTGCTCTTAATTTTCCTGTTGGATAATAAATCTCCAAATCATTTACTATTACGTTAGGAAGTCCACTCATGAATGGCATCCATGAAGACATGCTCAGCTCCCTGTAATAAACACCAACATCTGTTCCAACATAAACTGAACCGGCACTGTTGTTTTTGTATACGATACAGTTAGCGGGAATGTTTGGTAAACCTGCGGAATAATTAGTCCAGCTGGCTCCACCATTATTCGAATAAAAAACTTTATTGCCGGATGAGTAACCCGATAGAGTGATGTAAACATTATTGGTATTTAGATTATCAATGGCAATGCCGGTAATTTGAGCAGAGCCAACAGGTAAACTGCCGGTGATGTTGCTCCACGATGTTCCTCCATCGGTTGTTTTATAAACAGAAACACTACGCGAAGCATAAATCACATTGGTATTCGAGGCTACCATGCTTAAATGTTGCAATTCACCGCCACCACCAAGCGAGCCTAATTGAGTCCAGCTGCTTCCTTTATTTGTTGATCTGAAGACCTGTTCATAACCACAATAAAAAACGTTGGCGTTAACCGGGTTTTGAATAATTGGCGCTACCCACGCCGCGTTTCCGGTTAAGCCACTCACAATGTTCGACCACGAAGAACCTGAATTAGTGGAACGATAAAAATCGCCGTAGTATATTGAAGAAATTAATGTATTGTTTGAACTCCAATCAACAAAGCAATCCATGCCATCGCCACCGTTTATTTCCGACCATGTAGTACCATTTAAATAATTGGTACCATTATCTTGATGGCCTGCAATAATCTGATTAGGGTTAGAAGCAGAATTACCTATGCGATATTGCTGAGAAATGTTCATGGTTCCGTTTATAGAATTCCATGTACTTCCACCGTTAGTTGTTCTGGCAATTCCACCATCTGTTCCTAAAAAAATCAAAGAATTGCTCACGTATTGAACATCGTGTAAATCGGCATGAACATAAGGTTTACCACCACCACCATACCAATGAGTATGAATAGCCCAGGTCTGACCACCGTTAGTTGATTTCCATGTATTAACTCCGCCCGCAATAATTTCATTGGCGTTGGTTGGCGATACGCCAATGGCAATATCATACCAGCCTTGTCCGCCCGCATCTGTACCGGTTGTGTTCCAACCAAAAATATTTGGGGTGGTTGACATGGTAGTAAAGGTGGTAGCCGAATTGGTAGATCTATATAAACCGCCAAAACTATTGTCAACCGAATTGCTTCCTAATACATAAACATAATTTGGATCGGCAGGTGTAACAGCAATACTTGTACGGTTTAATGAATTAACTGCACCAAGCGAAACACCGGAATAAGATGTTCCACCATTGGTAGATTTATAAAAATTCCCACCACCACCGGCATATACTACAGTTGTGTCGCCCGGTTTAAATTCAGCATCTTTAAAGCTGCCCGCAATGCTTACGCTCCAGGTAGCTCCACCATTTATCGAGCGATACATACCAACAGATGTTGCAGCAATAAGTTTATTAGGATTCAAAGGATTTATAAGTAAACGACCAATTCTTCTCATCTGACTTGTTGTCCACGTTAAACCGGTTGGGCCCCAGGTTAAACCTCCATCGGTAGATTTTAAAATTCCGGTTGCATAAGTGTCTCCTGCGTCAATATCACCGGTAGCGATATACATATTATTAGGATTAATAGGGTCAATCGCAATATCCGATATTCCCAATGAGGCTAACTGATCGGTGTTGGTAGTCCAGCTGGTTCCTCCATCGTTTGATACCCAAAGACCTCCTGCAGCGGTTCCTACATAAATAGTGTTGGTTCCGGCAGGGTGAAAACGCACACATTGTAAACGACCCGCATCACCATTAACCGGTGACCCAAAAGGACCCATCGGAGTCCAGTTAGCAGTTGTAGCAGAAGGAGCCGCCGTTGCTTGTTGTTTAGCAGTAGAATTTGTTTGAAGATAATTTTGAAACTCCTCGTAAGCTTTTGAACGCGATGCATTTTGCATATTTCCACTAGGATAGACCCTTGGTTCAACAAAATTTGCCCAGCGCAAAAACTGCTTATAACCTTTTCCTCTCTCGTAAGGATGGTTTTTCCAATAATCTTCAAACGATTTTTTAATGTCGTAAAAGTTAGCGTTTGGGTCTTGCATTTTGTTAACCCAATCTTGAGCGTTGGTAATTCCAAAAGCAAGGCATAATAAAACCGTGTATTTTAAGTTTCTCATTGTGTGTGTGTATTAATAAAAAATAGGGTTTTCGCGCATGAAGCGGGCGGGGATGGAATAACAAATATACAACAGAAATGTTCAAAAACCCAGCAAATTGCAGCAATGCACTGAAAACATATTAGATACAACTTGTAATCCTAATTCAACAAAAGCCTGTTTATTAAATTGTTTTTAAAGCTTCCAATTCAAAAATTAAATAAATAGTTTTAGTGGAAATAATAAACCTTCCTGTATGGCCAAAAAAGCAACCACCCGAACTTCAGAGAACAGAAAAATATTTGTCCTGGATACTTCAGTAATAATTTACGATCACACAGCCATTAAAAATTTTAAGGAACACGATGTTGTCATTCCGATTACGGTGCTGGAAGAACTTGATAATTTTAAAAAGGGAAATGATACAAAAAACTTTGCGGCCCGCGAGTTTACGCGCTATATTGATTCATTGAGCGGAAAGAACACCCTTCAAGACTGGACCTCCATTAATGGCCCTACACGCGGAAAATTTAAAATTGAAATGAATACCTCCAGCAAAGTAAATGCTGAGCGGATATTTGACGATAAAAAAGCCGACCATCGAATTTTAAATACAGCTTTATATACTGCGGAAAGTAATCCGGGACGAAAAGTTATTTTAGTAACCAAAGACATCAACTTACGCATCAAAGCAAAATCACTGAGCTTACAGGCGGAGGATTATGAAACCGGAAAAATTAAAACGGTAGACGAGCTTTACACAGGGATGAGTGAAGTTGAAAAAGTACCGGCCGATAAAATCGCGAACATTTACCAAAAGGGCGCGAATCCTTCAAAAGATATTCTTAAAAAACAAGAGGCGCTGCCAAACCATTATTATATTTTAAAGAATGGATCACAATCGGTATTGGCACGTTATGATGCGGAAGAGCAATCGTTGGAACGTGTTGTAAAAAGTACCGCATTCGGCGTTATTCCAAAAAACGCCGAGCAATCGTTTGCTCTTGATGCCATTATGAACCCCGACATTAAATTAGTGACCATACAGGGTGTTGCGGGTACAGGAAAAACATTGTTGTCATTGGCAGGCGCGCTTGAGCAAAGAAGGAATTACCATCAAATTTATTTGGCTCGTCCAATTGTACCTTTAAGTAATAAAGACATAGGTTATTTACCCGGAGATGTAAACTCTAAGCTTAATCCGTACATGGAACCGCTTTGGGATAACCTCAAGTATATACGCAGTTTGTTTAGCGAAAAGGACAAAGAACACAAACAATTGAACGAAATGGTGGAAAGCCAAAAATTAGTGGTTTGTCCGCTTGCTTATATTCGTGGAAGAAGTTTAAGCAATGTGTTTTTCATTGTGGATGAAGCACAAAACTTAACGCCACACGAGGTAAAAACCATTATTACACGTGCCGGGGAGAATACTAAAATTGTATTTACGGGCGATATTTATCAGATAGACACTCCATACCTCGACGCGCAAAGTAACGGACTCAGCTATTTAATTGAAAAAGTAAAAGGCCAACCCCTTTACGCGCATATTACCTTACAAAAAGGTGAGCGTAGTGAGTTGGCCAATTTAGCTAACGACTTGTTATAGTTTATTCAACTATAAATTTCTTGGTAGCAGTTTTGTTATCCTTCGAGTGTAATTGAAGGAAATAGATTCCTGATGTTAAGTCAAAGCGAATTTTGTTTTCTGATAAATTACCTGTTGTAATGGTTTTACCCGTAACATCAGTGATAGTATAAAAATCAAAACCCTCTCCTGATTTAATTACTAATTCTTTTGTAGCTGGTACCGGATAAATGGTGGTTGACAAAGAAAGGTCGGTGGTTTCTTGAACACCTGTTCCTAAAGCGCAAATTTGACTAACCTCTGTTGGAGTAAGCGCACGGTTGTAAATAATTAGCTCATCGGCTAAAAACCCGGGATTCAAAACACCATTAGGAGTAATGGCCGGTGAACGCCCCATGCGAACCAGGTTAGTATTATTATTATAAGTTAAAACGCTGGACCCAATTAAAACACCGTCAATATAAAAAGTAGTTGTGCCTGAAGCATGAGTTGCTACTAAGCAATGCCACAAACTATCACCGGCTGCAGAGCTTGTTATGTTGTTGCTATAATTTGTTACTACTTTATTGTTAGGAGCAGCCTCTTGCGTAAAGGCAAAACAATTTGTTTGAATAGAGTAATTAAAATACGATTTAATATTGGTATATGGCGGTAAGTTTTTAATCCATAAACAAACCGATCTATCGGTATTTCCTTGCGGAATACCGTTGACAATACCGTTGACAATACAATTACTGTCAGTGGCAATTCTGTAAGCTGCATTCGGATTTCCAAATCTATCGGGCGCATATTGGGGTTTTTGTGCCGTAAACACGTTACCCATTTGTCCGTTAAGAGTATTATTGAACATAAAACGTTCAATCATCCCTGAAGTTGGGATTTGAGAATACCCCAACAAGCAGATTAGTGTAAAAAATGAAGCGTAGATTTTTTTCATAAGTTGTTTTTGTTTAAAAATAGAACAATTAGAGTTAAACACAAAAAATTCACCGTAAAAAAATGACCAAAATCAAGAGAATATAGAGGGAACCAAGCCTTTTTTGGTTAATTTTGTTCTTCCAAATCTCTCCTTATGACAGAACAAAATGTAGATGTATTAGTAATTGGTGCAGGACCCGCAGGAACTATTGCTGCCAGCATCATTAATCAAGCCGGATATAAAGTAAAAATTGTAGAGAAAGAAAAATTCCCGCGATTTGTGATTGGCGAAAGCTTGTTGCCACGCTGTATGGAGGCATTAGAGGAAGCAAAGTTTTTGGACGCTGTAAAAGCGAAAGGATTTCAAGAAAAATTTGGCGCTAAATTTATTCGTGGTGAGCACGACTTGTGTGACTTTAATTTTTCCGACCAGTTTACAAAGGGATATAATTGGACATGGCAAGTGCCGCGTGGTGAGTTTGATTTAACTTTAGCTACTGAAGTACAAAAGCAAGGAGTTGAGGTTAATTTTGAATCAACAGTTACAGATATAAAATTTGAAGGGTCAAATTCAACAACAAAAGTGTTGAATAAGGATGGCAGCGAGCAAATAATAAAAGCAAAATTTATTGTTGATGGCAGTGGTTATGGCCGAGTTATTCCACGTATGTTTGGAATGGACAAGCCAAGCTCTTTGCCGCCACGTAAAACATTATTTACGCATATCAAAGACCCAAATCGTTTAAAGTATAGCGAGCCAAACCGAATTACAGTAGTGGTACACGAACCTCAAACCTGGATTTGGGTAATTCCTTTTTCTAATGGAAACACTTCAGTAGGTTTTGTAGCCAATCCGCCGTTTTATGATAAAGTAAAAGGCATGTCGCCGGAAGAGGCGTTACGCTTCTTGATTAATTCAGAGCCACACATTAAAGAGCGTTTTGGTGATGCTGAATTTTTGTTTGAACCGCGCACTATCGAGGGTTGGAGCGTAACTACAGAAAAATTTTATGGTGAAGGTTTTGTGCTAACAGGAAACGTAACAGAATTTTTGGATCCCGTTTTCTCTTCAGGCGTAACATTAGCATCTGTATCAAGTCAAAACGCCGCACATTTAGTAATTAAAAAACTAAAAGGCGAGCATGTTGATTGGGAAGAAGAGTTTATGAAGCCGTGTATGGTTGGTGTTGAAGTGTTCAGAAGTTATGTAAACGGATGGTACGATGGAACTTTGTATGATATTTTCTTTTCGAAAGAAACCAATCCTGAATTTAAGAACCAAATTTGTTCTGTTTTAGCAGGATATGTTTGGGATACTACTAATCCTTTTGTGAAGAAACATGACAGGGCTTTAAAATCTCTTAGAGACGTGATTAACTTATCAAAACCACAAAAAGTAAATTAACTAATCGTTATTTAAAAAACTGCTCGAGAAAGGCGCAACAGCTTCCAGATTGCTGTTGTGTAATGGAACTCGCTTATCCATTTCCAGCATAGCAGCTAAAACCAATTGAGTATAGTTTTGTGAGGCTGATTTAAAGGCTCCGCTCTCTGTTTTCCAAAGAGTATAAATTAAATTCATGCCTCCTTCATTAGGCGCAAAGCTAAACAGAGCTTTTCTAACATTGCCTGCGCCCGCGTGATAACTATGCATCACTAATAATCTAAACCATAAATCGTTTTCATTATAACTAATGTGCAGCGAGTCGAGCATCTGGCGCGTTTTGGGTAAACAAATAGTTTTAATTAAAGAAGATGCGGCATAAGCCGATCGTTCAAAATTGGCGCGCTCATCGATGTGACGATTTACTTTTAATCCGTACATGCGGGCCACTTCTTTCATTAACTGAAATGGACCATAAGCACCGACATTTGATTTTTGTAGTTTGTTCGGACTTTCAATTAATAAAATGGCTTGCGCATACCAAGGGTCAACACCGTTAGCTACAAAACAATTGATGCCACGATCAAAATTTTCGAAGGCCTTCTCAAAATCATAAAAGAACTGACGGCCATAAGTAACTAAAACTTTTTGATTGGAATCTAAACCATGCGCTGTGCGAACACTGTCGCGGAAGCGTTGTTTAATGTCGCTGTTTAAATAGTACCAGTTTTTGTTATATGTTTTTTGAATGACCGTGCGCGATTGTCCCAAACTGATAATTACGGTGTCTTTCGAAAGATTCATGATTTGGCGCCAGAATTTAACTTGCGCCAAGGTATCACAACGGTTCAGATAGATTTGATGATCGAAAACGTAATCACTGCTAATTTTGTTTTCGTTTTTGCACACGCCTATGACCCCATCACACAAGCTGTTTTTTTGAATAGGCTTTTTTAGACTATCGTTGTTGTGATGGCCATATAAACTAAAAGTTAAAAATATGAGTGATAGAAATTTCATGTACTTTACTGAAGCATAAGTTACAAAAATTACAGGTAAGACGCAAAGGATAAATGTTAATTTTTTCACTTATGAATGTTTATAGTATTAATCGAAACTTAGAAGCCATTCGATGGCTTTTTCTTTGGTTTCGAACATACGCATGCGCATATTTTGTTTTTGAATAAAATTAATCATGAAGTTAATGACGATCCGATGTGCCAATGATTTTACAATAACGGCAGATGCTATTGTCATATTGTTGCTATCGGGCCTACCAGAAAATTCGCGCGCTTCAGGGGTGATGGTGGTATAACGCCCCGGTTCCACTAAAATTTTATGGCGTTTTTTTCCGTCATATTTTTCTTTAAGTAAACGGTGTTGCGCCGCTGAATCAGCCAAAGTAACCTCTGAATTATCGTCGATTTTTATATATATAATACCATTGTCCCAAAAATCTACAGTGGAGTTACGAAGGCGTATAGTTTCAAGAGTAACAGGGAGGCTCATGGTTTTTATCCGCCGCCAATATAGAAGTTTTTATGCCGAGTACATCACGCCTTAGATTAAGAAATTAAAAACAGAATGTTGAAATCAAACTACTTTTACAGAAATGATGCTCACGTCATCAACCTGCTCATTTTTACCCTTCCATTCCTGTAAGAAATTATAAAGCAGTTCTTTTTGTTGTTGCAACATTAAATTACTGTTGTTAACGATGAATGATTTTAAGTTTTTCGACATTAATTTTTTACTGCCTTCGCCACCAAATTGATCGGCAAATCCATCTGTGCTTAACACTATTTGATCGCCGGATTCTAATTGGATTTCATGTAAAGTAAATGGTATTAATTCACCGTGATAATTTCCAACCGGCATCTTGTCACCGGCGTATTCTATTAATGAACCATTTCTAATTATCCAAAGTTTATTATTAGCACCTGCAAATTCGAGCGTGTTGTTTAATTTGTTCCAGGTGCAAATAGCCATATCCATTCCGTCACGCCTATCTGTCACGCCTTTTTGTTCGAGGGAAGAAATAATTTTTGTGCGCAGTTTATTTAATATTTCTGCGGGATTGAAAAATTTATTTTCTACAACCAATTCATTTAAAAAACTATTTCCGAGCATGCTCATAAATCCACCCGGTACGCCATGCCCCGTACAATCGGCTAAAGCAAAAACTGCGCGACTATTAACAGTATTGTAAGCCCAGTAAAAATCACCACTTACAATGTCTTTAGGTTGAAATAAAATAAAATATTCTTGCGATATTTTTTTCCAAACATCATCACCTGTTAATACGGCCGCCTGAATTTTTTGCGCGTAATGAATACTGTCAAGAATCTCTTTTTGTTTTTCTTCAACGAGTAGTTTTTGATGTTCAATTTCTTCTTTTTGTAACTCTACTTGTTCCTTCTGGCTATTAATAATGATGTTTGCTTTTTGGGTTTTTTTGAAATTGCGAAAAGCTACAAAAGCAAAAATTACTACCGCAAATAATCCCACTGTGCCAATGATTAAAACTTTTGTTTTGGCTTCATTTTCTTTTTCTTGCGCGGAAATTTCTAACGATTGATTTTGTATTTGCAGATCTTTTTTCTCTGTTTCGTATTTGGTGTTTAGGTTTTTGATAAGCTCAATGTTTTCAAGCGACAATAGAGAATCCTTCATGTTAGAAAAGTCATCCATGAACAAAAATCCTTTTCCTTTATCACCATAGGCTAAATGGTACTCACCAATTGTTTGTAAAAAAGGAACCTTATATTCGGGAAGGACATGAACCTCGCCAATAGCTTGTGCAGAATCTAAATATTTTGTTACTAAATGAGGCTTCGGAACAAACCTTAAATATACGTTCGCAGCATTTAAATATCCGCCGTATAAGGTGGCGGGATTATTCAAGGCTTTAGATAACTCAATCGTTTTTTTACAATAATATATCGCAGAGTCGGGTTGATTTAAATCCATGAATGTTAATCCCAGGTTTTGATAAACACCGGCTACACCATTTAAATTATTACTTGTTTGAAACTCTTTAAGGGCTAATCGATAATACTCCGCGCACTTAAGAGCATTGTTTTTGTAGTTTTGAATTAGCCCGAGATTTTGATAAACATAAGCGAGACTTCCGGGTATATATTCTTTAATTAGCAAATTATACGACTCCATTAAATACTTTTCTGCACTTATATAATCTTTTTGGTTAATATAAATTACAGCAATATTGTTTTTTAAGTCAGCAACATTCAGGGGTTTTTTTGACGCTTCAAAAAGCGTAATAGCGCTAATGTTTTCCTTAATTGCGCTTTCATAATCTCCTTCGTTTTCATATACGAGGCCTAAGTTTTGATGCGAATAAGCTGCCAGAAGACTATAATTAATTTTTTTAGAAAACTCAATCGCTTTAAAATAGAAATATTTAGAGGAATCTTGATTACCAACGGTATAATAATAAATTCCTAATTTGAAATAGCCAACGCCCTCGTGTTTAATCGAGCCGGATTTTTTACCTAGCTCAATTATTTTATAACCATATTCTTTGTTCTTTTCAGGAACACTCCCTGCCCAAAGAGCAGCTACCATGTTGTAATAGTTAGCTTTAGTTGTATCGTTTGCACTTTTACTTAGAGTAAGTAAACTATCAATAACTCGCATATTTTGTGCAAAGCATGCAAGAGAAACAAAAATGCCAAAAAGTAAGAATTTAAATTTACGCATTACCCAAACAATTGGTTAAACACCTCTTCTATTTTATTGACGGTTATAATTTCAATAGAATAGCTTTTAGGGTCTAATCCTTTTTTGTTAAAGGTAGAAATAAAAATCTTTTCAAATCCAAGTTTTTGCGCTTCACTTATTCTCTGTTCAATTCGGTTTACCGGTCTGATTTCTCCGGTTAATCCAACCTCGGCGGCAAAACACACATTTTGAGGTATAGGTAAATCTTCGTTGCTTGATAAAATGCCACACACCAAAGCCAAATCAATTCCCGGGTCTTCCACTTTGATACCGCCGGCAATATTTATAAAAACATCTTTTACGGCCAATCTGAATCCGCATCGCTTTTCCAAAACAGCTAATAACATGGATAATCTTCTTAAATCAAATCCGGTAGAAGAACGTTGAGGTACGCTATAGGCGGCGCTGCTTACTAAGGCCTGTGTTTCAATTAACATCGGTCGATTTCCTTCCATGGTGGCCGCAATGGCTACACCACTGGTGGCATATTCACGTTGCGTGATTAAAATTTCGCTGGGATTCGTTACTTCTCGCAATCCGTCGCCGCTCATTTCGTAAATCCCCATTTCATTAGTGCTTCCAAAACGGTTTTTAGTGGCGCGCAATAATCTGTAAATATGATTCGTGTCGCCCTCAAATTGTAAAACCGTATCCACCATGTGCTCCAAAACTTTTGGTCCGGCTAAACTTCCCTCTTTGGTAATATGACCAATCATAAAAACCGGCGTATTGGTTTCTTTAGCGAAACGTAAAAATTCGGCAGCGCATTCACGAACCTGACTAACGCTTCCCGGACTGCTCTCGATATAGGACGTATGAATCGTTTGTATAGAATCGATAACTACCAGCTGAGGTTGTAACACTTCTATTTGCTGAAAAATATTTTGTGTATTTGTTTCTTGCAAAATGAAACACGAATTCGTGGTAACACCAATCCTTTCGGCACGCATTTTTATTTGCTGTTCGCTTTCTTCTCCGCTAACGTACAACACTTTTAAATTTTTCAATCGTAAAGCCAATTGCAACATTAAAGTTGATTTACCAATGCCCGGCTCACCGCCAAATAAAACGATACTTCCGGGCACAATCCCGCCTCCCAACACGCGGGCTAATTCTTTTCCGGGAACGGGAATGCGCGGATAGTCCTGCAAGCCGATTTCTTGTAAAAGCTCGGGTTTGTTACTTTGTTTAGGGTCTTTGTTCCCCGAAAACAATTGCAGGCGATCGTTTTTAGTTTCCTTTCTTACAACCTCTTCCACCAATGTATTCCACTCATTACAACTCGTACATTTTCCAACCCATTTATTGTGTTGTGTTCCACAGCTCTGACAGAAATATGTTGTTTTAGTTTTGGCCATTATCTTGTTAAATGTTTTTTATTATATGTTTAGTGTTATTCATTCAAGTTAACATTTAACATAAAAAGCATATTGAAAAATGTTAAAGTTTCCCGTTTACTAACGGCATTATTACTTGTTTCTTCTGGCTGTTTCAATACTTTTTACGAATATTGAAATGAGCTCTTTACATTCTTTATTTGCCCTTTCAACTTTATCAAGCTCTTTTATCAAAGGTTTTCTTTTGACAATTTCCAAGGCAATGCTTGTTTCTTTCAATTCTTTTAGACAAATTTTCATTTTATGAATGAAATCGTTTCTGGATTCTGCTACTTGAGCCTCACCGTAATTAAAAGCGGGAGAGGTGCCCGAACGAAGCAGCTGTCCCGCTATGTGATTTCCGGCCTTAGTATTCGGCAACATTTCTACAATTTCCATATTTAATAAAGAAAAACTGATTAAGCGTTCTTCCAAATCAAACTTTTTTCCAACCTCTGCCATAGCTCCTTTTATTTAGGATAAAACAAGGGAATCCATTAAACGTTTTTTATTATATGTTTAGTGTTATTCATTCAAGTTAACATTTAACATAAAAAGCATATTGAAAAATGTTAAATCTTTGGTTTATCAATACAAACACAAAGTTAGGCTCTACAGTAGCAAGTGCTTGCCATAAATTGTAGCAATTCAAAAAATCACCTTTTTTGGCACGATATCTGCTGTGTTTGCGGGGCTTTAACCCTTATAATATTAGAAATTCTGTATCTTTATTAAAATGTTAAATTCACATATGCGACGGATTAAATGGACATCGGCAATAATTTTAAGCTTGGTACTTGCCATAACATTTTACAGTTGTAATAAACAAGATACCATTACGCCTCTTAGCGGGACTCCTGTTACAGGAAACGGTTCTGTTGATATTAGCTGGACTTTTGATAAGGCTCACAGCAATGTAAACTGGGAATCGAAATACCTCGATTGGTCGAGCGGAATGTTAACCGGACGCTTCAACAATTTTAATTTTTCTCCGAAGTTTGTCTTCAACGAAACTGATTTGAGCCTTTGCAAAATAAATGCCTGGGTACAATTGTCGTCTATAGATTCAGGAGAGCCCGGACGCGACGGCGTTGGAAAATGCATTCGCAGTTACATGGGCGTTACTTATTTAGATAGCTTAAAAACAATTACAGATCCCGTTAGTGATACAGCTTGGTTTAAAAGCACCAGTGTTGTAAAATCAGGTACGGGTTATGTTGTTTTTGGCAACATGCGTTTTAACCGTTACCGCGCACCAAGCGGAAATCCGGATGGCACGCACATTTTTAAACCGGCCGTTTTGTATTTAGTATATAATGGCACAGAAGATTTTGATACTAACGGTGATGCCATTACCGACAGATACCGCGCTTCTTTTTCAGCGAAGTTAAAATTCAAGCGTTCCGATTTTATGGACACCAATTCCACCGTGCAGTGGGTGCCTGTTCCTGCCTTGGCCGACCAAACAGGAAACATGAGCGCAGCGAATAATAAAACCTACGGTGTTTGGACAACCAACATCGCCGATGAAATGAGTTTTACGTTTAACGCACAGTTTTATAAAAATCACTAAGACATGAAAAACATTTATCATATCATATGTGTTTTAATGCTGACGGTGTTTTTTAGCGCATGTAAAAAAGAAGCGGGACCCGGCGGAAAAAACACCATTAGCGGAACAGTGGTTTACAAGAACGGCGTAAGCGGAAGCAATGATGCCGCAGGCATGGCTACCGTTAGAATAGCTTACGGAACAAACGAATCAACCGAGAGTTTTAATCAAACGATCTTAACGGATGAAGCCGGAAAATTTAAAATAGAGGGATTAAACAAAGGAAAATATTTTATAAAAGCTTCTTACAGTGATGGAAACGGATTCGCCTATTCAAATCCCGGATACGGCATCACCATTGAAAACAAAAAGAAAACCATTGAAGTAAATATTACATTAGAATAATTAAAAGATATAGCATGAAAACACGTTTACAAAAAACTTTAACCGCTTTATTGTTGTTGTTTGTTATAAAAGCAACACATGCGCAAACAAATACCTGGCAATGGGCTAAAAGTGCAGGTGCTACCGGTAACGAAGCTACCACCGGAACTGTTGTTGATGCGAGCGGCAATGTATATGCGGTGGGATGGTACACCAGTGCCACAATTACCTTTGGAACCATAACACTTACCAATCCGGGTAATTTTACAGCGGATATGTTTATTGCTAAATACGATGCTTCAGGAAACGTGTTATGGGCAAAAACGTTTGGTGGAGTAGACGGAGAAATTGGAAACGGAATTGCGATTGATGCAAGCGGAAATATTTATGTTACCGGATGGTTCACTAGTTCTGCGATGGCCATGGACACGTATACCATTACAAATGCCGGCACCGCAAGCAGCGATATTTTTGTTGCTAAACTTGACGCGAGCGGAAGTACGGTATGGGCAAGAAGTGGTGGCGGAACCGGCGGCGATAGAGGACTGGGCGTAGCGGTTGATGCAAGCAACAATGTGTTTGTGAGTGGAGGTTTTAATAGTAACAGCATCAGCTTTGGCAGCGGAGGACTCACCAACGCCGGAACAAATACCAGCGATGTGTTTATCGTAAAATATAATGCAAGCGGAAATGTGCAATGGGCACAAAGTGCCGGTGGTTCAGCGAACGATTTATCCAATGGTGTTGCCACAGATAGCTTAGGCAATGCTTATCTCACAGGTTATTTCTCGAGTTCAAATATTAATTTTGGAACCGGCATTATTAATAATAACACCGTTAATACACAAGATATTTTTGTGACTAAATATAACGGTTCGGGGACCGCGGTTTGGGCACAGCGCACGGGTGGAAGTATGGATGATTACGCAAACGCCATTGCGATCAGAGGAAATCGTTTATACATTACCGGTGGATTTAACAGCGCATCCATTGCGGTTGGAACAACAACCTTAAACAACAATAGCGCGGGAACTTCTGATTTTATTTTGGCGAAATATGATTTAAACGGCAATGCACAGTGGGCCGTCGAAGCAGGCGATGTAGATTCTGAGGCGGGGAATGGCATAGCAACGGATGTGGCAGGAAATGTTTTTGTCAGCGGGTATTATATCAGTGCAACTATTATTTTTGGAACAAACACACTTACCAACGCTGCTGCGGGTTATCGCGATTTATTTGTGGCGGCGTATACAAGTAATGGTTTTGCCGCATGGGCGAATACAGCTACCGCCGCTACTTATGATGAAACCGCCAATGCCGTAGCGGTTACAGCAAGCGGAAGTGACGTGTATGTAGGTGGTTCGTTTAATAGTGCTATTGCTTCTTTTGGAGCGCATAACGTTTATAAAGGTTGTGGCGATGATGTGTTTGTTGCTAAACTTACAGGCACTACGGTTGGAATAAAAGAAAATAAACTGCACGATCAATTAGCATTGTATCCAAATCCAACAAGCGGAAAATTTACCGTAGAAGGTGAAGGACAAATTATTTTTTATAATGTATTAGGCGAAGAAGTGCTTAATGAAAAAGTAAATAAACATCAAACCTTCGATTTTTCATCGCAAGCTAAAGGCGTTTACGTTTATAAAATAATCTCTACCGATAAAAAAGTGTATAGCGGAAGAGTAGTGGTGGAGTAAGTAAATTTAACCCCTCTGTCCTGCGGACATCTCCCCTTAGCAGGGGAGAATTTTGTCATGGTCGATTCAAACTTTTTAGCAAAGATTTTCTTAATTGATAATATAAGCTCCATCAAAAACGGGCAGCTCCTCCCCCTGCTAAGGGGGAGTGCGCTTACGCGAAAGCGTAAGGGCGAGGGGGTTTATCACTTACACAAAAGGGAGGGGGTTTGCAACTCAATACCCCAAGGGCTTTTACCTTACACTTTCATATGTCCCTAAAAATTTGTTATTTCAAACTGTAACCAAAAAACTAATTTGCGTTATTGCCCCGGATGAGTTTACATTTTACACACTTAAAATTAATTCTGTTTTTTCTTTTGTGCTTTCAATTAAGCCGGGCACAAAACCTGGTGGCCGATTCCAGCTTTGAAGCCAACAGTAAAGTTCCCGTATTACTTTCTTCTATAGGATTAAATGCCTCTTGGTCTTCGCCTAGTTGGGGCACTACGGATTTATTATGTGAGTGTGGAAAAAAATTAAAAGACAAATCGGAAGCACAAGTACCGCATAATCCATTCGGCACACAAAAAGCAAACACCGGAAAATGTTACGCGGGATTTTATTTGTTCTCACATGCTGATTACAGAGAATATTTAATTACACAATTGAATCAGCCTTTGATAGGCGGCAACAAATATGAGTTAACGATGTATATCAGTTTAGCGGATTATTCGCGTGCGGCGATTTACCGCATGGGCGTTGTTTTTTTAAATGCAAAACCAAACTACACCAGCAGCGATGTCATCAGAAATATAAACCCGGTGAATGTGCCTTTAAAAAATCAAGTGGGTACCGACACCGTGAACTGGCATCAGATTGTTGTGGAGTATGAAGCCCATGGCGGAGAACAATTTTTACTGATAGGAAGTTTTGATATTTACGATTATGATGAAACCAATGCCCGTCCGCCAAAGGGCGTGCGCACAAAAATAAATCAACGCACCGACCGTGATGCGTATTATTACATTGATGATGTAAGCTTACATCAATTACCGCCGCCTGTTGTGGCCAAGTTTGATACTGTTGTAGCACCTATCATTGATACCATTCGTCCGGTTGCGATTGCAGAAGCCAATTTTGGAAACGATACGACAAAGCCCATCATTGAAGTGTTGGTAGACAAAACTTTTATTTTGAAAAATATTTTATTTGAAACCAACCGCGCGGTGTTATTGCCTTCCTCTTATCCGGAGCTGGATGCGTTTGCGAATTATTTAGTAAAAAATCCTCAGGTGTTTATTGAGATTGGCGGACACACCGACAATACCGGTAGTGAAGAACAAAATAAAATCCTCAGTGAAAAACGCGCCAATACAGTGGCCGATTATTTAATTACCAAAGGTGTGGAGTTAAACCGCGTTACTTTTAAAGGTTATGGCAGCACCAAGCCTATTGCCAATAATTCTACCGACGAAGGCAAAAAGCAAAACCGAAGAGTGGAGTTTACTGTGGTGAAGAAGTAGGCGGATTAAGCGTTCGTTTTAGCCTCAAGAAGAGTTTCCCAACAATATTTTTTATAATTATTTGAATGTAGACAACTGTCCGTTGTACTAATGTCTACATTATTAGAAATTCACTTAATGGATATTAGAAAAAAATTCGGAAAGCAAATTAAAAAATTGCGCATAGAGAAAGGAATGTCTCAGGAGGCATTAGCCTTTGAGGCGGAACTTGATAGAACATATATTCCGAGTATTGAAAAGGGTGAAAGGAATGTTTCATTAGTTGTAATTGAAAAGCTTGGAAAGGCCCTTAATGTTTCACCAAAAGTGTTTTTTGATTAACTATGAGTAGCGCTAAAGAAAAACTATTAAAGAAATTATTAGACAATGTAGGAAAGACTCTTACTAGAGAGCTTTTAAGTAAAACAGCAAATGTACACGACTGGCAAAGATCATTAAGAACTCTAAGGCAAGAAGGATGGCAGATTGTTTCGAGCAAGGAAGGCTATACACTCGTTTCTGAATTAAAGAATGAAACAAAGAAAAGCAGAATCACAATAAACAATAAATTGCGCTATTCTATTTTACAAAGAGATAACTCAACTTGTCAAAGATGCGGAAAGACAGTACAAGACGGTATAAAATTGGAAGTTGATCATAAAATTCCCGTAGAATGGAACGGAACAAACGACGTTGAGAACTTGTGGACTCTTTGTAATGAGTGTAATGGAGGTAAAAAGCATTTTTTCTCTGATTTTGATGATAAAATAATGAGGGAGGTGATGAATGAAAAGAGCGGATATCAGCGTTTAGTAAAATTGTTTAAACTTAGTCCGAATACCGTTATAGAGCCAATAAAATTAGAGGCCATAAGCGGCATTAGGGACTGGACTAGAACTATTAGATTAATTAGATCAAAAGAAAAACTTAATCTTGTTTGGATAGATAAATCAACGGAGTTCCCGCAAGGAGGATACAAATTAATCAGACAAAAGAATTAAATATGCTTAAAAAGCGTTTCAATTATTAATTTCCCGGTTGCTTTAATTGCAGGCACCGCAACTGAATTTCCAAATTGTTTATAGGCAGATGCATCAGCCACAGGAATTAAATAATTATCAGGAAAGCCTTGTAGCCTTGCCCATTCTCTAGGGGTCATTTTACGAATTCCCTCCCTGTTTACTTCTCCCTTAATTTTTGTTTCAGGCGTAAAATCTTTTAAGCGAGTATCAATAATTAAATTTCTTTCTCGTCCCATTCCGCCGCAAACAACAGCGTTGGCGATCCCTTTGTCGGGAATAATTTCGTAACCAAAACCATTGCCTTTATTGGCATGCCTTTCTTTATGGGCTTTTAAGGTTTTTAAATATTGAGTAGACAAATAATATCTTGCTGAAACAGGTTTTTTCTCCTTGATATCAGAAAACTTAACTTTCTTATCGGTTGGTTTAGGGTAATTAAAACTAGTAACTTTTAAATCTTTTCTAAAACCTACAATAAAAATTCTTTCTCTGTTTTGTGGTACACCAAAATCTTTTGCATTAATGATTTGAGGCTCGGGCACAAAATATCCTAAATCATTTCTTAATACATTTAATATGGTTTCTAATGTTTTTCCTTTGTCGTGATTTCTTAATCCTTTTACGTTTTCAAGAAAAATAGCTTTTGGTTTTTTTCTTCTAATAATTTCAGCTACATCAAAAAACAAAGTACCACGTGTATCCTCAAAACCGCCTCTTTTTCCTGCTATAGAAAATGCTTGGCAAGGAAAACCCGCACACAACACATCGAATCCATCAGGTATAAATTTCTTTGTTTCTTCCTTGGTAATATCACCAAACGGAACTTCACCAAAATTAGCTTTATATGTTTTTTGCGCCTCTTTATCCCACTCACTTGTAAAAACACATTTGCCTCCGAGACTTTGCATTGCTATACGAAAACCGCCAACCCCGGCAAACAAATCAATAAACTTAAACGTATAATTTTCAGGTGTTGGAAATGGAACGTTTTCTACTTCAAAAAGTAATTGTTGTAAGGCGCTTTCAGCAACCTCCGAATATTTTATATTAGGAAACTTATAAAGCACCATTTCCTTTATAAATTTTTCCGCTTCTTTTTTGTAATGTTTTTTTACGCCGTTATGATAGTTGTGAAGATAGTGTGTAACAACTGCCTTTTTGTTGCTTTCAGGTTCTACCAGTTTAATTCTAAACTTTTTCCCTTCAAAATCATCGATTGTTATACTTTCTTTCAGCTTCATGAATAGCATTAACTATTTTGGTTATACAATATTGCAAATTTTCCTCTATTTCTTTTCCCCAAAAACGCAAAACTTGCCAATTTTCTTTTAACAAAACCTTATTAACTTCTTTGTCTCTGGCAATATTTCTTTCAATTTTCTTATGCCAAAAGTCTTGATTGCTTTTATGGTCATGTTTTCGCTTTTTCCAATCCTTGCCGTGCCAGAATTCACTGTCAACAAAAACGGCAATTTTGAGTTTTTTAAAAGTTAAATCCGGCTTACCGAAAACACTTTTATCATTTTTTCTATATCGATATCCTTTCACCCAAAGGGTTTTTGAAAGCAAGACTTCAATCTTAGAGCCTTTGCTTTTTACTGCCTGCATGTTTTTACGTCGTTGTTCTTTGGTGAGCTTATCCACAAAGCGAAAATAGAACAAAGTGTAAAAACAGGGAAACAAAATTATATTAAAAGAATAACAATGCTTGCTATAAAATGTAGCATTTTTTTAAAGTAAGAAAAAAAGAAAGTAACTACCTCTTATTAATCAACTCATTTGTCTTCAGCAGCAAATCCATAAATAAAATTTTAGGATTAGCGTTGCGCTCTATGTAATAACAGTTGCTATTAAATTCTTCTACCAGCATTTCGTAATTGCGCTGGGTAATAAAAGGCGCAAATTTTTCTAAGAATTGTTTTTCGTTGCCGCTCAAGCGCACTAAATCGCGTGAGCCAAAATTATACATCAAACAATCTCTGAATATCTCGAGTCCGTATTGTAAAAATTGTTTTTGTTTTTCGCGTCCTGTTGCAGCGTTCTGGTCAATCCACTGCAAGGCTTTGTCGCAATCAAACTTTAAAGCCAGGCGCATAAAGCTTTGGAAGTGTTGCAAAAAAGATAATTGCTCATCGCTTTGCGTTAATAGTTTGATGGCTTCATTAAAATTGCTGTCGCATAAAAATGCCGCTTGCTGCGCGTTCTCTTCGGTAACACCAAACTTTTTTACCAAGGCTTCTTTTATCTCCGCTTCCTGTAAACGCAAAAACGGTATTTGTTGCACGCGCGAAATAATTGTAGCCAATAACTGATCAGGATTATTACACACCAAAATAAAAATGGTTTGTTCAGGCGGCTCTTCCAATACCTTTAATAATTTATTGGCGGCTTCGGTGTTCATTTTCTCCGGCTGCCAGATGATCATTATTTTGTATAGTCCCTCGTAACTGGTATAACTTAATTCGCGGATGATATTGCCGCTTTCCTCAACAGGAATAATCGGTTGTTTGTTTTCTGCATCCAGACCTTCAAACCAATCGTTTAAACTTAAGTAAGGATTTTCTAAAAACGCCTCACGGAATTCCTTAATTAAATCGGCGCTGCTTTTTACATCTTTCGATTTGGCGATAGGAAACACCAAGTGCAAATCAGGATGTACCAATTTATTTGTTTTCTGACAACTCGGACATTCACCGCAGGCATCGTTGTTTTGTTTGTTGCTGCAAAATAAATATTGCGCAAAAGCCATAGCGGTTCCTAAATTGCCGCTGCCTTCATAGCCTGTAAATAAAAGTGCGTGAGGTAAACGGTTTTCATTCACCATTTTTATCAAACGATCTTTTACTTCTTTTTGTCCAACTATGTCGCGTAGCAGCATAGAGCAAATATACACTTCCGAGAGGAGAATAGAAAGATTATTTGGGGATAAACCCCCTCCCGCTTCGCGGACTCCCTCCCGATTATCCCGATAGCTATCGGGACGGGACAAGCTCTTAGCAGGGGGAGAGGCTGTTCGTTTTTGATTCAGCTTTAATTTTCAATAAGGGAAAATCGTAGCTAAAAATTTTGAATTTACCATGAAAGAATTCTCCCCTGCTAAGGGGAGATGTCGCGTAGCGACAGAGGGGTTTTGTTTTAAAAAGTTGTTTGAAGTTTGAGACTCTTCGTTTTATATTGTGGTAAAACCCCCTCCCGCTTCGCGGACTCCCCCTTAGCAGGGGGAGGGGCTTTCCGTTTTTGATGGAGCTTGAATTGTAAAAAAAGGAAAATCGTTGCTAAAAAATTTTTAATCTACCACGAAAGAATTCTCCCCTGCGAAGGGGAGATGTCCGAACTTGCCAGCCGTGGCGCAGCAGGCTGGGGACAGAGGGGTTTATGCCACTCTTTCATTTATTTTGAAAATAGGATTTAATTAAATCTAACACACCCTCAGTGTTTTTAAAAACATGCTCGTTTTCAATTCTAACGGTTCTTATACCATACTTTAATAATAAATCATCTCGCTGCTTGTCATGTTCAAATCCAACAACAGTGAAGTGATGTTCTCCGTCTAACTCAACAGCTAATTTTTCTTCTGCACAATAAAAATCAAGAATGAAATTTTTGAAACTGTGTTGTCGTCTAAATTTTCTTCCTTCCAGCTGAGAATTTTTTAAATATTTCCAGAGTATTTTCTCAGGAACAGTTGTGTTATCTCTTAAATCTTTTCTGTATTCTTTTAAATAAGACCTGTTATTATTTCTTATCTGCATACAGCAAAATTATAAGGAGTTGTTTTTGATCCTTGCTATAATTTGTAGTTTTTTTGGTTAAGACCTTTTATTATATTTAAGAACAAACCCCCTCCCGCTTCGCGGACTCCCCCTTAGCAGGGGGAGGGGCTGTTCGTTTATAAATTGGCTTGAATTGTAAAAAAAAGGAAAATCGTTGCTAAAAATTTTGAATCTATCACGAAAGAATTCTCCCCTGCCAAGGGGAGATGTCCGCAGGACAGAGGGGTTTGTGACAGAGACGCTAATTATTTTTCTAAATCAAAAAGTTTCAAGGAAGTTTACCCCACCAAACTATACATTTTTCCGGGTAGGGAGCGAATGACGTTGGAGAATTCGAGTTGCAATAATAAGGCCGCTACTTTGCTAATGGTAAATCCGGAGGCGTAACTGATTTCATCCATGTGCAATTGCTTTTTTTCCTTAAAGCAATTCACAATTTTTTGTTCTTCTTCGCTGAGGTTAATTAAGAGCGGAATTTGTGAACTCTCTTTCTTTTTACTTTTTGTTTCGCTTTCCCAACCCATCACATAAAACAAATCCGCTGCACTTTCCATCAATGCTGCTTTATTCGATTTTATAAAACCGTTACATCCTTCACTCATTACATCCGTACTTCTTCCCGGAAAGGCAAACACATCTTTATTATAACTGTTAGCAATGGTGGCCGTGATTAAACTTCCGCCATCGCGTTTACTTTCCATCACAATCAAGGCATCGCACATACCCGCCACAATACGGTTTCGCTTCGGAAAATTAACGGCATCCGGATTAGTACCGCTTCTGAAATCGGTAAGTATCCCGCCCTTCTTTTGCATTTTCATGGCAATACTTGTGTGTGTTTGAGGATACATGCGATCGAGTCCGTGCGCTACAACACCCACCGTATCCAAATCATTTTCCAAGGCTTTTTTGTGTGCTAACACATCAATGCCATAGGCTAATCCGCTCACCACTAAAACACCACTGCCGCGTAATTCATTCACTAATTTTTCGGTTTGCTCTCTGCCGTAATCGGTGGGCTGACGTGTGCCTACAATGGCCACAATCTTTTCAGTATTTAAATCGGCATTGCCTTTGTAATAGAGTAAAACCGGACTATCACTGCAATATTTTAAACGCTGCGGATATTTTTCATTGGTAAAAAAGAGCGTTTCAATGTTGTTTTCTTCAATGAAACGAACTTCTTTTTCGGCTTCTTTCAAAACGTGTTGCTGCGCAATAATCGCTTTGGCTAGACCTTCGCCCACACCCGGAATTTTCAATAATTGCGCTTTATTTGCTTTAAAAATCTCTTCGGCATTTCCGCAATAAGCTAAAAGATTTTTAGCCACCACATCTCCAACGCCTTCCAATAGGGTTAAACCTACCTGATACAACAATTCGCCTCCCACCATTTGAATTAAAAATATTCTTGTTTATATTGTGCTAATATTAGCATAACATAGTATGCGCAAAACTACAACACTTTTTACACTTTGCTTTATTCTGATTAAAATAAATTTATTTTCTCAGGCTCCTGCATTCATTAAAGGAACAGTTACTGATAATAGCAGCAAAGAAACTCTCCCCGGCGCGTTAGTATCAATTGGAAAAAGTAATGGAACCAGCACCGACATGAACGGAATGTTCTTACTTACAACAACAGCCGGTAAACAAACGGTGGAGTGTACGATGATGGGATACAAAACCATTTCACAAACGGTTGACTTAAAAGAAAACGATACACTTACTCTCAATTTTTCGATGACAGATGCTAACAAACTTTTAGAAGAGGTGGTTGTGTCGGCCGGAAAGTTCGAACAAAAATTATCGGATGTAACGGTGAGTATGGAGGTGATTAAACCGGCTTTGATTGAAAATAAAAACACAACGTCTATCGACAATATTATGAATCAAGTACCGGGCGTAACGGTGAGTGACGGTCAGGCAAGTATTCGCGGTGGAAGTGGTTTTGCTTATGGTGCCGGTAGTCGTGTGTTGGTAATGGTGGATGAAATGCCAATGATTAGCGCCGACGCAGGTGATGTAAAATGGAACTATTTGCCAATAGAAAATTTAGAACAAGTAGAAGTAATTAAAGGCGCTTCATCTGCTTTGTTTGGTTCTTCTGCTTTAAATGGTGTGATCAATTTACGTACGGCTTATGCAAAAGATAAACCAAGTACTTCTGTAACTTTATTCGGTGGCGGATACGATGCGCCAAAATATCAATACAAATGGTGGAAGGGAAGCAGTCAGCAACAAGCTGGCATTAATTTTTCTCACTCCGAAAAAATCGGAAATTTTGATTTGGTGATTGGCGGCCACATGTTTAGCGATGATGGTTATCGCGGCGGATTGGTGAATGAAGCGGTGACTTCGGGCACAACCACCATTAATCGTCAGGTAATGAAAAACGAAAACGAAAGACGCGCGCGCATCAATGCAAACATTCGTTATAATTTCAAAAAGATTCCGGGTTTATCAATTGGCGTCAATACAAATTTAATGGATGTGCAAGGTGGTCTGTTCTTCTTGTGGAAGCACGCCGACAGTGCCTATGTTCCGAACGATATTCAGAAATACAAAAACAAACGTTTTAATGTGGATCCTTTTGTTACGTACTTCTGGGGTAAGGATAACAAATTAAGTTTTAGAAGTCGTTATTACTTAACTCTGAACACCAACGATAAAAATCAAGAGGCCACCGCTGAATTGTATTATAACGAGTTGCAATACCAGAAGCGATTTAGTAATAACTTAACTATAACGGCCGGCGCCTTGTACATTGAGCAACAGATTTTCAGCGACTCTTTATATGGTAGACATGTCGGAAAAAACACTGCCGGCTATTTACAATTGGATAAGAAAATTAAACGTCTTACGATGTCACTCGGATTACGTGGCGAGTTTTATAAAGTAGATACGGCATTTACACGTGGCTATTTAACTAAGAAAATAAATGATTTGCCGTTTCAGCCGGTGGCGCGTGCAGGTTTAAATTATCAATTATTGGAATATACGTTCTTGCGCGCTTCATTCGGACAAGGGTATCGTTTTCCGAGTGTAGCGGAGAAATACATCAGCACGAATGTAAGTTCTTTAAGAATTTATGAAAACCCATCATTACAACCGGAGCGCGGTTGGAGTGCAGAGATTGGCGTGAAGCAAGGCTTCTCTTTAGGAAAATTTAAAGGCTTTTTGGATGTGGCCGGATTCTGGACGGAGTACACCAATATGGTGGAGTTTGTTTTTGATTTTTATTTCCCGGAGCCAAAACCACAAGGTTACGTGGTGCAGTTAACGGATAGAGAGTACGCAGGATTTAAATCTCAAAACTTAGGACGTGCGCAAATTAAAGGAATCGATATTTCTTTAACCGGCGGTGGAAAGATTGGTCCGGTAAACGTAGCTTTATTTAGTGGTTACACTTATATCGATCCGATTAATCCGGATTACAATCCAACAAAAGACACATTAGGCTTACCTTATTTAAATGTGCTGAAATACCGTAACCGTCATTTATTTAAGAACGATATTCAATTCGATTATAAATTTGTTTCAATTGGGTTCAGCACTCGTTATCAAAGTTACATGGAGAACATTGATAAAAAGTTTAATGAAAGTTTATTGCATGATTTGTTACCTGAGTTTGATCAGATTCCTTCTACGTATGTATTGCCGGGTTTGCCTGAATACAGAGAGAAAGATAAAGCAGGCTCTTGGGTGCATGATTTCAGAATAGGTTTCCAATTATCCAAAGTAGTGAAGCTCTCCTACATTTGTAACAACGTGGCCAATGAAGAATACAGTTCACGACCGGGCGATGTGAGACCACCACGCACGCATGTACTTCAATTAATGATTAAGCTTTAAGCGAATTTAAATTCTTTATAGGGTAACCAGCTTTTTCCTGTGTGTTTTAAGAGGAAGAAAGAGTTGCATAGAAAGTTAGCTTCAAAGGATTTGTTGCGATATTCTTCCATCATCAGGTAGAAAAATTCTTTTTTCAAATCACGGAAAGCGATGGTAACGTGTGGATGATATTTCCGCATGTCATCCGCCTGATTGAAAATGTTGAGATTTGACTTTACTTGTTTAACCACTTCTTTTTGTAGTTTGTTTAAATTTTCATTCTCAATAACATCCACAAAAACTACTTTGGGTTCAAAACAATTATAGTTCTTCAAATTAATTTCAAAAGCAGGAATTTCTGTTTTGAAATTGGAAAGTGTATTCAAAAGAATTTCTTCTTTTTCTGTTTTCCATTCAAAGGGCATATGCAATGTGATGTGCGAAGGGGAACGCAAGGCACTTTTGTTGTTGTATTTTTCCGACACTTCTTTTTTAATGTTTTCTATTTGTGAAAACACCGGTTCAGGAGGAATGATGGCTATGAAATATTTTTGCAGCATTAAACACGAACACCAATCACCAGGATATCATCAATTTGTTCAAGATTTCCCTTCCAGTTTTCGTAAGCGGTTTTAATGGCTTCGTGTTGTTGGGCTGGAGATAAATCGTGAATGGAGATGAGTAATTTTTTAAGCGCGTTGTACTTGAATTTTTTTCCTTTTGGTCTGCCAAACTGATCGGCAAAACCATCAGAATATAAATAAATATAATCGCTTTTTTGTAATTGGATTTTGTGATTGGTATAATTATCGGCTACGCCATCGATGTTACTGCCAATTGGAAACTTATCTGCCTTTATCTCTAATAAACTATCTTCAAAAAAGATTTCTTTATCGGATGTGATTTTATGTGATGAAGAGAAATTCTTACGCACAATCCACAAATTATTGAAAGCGCCCGCGAATTGTAATTCTTTTGTCTGCGCGTTATAAGTACATAAAGACAAATCCATGCCATCTTTTACTGCATTGTCTTCTTGATTTTGTCGGAGTGTATCTGTTACACCCATATCCAAATGTTGTAAAATGTCGGAAGGTTTGGTTAAATCTTTTTCGTTAACAGCGCGATTTAATAAACTCATGCCCACCACACTCATCATGGCACCCGGTACGCCGTGTCCGGTACAATCAACAGCGGCAAACATGACTAAATTATTTTTTTCTTCTACCCAATAGAAGTCACCGCTTACTACATCTTTAGGCTTGTAAAATATAAACGCGTCGGGCAACAAGCGTTTTACCATTTTATCGGGGGGTAAAATAGAAAGCTGAATACGTTTAGCGTAATTAATGCTATCGGTTATTTCTTTTTTCTGATGGGTAATTTCGTCGTTTTGTTTTTGTAATAAGGCGTTTGCCTGTTTTTTGTTTTTATTTTGTTTAAACAAGACACCTGCAATTATCAAAAATACGATAACAGAAATGATGGAAATAAAAGTTAGTGTGCGTGATTGTTTCACTTTTAAAGTGCTTATTTCTTGTTCTGCAGAAAGACGTTTTAACTCATCTTCTTTTTTACCGGTTTCATACTTCACTTCCATTTCGCTGAGTTTTTCTACTGTGCGTAGTTTGTTTACACTGTCTTTTAGGAAAAAGGCGGTGTTATAAAACTCAGCTGACTTAATATATTTTTTGAGTTCGTAATAAACATCACCAAGGGCTTTATTAATTGACATTGCTAATTCGACGTTGTCAGGATTAGCTTTATAAGCTAATTCAAAATATTTTAATGAAGTTTCCGCGTCTTTCATTTTGTAATAGAATGTGCCAATATTGTAAAGGGTTCCGGCATAACCTAAAAGATCCCCCCCGTTTTTATAATATTCTAAAACAATTGCCGAGTATTTTGCAACAGAATCTTTGTTACGCAATTCGGAATAGGCAGAAAGCAGGGTTCCATAAATGTTACCCATAAACGATAAATTTTTCGCTTGTTCTTCCGACGCATTATTAATAACCAGGTTGCTATAGAAAATTGCAGAGTCATTCTGCTTAATTTTAGAATACATTATAGCAAGGTTGCTTTCTACTAAGCATTTTTTAACCTTGTTTTTTGTAAAAACGCTATAAGCTCTTGCCTCATGATAAGTTAATCTTGCGTTATCAAACCTCTCATTACTTACGTACAAATTGCCGATGGCATTTAAGCTTTCAATGATTTTCGAACTTTGATTTAATTTTTTGGCTAAGCCTTTGTTTTCAATAAAACATTCCAAGGAACGATTTAGGTCACCAAGTATATATAGAGCCACCGCTTTTTTATGTCGACTAAGATAGGTAAGTGAGTCGTTTTTAATTTGAAGGGAGAGGGAAACAGCAGAATCGGCAAAGGTTTGGGACAATTGTGGGTCAGACCTTAAGACAGAGTCGGCTTTATTGTTTAGTTCAACGATTTTTTTTATATCCTGGGAGAACAAAACCCCCTGCAGAATTGTTATAAAGATGATGATGTAATATTTTGTAATTTTTGTCAAGGAAATAAACAATATTTATATTTTTATAATGAAAATAAAGATATAACTTTATACTATAAATCTAAAACAAAACTCATGTTAAGTTCAAAAGTAAGTACAGCTTTAAATAAGCAAATCGAATTAGAGGCATCTTCCTCGCAATATTATTTAGCGATGGCGAGTTGGGCCGAAACACAAGGCTTAAACGGCGTGTCGGGATTTTTATATAAGCATGCCGATGAAGAGCGCATGCACATGCTCAAGTTGATTAAGTTTGTGAATGAGCGTGGTGGACACGGTGTAGTGCCAGCATTAAGTCAGCCTCCTGTAAAGTTTAAATCGGTAAAGTCTGTTTTTGAAGAGATATTAAAGCATGAGGTAAAAGTAACCAATGAAATAAATAAGTTAGTTGAGATTACCTTAAAAGAAAGAGATTATACAACGCACAACTTTTTACAGTGGTATGTGAGTGAACAAATAGAAGAAGAAGCGTTAGCGCGTCAGATTATGGACAAGATTAAATTAATCGGTGATGATAAGAGCGGATTGTACTTCTTTGATAGAGATTTGGAAAGTTTTGCGGTAGCCGGTGCCGGTAATGCCGAAGGCGGAAAAGGAAAATAATAGCAACTAATAAAATTAAAAGCCCTGCATATTGCGGGTTTTTTTAATTTAAGACTACATCGGTTAATTCGCTCTCAAAATCGAAAAAGGTTTGCTTTAAACTACTGTTACCGTTTGTGCCGTAATTAACAAAGAAAATAATGGTGTAGCCTCTCTCGGGGAAATAGAATGAGTTAGCGTTGTATCCTAAGTCGCGGCCGGTGTGACCAATTCCATAAGTAGCTTTATGGGTAAATTTCTTTACTGTACTTACACCACAGTAGTAATCATCGTCTTCCCGGTTAAACTCTGTCATTAAATCTAAAGAAGCTTGGGATAATAAAGTTTTCTTTGCGAATAACGCCTCCATAAATTTGAATAAATCAAATACGTTCGAATATATTCCGCCAAACCCATTTCCACTTCCTGTTATGTAATTAGATACATTTACAATGGTTCCGTTACTGTGTAAATCAAAATAGCCTTGCGCCGCATCATTCGGAATTTGTTCTCGTCCCTGGTAATACGTGTTACTCATGCCCAAAGGTGTTAAAATCAAATCGCGCAATAACTTATCATGTCTTTCGCCTGTCGCTTTTTCAACACACATGGCGAGTAATAATGTATTGGTGTTAGAATAATTGGCGGGATATTGTGAACTTAATTCTTCTCCGTCTTTGTTATATACAAACTGTAACAACTCCTCAAACGACCAGGTTTTGTTTGGATTGTTGATGATAGCCAGATAAAAAGCAGGGGCAGTAATCACATCAAAAATTCCGGTAGTATGATTCATCAATTGCTTAATGGTTTTTCCATCCGCATTTTTTATTTTCTTTAAAATATCATTATCAATGTATTTTGATATCGGATCGTTGATGTTGATTTTCCCTTGTTCCTGTAATTTCAAAACCATAGAACCCACTAACAGTTTGGTTATACTGGCTACTTTCGATATATGACAAGGAGAGAATTTGATTCCTTTGTCAATGTCGGCAAATCCGCTAGAACCAATCCATGTACCATTGGAGTCGTTAATTAAAATAGAAATTCCCGGTAAACCTTTTTTACGGTAGCGTTCTAACAACTCAGTGTAAGCGGTATGCTTTGGATGTGTTGTACTACTGTCGGCATAAACACAATCAATGGATTTAGTTGGGACAATTTCTTCCTTTTTACAATGAGAAAAGAAAACGATTACGATGAGAAAATATAATCTATTTAGCTGTTTCATTTTTCTTTTCACATTTGTTTAAGCGTGTTGTAATGCCAAGCATGATTGCGTTGTAAGGAACAATGGGAACAAAACTTCCGGCGAAAGGCCCTTGAATATTAGTACGAAACTGAATTAATAAATTAAATTTTTCAGGATCTGATTTTTTTAATGCAACACCACAACCAATTATCGTTCCCATAATAAATTGTGGCCGACCTTTAATGCCGGATTCTTTTACATAAGTGCCATCCGATTTTAATTTAAAAACTTGATATTGATAAAATGAGTGGAGGTAACCTGCACCAAGCGCAACATCGGAATAGACACGCGTATTAAAAAAATAACGGTGATGTAAGTTTAAGTTTAGCTTAGCGGCTGTTTGGAAAAAACGATGATAGAATGTGCCAAGCCCCGCCTCTAGCCACCATTGATTTTTTTCTTTTTTGTTTATTTTTTTTTCAGCAAAAAAATCTAAACCCGGATGAAACGCCGCGTAAAATAGTTTCGGATAACCAATTACCGGCCATGCTGTACCGTGATTAGAAATGCCAGCCCCAATGCGCATGTCTTGTGCCCTTACACTTAAGCAAAAAATGGAAACAAGAATAATAGCAGCGTGTATAAATCGCAGTCTCACAAAACAAATGTAAGCATTGAGGATATCAAAATGATGATAATGCTCAGCTTTTCGTTTGACAAGGCTCAATTAGTAAACAAATAATTTCCGGCTTTATCAATACTATATTGGGCGGGTTTTTTGTTCGATTCAAAATAGGTGTAGGCCGGCTTTAAAGCACTCCAAAATTTATTCAGCTCTGCCGAATATGCAGATAATACTTTATCGTTTTCTTTGGTCATGCGGCAAGGGAAAATCTCTACACGTATGGGATTGTTTTTGTTTTTTGCTTCTACGCAAAGCAAATAAACATCTTCAACCGGACCATCCTGTAGTGGGATACAACCAATGGTCACACAATTTCCGTGAATCATGATATCCCCTCCGGGATCTTTACCGGTAGCTAAAATTCTATCGCTTTTATTGGGATATCCGACTTTAAGCGCCAGATAATAACTGCTGCTTGGATTAAAAAAGGGAACATCATAAATTCCCTCCGGCACTTGCATATCGCCTTGTTTACGTTTTGGACCTAAATCACCGCTTGACGCACAAATATTTATTTTTTTGAAAAGAGTGAATTGTTGCGATGATTTATTTTTAACCCACAACTCCAGCTCTTGTTCATGTTTAAACACACGTATAAAAACTTCTAAGTCGCCGGAACTAATGTTTTTGTTTTTTAAATCGGCTTCAATACCGGGCCACTTGTTTTGGTATGCTTTTTTAACCCTACTGTTTTTTAGTTGTTGTTCTTTAAAGCTTTGCCCAAAGCTTGAAAAGCACACAACAGAAAAAATAATTGTTATGAAATGAGAAAGCCGCATAAACCTGTATTAAAGATAGAATTTATTACGAACGTGATTACGATAACGTTTCAGATTTAACATCACTTAGCATTTGTTTTATGGGCGAATGGTCAGATTTAAAAATTTGATTAAATTAGCCTTAAATCAAATTGTTTTGGAATTTAATAAAAAGCACTTATATATAGTACTTCTTACCGCGTTTGTTTTTTCTTACGGGTTTATTTCTTTCACGGCTCATTACATTAGAAAAGTTAATCCTAATAATGAAAGTAAGTCAAGCCAAAGTCTTGTCGCGAACACCATGATTTATAGTCCGGATGATTACTGGTACGTAAATCAATATAAAAACTGGCGAGAAGGAAAGGGATTTACGATTGATCCGGCGTATAAAAACTTAAGCGTCCGCCGTACACCGGTATACCCAATAATTTATGGGTTTTTTACCTATGAATTCGGATATGAGAACGGAATTGTTTTATTAAGGTATTTCCAAATAATACTTTTCTGTATTTCTGCGTGGTTAATTTATTTGATAGTGTTGGGATTAACTCAGAGGACAAGGAACGCATTAATTGCGGCCATACTATATGGGGTTTGTCCGTTTATATCAAGCTATTTGCCTTTTACTATTACAGAGTCCATTACTCCTTTTTTTGTTGTTCTGACTGTTTATAGTTATATGAATGCAAGAAAGACGAAAAGTAATTTTATGTATTTAACAACGGGCATTGTTGCTGCAATTTGTATTTTAAACCGTCCGCTTTGTCTGGTCCTCGCCATAGCGATGATTTTTACGGAGCTAATGGAGAATTATAAAAGCAGGGCATTTGTTTTAGTTCAGACTAAAAAATCTATTTTAATTTTAATAGGGGCTCTTATAATTTTTATGCCCTGGGTAATCAGAAACTATAAAGTAACAAATGGAGAAATTATTTTACTTGAAAAGCTCGAGCGCAAGGATATTATGGATTATGGACATTCTTTGATTGAATTAAGAAGTATGGTTTCCTGTTTCGGTAATCCTGCGGATTATGGCTGCGAGTTGTTCGTGCAAAGAGCAACAGACAATATCGCAAATAATAATGCTGGCAGGAACGAAGTACTGTTAGATAATTTTCTCGCTTCCTTTCCCGGTACGGCTTTTCAGGTGTGGAATAGAGATACCTTGAAAAACGTGATAAAGGAATATCTTATTTGTTACGAGAGTTTGTTTAAAAGAAAGGGGAACATTGAAAAGAACAATGTAACAGGAGAGGAAGAGTTTTTAAATTGCAATGAAAAATTAAGGGTGAGGTATAACACCATGACGAATGAATTTAAGAAAAAGGCTTTTTTAAATTATTATGTATTAACGCCACTCGGACACCTAAAGGATATAGTATTTCAGAGCAATACAGCGAATATTGCCTGGCTTCAACCAAACGAAGAAGGATATTCTTTTGTTAAAAAATGCATTAAGGCAGTTCTATATTTGATGAACGCTACATTTTATGTTTTGTTTTTTATCGGACTGTTTTCAAAACTATTACCACTATGGTATCGTATTATTTCCGGAATCAGCTTTCTGGTTCTGTTCATAATTCTTACTTTCGAGTACAGGTATTTTGAAACCAGATACTATTTAATTATTTGGCCATTTATCATCATAAACGGGGTTGCAATACTCTCTTTTTTATATGAAACGTGGCTAAAACCCCGTTTATCTCGCCGGAAACAAACAAACTAACAATGCTGTTTTAATAATTGTATTCGTAAGCGTAACATTGAGCATAACGGTTTCGTAATTTTATAAGGTGAAAAAGTTTTTAAACATCATTCGAAACAAGTACCTACTTACAATAATTGGCATAATTGTTTGGCTGCTGTTTTTCGATAAAAACGATGTTTTTAGTCAGATGGAATTAATGGGCAAGCTTAATAAATTGCGCGCCGATAAAACATACTACTTAGCTGAAATTAAAAATAACCGTGATGCGATTGAGGATTTAAAGACGAATAAAAAAAGTCTGGAGCGGTTTGCACGCGAAAAGTATCTGATGAAGAAGGACAACGAAGATGTTTATGTCATCGTAAAAAAGTAGTCGTGGACTTAGATCAATTTAAAAAGCAGGCTGAAAATCTCAGCAAAGAAAACAAACAGTTTTACACAAAAATTAAACTCAGGAAACCAAAGAACCTGGATGAGGTCTTTCATGAGGCGCACGACGAAGCCTTTTCAGAGATTGATTGTTTAACCTGCGCTAACTGTTGTAAAACGACTTCTCCCATTTTTTATCAGAATGACATTGAAAGAGCCTCTCATGCTTTACGAATGAAGCCCGGACAATTCATTGAGAAATATTTACGCATAGACGAGGATAATGATTATGTGTTGCAGACATCACCCTGTGCATTTTTGGATGGAGATAATTATTGTAGCATTTATGAAAGCCGACCAAAGGCTTGTCGGGAGTATCCGCATACCGACAGAAAAAAAATGATTCAGGTAATGGATCTTACCTATAAAAACACATTGGTGTGCCCCGCTGTTTTAAAAATAACAGAACAGGTGAAGCGCGAATTAAAATTATGATTTGGCAGCTTTAAATACTTGCTGCATGAATTCAGACGCAAAAACAAAATTGTAAAGTTCCTGATTGTCGGCTTTTAAAATTTGATCTTTGGTGCCGGTCCAGTAATTTTTCCCTTTGTGAATGAACATGATGTTTTCTCCGATTTCCAAAACGGAATTCATATCGTGCGTAATTACTACGGTAGTAATATTGTATTCACGGGTGATATCCTGAATTAATTCGTCGATAACAATGGAGGTTTTTGGATCAAGCCCGGAATTAGGTTCGTCACAAAATAAATATTTCGGGTTGTTTGCAATGGCCCTGGCAAGTGCGGCACGTTTTTTCATACCACCACTTAACTCTGAAGGGTACAAATTATTTCTTCCTTCCAGTTTCACGCGTGATAAACAAAAGTTAACGCGTTCATCTTTTTCCTCGCGGCTTAAATCGGTAAACATATCCAGCGGGAATCGCACATTTTCTTCCACGGTTTGTGAATCAAACAAAGCTCCTGCCTGAAACAACATACCAATTTGTTTACGAACTTCTTGCTTTTCTTTTGCTTGCAGTGCCGGAAAATTTTGTCCGGAGTATAACACCTCACCGCTATCGAGCGCATGCAAACCCACCATTAATTTCAAAATGGTTGTTTTCCCACATCCGCTTTCGCCAATCATTAGATTCGTTTTACCGGGATAAAAGGTAAAGGAAACATCATCCACTACTTTTCGGTCGCCAAAGCTTTTGTGTATGTTTTTAATTTCAATCAATGTGTTAAGAATAACTGAGTAAGTATTAAATTGAAAATTAAAATTAAAATGCTGGTCATAACAACGGCCTTGGTGCTTGATTTACCAACCTCTAATGCACCACCATCTGTGTAATATCCATAGTAAGAGGCAACAGAGGTAATGATGAAAGCAAAAGTGACAACTTTTGTAAAGGAGTAATTTAATTTCCAGGGCTCAAAGAAAGCCTGTATACCAAAAATATATTCATAAGACGTGCAAGCTCCTGTTGAAATTCCCATGATATAACCACCTGCTAATCCCAAGAACATACTAATGGCAATTAGGAAAGGGTTAATAAGAACCGCTGCAATAATTTTGGGTAAGATTAAATAACCTGCCGAATTAACTCCCATGATTTCGAGGGCATCAATTTGTTCGGTTACCCGCATGGCACCAATTTCAGAAGCAATGTTAGAGCCCACTTTTCCGGCTAAAATTAAACTTACAATGGTTGGACAAAACTCTAGCAACATAGATTCACGTGTAGTGAATCCAACCGCGTATAAGGGCACAAGCGGACTTGTAAATCCAAATGCTGCTTGTATAGTGATTACACCCCCCATAAACACAGAGATGATGGCAACAATGGTTAAAGAGCCAATACCAATGGAGTTGATTTCATAAATGATCTGACGCCAATAAACAGAAAACTTCTCGGGTTTGCTGAACACCCTGAACATTAACATAAAATAACGGCCGATATGAAAAAAAAGATTCATTTTGTAACAGATACTAAATTACTAAATTATATCTTTGAATAATAGATTTATTTAATGAAAACCCGAATCATCCGAAGTATAATAGCTGTAATGATTTTATCATTTACTGCCCTGGTGTTTCAGGAATGTTTTTTATTCAAGCGTAAAAACAAATGCGATAGCTGTCCGGGTCTTGTAAAAAACAAAAAAGTACGTAAGCCTTCTAAAGGCTCCATCTAATCAAGCCATTTTAATAGTTTCTTCTTAAAGAGTAGGGCAACTACACAGCCAAAACTGTTTGCTATTATATCGTACCAGTCTGCACTTCGCTCGCTAAAAACGGTTGCCTGCATAATTTCTAAGGCGCCTCCATATAAAACGGAAAGTAAGAAGTAGATATAAAACAGTGTATGATTTTGATGATTGAAATGAACCGAAAAATTAAGCAGACTAACCAACACAAAAAATATTCCGGCATGAACCCATTTATCAAAGCTCAACATTTCGAGCCAGCTTGTACTGGGAATAAAACGTCCGGGCATGGAGCAAAGGCCAAGGATTAATAAAGCCCATCCAATGCTTAATTTATAGGCGTGTTGTTGTAAGAGTTGCTTTATCATAAAATAAAACGTCCCGCTATTGCGGGACGGTTAATTATTTTTTAAGCTTCAAATTATGCGCCGATTAATTTTTTATAATCATCTGCAGAAAGCAATCCGTCTACATCAGAAGGATTTGATAATTCAACTTTAATGATCCAACCTTTTCCGTAAGGGTCGCTGTTAACGCTTTCAGGAGCAGAGTCGATATCTTTGTTCGCCTCTAATACTTTTCCGGTAACAGGCATAAATAAATCAGAAACGGTTTTAACAGCCTCAATGGTTCCGAACACTTGTTCTTTTTCTACTGTTTCACCAATGGTTGTAATATCCACGTAAACGATATCACCTAATTCTTTTTGCGCGAAATCAGTGATACCAACTACAGCTGTGTTGCCGCTTACTTTAACCCACTCGTGGTCTTTTGTGTATTTTAAATCTGCAGGGAAGTTCATAATGATAATTTTTTGTACAAATGTATAGGTTTAGTTAATATTTGCAAGTGTCGGTTAATATTATTGTAAATTAATCCTCAAGCTAAAGCCCCCGTTGATGTTTGAAGTAGGGAAGGATGCCGAAGTTTGAGGTGTTGTTCTAATCCAATCGTAGAATAAACGTAAGTTAATGTTTGGCGTTAACTGATAATCGATAGCCGAGCGCAAGGTAATGATATTAGTACCGCCCGTTGGTGTGCTAATTTCATCAACGATACGGCGTACAATAGATACGTTGCGGCGGTAGCTTAAGTCAACCTTAATATTTAAATCACTTTGTAATGGCTTACCTTGAATCTTCAACTTCTTGATGCTTAATTTTGGATAACGGTAGCCAATACCAACTACATATTCCTGACCTTTTGTTTCAATAATTTGCGGACCGGTTAAGTTTAAGTTAACGGTTTTATCTCTCTTAATTTCAAAATTACCTTGCCAGCCCGGTTTATTAAACTGTAAGTCTACTTTGATTAACGGAGCAAACGCCTCACTAATTACGACAGAGGTAACATTGTAATAAGAGTTAAAGTTAGATGTTTGTTGCGTACCGAATATAATAGGGTTTTGAATTGGCGAACGATTACTTTGCGCGCCGTTAGACTCGCCGTAAATTAAGTTGTTAGAATACCCGCCAACGGTATATGTAGAACGATAACTATGACGAAGCGTGATACCGCGGAACATTTTCTTAAACACTTTTAATTTTCCTAAACCATCCCAGGTCACTGTCCAGTTTGGTAATGGGAAGCCCGGGAACATGTTTTTAGTGTTGTAGTTTCTAATTTTTTTACCGCTATAGGTTTCATAGAATGTTCCGATTAAAACATCTTGTTGCGTTTCGCTGTAACCATCATAACCGGTACGTAAGTTTCCTGCTAAGTCATAATAAGTGTATTGACCGTTTGAGTTTGGATTGTTAGCACTTAATTCTCTTGCGTAATCCTGACGTGTACGAATGAATTCTTTAAATAATTCCGATTCTACATTGTTTCCTTTGTCTTTAAACGAACGTCCTAAAGAGAAAATACTGGAGCTAAAGTTTCCTGTTTCATTAGGGCTTTCATGGAATTCGTAGCGTTGTGTAATTGGATCCCAACGCATGAATTCTGTTAAGTTGTAGCTCTTGTTTTGTGTTCCGTTCAATTCAATTTTTAAACTTCCGTGAGGTTCTATGCTGGCGCGATATGTTTTGTTTTCGGTTTTCATTCGCGTATATGGAGAAGTTTGAAATTCAGCTAAGGTTAACCAACCATTAGCTAAGGCTTTTGGCCGGATGTCTTCCTGCGAACCTGCCACAAACCCTAAGCCCGGCGCTTGTCCGTCTCTGAAATCCATTCCCATGTATTGTGAGCTTGGTCTGAAGTTAGGTAAACCTGTTCCGTTTGTTAATTGATAAGTAACCGAAACGTTTTTAATCATCATAAGAGCACGTGCAAGGAATTCGCCGATGTCTTTAAAATTATCTGAATTTTTGAATGTGGTTTTGTTACTGTCAACCGGCGCATTATTATTTTTTTCATTCGGCCGTAAACCTTTTCCAGCTTTCGATTGACCAGAGTTAATTCTCTTAAAATATGGAATTTTATTATAGAGACTAATCATATTGAAAGTACCGGTAAAGTTTTGTGTGTTGGTGTTTTGAATTGTGTTTCCAATATTCATCGAATCAACTACAGCAAACGGTCGGCGAGTCCAGGTATAAGTGCCGCCATAGCGATAAGAAAGATTTGCAAAATCAAGGATCGGAATTTTATTAATAGGTACGTTATAGTTCACATTAAATGCCTGACGGAAAGAAACGTTTTCACCAAAGCCTTTTAGGTTTTGTTTAATGGTGTCTTTCTTTTCGCGTGTATCAATAGCACCAAATGGTTCTAATACCCGACCTTCATTCGTTGCCGTGTAATCAAACTTTAATGCCTTACATAAATCCCAACGGAAATCATAATTACGATTAATCAGGAACTGCTTGTTGTATTGTGTAAGTGTTTTATTTACATCGTTCGTATAGAAGCTGGTAATATCGCGGTTTAATAATTCAGAATAGTTTCGTGTCACATCCATGGTGAAACCAAATCGATTTGGTAAAGGCTGTAAATTGAAATCTTTAATCAACGCAAACCATTTGTTTTCGAAGATCTTCATTTTACTGAATGGCTTCCACGATTTTGGTTGCAAGTTAAATCCGTAAGTTAAATTACCTCTATATTGTTTAATGAGATTGTGATCAATGTTCACGTTGCGCTTAAACATTTCGGTGTACGCATAGGTAACAGCGAAATTGGAAATATCCCACGGCATTGGTTTGGCGTTTTTACGCTTTAAACCATCAATGCGCACGTTTGTGAAATTATAACCCTTACGCCTCGTGTAATCCAGCGCGTTGAATTTTAACTGACGAATTTCATCATCAGAGAAGGCGTCACTTGGAACTAAATTGTCTAATTGTACATCGGGCTCAAACGGATTAAATAAAGGTTTGATGCGCGTTTCACCATACGAATAATAGAACGGCAATGACACTTTCCATTTTGCCGGGAAGAATTTTCCTAACTGAACTTGTGACGAGAAATCCCAATTCAAAGTTGTTTCTTTACTGCGCTCATTAATTTTCTTTTCAACGCTTCCGAAAAACGGTTTGCTGTAAGTTCCTGCAATTGAAACGTTTCCTAAATCAGCTAACTTCGCCTGAACTCTTCCGGTTGTTGCCCATCCGCCCTTGTTATTAAATCCGGTTAAGCGTAATTCATTTACCCACACTTCAACACTGTGTGGTAACGCGCCATTGTCTTTAGGGTTACGAATACCAATCATGATACTCTTAACAGCACCTAAGTTTGGATTACCAACGATGGTGATTTTGTTATTGCCATCAAATGATTCCCAAGGCTTTTGAGTTAAAGCAAGGTCTTTACCCGTTTCGCGATTACGCTCTTCTTTTTTTGAGGTTAATAAATCAAAAGGAATAACAAACTCATTTGCGCTTGGCCACACTTTGTATTTATCATTTTCATTGGTGCCATCATAAGAACCGTTTGGCGTTAACTGTAAAGGAATTTCGTATTCGTAATAGTTATTGTTGTAATCGGTTCCTAAACGCACAAACACGGTTAAATCACCATCGTTTAATTTTTCATTGTTTAATTTTTCTGCGTGAACGAACATTTTTAATTGCTTAAACATTCGCATATCTTGTTCAAGATTTTTGTAAACGGCACGACTATCACCGTCTTTTAAATTCGTGGTGCGTAACTGTAAGGCTTGTTCGTTTTGTAAAACAAGATTGGTGGTTTGAATGTTTTGTTGTTGTTGAATGCCCGGAGGAATTACATAGTTCACCGGCGTTTTTTGTCCATTTTCCTGTACGCTTACCGCTGATACGTCAAACGCTGTTGTGTTATCGTCGTTTGCCAAGAACTCACCAGGTTTAGTTAAATCAAATAAATATCTTCTCCAATCACTGCGTACTAATTCGAAACGCGCCATACGTAACACAACCGGACGATCAAAACCTTTCATGTAAACACGCATGAAACGAATGGAGTTAAATCCTTCGATGCCGCCTACCGCGTTTTCAAACTGCGTAATAGGAATTTTAAATTGATACCATTTCACTGTTTTTTTAATTCCTTCTACATCAGCAACACCTTCAAACGCATTCACGATAAAGTTGTTTCCTACATTGCTAGGATCTAAATCCTGCTTCGAAATTTTTACGCGGTATTGATAATAGTTTTCTGTCTCGCTTAAAGTATTATCACGGTTAATGTCTTCAATATTCGGAATGGTAGTAGCGCCAGTAGGATAACCTCCCGCATTTTGACTCTTGTATTGTTCTTCAGTTGGAGAGTTGCCTTCCATGTTGTTGTACTTGCTGTAACGCATCAAAGTATTTTTATACGTAATGTCGTTATCGTAATCGTCACCACGGAAGAAGTGATAGTTATCTGAAGAAGGGTCTTGTTTGAATGCGTCAATGAGAGGGATTCCAGATGGAAGTGAGTTTACAATGGAGCTAAACTTAATAATTTCATCCTCATCATTTAAACCATCATAACCCACATCCTGAGCGGCGCGGTCGTTTTGATCAACCGAAAAAGCATTTACCAATGGTGGAAGTGTTGGCACAACAGCCACATTTGTTTCAATAGTTGGTAAATTAGAAGATAAGTTAGACGGACCCGGAATACCATTCTCATAACTCATTCTACCATCTTTAATAATATCTTCCGAAACGTTTCCTAAGTTGATGTATAAATCCCCGGCAGGCGTGTTGTTTTTGTCCATGTCGGGATGTGTATCGCTGTTGTAATCCTCATTAAACGGATCCATCAACCAAAACTGTACATACTCAATGTTGGCCGCCTGAAAATCGTTTGTTTCTAAACGACGCATGATACCACCCCAACGACTTTGAGGATTGTTAAGCTTACCGTTACTCATGTTCATGCCCGCGGTTATACCACCAACAGGCGTTACATCCATATTATACGGACCGCGCTCTTCAGGGTAAAAACCAATATCAAAAACAGGAAGTACAACGGGCTGACCGTTAGGAGGTGTTTTTCCGGGGAACAATTCGGTTTCTAATACTTGACGGAATAAGTTATTGGAGTAAACATCTTTATTATAGTTGCCCGGTGTTACCCCGCCGCTTTGTTGACGTGTTAATGCAGGATCGATAGTGTACCAGTTAAATCGCGCGCGGTTTTTTCCAACTATAATATCATCCGTTTGACTGGCCTCAGGGAACAAGGCCGGCTGTCCTTGCGGAATACTGGATAAAAACCAAGCTGAAGGATTACGCACATCAATCAAGGAAATACTTCCTTCAAAGTCATCAATGTAAGAGTTTCCATCTTTACCAATAGCCGCCGCATTACCCGGAATTAATTGTGCAAATTCTCCTTGTGTTGTAATGCTGCTCATTTCTTTGGTATCAATGAGAGGAATACGATCAATTAATCGCGTTAAAAATGGCGCGTCTGTTTTGTAGTTATAATCTAAACCATAAATAATATTGGATACGGGTTCATCACCCGTGTTTACTTTTTGTGTTACCGGTTTTTCAGAAAAACGCAAGAAGCTACCACCTAAAGTTAAATCGCGGTTTACTTTAAAGTCGAGACGAGTACCCATTAAACTTTTTTGCTGCACATTAAAGAGGGAGTTGCTTTCAACCGACACTTTAATTTGAGCACCACTATTTAAAATACTTTCATTAATGATTTTTACACGACCTAATGTGTAATCAACCGTATAATCTGTGTTTTCGGTAAGGCGCACACCGTTAGCTGTAACTACAACAGCGCCTTGCGGAATGTTTAATGCATTTAAGGAAATTTCGGAGCCGGATGCTGATTTGTAAGAGCCTTTAATTTTATACCTGTTTTTCTCCGGTAATTGCTGAGCAGAAACGCGGGTAGAGTCATATAACTCCTGGAAAATATATTTGTTGGCAGCAGGGTAATCATTAACCTGATCAAACTTAGAGCGTAATTTTGTACCAAAAGGCTCTATGCTTGTAAAATAAATTCGTCCGTTAGCAGGATTAATGGTGTAGCCCGGTAAGAAATCGAAAACACCATCCGCAAAATTATCGCCATTCACGCTTAATTTATCGCAGTCTAACACTTGAATTAATTGTTTTCCGTTAATAGCACCGAAAGGAATGTAAGGAATGTCAACGCCGGTTTCGATGTTGTTATAGAACACATCTAATTTGAAATCTTGCTGATTTAAATTGTAAGCGCCTAATGAATAAACGTTTTTCATCATCAAATCCCAGGTAGGATAACGAACGTTTACGTTAGCGCCTTTCAATAATTTACAGAAGAGTGATTTGGTGTTATCCGGGAATTGATCACTGAATTCACCCACCTGATAAACTTTACCATTGTAAGTAAATTGGAATGATACCGCTAATACCTGATCGTTGTTTAAGGTTTGATTTAAGGAGATAAATCCTAAACGCGTGTTTAATGTATACTCAGTTGCATTCAATCGACGCGCGTTGTAAATCATATCAAAGTCGCGGGACTGAACCATGTATTGTCCGTTACTATTACAAGTGTTTGATGCGGTGTTAGTGCTGGCTAATAAACTCGACACCTTACTACCATCGCGGTCTTTTAAAATACCTGTAACAGGATCAGACATGACGTAATACAAACTGTTGGCACCGTTGTGAGGAATAATTCCAGTACTGTCATACACGGCATAGTTAGAAGGGAAAATACAGGTGCTTGGTCCGGATGAAGTTGAAATGAACTCCGGCCAAACATTCATAGAGTCTTCACCTAAATCTTCGAACGCAACAACGTTACGTGTTTGCTCGGAGCTTCCGGTTTGATTTAATACATACACCTCCACTTTATTAATGATGATAGGCGTATTAATAACCGGAAGCGTAGACATCCAACTGTCGTAATTGTTTCTAAAATACTGAGCTAAGAAGAAGTGTTTGTTGGCTTCATAGTTATCGCCATTCACATTAAATTGTTGTGTTTGCGCGCCACCCTGAATTGTTACCTCTTGTTTTTTACCACGCTGTTGCGAGAAAATAGTTGTAGCTGTTAAACGACCAAACTGTAATTGTGTTTTAATACCAAATAAACTCTGACTACCTGTAATTAAAGAGCTGTTTAAGGGGAGAGAAACGTTACCTGCCTCAATTTTCTTTATAATCTCATCTTCGTATCCGGTGTAATCTAACTTCACTTGATTTTCCCAATCGAAAGAGGCTTCGGTGTTATAGCTGGTAGTGATTTTTAATTTGTCACCAATTTTACCAATGAGGTTTAACTGGATGCGCATGTTAAAATCGAAATTCGTAACTTTTTGTTGACGTTGCGGAATAGCCGGATTTAATGTTTTGTTTCTGTTTAATCCAAAAATTAATTCAGCTGTACCGGTTGGACGAATATCAACTGTGTTACCACCGAAAATACGGTCAAATAATTCACTGTTCACCTGAAGTTTTGGAACAATTCCTTTACGCGGCTTATTAATGTCTTCCGCTTTTATTTTTGTTCGCCAATAATCGTGTGTGGCTTTACGGAACATGTAATCCTGATAATCTTCCGCATCCACATAAGTATCCGGTCGGTATTTTAATCCGCCCATATTTTGACTTACATCGTAATTACCTGTTTTAGGATCGTAAGTAACTTCAGTTTTGATGTTAGAAGGATTTTCGAGATAAAGCGGATTTTTATCATCGAAAATAGCTTGCGAGCCATTGTTATCTTTAAAATCGTATGGAAGTTTTACTTCCGGCGTATCGGGCGGGAGCACAACTTTTCCTGAAACATCGTAAAGAGGTTTAAAAAGGTTTTTATTGGCGTTGGAATTAAAAACTACCCCCATCAGGAATGCTGAGGTAGATCCAAAAACCAAAAATTTCAATAACCCTTTTACTTTCACTTTTATAAATTTTTTAAAGCCGCTTTTATCAGCTGCTCTACATTATCAGAGCTAATGCCCTGTTGTTTTAAACTCTTTTCAATAGCTTTCTCAGCAGCGGTTCGCGGGAAACCGAGCGTGGTCAAAGCCATTAACGCTTCCTCTTTATTTTTATTGTATGAAGTACTCAAAATCTGAGAGATACCGCCCTCGTGCTTGCCAAGTTTCCCCTTTAGGTCAACTACAATGCGTTGCGCGGTTTTTTCTCCAATTCCTTTAATGCTTTTCAGAAGTGTTACGTTAGCCGTGTTAATGGCGCCTGCGATTTCGGCTGCTGATAAAGACGAGAGCATTAACATAGCGCTTGCGCCACCTACACCGCTCACAGAAATTAATTTTCTGAATAAATCGCGTTCATCGGTATTGTAGAATCCGTAATAGCGCGGATTATCATCACGCACAAACACACTCTCAATAAAAACTTTAACTTTTTCTTTTCCTGAAAAAGCAGAGTAAGAATTGAGTGAAATCAGCAATGAATAACCGATACCACTGGTTTCAATGGTAACGCTTGCCGGATTCAATTCAGAAATATTCCCCTCTATGTAACTAATCATTTTTTATTCTGAGCGTCTAATACGGCAATCACAATCATGTTAACTATTTCACGTACGGAACTACCTAATTGAAGTACGTGAACAGGTTTTTTTAATCCCATTAATACCGGACCAATCGCTTCCGCTCCTCCTAATTCCTGCATCATTTTGTAAGCAATGTTACCTGCTGCTAAATTCGGGAAAATGAAAGTGTTTACGTCCTTATCTACTAAAGTGCTAAATGGAAATTGTTCTTTTAATAAGTTGTTGTTCAAAGCAAAATTTGCCTGAATATCTCCGTCAACAATTAAGCCCGGATAATTTTTATGTAAAATACTTACAGCTTCAGCAGCTTTTGCAGGAACCTCTCCGGTGCCTGAACCAAAATTTGAATACGACAACATCGCGATTCTTGGCGTGATATTAAATTGCTTAACTGTATTAGCAGTTAACACAGCAATATCAGCCAACTCCTGCGCGGTTGGATTGGTATTCATGGTTGTATCGGCAAAGAAGTAGGGACCTTTTTTTGTCATCATGATGTAAAGTCCGGCCACTTTACTTACGCCTTCTTGTACGCCTATTATTTCTAGAGCAGGTTTAATTGGCGCGCCATATTTACGGGTTAAACCCGAGATCATAGCATCGGCTAATCCTAACTCAACCATCATCGCACCAAAATAATTCCGGTCACGCATTAATTTTCGCGCATCGTATTGTGTTAATCCGCGACGGTTACGTTTGTGCCATAATAAATCGCCAAACTCCATGCGTTTTGCTTCTTCCTCATGTAACCATGGATCGATGATTGGCATGTCGCCTAAATCCAAATGATGCTCTTCAATGAGTTTATTAATTTTTTCTTTGTTGCCTAATAAAATTGGTTTCGCGATCCCTTCATCACGTACCACTTGCGCAGCTTTCAGAATTTTATAAGTATCTGCTTCAGTAAATACAACACGTTTAGGATTACTCTTCGCTTTGTTCGCGAGTGTACGCATTAACTTGTTGTCTTTTCCTAAGCGATTATCTAATTCGTTACGATAAGCTTCCCAGTCGGTTATTTTTCTTTTTGCAACACCGCTTTCAATGGCGGCTTTTGCAACTGCCGAAGAAACACATGAGATTAACCGGTTATCGATTGGTTTTGGAATAATATACTCCGGACCAAAGCTTAAATTTTTAGAACCATAAGCCAGGTTCACATAATCCGGCACCATTTCTTTTGCTAATGCAGCAATTGCTTTTGTGGCGGCTAATTTCATTTCTTCATTGATGCAAGTGGCTCTAACGTCCATCGCACCACGGAAAATAAATGGAAAACCTAATACGTTGTTTACTTGATTAGGATGATCGCTTCGGCCGGTTGCTACAATAATGTCTGGGCGAGAGCTTATCGCGTCTTCATACGAAATCTCAGGTGTAGGATTTGCCAGAGCAAACACGATACAATTTTTCGCCATGCTTTGAACCATTTTCTGATTCAAAATATTTCCTTTCGATAAGCCAACAAAAACATCAGCGCCTTTAATGGCTTCTTCTAAAGTATTGATGTTTGTTTTTTCGCTGGCAAAAAATGATTTGTATTGATCCAAATCGGTTCGTCCCTTATGAATAACGCCTTTGCTATCGAGCATTAATATGTTTTCCTTCTTAACGCCAACTGCAATGTACATTTTAGCACAAGAGTTAGCAGATGCGCCGGCACCGTTAATCACAAGTCTGATTTCAGACATTTTTTTACCGGATATTTCTACTGCATTTAATAAACCTGCAGCGGAAATAATCGCTGTTCCGTGTTGATCGTCGTGCATAAGAGGAATGTTTAATTCTTCTTTCAAGCGACGCTCAATTTCAAAGCACTCAGGCGCTTTGATATCTTCAAGGTTAATTCCTCCAAAAGTTGGAGCAATGTTTTTTACTGTATTTACAAATTCGTCAATGTTTTTGGTGTCAACTTCAATATCAAAAACATCAATGTCAGCAAAAATTTTAAAGAGCAAACCTTTTCCTTCCATTACCGGTTTAGAAGCAAGAGCACCAATATCGCCGAGACCTAACACCGCAGTTCCGTTTGATATAACGGCCACCAGATTGCCCTTTGCGGTATAACGATAAGCGTCTTCCGGATTTTTCTCAATTTCTAAACATGGTTCAGCAACACCGGGAGAATAAGCTAGCGTTAAATCACGTTGGGTACTATATGGTTTGGTTGGAATTACTTCAATTTTTCCGGGCCTGCCCTGCGCATGATAGTCCAGCGCATCTTCTCTTCTGAATTTGGCCATAAAAGTTTAAATTTTTGTGAATAGCGAAAATACGAAAATCTTAGTAAAACGACAGATTTTAACCGCGATTAAATAGTCTGAAAATCAATGGTTTAAACGGATTAGTGACGTCTGTCCAGACCCCACAGTAATTTGTTGCGAAGTGTTTCAAAGAAATGTTGTCCTTCGAAGGTAATAAGGTTGAAGCGAAAATCGGCTTTTTTGATGCTGATTTCGGAGCCCGACATGATTTGTGTACCTCTTGAATCGAGTGAAACATTGAAGCTTTCATTTCGTCCGGCTACTTTAAAACTTAAGGTTTTGTTATTGGAAATGACAATGGGACGAACATTTAAATTGTGTGATGCAATTGGTGTAAGAATGAAATTATCTGAATCGGGCATCATGATGGGTCCGCCGCAACTTAAGGAATAAGCTGTTGATCCGGTTGGAGTAGAAATGATTAATCCGTCGGCAAAATAGGAGTTAAGAAAAACACCGTCAACATAAGTATCGATGTTAATCATAGCGGAAGAATCTTTTTTGTGAATGGTAAATTCGTTCAATGCATAATTAACATCATCAAATTGTTTTTCGCCGCCAACAATCTCTAATAATTCACGTTTGTCGAGTGAAAACTTCTCCTGAATCAAAAGTGTTACTGCTTTTTCGATATCGTCTTTTGATACCGAAGCAAGAAATCCAAGGCGGCCGGTGTTTACTCCCAATACAGGAATTCCGGATTTTCTTACTAATGCAACGGTTTCTAAAATAGTTCCGTCACCACCCAGACAAACCACATAATCAGCTTTGGATTTAAGTGTTTCGTAACAGGAAAAAGTTTTTAAAATGGTGGTAAAACGATATTCTTTACGGAGGAATTCGTAATACGGTTCATACACAATTAACTTTACCTTTTCTTTTTTGGTAAGCTCAATCAGTTTCTCTAAATAAAGCGGATGATTGTCTTTTGTGTTGCGCGCGTATACGGCAATTGTCATGGCGTAAAGGTACAAAATAATTTTTTAGACAATAAAATGTGTTTTTAGCCTTAATTTAGTGTTTGGTTTAATGGAAAAAAGCAAAGAAATACGCATTGACACTTACCTCTGGGCCATTCGGATTTTTAAATCACGTACTTTGGCAAGCGATGCGATTAAGGGAGGAAAAATAAAATTAAACGATGCGAATGTGAAGGCTGCGCATGTGGTAAAGATTGGAGAAACTTATGCGATTACTATTGGCACGCATAAAAAAATAATTGAAGTGACCGGCTTAATTGAAAAGCGCGGTAATTATGAAACAGCCAAACAAAATTACATTGATCATTCACCGCCAATAGAAAAAAGTGAAAGACAAGAAAAAGCGTTTTTCACAATGAATGTAAAGCATGAAAAAGGAACAGGTCGCCCCACAAAAAAGAACAGAAGAAATTTAGGAAAAGAAGGAGGTTGGTTTTAGTCTAGCTGAAACTGTACTAATTCAACAAATTCCTGAACGCGATCGTCAATTTTTTCTTGTGTTAAACCAATTAAACGCTCGGTACCGAAACGTTCAACAGTAAAACTTGCCATAGCACTTCCGAAAATAATTGCGCGCTTCATGTTTTCGAATGAAATATCTTGTGTTTTTGCCAAGTAACCAATAAATCCTCCGGCAAAGCTATCACCGGCACCGGTTGGATCAAACACTTCTTCAAGCGGAAGCGCAGGCGCGAAGAACACTTCTTCATTATTAAATAATAATGCACCGTGCTCACCTTTTTTAATCACTAACACTTTCGGGCCCATTTGTAAAATTTTTTGTGCTGCTTTTACCAATGAATATTCGCCAGAAAGTTGACGGGCTTCAGAATCATTAATCGTTAAAACATCTACCATGGTTAATGCTTTTTTCAAATCATCCATAGCAATATCCATCCAGAAATTCATTGTATCGAGAACAATTAATTTCGGACGTTTTGTTAGTTGAGAAATTACTTTTTGTTGTACGGCAGGAACTAAATTTCCTAGCATTAAAAACTCGGGTGATTTAGCGTTTTCTGGAACGATAGGATCAAAATCTGCTAACACATTTAGCTGTGTATCCAGAGTATCACGACTATTTAAATCGTTATGATATTTTCCGGCCCAGAAAAAAGATTTCTGACCTTTTTTAATTTGTAAACCGTCAAGGTTGGCGCCTTGTTTTTTTAGCGTATTTAAAAACTCTTCAGGAAAATCATCTCCGATAACGGAAACCAAATTGATTTTATTATAAAAGTAAGAAGCGGCTAAGGTAATATAGGAAGCAGCGCCTCCAACAATTTTATCTGTTTTTCCGAATGGGGTTTCGATAGCATCGAAAGCAACTGTACCTACAACTAGTAAACTCATTTTTTTGACTATTAAAGTTTATAAAAAACAAAAGGATGCATTTTGTTGCATCCTCTTGTCGCTCCCCCTCCTGGGCTCGAACCAGGGACCCCGTGATTAACAGTCACGTGCTCTAACCAGCTGAGCTAAGGAGGAATCTTTCCCAAACTGGGGCTGCAATATTACTATGTATTTTGTAAATAAGCAAAAGAAAAAATTTAATTTTTAGGGGTTTTATTGTAAAAAAACCGACTCTTTGGGCATTTTATTAGCGTGGACGGGTGGTAAGCTCAATTTTGGTAATCGGATGAATTTCCCAAGCTGTTGCACGCCAATTGTTTTTGCCATCGGGACTCGTATTTTGAGCTTGATGCTCATGTTCTTCGTCAAACATTAACCAGCCTTCAATGACTACCCATCTTCCTAAATACTTGTCGCGCAGGGCTCTGGTAGTCCAGTTAAGCCCCTTTTTTTTCATTTCCTGCCGCCAGCGTGGTGTTACTTCTGCGATAAAACGAAGCGATTTGTCTGGATTCATCGGGTCGGTTACCAACTCGATATGCGTATCCCTTAAATCCTTTTCTTTTGTTTTACAATTGCAGGTTTCAATGCCTCCCACCTTCACATCATAAACGTAACCAATTACTTTAACGGCTTTTGAAGAACTCCAGCGTTTTTGATCTTCACCTTTTGCTAAAAGTTTTTGTAAAGTAATGGTTGTGTCAAAATCAGAAGCTTGGGGTAATGCTGTACGGTTTTTTAATTTGTTTAGCTCCTTTATTCGATCCGATTTAGCGTTGCCCTCAATAGGACAGGGTGTAGATGAAGTAATTGGTGGCGGACTTTGTGCAAAATTGCAACCAGTGCAAAAAAGTAAAAGAAAAAAGTTAATGAAAAATTTTATAAATGAAACACGCATAACTAGAAATGACGAAAAACAAGGGTCGTTAAATAATTTAGTGGAAGTCAAAAACATTTGCTGTTAACTTCATACCACTAAAGTGAAATTTAATAGCAAAATGGCTCAGATTATTCCCAAGCCTTTCTGCTTTAGTGGTGATCCCGGCGGGAGTCGAATGGCGAGGCCATGCTCGCCATCGCGAGTGTTAACCTCGCGACCCACAACCAACAGAACATATTCAAACTAATTTAAGTGATCCCGGCGGGAGTCGAATGGCGAGGCCATGCTCGCCATCGCGAGTGTTAACCTCGCGACCCACAACCAACAGAACGTATTCAAACTAATTTAAGTGATCCCGGCGGGAGTCGAATGGCGAGGCCATGCTCGCCATCGCGAGTGTTAACCTCGCGACCCACAACCAACAGAACGTATTCAAACTAATTTAAGTGATCCCGGCGGGAGTCGAACCCACAACCAACAGAACCGGAATCTGTCATTCTATCCAGTTGAACTACGGGACCAGTGTAATTAAAAGAACTTTGTATAGGTAAAGCAATTCTATGGGCGAGGCCATGCTCGCCGTCGCGAGTGCTAACCTCGCGACCAGTTGAACTACGCGACCTTTTTTAATAAAAGAACATCATTAATGCGTCAAAAAGGAGCACAATGAAGCTCAAAGATAATTCAATTATTTCAACTACTTTTATAATAAATTTCACTTTTTTCCGTTTAAGGATTATGATAAGAAAAGCACTCGTTTTATTCTTGATAGGATTTCAGTTTTCTGCATTATCTCAAGTAAAAGTGGGACAATGGGTAGGGCATTTAAGTTATAACTCCTGTAATTCAGTAGCAAAAACCGAAGATGCGGTGTTTGTTTCGAATGGAACAGGACTTCTTAAATACAATTTGGATGATAATTCAATCGATTTGATTAATAAATCAAATGGCTTGTCGGATATTGGCATTCATTTGTTGCGTTACAATGCGGCGAACAACACCTTACTTGTAATATATGACAATGCCAACATTGATATTTTAAAAGGGAAGGATTTTTATAATTTCTCAGACATTAAGCGCAAGAGCATTACCGGAAAGAAAAACATTAATGAGGTGCTTTTTAAAGGAAGCCTGGCTTATTTGTCTTGTGGATTTGGAATTATTGTGTTTGATACCGATAAGCTAGAAATTAAAGACACCTATTTAATTGGACCTAATGGATCGTACCTTAATATTTATCAAACTGAATTCACAGATAGTACTGTTTTTGCTGCTACTTCTGTCGGTTTATATAAAGCAAATTTAGGTACGTTATTAAACAACTATCAAAACTGGAAAATTGTAAGTGGCATACCTGCAGGAGCATATAATGGAGTAGTAAAATTCAAAAACAAAATAGTAACGAATTTTTCCCCTTACGCGTCTAATGGAACAGTAAATAGAGACACTTTGTATTCTTATTCGGGTGTAAGTTGGAAAAAAGACACGATTAAAACATTTCCCTATTATGTGCGTAAAATGCTTCCGAACGGAAATAATTTAGTTTTGATTGATCAATATGGACTTGAGGTTTATAACTCTTCAGAAGCGAGAACAGCATATATTACTACTTATGCGTTTGGATATTCAAACATCATGGATGCGTATATCGAATTTTCAAAACCTAAATATTGGATTGCAGATAAAGTGCAAGGATTTATAGAAAGTTCGGGGCCATATCCATTTTACCCGAATAATAAAATTTACGTCAATGGTACTCACAGTAATTTTGTAAGTAATATAGACGTGTTCGATGGAAAAGTGGTGACCTCTCCTACAAAAATGGATGAAACGGGCTCGCTTAAATTTTCACGCGAAGGCATTAATTTATTGAGTGATGATTCCTGGTCTTATATAAAGGAAACAGTTTACGATTCCATTTTAGATCAAAACTTTGCGCTTATCGACAGAAAAAATCCATCAAGAATATGGTCTTCAAGTTGGGCACAAGGTTTGTGTCAGTACGAGAATGGACAACTTGTAAAAGTACATAACAGCATTAACGCTTCTATTCCAACTCTTGCCGGTTTTCCTAACTGGCATCGCACGGCGGGATTATCAATGGATGAGGATGGTAATTTGTGGATTGGCAGCAGTGACGTTCAAAATTTCTTAACCGTCCGAAAGCCAAATGGCACATTTCAAAATTTTAATTTTAGTTCTATTGCTCCTTATGTAACACGCGTTTTAGCTGATAAAAACAAACAAGTTTGGGTGTTGTTTCCAAGAGGGAATGGAGTTTGTGTTTATAAGAATAATAATTATGCGAGCCCCAACTCAAGTAATCATAAGTTTCTTTCAACGGCGGAGGGTAACGGAAAACTTCCCGATCCATTTGTACATTCTATTGCCGAAGACAAAGACGGACATATATGGATAGGTACATCAAAAGGTATAGCCGTGTTCTATAATCCTGAAAACATTTTTGAGGGAGGTAATTTTGATTGCCAGCAAATTTTAATTACGCAAGACAGTCACGTACAAATTTTATTAGAGACTGAGAAAGTAACGGCAATTGCTGTTGACGGAGCAAACAGAAAGTGGATTGGAACAGAAGCTTCCGGTGTGTTTTGTTTTTCACCTGATGGTCAACAACAAATTTTTCATTTCACAAAAGATAATAGTCCATTGTTTTCTGATTTAATCAATGACATTTCTTATAATGAGGAAAGTGGCGATGTTTTTATTGGCTCCGATCAGGGAATTCAATCCTATCGTACAATAATAGTAAAGGGAGAGGAAAATTATAATACAGCACACGCTTATCCAAATCCTGTTAAGCCGGGTTACAACGGAAATGTTTATGTGCGCGGCTTGATGGATGAATCGGTTGTAAAAATCACTGATCTTAACAGTAATTTAGTTTGGGAAACAAAATCGCAAGGTGGTCAAATCGAATGGAATTTAAAAAACATTACAGGCAAGAAAGTCGCTCCCGGTGTTTATTTAGTTTACTGCGCATTAGCTGACGGCAGTACGTCGGCCGTTACAAAAATTCTGGTTTTAAACTAAAATGCTGGTAAAATCAGAAGCCATTATTTTACAAAACATTAAGTATGCCGATAAAAAGGCCGTGATTAAAGCATTTACAAAGCAACACGGCCTTCTAACTTTTTCTGCGATAATTACAAAGTCAAGTCAGGCTAAGGTTAAGCCAGCAAGCGTATTGCCCTTAACAGTAACAGAATTAAGCTATAATTTAAAACAAAACCGTGACATTCAGTTACTCACCGAGTCAAACATAGCTTATGTTTACGATGACATCTCGCGAAACTATTTAAAACTCGCCATCGCACAGTTCATGAATGAGGTGCTTATTAAGTGCATTAAAGAGCATGTTGGTAACGAAGAGTTGTTTGCGTTTGTGGTGAATTCTTATAAATGGTTAAACGAAGCAAAGGAAGGGTATTCTAATCTGCATATTTATTTTTTATTGGAGTTAAGTAAACATTTAGGCTTTGAGCCAAACAATAATTATTCGGCAAACGATAAATATTTTGATACGCGAGAAGGTAAATTTTCTCCGGTTGAATTGGGTTTTCCTCTTGGATTAAACAATCTGCAATCGCAACTTTTTTCACATTCACTAAATGAAGGATTAATTGACAAGCCTTTTTCGAGAGCAGAAAGAAATGAATTAATTGAATCTTATTTGGCTTTTTACAAAATGCATGTTGCGGGATTTAGCGATTTAAAATCGCCGGCTATATTAAAAGAGCTTTTTGTTTAATAATCTCTGTAAAAATTCCAGATACTGGTTTTAATACCAAAATAAATATAGGGGTTTTGAAGTTCATAACCCTTATCAGTGGATTCGCTGCGTTGTATGTACCCTAATTCCAATCGCAAATTCATTTGAGGCAAAATAAAATAGGTGAAGCGAATATCGCTCTGCAACAAAGTAGTTTTTATTCCTTGGGTGGTTTTATGTCCGTATTCGTATGGACGAGTTGTATAGGATAAAAATATATTTTGACCGAGATTCGAACCCGCAGTGTCCTTACCAATTATAGCATAAAGCCCCTGCGCACTAAACATAAACCGGTTTTTTCGATAACTTAAGAAACCAAGGTATTCTTTAAAGTTAGCTCCAAGCGGATGAGCAAGGGGCTGACCGTAATGCGCGTAATTTTGAGCAACAGAGCCGTGAGTATAAGTATACGGCCTTACTTCGTTATATTCAGCTTGAAATGTTAAGCCGCGTACTTTAAACACATCTACATACTTTAATCCCAATTGCCATGCTTGCTTGTTAGCCCACCAACCGCGTCTGGCACGAATCTCGCGTAGCAGAAATTCATCTAATGCTAATTGTCCGTATAGTTTAAGGCAATTAAATAATCTAAAAGAAGAATTGATTCCGATAAAAGCATTATCAGAAGAGCCCACAGAAAACTCCTGAGGTCTGTACATGATAATGGGATTTAAATAGTTTACGTCGAAGCCTCTATCACGATTAGCCTCTGTTCCTTGCCATATAATATTTTCAAACACAGAAAGATTAAACTCCTTGATTGGATTCCAGCTTAAATAATGCATGGTGGCGTATTTGTTTTGGAATTTTGATTTGATGCCGCCTGAACCGGTAATGTCATACATCCAAGTATACCATACACTGTATTGCACATTTCCGAAATGCGAATTAATGCGGAAGTAAGGATAATTATTGGCTACATCCGACAACAATAGAGAACGATAGCCTTCGCCAATAAAATGTTTACCATTACCAATTTGCAAATTAAAAATCTTATTGGGCGAATAGGATGCTGAGCCGCTGAAATTGGAATAATTGTAAGAATTACCTGAACGATAAGCCATTCCCAAACCCGGAATAAGCATCGTGTTTTGAATGAATGTATCGGTAAAAAACGGATAGGTTACATTACCGGCAAATCCGGTTCCTTCCAATGTAAAATCATCGTTAATGTTTAGTTTAGCATGCAAACCTCCACTTAATTCGTTTACATTTTTATTACTTAAAACATCAAAGCCTGTTTGCAAATCAACAAGTGGCAGAAATTGAAAATTGTATTGATTTCTTTTTGATGGGCCTTCATTAAAAGTTTTACTCAGGAAGAAATTTTTAATTGTATAGTGATGATAGCCCACACATGAATCATGAAATTGTGTTAGGGAATTAGATAGATAAGGCTTAAAACTCGCATGAAACTCCTTATTAGGATATCTAATACTCCATTCGTCAATAACCTGTGAAGTTTCACTATTCAAGAATATATTACGCGCAATGGGGTTTTCTTGCGAAGAAGAACTAAGGCTTGTTAATAGTAAAACAAACAGACAAACTATTTTATTCTTTAGGCTCTTCAATTTTTTTTGACCTTGATTTTGCGTAAATAACCCACAAAATAAAAATTCCGCTACAGGCTAAAACGGCCAATAATGAAAGGCTAGGGTTTAAATAATAACTCAGTAAAGAAACACCAACAGTAACGATACTGAAAATATAAATAACAATTACTGTTTTAGCATGGGAATACCCACAATCGATTAAGCGGTGATGAATGTGATTACGGTCCGCTTCAAATGGAGATTGACCTTTTATTGTTCGAATAACAAATACACGCAACGTATCTGTTAAGGGGTAAACTAATGCAGCAATTGCAAACACAGAGTTTGAAATATGCACCCAAAAATTATCCAAACGATTAACAGGATACTCAATCAGTTTTGTGCTTAATACATAAATGAACATTCCAATAATGAGAGAACCGGAATCGCCCATGAATATTTTTGCCGGTGAAAAATTGAACACTAAAAAACCGAGTAAAGCACCGGATAAAGCAAAGGATAATGAAGCAAGAGTATATTCATTTGCAAAAACAAACCAAGTGCCAAAAAACGTAGTAGCTAAGAAGCCAATTCCTGCTGCTAAACCGTCAACACCATCGATAAGATTCATGGCATTTACAACAACAATGTAAGTAAATAGAGAAAGAAAGATACTTCCCCACTCGGGAATTCTCTCTACAAAAAACACACCGTGTAGCCCGGTGATGCGTATATCGCCCATTAAAATAAGAATGAGCCCAACAACTACGTGTGCAAATAATTTTTTTACCGGTGCGGTACCTATAATATCATCTTTAACACCAACAAAAAACAAAACTAAACTGGTGGCAATAATGATCTTAAATTCTTTTACAGATTCATAGATTTGACTATAGTCATGTAAGTCATCGATATTAAACCAAAGGGAAAAGGAAAATAAAGTGGCTGCATAAATAATGATTCCTCCAATAGTTGGAATGGCCCGTTTGTGTATTTTACGATCTTCCGATGGTAAGTCGATAAGGTTTTTGAGAATGGCAACTTTAATAAGCGCCGGTGTGGTATATAAAACCACAACAAAAGCCGTTATGAAAACTAAAATTAGAAGTACCATTAAAAATCAAAATATGCGTTGTATAAACTCGTTTTAAAACTTAAATATACATAGGCTGTCTTATTAGATGAATCATTAAAACCATAAAATTCTTGGTCGCGATACATCAAACCTAAACTGATATTTGTGTTATAGGACGGGTTTATAGTGTAACCTAGCCTTAAATTTACAATATTGTTGTTATATAACGAATAATTATTGAATGTTATAAACTGATAGTGGTACCGAACATTTATGTTAAAGCGCTTAATTTTCTGGTCAAGTACAAAAAGCAGTTCTTGTCCGTTTCCGGGTGTAAATCCAATGTGTTGGTTGTAATGGGAATAAGATTGATTGGCGGTGTCGGTTGTAACCGGACTGTTATAAGAACCTTCTGTAACAGTATTATATTCCGCCTGCAGAAAGAGATTTTTCACTTTAAATGCATTAAAGTATTTTAACCCGAATTGGTAGCCGTAACCATTTCCAATGGAGTTATTATTACTTAAATCATCGGCCATCACCTGAGCATAAGCACTAATACTATTTGTCAGCTTTAAGTTGAGGTCGGCGCCAATCAAAATATTATTCTTGTTGTTTAATCCGTAATAGGCAAGGTTGGTATAGATTACTGGATTAAAATATTGCCATTCGAACTGCTGTCTGTTTCTCCTATTAGGAACCTGCCAGATCATTCCCTGAAAGAACCCTATGTTTAACCATTTCGCTAGATTGGCGCTTAAATATTGGAAAGAGGCAGCCTTTTTCTGAAATAAGGGCTCTGTGTTCGGAACAGTTTTGTCACTTGCCGGAATCAAATTCATAAACGAAACATACAAGTTCGTGTATTGCAAGCGCCCTTTAAAATATTGTTGCGTGATTCGCACGAATGGGTAATTAAAAGCATTATCACTTAACAATAGAGAGCGATATCCGTGACCGATTTTGTGCTTGCCGTGTCCGGCCTGAATGTTTAAATTTTTGAATGGCTGGTAAGAGAAAAAGCCTGACGAAAAGGAATAGTCAAACCCTCTTGTGTTAAACACTTTCCACCTTCCTTGTCCGGGTACCACTTTCGTGTTTTTGCTAAATGCTTCCACATAATTTGGGAAGACAGACTGATTTTCGGCAAACATGGTTTCAAAGTAGAAATCTTTACCAACGCTTCCGGCGGCAATGATTCCGCGTGTGTTTGTATAGAGTCGTCTGAATAGAGTGTCTTCACTGTCGCGGCCCAGTTCTAAATTGAGTAAGGGGTCGACCGTTATATGATACTTTTGATTTTTTGATTTGAACTGAAGAAGATGATCGTAGAAAACTTTATCCAAAAAGCGGTCTTCGGTTATGTATCTGAAAATCTTATGCGAGTCAGCGACAAATTTATATTTATCCGAAAAAAAGGGAATGTATGGCTGAATCGCGTTATGTATGGCTGAATCTTTTTTGGCAAGAACCGATTCTGTTAATAGTCCAAAACTATAATCGTTGGGCAGATTGTAGAATTGCGCATGAACGAATTTATTTATTGTGAAAATAAATGCGAAGCAAAGGAGTTTTTTTATAGTTGCATTTGGTTTCACCAAGTAGATTTAAATGTTTACCACACCTTCACGCCTTCTTTTTTCTTAAAATCCTCGTATACTGCTTTGATGCCGTCTTCCAGTTCAATTTTATGTTTCCATCCTAAGCTATGAAGGAAACTTACATCCATTAATTTTCTTGGTGTGCCATCTGGTTTAGTGAGATCGTGTTTGATTTCGCCTTCGTAACCCACAATTTTTTTGATTAATAAGGCGAGGTCTTTAATGGTTAAATCTACACCTGTTCCAATATTTACAAATTTGTCGCCCGAATAATTCTTCATTAAAAACACACAAGCATCAGCCATATCGTCGGCGTGAAGAAATTCCCGCATGGGTGTTCCGGTACCCCACATTTCAACAAAAGGTTCTTTCTTTTCTTTCGCGTCATGAAATTTGCGGATAAGCGCCGGAAGCACATGCGAATTATTTAAATTATAATTATCGTTAGGGCCATACAAATTGGTAGGCATTACCGAAATAAAATCACAACCATACTGTCGTTTATACGACTCGCATAACTTGATGCCCGCTATTTTTGCTATAGCATAAGGTTCATTGGTATCCTCAAGATAACCGGATAACAAATATTCTTCCTTCAACGGCTGCGGAGCAAGTTTAGGGTAGATACAAGAAGAGCCCAGAAACATTAACTTCTTTACTTTGTTTTTATAAGCCGCATGAACAACATTGTTTTGAATCATGAGATTTTCATAAATAAAATCGGCACGATAAACATTGTTAGCCTGTATGCCGCCAACTTTCGCTGCTGCTAAAAAAACATAATCGGGTTTTTCTTTTTCAAAAAAATCATCAACCGCTTTTTGGTTTCTTAAATCCAATTCAGCTGAGGTGCGTGTTACAAAATGAGTGTAACCTTTTTTTTGCAAGTTGCGATGAATGGCAGAGCCTACCATCCCACGATGACCCGCTATATAAATTTTGGAGTTTAGTTCCACAGAAATCTATTCTTTATAATTTAAAACTTTGTGACCGCCTTCTAATAAATATTTATCGCGCTTAAACAATTCAAGATCGCTTGCCATCATTTCTTTGCATAATTGTTCTACGCTGCGTTTTGGCTCCCATCCTAAAATGGTTTTTGCTTTGGTAGCATCGCCAATCAATAAATCAACTTCAGCAGGACGGAAATACTTTTCATCGATTTCCACAATGGCTTTTCCGGTTGCCTTGTTATATCCTTTTTCATTTACGCCTTCACCTTTCCATTCAATAGAAATACCAACTTCACCAAACGACATCTCAACAAATTTTCTTACGGTAATTTTTTTGCCGGTTGCCAAAACAAAGTCATCCGCTTCTTTTTGTTGTAACATCAACCACATGCCTTCAACGTAATCCTGTGCGTGTCCCCAATCACGTTCAGCATCCAAATTACCTAAGAATAATTTTTCCTGCATACCTAAGCTTATTTTCGCGGCGGCACGGGTAATTTTACGCGTTACAAATGTTTCACCTCTCACCGGACTCTCATGGTTAAATAAAATTCCATTGGCAGCAAAAATGCCATATGATTCGCGGTAATTTTTCGTAATCCAATAAGCATAAACTTTTGCAACGCCATACGGACTGCGCGGATAAAACGGAGTGGTTTCTTTTTGAGGTATTTCCTGTACCAATCCAAACATTTCGGAAGTACCGGCCTGGTAAAACTTTGTTTTTTTCTCAAGACCAAGAATACGAATGGCTTCTAAAATACGAAGTGCGCCAATCGCATCGGCGTTGGCTGTATATTCAGGGGTTTCAAAACTAACTTTCACATGTGATTGTGCGGCAAGATTGTAAATTTCAGTTGGCTGAACTTCCTGTATGATTCGAATGAGGTTTGTGCTATCCGTTAAATCGCCATAGTGTAATTTGAAATGCACGTTTTTCTCATGTAAATCCTGATATAGATGATCGATACGATCGGTGTTAAACAAGGAACTGCGACGTTTGATGCCATGAACCTGGTAACCTTTGCTCAATAATAATTCCGCTAAATAAGCGCCGTCTTGTCCGGTAACACCTGTAATTAATGCAATTTTTGCCATAGGGGTTTATAGTCCTTTTTGTAAATGAATGTAAATAGCAATATTACGAAAAATTAACGGAAATGCCTTGCCATTAAAGCCAATTAATTTATTAGATTTGCATAGTCCGGAGCGCATGTTAAAAGGCAAAAAACCGGAGAAATTAGCAATGAAATCAACTTTTTCAAAACAAAACTATATTTTATTCTTGGCAGGTCTTATTCTCATTGGCCTTGGGTATTTATTAATGATTGGCGGCGGAAGCGAAGACCCTAACGTTTTTAATCCGGCTATATTCGATACTCAGCGTATTACTATTGCTCCTATTGTGTGCTTAATAGGATTTGTAGCTATTATTTTCGGTATCATGTGGCGCCCGAAATCAAATCAGGAAACATCTAAATAAAACTTTCTTACATGTCGTTTTGGGATGCTTTTTTTATTGCCTTTATTGAGGGCTTAACCGAATTTTTACCTGTGTCATCAACCGGACACATGATGATTGCTACTGCACTTTTAGGCGTAGAAGCAACGCCGTTTGTAAAATTATTTACAGTAGCCATTCAACTTGGCGCGATTCTTTCGGTAGTGGTGATGTATTATAGGCGGTTCTTTAAATCAGTTAATTTTTATATTAAACTTATTGTGGCGTTTATACCTGCAGCCATTGCCGGGTTATTATTAGGCGATTATATTGACGCGGCTCTTGAGAATGTGTTTGGAGTGGCAGTAGCGCTATTTGTTGGTGGAATTATTTTGCTATTTGTAGATAAATGGTTTTCGAAAAATAGTTTGGATGCTGAAGAGGATATCACCATGATGCGCGCTTTAAAAATTGGCTTGTTTCAGTGTATTGCCTTGTTCCCGGGCATCAGTAGAAGTGGCGCAACAATTGTAGGGGGCATGTCACAACACTTAACACGTAAAAATGCTGCTGAATTTTCTTTTTTTCTGGCGGTTCCAACCATGTTTGCTGCCACGGCAAAAAAATTACTGGATTTTTACAAGGAGGGATTTGTATTGAATCAACACGAAGTTTCATTACTTGTATTCGGGAACATTATAGCTTTTATTGTAGCGATTTTGGCGATTAAATTTTTTATTGGCGTATTAAACAAGCACGGATTTAAGGGTTTTGGATGGTATCGCATTGTTGCCGGCGCCATTATTATTCTATTGTATTTGCTTAAAGTTCCATTAAGCATCGTGTAATGCATAATTTTTATCAGGGAGAAATATTATTGGTGAATAAACCGCTGGGCTGGACTTCCTTTCAAGCGGTAAACAAATTGAAGTATGGATTAAAACGACATCCATCCATGTTTGTTGACGGAAAATTTGTCCATTTAAAAATTGGACATGCAGGTACTTTAGATCCTTTAGCAACGGGTTTATTAATTGTTTGTACGGGAAAAAAAACCAAGGAAATTCAAAAGTTCCAAGACTTACCAAAAGAATATACCGGTACGTTTTTTATAGGCGCAACTACACCATGTTATGATTTGGAAAAGCCCATTGATAAAACCTATCCTACGGAGCATATTACACCTGAGCTTATAAATGAAACAGTAAAAAATTTCATTGGAAAGCAGGAACAAGTGCCGCCTATTTTTAGCGCAGTAATGGTAAACGGCAAACGTTCGTATGAATTGGCTCGTAAGGGGGAAGAAGTAGAGCTAAAAGCAAAACCCATTGAGATTTATGAATTCGAAATAACCCGTTTAGCACTTCCTGAAATGGATTTCAGAATAGTTTGCAGCAAGGGAACTTACATCCGAAGTATTGCCCGCGACTTAGGATTAGCGCTCAATAGCGGTGCTCATTTAACAAAATTATGCAGAACTAAAATAGGAGAGTTTTCTTTAGAAAATGCCTCTGAGCCCGAAGCTCTAATTCAGTCGCTGAATCCCACTAAAATATAAACATTCTGTTCTTAATCATTTAGGGTTTGTTTCACTTTTCATTCCCATTTATTCTCTTAATTTTGTAGTTTAACTAAACAAGTTCCTATGCGTATTATTATTCCAATGGCAGGCAAAGGCAAGCGTATGCGTCCGCATACCTTAACTGTACCAAAGCCGTTAATTAATGTGGCAGGTAAGCCAATTGTTCAACGATTAGTAGAAGATATTACAAAAGTTTGCGGACAAAAAGTAGAAGAAATTGCCTATGTGATTGGTCCGGATTTTGGCAAAGAGGTTGAACAAAATCTCATTAAAATTGCCGAAGGTCAGGGCGCAAAAGGAAGCATCTATTATCAAGATAAAGCATTGGGAACTGCGCATGCAATCATGTGTGCTGCTGATTCTATCACCGGAAAAACAGTCGTTGCATTTGCAGATACTTTGTTTAAAGCCGATTTTGTAATGGATACCGAGAAAGAAGGAGTTATCTGGGTACAAAAAATCGAAGACCCTCGTCAGTTTGGTGTTGTAAAATTAAACAACAGCGGGGTAATTACTGATTTTGTAGAGAAGCCTGCTGATTTTGTAAGTGATTTAGCTATTATTGGTATTTATTATTTTAAAGACGGAGATAATCTTAAAAAGGAATTAAAATATTTGTTGGATAACGACATTAAAGAAAAAGGCGAATATCAATTAACCAACGCTCTTGAAAACATGAAGGGCAAGGGAATAAAATTCGAACCCGGAAAAGTTACAGAGTGGTTGGATTGTGGAAACAAAGACGCAACAGTTTACACCAATCAACGCGTGTTGGAATTTGATAAAGGAAAACCATCGTTACGAGGTAAAAATGTTGAAATAACAGGAAGTATAGTTGTAGAGCCGTGTTTCATTGGTGATAATGTACGCATTTCAAATTCTATTGTTGGTCCGCATGTGAGCATCGGCGCAGGCACAATTATTGAAAGCAGCATCGTAAATAACAGTATTATTCAAGCTTCCGCAAAAGTCATCAACAGCAATATTAGCAATAGCATGTTGGGAGAAGGAGCGGAGGTAAAGGGCAAACCGTTAGATTTAAGTATTAGCGATTACACACAAATAATTGCGTAAAGGCATATCATATAGTTTCGTTGTAGGAGTGTTAGTTCCACTTCTCCTGTTATCGGGTTGCAAAACAAGCGCGAGTGTTTCGGGTAAGGATAAGGGCAAGAAGGGTCTTGACGAAAAGACACAAATCGTTTTCGAAAACCTTTACATCGATGGCTGTACAAAACGCTTGAGCGGAAAAATAGAGCAAGCGGAAGCTACCTTTGTGCAGTGTTTAAAAATGGATCCCACCAGTGTTCCTGTTAAATACGAATTGGCAAATCTTTACCGATTAACAGGCCGAGTAGACGAATCCATTAAATTGGCGAAAGAGTGCATAGATGCCGATCCTAAAAATCAATGGTATCATTTATCGTATATCGACGGACTTAATTACAAAAAAGAATATTTGCAAGCGGCAGAAGCGTATGAAAGGTTGATTAAAATTTTTCCTACACGAAGTGATTTTATGGAATCTATGGCCATTTCTTACGCCATGGGCCAAAATTTTTCGAAAGCATTTAAGATTTATGAAGATTTGGAAAAGCGTTATGGTACCAACGAGACATTTATAGTCAATAAAATAAAACTATTAAAAGAGCAAGGAAAGGCTAATGATGCAGAACAAGAATTGAAGCGTTTGATTTCTACGAATCCTTCCGAATCGCGCTACCATTATTATTTAGCCGAGCATTATGAAGACACCAAGCAATTTAATAAGGCTAAGGAAGTATACGATAAAATTTTAAGTATTGATCCGGGAAGTCCTTTGGTGCATTTAGCTTTAGCGAATTACTATAAAGAACAAAATAATGCAGAGAAAGCACACGAAGAATTTAAATTGGCATTTGCGAATCCGGATTTAGGAGTAAGAACCAAACTGGACATTTTACTTTCTTATTATTCGATTTCGGAGCAATATTCAAATTATGTCGCAAAAGGATATGAACTTTGTGAGATCATGTTAAAGGTTCATCCTGTTGCACCGGAAGCGCATAGTATTTACGCCGACTTTTTGTTTCGAGATAAAAAAATTGAAGAGGCCCGCGATCATTATCTGATTGCCGCACGTAATGATAAAAATCGTTATGCAATTTGGGATCAGTTACTGAATGTTGAGGCTGAACTAAATCAATTGGATTCTCTCGAACACCATTCTGCAACAGCCATTGAGTTGTTTCCTAACCAGCCATTTCCATATTACATTAATGGCTATGCCAATATTCAGCTCAAAAACTATAACAAGGCTATTGAATCATTTAATGACGGATTAGAATTTGTGTATGATAATAAAAAGATGATGCTGGAGTTTTACTCTAATTTAGGCGACGCATACCAATACACTAGTCAATTTGAAAAATCAGATAAAGCGTATGAAGACGCTTTAAAAATTGATCCGGATAACGCTTATGTGTTGAACAATTACAGTTATTATTTGTCATTACGGAAAGAAAAATTGGAAAGAGCAGAAGTGTTATCAAAGCGCAGTAATCAAATTTCTCCTAACAATCCGAGTTTTATTGATACCTACGCATGGATTTTATATCAGCAAAAAAAATATAAAGAGTCGGAAGAGTGGTTGTCGTTAGCCATTAAATTGGGATCGAAGCGTCCCGGGATTCTAGAGCATTACGGCGATGTATTGTTTCGTTTAAACAGAATTGATGAAGCGGTTAAGTATTGGAAAGCAGCACAAGAAAACGGCGCTAAATCCGAGGAACTGCAAAAGAAAATCAGTGAGAAGAAGGTAAATGACTAAACGTCTTTTAATACATACAATTCAATTTTTTGTAGCAGGCTTGCTACTGCTAACTTCATTCAGCGGCTGTAAGTCGAAAAAGAAAATGAAAAAGAAGGACGACGTGTTGGTAGTTGCCGATACTGTTAACGAGCGATGCAAGCTTGATTTTAAAAGCTCAAAATCGCTTATAAAGCATATTCGTGCAAGCGAGTTTAATTTTGACTGGGTGTATGCAAAGGCGAATGTTGAGGCGAACATCGATGGTAAAGAGGAAAGTTTTGACATTAAGGTGAGAATTCGAAAGGACAGTGCCATGTTGGTTTCTATCCAATATTTATTAGGAGTAGAAGTGGCAAAAATTCTTATCACAAAGGATTCTGTTAAAATGGTGATTTACCCTCGTAAGCAATATTTCAAGGGTGATTATAATTACATCAATGAGCTTTTACATGCCGATTTGGATTTTGATTTGTTGCAGGCGGTATTGTTCGGCAACAGTGCCGAGTTTTACGATGATGATTTAAAATTAAAGCCTGTAACCGACCGACAAAATTGCCGTTATGCTTTAAGTACCGAACGGAAGTTTAAGTTAAAAAAGATTGAGCAGGGGCAAAAGGAACCTAAAAAGTCATTACAAACGATGACTCTTGACCCCCTTACGTTTAAAATTAACAAAAACGAATTTGTGGATGTTGCAACAAATCGGATTTTTACGGCGAACTACGAGAAATATCCGCTGGCAACCGATTCGGTTTATGCACCACGGCGTGTTAATATTGATATAGTAGCAGAGAAGAAAGTCAACCTTAAAATTGATTATGTTCGTATCGAGAAAAACGAGCCTCAAAGGCTCACTTTAAATATTCCTGCAAAGTATGAGCCTATGCCAATTAAAAAAGCCGAGTAGTTGCATTTATGCGACATTGGTTTTTTTATGTTTAATGGTGAGCACATCAGTTTATTCGCAAAAAGCAGCTACTCAAAATAAGCAGTCGCTCGAAAACAAAAAGAAAAAGCTTAACGAAGAAATTAATGAGATTAACTCGTTGTTAAGCGAAACTAAGGCGAGCAAAAAAACCTCCTTAAACCAATTGGTTGCCATCAATAAAAAAATCAGTATTCGTGAGGAGTTGATTAGTACTATTGTTGCAGAAATACAGCAATTAAACAAAGAGATTAAGCAAAACGAGAGAGAAATTACAAAGTTGCAGGAGAACCTTAAGCGCCTTAAGGATGAGTATGCAAGAATGATTTATTTTGCACAGCGTAACCGCGATTCATATAGCCGATTAGTTTTTATTTTTGCTTCCGGAGATTTTAATCAAGCCTATTTGCGTTTAAAGTATTTTCAGCAATATTCACAATTCAGAAAAAAACAGGCAAATGAGATTGTAACAGCTCAAAAAATATTAAATGAAAAGATCGAAGAACTGAAATCGAAAAAGCACGAGAAGGATTTATTGTTAGGAAATGAAGAGGAGGAAAAAGGAAATTTAACCAAAGAGAGAGAAGGACAGGAAGTAGTGCTAACGGAGTTACAGAAAAGAGAAAGACAGCTAAAGGAAGAATTGCAAAAGAAGAAGCGTGATGCGGAGAATTTGCAATTAGCGATTAAGCGCTTGATAGAAGCGGAGATTAAGCGTAAGGCAGAGCTGGCTGCGAAAGAAGCCGCCGCTGCCGCTGCCGCCAAAAAAGCTGCTGAGAAAAAAGCTGCGAAAGCAAAGAATATGAAGGAAGAAAAGGTGGAGACGAAAGAAGTAAAAGAAGTGAAGAAAGACGCGACCATGCCTGAATTGAGCGATGAGGCAGTGGAGTTGAGTAATGATTTTGCAAACAATCGTGGTAAACTGCCTTGGCCGGTAACCAAAGGATATATCTGTGAGCAGTACGGAGAGCATGAACATCCGGCCATTAAAGGATTCATGATGTTTAATAACGGTGTTGAAATTTGTTCTTCAATTGGAGCTCAGGCGCGCGCGGTTTTTGCCGGAGAAGTTACCGGAATTGCCGTATCCCCAACGGGAGGGAAACTGGTAATTATCCGACACGGTGAATACTTAAGTGTTTATTCAAACCTTGGTGATGTTTCGGTAAAAACAGGCGACAAAGTAGCGGTTAAGCAACCGTTAGGAACAATATTACACAATGAAGATGAAGGAAAATCTTCTATTAATCTTCAAATCTGGAAAGGACAAAAAACCATGGATCCTTCCGGATGGTTATCCGGAATCAAGTAATTATTTTCGTGAAGCCTGCATACGGCTTAATTTCTCCAGTGCAATTTCATAAACCTCTCTGAATATTTTCGGATGATGACTATAAAAGTAAAGTGAAGTGTCGAACTCGGCTTTGGTAATATTGTTATCGAGCAACGGATTAAAGGAATAAACGGTATCTGTTTTTTGTCCGGGCACATTAAGAACATTAATTCCGGAAGCAGATTCAGCCAACGTAAAATCAACAATTACATCGCTGAATTTTTCTTTGTCCAACACATGAGCAGGAATTGTGTTTTCATCTTCTTTACATGAAATACCTCCCAGTAATAATAATAAAAATAAAAAGCCCCTGTATTGCATAACGTAAAGGTATTAAATATTAAAATAGTAAAAGGCTTATTGGTTTCGCTTAAGGAATTTTATGAAATAAAAAAGGCTGCCAACGGCAGCCTTTAGTTTATATTAAGTGTTATTTATTTTACGCCTGTTTTATTTGGAGCAGGAGTTGTTTTTGGCTTATCTGTGTTAGCGCTTGGTAAAACAGCGGGAGGCATTGCGTCAAGTTTTTTCTTCACAGGAACGAATACATCTTCGGTTGATTCAAAGTATAGTATTGTTCCGGGGCTTGTATCCAGCACATATTTATACCCACCTTCTTTGGCAACAGCTTCTATAGCCTTTTTAGCTTTATCAACAATCGGCGCTGTTAATTCGCCTTGTTTTTTTTGATAGTCTTGTTGCGCTTGCATGCGAAAATCTTCTATACGACGTTGCAATGAATTGATCTCATCTTCTTTTGTTTTTTTTACCAAATCACTCATTGTTGCCTGGTTTGCCATATAGTCGTTATACTTCTTTTGCAATTCTTCATCCATCTGTAATAATGTTTTTTCCAAATCCTTCATATAGGTTTGTGCCATTTCCTTTGCGGTTTTCATTTCCGGCATAACATTTACCAATGAATCAAGATCGATGTGTGCAATTTTTTGCGCGTTAATTAAGCTTGTTAACGCTATCAACACAGTTAGAAAAGTTACTTTTTTCATAGCTAAAAATTAAATATTACTTACCGCCGGTTTTAGGAGCAGTAGTTGTTTTAGGTTTTTCAGCGCCATTGTTAGCGCCTGGAATGTTTGCTAATGGCATAGAATCAAGTTTCTTTTTAACAAGCATCAAAATATCGTCAGCTGGTTCGCTATATAAAACATTTCCGACACTTGTATCTAATACGTATTTATAACCGCCTTCTTTAGCAATAGCTTCAATTCCTTTTTTAGCCTTATCCATTATCGGATTTGTAAGCTCAGTGTATTTTTTTCTGTAATCTTGTTCAGCCTGAGCATTAAAGTCCTGAATACGGGTTTGAAGAGAGTTTAATTCATCTTGTTTAGTTTTCTTTACTAAATCACTCATGTTCGCTTCCGTAGCTAAATAATCATTGTATTTTTTTTGCAATTCTTCTTCCATGGCGCTTGAAGTTTTTCTTAAATCAACGAGATAAGTTTCAGCAACAGCTTTTGCTGTCTTTGTTTCAGGCATCATGCTCACCAATGAATCGAGGCTTATATGCGCAATTTTTTGTGCATTTGCAAAGGTGAAGGCTCCAACTGCTAATAAAGTCAATGCTGCCTTTTTAATCATGTTTTTCATAGTTATTGTTTTGTGTGATTATTATTTTTTGTTATATCCTAAGTAAGTTAACACATCGTCGCTTTTATCATATTTAGTATTGGCGTATAAAATAGCTACTTGCCCTGCTTTATCAATGATGATCGCTAAACCACTGCGTTCAGCCACCGCTTTAACCGCGCTGTAAATTTTATCCTGTAATGGTTTTACTAGCTCCTGACGTTTCTTAAACAATTCGCCGTCTACTCCAAAGCGCTGTTTTTGCAATTCTTTCACTTCTTTTTCTTTATTGATGATTTCGTTTTCACGTTTCTTCTTCATGTCATCTGTCAATAAAATAGCGTCAGCTTGATAGGCTTTATATAACTTATCAATCTCATTATATTTTGCTTCAATTTCTTTTTGCCAGTCAACCGATAATTTATCTAATTCGGTTTGTGCGGCTTTATATTCAGGAATGCTATTCAAGATATAATCCGTGTCAACATAACCAATCTTTTGTGCGTTTACATTAAATCCGCAAAAAAGAATAATCGCTAAAATTGAAATAATTTTTTTCATTGTATTTCTGTTTTTATTGTATTCAATCATAACTCGTGCCAAGATACGTAATATCCTTAAATTAACATTTTTACATTACATCTCGCCCAATTGTCCTCCAATCGTAAAGTGGAACTGTCCTTTACCGTTTCCAATTCCAGGATTACCCGGCACATTGTCAAAGCCCCAACCATAATCCACTCCTAATAATCCAAACATTGGTAAAAACACTCTTAATCCAAATCCGGCGCTGCGTTTTACATTAAACGGATTGTACTGTTTAAAGCTTTGCCATGAATTTCCTGCCTCAGCAAAACCTAAAACGAAAATGGTTGCTTGCGGATTTAAAGTAACAGGGAAACGTAATTCCATTGTATAACGTGAGGCAATTGGGTCGCCGGCCGCTGATGATAATGAGTTATCGGTATATCCGCGAAGCGCAATGATTTCTCGTGCAACAAAGTTTTGATAACCGCTTAATCCGCTTCCTCCTAAATAGAAACGCTCAAATGGCGAGAAACCTACTTCTTTGTTGTAATAGGTTAAGAAACCAAATCCAATTTTTGTTCTTAGTACTAAATTTCTGGCTTCTTTACCTTCGGCCGCGCGCTTATTGGTTAACTGCGTAAACCATTCTGCAGTAAATTTATATTTCTGATACTCGATGAATTTGTAACGTTCCTGTGATGATAAATCACTGTAGTTTTTACCGTTGAAACTTGAGTATGGTGGCGTCCACTGACCGTGTACAACAAAATTAGATCCGTTCTTCGGATAAATTGGAGCATCCACTGAGCTACGCGAAATATTCATGCTTACGTTGAAATCGTTCGCATAACCTGTAGTTAGAATGAAGTAAGGATATTTGTATAAGTCGTAGTAGTTATAACTGAAGCTGGAATACATTTGGAAATAATCATCCGGCCATTTTAAGCGGCGTCCAAAACCAATGGACCCTCCAATAATATTCATCACACTACGATTTGGATTATCTATTTTGATATCGCCTTGTTTAATTTTTTTCTTTTCACCATTAGAAAAAGAAGAGTGGAAGGCGGAAACCGTTAGAGAGTTTGGTTTTTTACCACCTAACCAAGGTTCAGTAAATGAAATGTTATACGACTGGTAGAATAATCCGTTTGTTTGCGCCTGTACACTTAAACGTTGTCCGTCGCCTGTAGGTAATGGTCTCCAGGCATCCTTCTTCAAGAAATTTCTCATCGAAAAATTGTTGAAGGTTACCCCTAAGGTTCCAATAACGCGTCCACCACCCCAGCCACCGGAAAGAGTGATTTGATCATTTGGTTTTTCTTCCACCGCGTAATCAATATCAACGGTTCCGTCTGCAGGATTAGGCTTCGGAACCGGATTCATTTTCTCAGGGTCAAAATAACCTAATTGTGATAATTCACGCACAGTACGCATAATATCTGAACGACGGAATAATTGTCCGGGCCTTGAGCGAATCTCTCTGTAAATTACGTGATCATTGGTTTTGTCATTTCCACTTACGGTAACTTTGTTAATGATGGCTTGCTTGCCTTCATACATCTGAATGTTAAAGTCGATGGTGTCGTTGTGGATGTTTGCTTCTTGTGCATTCACCTGGAAAAACAAATAACCGTCATCCATGTATAAGGAGGAGATGTCGTAACCGTTAGGGTTCATGTTTAACTTTGCGTCTAACTGACTTTGATCAAACACATCACCTTTCTTGATGTTTAAGATCGTATCAAGTTGTCCGCTACGGTATTTTGTATTGCCAAACCACTTGAATGTACCGAAATAAAACTTGTGACCCTCTTCAATGTAAACATCAATATTAACACGTTTTTTACTTACGAAGTAGGTTGTGTCTTTTACAATACGCGCATCACGATATCCCTTACTGTTATATTTTGCAAGAACGGCCGGCAAATCTTTTTGTAGGTTGTCTTCGTGGTATTTTCCGGAGTTAAACGGATTGTATATACGGAAAGGTTTACTGTCTTCCATTTTACGACGAAGTTTCCAGTCTGCGAGAACTTCGTTGCCATGGAATTTTAAATTTTTAATTCTTACTTTTTTCCCTTTATCAACGTTAATGTAGAGAATAGTGTGAGGTGTTTTGGTTAATTTATCCGCCTCCTGACTTACATTCACTTTTACATTATAAAAACCTTTGTTCACATAATAATCGCGAACGGTATTTTTGACAAAGCCTAACGAGTAATCAGTAATTACTTTCTCTTTTACGAGGCGAATTTTTCCGCGAATCTCATCGGCTTCATTTTTCTTCACCTTACCGCGAAAAGCAAATTTTGATAAACGTGGACGCTCAGTTACATGTATACGAAGAAAAACATCGTTGCCAATAACTTTCTCTTGGTAAATCTCAATATCTTCAAACAAACTTTGTTTCCATAATGCTTTAATGGCATCGGTAATTTTATCGCCGGGAATTTGAATAGTTTCTCCAACAATTAAGCCGGAAAGTAGGCGAACTACATTTTTATCGGTAAAATTAGCGCCACTAACTTCAATACCTCCAATGGTGTATTTTTGAGGCGCTGTATAATCAGCAACACGAACCGAATCGGTTTGTGCGCCTGAATTGAAAATGCATAGGCATAGGAGTGTAAAGAAAATTATGCCTTGCTTCATTTAATTTCGTTTTTAATTTGTTCGCTGGTTTTACCAAATCTTCTTTCACGCGATTGATAACTTTTAATGGCATCGAAAAATTCTTTTTTTCTGAAGTCAGGCCACAAAGTGTCGGTAAAATAAAATTCCGCGTAAGCGAGTTGCCACAATAAAAAATTACTGATGCGATGTTCGCCACTGGTACGAATCATTAACTCAGGATCGGGATATTTTTTGGTACACAAATGTTGCGCAATTGAATTTTCGTCAATCGCATCAATCGCTGTTTTACCTTCTTTTACTTCGGTTGCCAATTGTTTAACCGCTTCAATAATTTCCCATTTGGAAGAATAGCTTAAAGCAAGCACTAAAGTTAAACGTGTATTGTTTTTTGTTATTTCAATGGATTGTTGCAACTCATCATAGCAACCTTTCGGCAAACTTTTTAAATTGCCAATTGCTTCGAGCTTCACGCCGTTCTTGTTTAATTGCGGAGTTTCCATGCTTATGGTAGCAACCAAAAGTTCCATCAAAGCATCTACTTCTTCTTTCGGACGATTCCAGTTTTCGGTGCTGAATGCATAGAGCGTTAAATATTTCACGCCAACTTCTGCGGCAGCTTCAACAATTTCTCTTACCGAATTTACACCTTCATGATGTCCGAAGATTCGGTCTTCGCCTTGTTGCTTAGCCCAACGTCCGTTACCATCCATAATGATGGCAATGTGTTGAGGTACTTTATCTTTATCAAGGCTCATGATTGAGTTTCAGAAGGAGGCAAATTTAACAAAAAACGCGTAAAAAGCTTATTTTAAGAGGTAATATATAGAGATAAAAGAGGTTTTTAATATATTTTATGATAATTACATTCCCGACTGATAGCAAGGTTCAGGCTTAAACTGAATTTTGATGTTTAAGGTTAAACCAAAGAAGTAAAACCAATCTTTAGTACGGGGGTTGCCCCTCTGAGAATTCGTTAAATCTCCTCCGTCTAAGGAGCGATTGGAGTAGGCTAATCCCAGTGCGCCATTTGGGGGATTTATGTTTAGATTAGGGTAAGTTTTGCTTACATCATCAAGATAATCCGTGAAGGTTTTACGCGGCCCCCATTCTAATCCCAAACCAATCCATTTCGATACATTCACTTTTACCCCAATACCAAACGGAACGCCCACTTGCCATAATTTATATTTCTTGGTTTGTCCTTCGGTGCGTAAGGGACGAAGATTTTCCCATTGTCCGCCGCCTAAGTTTCCTTGCGGATTGAAATTAAAAACATCAATACCCGCGAATAAAAAAATCGAAAATTTGTATTTATCGTTGCTGATTCTGTATTCGAGAAAATTAAATTCTGCTTGCGCGTAGAATTCATTTATCCGTGATTTGAAATTCAGATTACGACGACGCTGATCCGAATCTTCACTCTGAGAATCATCACCCATAATCGTTCCGGTATTAAAACCTGCTCTGAAAGCGTAACGATAATTTGGCGTAAAACGATAAAATAATCCAACGGCAGGCTTCATTAAAAAGAAATGACGCTTCGGATTTAAATCACCTGTATAGTAAGAACCTCCTAAAAAAATACCGATTTCATGCTGTCTGAAATTTCTGCGGCTGCGCTGTGCGAAAAGGCTTATGCCCAACACCAGAAATAAGAGTATAAAAACGGCTTTTTTCATTTATTATTAAGGAACGTAAATATCGTTAATTTATTGCATAAAAAGACGCCAAAACGTAAACTTAAAATACTGAAAAACAGATATTTAATACACGGAAGCGCTATTTAACTAAACGCACCTAAACGTCAAGCTTCCCGGCCGTGGAAAAATCAGCATCTTTGTGCTGTTATGTTAAACATTAAAACTTTTACATTCGGACCTTTTCAGGAGAACACTTATATATTGTGGGATGAGACCGATGATGCTGTGATTATTGATCCGGGAAACACGTCAACTACCGAGCATCAACAAGTAAAAAATTTCCTTGCCGATAAAAATTTGAAGTTAAAACGATTGCTGTTGACGCATGGTCATATCGACCATATTGCGGGAAATCGATTCATTTACGACACTTATAAGTTGTTACCTGAAGTGAATGAGCATGATGTTCCGCTGGTACAAAAGCATGTTTCTATTGCCATGATGTACGGATTACCTTGTGAAGAATCACCCTTACCGGAAAAATTTTTGAATGAAGGCGAACAAATTAAATTTGGTAATACAGTGTTTGAAATGTTGTTTACACCCGGGCATTCACCTGGAAGTATTACTTTTTACAATAAAGAAAACAATTTCATCATTTGCGGGGATGTTTTGTTTTATGGAAGTATTGGACGTACCGATTTGCCGGGAGGAAATTATGACACATTAATCCGTTCTATTAAGCAAAAATTATTTCCGTTAGGAGATGACGTGAAAGTTTATAACGGTCACGGACCTGCTACAACGATAGGATTTGAGAGAGAAAACAATCCGTTTTTGGTTTAAGAAACCAAAGATTTAGCTTTTTCGGAGATTAGTTCAATAACTGTTTTAGCAATTTGCTTAGGCGAAAAACCGCACTCTTCGTACAATTCATTTTGCTCACCGTGCTCGATAAAATTATCTGGAATTCCTAAGCGTTTTACCTGTGCCTGATAACCGTTATCTGACATGAATTCAAGAACTGCTGAGCCAATTCCGCCAACAATCGTTCCGTCTTCTACCGTAATAATTTTTTTGTAGCGACTAAAAACTTCATGCAGCATGGCTTCATCGATAGGCTTTGCAAAACGCAAGTCATAATGCGCCGGAGAAATATTTTCTTTTTCTAATTCCGTAATCGCTTTTGTTACTAAGTTACCCGGATGGCCGAATGAAAGAATGGCAACATCTTTACCATCTTTTATTTTTCTTCCTTTTCCAATTTCTAATTTCTTGAATGGTGTTTTCCAGTCAATCATCACACCACTTCCTCTCGGATAACGGATGCTGAAGCTTCCCGGTGTTTCATCCAATTGAGCGGTGTACATCAAATTACGAAGTTCCTCTTCGTTCATTGGCGCACTCACAATCATATTCGGAATACAACGGAAATAAGCGATATCAAAAGCCCCGTGATGGGTTGGTCCGTCTGCTCCGGCAATTCCTCCGCGATCGAGACAAAACACCACTTTTAATTTTTGTAAAGCCACATCATGCACCACCTGATCGTAGGCACGTTGCATGAAAGACGAATAAATATTACAGAAAGGAATTAATCCTTGTGTAGCTAATCCGGCGCTGAAAGTAACTGCATGTTGTTCGGCAATACCTACGTCGAAAGCTCTGTCGGGCATTGCCTTCATCATGATGTTTAAGGAACAACCAGATGGCATAGCAGGAGTAATACCCATTACTTTAGGATTTTTCTCTGCTAATTCAACAATGGTATGACCAAATACATCTTGATATTTCGGTGGCTGAGGTTCTTTCGGAACAACTTTAATAATCTCTCCGGTTTCTTTGTTAAACAAACCCGGCGCATGCCAAACAGTTTCGTTGCCTTCTTCAGAAAACTTGTAACCTTTCCCTTTTTTGGTAAGTACATGCAGTATTTTAGGACCGGGAATATCTTTTAAATCATTGAGAACTTTCGTTAAACGCACAACATCGTGTCCGTCAACCGGACCGAAATAACGGAACTGCAGCGACTCAAATAAATTACTTTGTTTAAGGAGAGATGTTTTAATGGAGGATTGCACTTTAGAAACAATCTCCTGAGCGCTCTTTCCAAAATTACTGAGTTTCCCAAGCATATTCCACACTTCATCCTTCACGTGGTTGTAAGTATGAGAGGTGGTGATATCGGTCAAGTATTCTTTTAAAGCACCAACATTTGGGTCGATGCTCATACAATTATCATTTAGAACCACTAATAAATTAGCGTGTTCAACGCCGGCGTGATTTAAAGCTTCGAAGGCCATCCCGCCAGTCATGGCACCATCACCAATTACAGCGATGTGATGTTTATCGTGCAAGCCTTGATATTTTGAAGCAACCGCCATTCCCAGAGCTGCGCTTATGGAAGTAGAGGAGTGTCCAACCCCAAAAGTATCGTACTCACTTTCGCTGCGTTTAGGGAAACCACTGATGCCTTTATAAATTCGGTTGGTGTGAAAAATATCGCGGCGGCCGGTAATAATTTTATGTCCGTATGCCTGGTGGCCTACATCCCAAACCAATTGATCGTAAGGTGTGTTGAAGATATAATGGATAGCAGCGGTTAGTTCAACCACGCCAAGGGAAGCGCCGAAATGCCCGCCTTTAACCGATACAATATCGATAATGAATTGGCGGAGCTCGTTACAAAACTGTTCGAGCTGGTCTTCTCTTAATTTTTTAAGATCATCCGGACTATTGATTGAGCCTAAAAGTGGCCCCGGAAGTACTCCTGATCCTTTAACAAATTCCATTATTACAAATATACTACTAAAATACTAATGCTTAAAACGTTATTATAGAAGAATTTAGCATGTAGCGGTTGATAATATATGTTAAACAAACGGGAAGGGGAAAGGTTCACTACTCAAGCTCAACCTTCAAATTTCTAAAGAGGTATTCTTCCTTTTTGTCGTTCAAAATAAAGGCTTTGATTCTATAATCAGCTCTATTGTTATAATGTAACTTACTTTTAAGTTCAATTTTTTGCCATTTGTTTTTTGTGAGTGTAAAAGTTGTTGAATTATAAAACACAGTTGAATCATTGAGGTCGCCCATACATACTAATTGCGCACCAAAAGTTTCTGATAAGGGTTTCAATTCAACTGAAATAGTGGCGCTTTTAAAATAACCTTTAGTTAATTTATTTGGAATGAAGAAAATGCCGGCGGAATAAAGTTCAAGGGAATCGATTTTATAAGCTTTTTTCCCTTCAATCAATTCTATTTTATTAGGATCAACTTCATCTAAATTGTGATTAATAGTCAAGGATTTTTGATGCAGAAGATACCTGTATTCTCTCCAGTCCCAATCATCTTTACCCCAAAAGCAAGTATCCCACGCATACATAAGTTTTAAATTACAAAAAACGGATACTATGATTAATCCAATAAGAAATGGTTTCGCCAAACGACTTTTATTTGTTAAAAAAAACTCGGCTAGCGGGAAGGAAAGTAAGCAACTTAGTTCAACAAAATTTCTTGCTCCAAACCCACACCCAAAAAAGAAAACATGCCAAGATGCACTCAAATAAGTTATATTAATTACAACTAATAAAATAGAGGCGTACATGAGTTTTTTTCTTGTGAAGAGTAACAGTGTAATTGAAAGTAAAATCAGATAAAGAGGACTATAAGTTAGTAAACCATTGTGTGGTGAAAATAGAAATTCAGTTATTTTGGGATCTGTTAAAAAGGAAAAGGTCTCCTCCTTGTATGAATCAGCAATAAATTTTCCATATGCAAATTTCCAATACAACAATTGGGGGGTAAAAATAATTGTAGCAATCAAAGAAGTAGCAACTATATTATTAACGGTAAAAAGAAGTTTAATACGATTTTTTAATTCGCGCAAACCCGAAACATTAAAAGCAATGATGGGCAATATGTAAATTATATTGATAGGCCGAATTAGTACAATTAATAAGAAGCAGAATGATAATGCCAAGTAATATTTGACTTGGTTCATTATTGAATACATATAAATTGCATATAGTGAGGCCGTAATTAAAAAGAAAGAATAGGCATGTGACATTCCGGGTTGAATAGAAGCATAGTAAAATGTGTTAGTTCCAGTAAAAACAATTAGTCCACATATGATGGAAACATTGATAGGATAAAAATGCATGAGCAACTTCACTAGAAGCAAAAGACCTAAACAGGCATAAAAAATTCCGGCAATATCTACTATAAGGTGATTAACCGGCGAGTAACCTGTATTGGGAATGCTAAACATTTTGCATATCCCTAAACCTATAACGTAAAAAGGGCTTTGTAAAAGGGCGACTCCGTAAGTAAACTTGGTAATTACTTTTTTGTTTTCTCCAAGGGTAAAGCCATATGCAACAATGTGATCCATATTATCAGGAAAATTATTTTCAAATCCGTACTGAAATGTGGCGGGTAAATAAACATTGTATCCTGCCGGATCAACAAATAGAGTGGAGTTATAACTACCCGTTTTGTAATTTTCCTTATTTAAGGAAGAGATATATAACAAAGAAAGGAATAATAAAATGAATGCTGAATATTTCAAAATCCGTAAACTCAATTTTCTATTGCGTATTTAAATACCACAATGCATCAAGGGTGAGCATAGAGTCTACACTGATTTTTTTTGATTTAGACTTATCTTCTACTTCTTTAAACCAGGTTTTGTTCTTTCGAATTATTTCTTTTACTGCATTCAGTGTTAAGTATTTTTTTGCCTTTTCAGGAGAATTAAGTTCATGAATCATGAACCAGGCAGCGTCTAATTTAACCATTGAGTCCACGCTAATTTTATTTTTCTCGGCCTTTTCCTTAATGGAGTTTAACCAGGTTGGATTGTTGTATACGGATTCAATAACTTCTTCAATCGTGATACCATTGTTTATCGGGCCTTTGTTTTGAAAATACCAATGCGCATCTAAAACTAACATAGAATCGACGCTGATTTTATTTTCTTTAGCTTTTCGCTCAATATCTTTCATCCACTGACCACTATTTTTAATGACGTTAATTATTTCCTTTAGTTCTTTTGCAGTAGGCTCTATTTTATTATGAAGTGCATTTAGAGCTGTTTGAAAAAAACCAAATCCTAGTCTGCTTAAATTACTTTCAGTGCAAACAATTAAAATGAAATCATTTTGAAGCAAATGACGTCTAATATCAATTTCATGAATTATTTTTTTGTGCAGAAAAGATGTACTTCTTATTTCAGTTAAATAATACCAGAATTCATTATTTTCAAAAACCTGGTTAGGTAATCCTCTGGAAAAAATGTCCCACCAAAAACTGTCTGAAATCACCATACAGCTTTTTTTGTCTTTATTTCTTTGATTAACTACTAGGGTGGGGTAAGCCATTTTTTTGTAATGAGGCCACTTTAATAAATTAAGACTTAAAATCATATCGTCGTCGGGCGACTCTAACGAATCTTTTTCTTCAATTTTAAGTATTTCAATATTCGGTAAATTACATTGTCCTAAATAAGACAAGTGTTTAAAGATTGTATCAGCTGCATATATAGCCTCCAATCGACTCCAGTGAACACCAAGCTGAGGAAACAATAAATGTTTTGTAGTTTTCTTTTTATTCAGAAATATAGCATTGAAGTCAATGTGATTTATTCCCGCGGATTTTAAAGCTTCCTTGTAAAAATCATAGTTCGTGTTTTCAACTTTGGGTAATCTATAATTGTCAGGAATGTACTCAGGATATATTCTTGCCTTGCTAGGCGCGAGAACTATGAGCATTTTTTTCCCAAGCACTTCTAATTCGGTATTAAGTTGTTTTATTTTTGCAACGGTATCATTCAGTGCGGGATGACCCATAAAAAACACCCCATTCAGCGCATCGATGTAGCCTGTTTCGTATAGATAGTTTTCTTTTCCCACTATCACTTTTTCAGCATAGGCCTTTTTAAAGAGCCAGAAACCGATTTGGTTGTGAAGTCTAACCAAAAAATTCCTGAAGCCGAATTCTTCTTTCACATAATCATCTGTTGTTTGTTGGTATTTACCGTTAAACCATTCTTCGCTAGTTAATTCGTAATATACTTTGGGAATGAAATATCCTTTTAATGGGGTAAATGTAAAACAAGGATTAAATTGTTGCCAGTAAACAAACGCGAAAGGAATCAAAATAAGAACCAACAACATTCTTTTAAAGAGGCTGCTGGTTTTATTTGTATTATTTAAAAATTCCTTTTCGTTGCTCATTCTCTTTTGTAACTATTGTTTATCCAAAAACTCTCTTTGTTCATTGGTGAAAATGTACTTTGCATCAAGCTCTAGCATTTCTTCAAACGAAATACCTTTTTCTTTCGCTTTTACTTTGATTTGTTTGAGCCATTCAGGTGTCCCTAAAATACGAAGCTTATTTTTTTCGGTTAACTCAATAACTTCCGGTCTGCAATAGTCAGTTTCATATACATATATAGCATCGAGTTTTGTCATTTCTTCAATGCTAATATTTTTTTCAGCTGCTTTAAGTTTTACTGCATTTAACCATGAAGGTGTTTCAAGAATATCTTCAATGATATTTTGAACGTATGCTTTTCGTCGTATTACATTTCGCATTTCGTTTTTTAGCGCGTTGTGTGCCTGTTCAATAAAGTTCCAACCGAAATCATGAATGTTACAGTCTGTAGCCATTATAGCAACTATTTTTTGCTTTTTGATTTCTTCAATCAGATTAAGTTTATTAACGTCGCGTTGAGGTTCTGATTCAGGATGTACAGTTTGGTTATAATACCAGAATTTAGCTTCATTAAATACGTTGTTAATTAATCCCTCATAATACAGATTCCAGAAATAGCTATCGCCAATAAACAAAGCGTTTGGTTTTACAAAAGTACTGTCTTCAGTCCATTCATATTTGGCATATGGCATAGGCAAGGGTTGTACATTTTTAAAGAGATTCATAGCAATGCCGATATCATCATCAGGAGCGATTAAATCATTTGAAAAGGCAATATTAGCAATGTTGAAATTTTTTAGATTTAGTTTACTTCGGTTTTCAAGATGTCTGGTCAGCGTGTCAAATGAAATTAATGCGCCATAATTACTCCAGTGAATACCGGTTTTCGGATATAAATCATATGGTGTTATATTTTTTAACTTCAAAAACCAAGCGTTTAAGTCAATGTAATCAATATCAAGTTTTTTACAGAGTTCAACAGAGTATTCGTAATTATTCAGTTTTTTAGTTTCTTGCCAATCGTCAGGAATAAATTCGGGATAAAAGGTGGCTTTTCCAGGCGCAAAAATAACCGCAAGTGTAATTTTTAATTCTTTAAAGAGATCTTGAAGGTCTTTCAGTTTTTTGAATTTCTCCTCTAAAAGTTCTTTGCCTACAAAATTTTGACCATAGTAAGATGTGATGTAATTACTTTCGTATAAAAACCCACCTTTTCCCACGACTACCTTATCAACATTAGCTTTATTAAACAAGGAATAATCTACCTGGTTATTTAAGCGCACATAATAATTTCTAAATCCAAAGTTCTGGTTGAGGTAATCTTCTTCTGCTTTTTGAAAATTGCCATTCAACCATGATGTCGAATTTAATTCTGTTTCTTTTACTTCAACGAAAGCGCCTTTAAGCGGCTTAATGGTTTTTTTAAGTTTGAAAACAGATTGTAATAATGGCAGAAACAAGGCAAACAGAATGCCAGTCAATAATAGAAGATTAAATATGCGTTTCTGTAATATCACTCTAGAACCTGAAATAAATAAATGGATTAAATCCGGATGAAGTAATTGACGCTAACGATAAAGTAAATAGACTTATCGCTACTACTGTCGCTAGTAAATTCCCCAAGTTTCCGTAGTAAGAATAGTAAACTTTATTTTGAATGATTTGCCCGAATCTAAAGCTCGCGAAAAAAGAAAACACAATTGCTAGACCAAAGTAAAACGTAAATTCATTGTCAACGAAGTGTGGCGGCATACTAAAATTGAAAGTGAATAGCTGTTGCACAAAATTAAACGCGCCGGCTGTTGTGTCAGCTCTGAAAAATACCCATCCGATAGCTACTAACACAAAACAAATTAGCGTGGAAGCCAATTTCCCGATTTTTTTGTAAACATCTGCAAGAAACATTCTTTCAAGTACTAACCAAAAGCCGTGGTATATTCCCCAAATAATGAAGGTCCATGCTGCGCCATGCCAGAAGCCCGATGCTAAAAACACTAGCCATAGATTAAAGTATAAACGCTTTTTGCTTTCCACTTTATTTCCTCCAAGCGGGATGTATAAATAGCTTTTCATCCAGCTTCCTAATGTCATATGCCATCTCCGCCAAAACTCAGTAATGCTTTGTGATGTGTATGGATTGTCAAAGTTCTCGGGAAATTTAAATCCAATCATTTTACCAATCCCAAGCGCCATATCACTGTAGCCACTGAAATCAAAATAAATCTGGAAGGTGTAAGCCAACATGCCGAGCCACGCTAATGAAGTGGTGAGTTCGGTGGGTGGCATATTAAAAATTTCATCCGCTTTAGCTGCCATAACGTTGGCAATTAATACTTTTTTACCAAGCCCGAGACAAAATCTGTAAAACCCTGTTAGTTTATTGTCAATGGTATCGTTCGCGCTTCTGTCGGCAATTTGATCTGAGATTTCATGATATCGAATGATTGGCCCCGCGATAAGTTTAGGAAAGCAAATAATATAAAGCTGGTATTGCCAAAAATTATCTAATGGTTTGTGTAAACGACGATAAACATCCACAACATAAGTAATACTTTCAAATGTATAAAAGGAAATCCCAATAGGTAAAACAACTTTGGTCCAACTGACTTCTTGCATCCCTGCGGCATTTAAAATTGTATTCACATTTTCTATAAAAAAGTTACAATACTTAAAGTAGAATAACATCCCAACGTTTAAGCTTAAAGAAAGAATAAGCCATAATTTTCGTTTTTTATCATCCGCTGCATTATTAAGCAGTTTTACAAAATAAAAATCAACTGTTGTGGTTAATAGAATGGCAAATATAAATAATGGAGCCCCCCAGGCATAAAAGAAAATACTCGACAATAGTAATACCGGATTTTTGAACGATTTGGGAACCAAAAAATAAATCGTCAAAAAAATCGGTAGGAAGTAAACTAAAAATATAACGCTGCTAAATACCATATTTATTCAATTTCTAATTCTAAAATTTCTCCTATTATGTCTTTCTTAGGGAAAGGTATAAAATTTTGTTTGTAAGGTGCGGTTGGCCACCACTCTTCATTATGCCATTCTTGTGTAAACATAATCATCATTTGATTATTTGGAATAGCACTCACGTTTTTATCCATTACACATATCACTCTCAACTTATCTTTTTCGGGTCCGATTTTCCAAATGATTTTTTCAGGCTGCCAGTCTATTTCAAAATAATAATAGGGAGCTTTAAAAATTTCGTCATGAATGGCGGCAGTTTTTACCGACAAGGCTTTGTAATAATGATTCCAGCGATGTAATGTATATGTTTTCCCATCTACAGTATAATCTTTTGCACCGATATTAAACTCTTTAGGTTCATGGCAAGCCATGTCCCAATTTGTACAGGTTACCATTATTTCATTATTGTTGTATGCATTATCGGTTTTGTATTTAGAATTAGAATTGGCATATGATGTTTGCGGCCAGTACTGTGATTCTTTCACTATTTCAAAATCAATTTCGGAGTAACTGATTGATTTTTTTGAATGTTTAAGAGCTTCATTATTGTCGGGTTCAGATTTGGGAATGTAAGCGATTTCGGCATTACAATCTCGGCGTTTATTCCATTCGGCATCTTCCTGAAATAATAACCAAAATGCGTTTGTTATTCCATTCCACACATTGTCTTTACTTAGCATTTCCGGAAATTTTATTTTAGCTCTGAATTTACCATACGTAAATCCAATTCGTGAAGACAAACCCACATGTTCCTTTCTCCATTGTCCGGGTTGTACTGCAGGAACAGTCATGCTAAGTTTTTTCGATTTAGCATCACTGTTTACGGTTTTACAAGGACAATCGCTGGTGCTTACAAACATTTTTGCCCGTGATTCCTTTGTTTGATATTTTTTTGTGAAATCTTCATACTCTGCCTTTGTAAAGTTTTCCCCGGTAACGTCTCGAATTTCGGGCACATTATAAACCGTAAAGTCTTTATCGATATTATGGAAGTACTGTTTAAATTGAGCTTTGTTATAAAGTTCATGGCTTTCATTACAACTTGAAGTGTAATTCTCAGTAGAGAATTTCGACTTGTTAATAGAGAGCTTGTCAACATAAATGCCGGAACCTAAATCCATGACGGCCTTCACTTGTAGTTTTTTTTCTGAAACAAGAACGGTTGTGTTGTTTAATTCAGTTTTGCCTTTATATAAAAAATACCCAAATGGATTTATATATTTTCCGTCTTTGTTTTTTATTTGAACATCGCGCACTTCCATTGGTATTTTACCGATGTCTTCAGGTGATGTAACCACCAACATAAAATCATAAATTCCCATACGAGGGTTACGCTTAAAGCGATTGTTTACAGCTTTTGATCTTTGCTTTTCGTCACCAATTCCCCATAAAGCATTTAAATAAATTTGCTCTTCTACACTTGTTTCTTCTTCTTTGGCTTTTACAGCAATGTTTTTCATCCAGGCAGGGACTTTTTTGATAAATTCCATTTTGGACTTTATGGAATCATCCAATGCTAAATATTTTTGTGGATCAGCACCAAAATATAATTTTTCGTTTCGTGGGTTTCCTTCTATTTTAAAGCTATCCCTTACCAATACTTCTTCACCGGGAAAAAGAATTTTTGTTGCCTTAAAGGTATAAACACTATTTGTCCAGCTTCCGTAAAAATTCTCGGAGGCAAAATCTGTAGTATCGTTGAATTTGTAACTACTGTTCTGATAAAATATTTTGTAGTAGTATTTTTTTACATCAGACGAGTTGTTTTTTACTTTAAAAGAGAAGTTAAAATAGCCATTCGCGGTTTGAGATTTTGAAGGGATTTCAATCCCATTAAGAACCGCATCCGATAAATCAGCATTGATTTGGTAAAGCGTATCGTTAAGTTTAGTGCTGTAATTTTCTAATACCGCAAAATCACTTACTACAAAGCCTGTATTATTACAGGCGCTTAAAACAACAGTTACAAGTGCCGAAAGACAAAGACGCGTAAAAAAGGCTTTAAGCATATTCATTACAAGAGTAACAAATATACGTTAAAGCCCTCTAATTATTGTATGAAAAAGCCCTTTAAATAAGCAGGGCTTTCTTCATAATTATTTCGACACTTTTACTCTAATGCCCTCGCTATGACTGGTGAATTCGGGAGCATACATACATTGAATAGTTGTAACGCCATTGCTAAAATCACCGTAATGATTTACTACTAATGGATATTCAAACACATAGGTTCCTTTGTTTAACCATGAGAAGAAGAAATTAGTAGCGGCATCTCTGGTGCTTTCGTAATAGCCTAAACCATCCTGCCATTTGTAACCACTAAATACATTGGTAGGTTCAAAGCCTGCGGCACGCATGTCTTTCATATGAACATAACTCATATCGCGATCTACTCTTAACTCAATTCTCACCTTAATCTTATCGCCCAATTTTAATTTCGTAGCGGACGTAATTGGTTCAATAACCGGACCGGAAGCTGTATTCTTCTGTAAGAATAATTGCTTCTTAATTTTTAATGGCGTTTCATGCGGCGTGATTTTATCTAATTGCTCGAAATATTGCCAATAAACTGCGCCATAACTTACACCGGCATCTTTCTTCACCACTTTAATTTTGCCCATGCTTTGTGGTTTAATGTCGCCATCTTTCCAAACTTTTTTAAAGTATCCGGTTCCGGCTTCGGCATTTAATGAGGCATCGGTTTTAGGGTCAAGTTTAATATCCCCGACATGGATTTCGACGTTTGGCTCTGTACTCAACCAATCGCTTCCTTTTAGCAACATAGCGTAAACAGCTTCCGTGGTTGAGCGCGTCGTTCCCCAATGTTGTGTTTGCTTACTTTTGATTAGCCAGGTTTTTAAATCATCTACCGACTTTGTATCATTCAACACTTCATCAAAAGCTTCTATCATTAAAGCTTGCATTTCTATTGGAGCATCATACCAGTAATAACCGTAATTCTCTTTCCAATACATGCCCATTTCTTCACTGTTCAATGAGTTTTCTTTTAGTGATTTTAAAATGTCTTTTGGTGTTTTGGTATCTTCATAACGGTGTAAACTCAAAGCCATCATGCCCTGCATATAACGACTGTTTTGCAACCAATACGTTTGCTCCTGTTTTTTATAATACTCAAAATGTTCTTTATGACGAGCCGGTAAATTGATATCAGGGAAGAAACTGCGCATATACATATACTGAATTGCCATGTAACTTAAATGGTTTTCTGTTTTGTATTTCGGATTGTGTTTCTTCATCCAATCGAATTCTTCTTTCATTCGGTTGTCGCAATACTCAACAGCATTGGTAATCATGTTCCATACTTCCGACTCCTGTCTAGTTTTAACTGCGCCGAGTTTATCTAAATGTCCGAAGCCGGTGGTGATATGTTGTGTAATGTACCAATCATCCGGACCACCCTCAAACCACCAGAAGCCTCCATTGGAAGTTTGTGCTTTCTTTAGTTTGCGGAAGGCACGACTTAACTCATTACTCATTTTATTCAAATCGAATAATAAGCCTACACGTTTTTTATTTTCGCTTTCGCTTTTTGCATTTAATACCCAAGGTGTTTCCTCTAACAATAAAGCTTTTAATTCCTGGTTTTTTTCTAAGTTAGACACAAGCGCATCGGTATTCATCATTTTCCAGGTATCAAATACTTGTTTAATTTTTGGTTTGGAGTTAACTACATGCGACGCTAAACTGTTGGCGTAATAGCGAGCAAAAGTTTGCTCGGCACATTCATAAGGATATTCCATTAAGTAAGGAAGCGCCTGAACAGCATACCAAGCAGGATTCGCTGTAAACTCTAAAGTGTACGAATGATTTTTTAACGTGTTCGAATTATTATTCTGACTAATAAATTTACCAAACGAAAAATCCTTTGTTTGATTGCTGCGAATTGGCAGGGGCATGCTTTCGGTAACCAGCATACGGTTAGTCAACACCGGCAAGGCCATCTCTTCACCATCACTAAAGGTTCCGGCTTTTGCTACTACTTTGTATTTAATAGCCTGAACATAATCCGGAATCGCGATGTTCCATTCTATAGTGGTGCTTAAGCCTTTCTTTACGGAGAATTCTCTGAAACCAATGGTTGGGAAATTGCCATGTAAGGCTTCAATAGTTTGCGCAGAAATTTCTTTGTCGGTTAAAGCATCGTATAATTTTAATTCAGCACTACCTTTTAATTCGTTTCCCGACAAATTAGAAATCTTGGAAATGAAAGTCATTTTATCGCCTTCGCGGAAGAAGCGCGGCGCATTTGGCATTACCATTAAATCTTTTTGAGTAACCACTTCTTTCTGGAATTGACCGATTTTTAAATCTTTTGTATGCGCCAATCCCATCACTTTCCACTTGGTTAAACTTTCTGGCACAGTAAACTTGATAACAGTTTCGCCCTTTTCATTTGTTTCCAATGCAGGGAAGAAGAAAGCTGTTTCATTAAAATTGCTTCTTGCTTTTACATTACCCAGTTCGTCTTCTTTTCCTTTTTTACCGTCTTTTCCTCCCGCGTTTTGTGCTATACCGCCAACACCGGTTGCTGTTGCATCATTAGCCTCTTCTTCTTTTGCTTCACCGTTTTTGTCGGCTTTGGATTTTTCTCGCATCACCGATTTTTTTGGAGCAGCGCTTTTAGTTTCAACCGGTGATTCATCACCGCTTTTCGCATCCATTTCTGCGGCTGCCAATGGCATAGCACCTTCTTCGGCGTAACCCCTGCCATAGCCATAATTACTATAAAAATACAAGCCGAAGTAATTAAGATAATCGTGGTAACGCGACGGTACACTTGCGTAATCATGCGGTAAATTATTGTATTCACTCGAATTAGTCTGACGGCCGATAGCACTGCTCCAATTTAAACGCGCATAGTAATTTTGATACACACTCAGATACCAATAATTAGAACGAAAAGCATCCAAAGAAGCATCATACATGGCCGCCATTAACTCCGCCACTTGTTTATCACCTTTTTTGTCTTTAATCGTGAGTTTCCATTCTTCTTCTTGTCCCGGTAATAACTTATTTCGGAACGTCGAAAATTCGATGTCTAATTCTTTATTGGTATAAGGAACAGAAATGATTTTGTTTTGATGGTAAAAGCGGTTGTTCTTTATAAATGTAGTGTGAAAAGAAACATTTCCGCGGTAATCTTCAACCACCGAAATATCATTTGGCTTCATGGAGGCATTAATCATTTTGGAATCAACAATTTTCCCTTTATGTTCCAGCTCATTGAGATAATTTGTAGAATAGCCTGAATTCAGAATAAACGATATTTTTTCTCCCGGCTCTGCTTTGTGTTTGTCGGTATAAAACCATTGCGGACTTACTTCCGGAGATTCATTTCCTCCCATTTTAAATAAAGTAAAGTATTGGAAAGCTTTTATTTCTTCACCAAACTTGTCTTTACAAATGGCTTCAATAACATATTGACCTGCTTTTTGAGATTTTAATTCGGCGGCTAAATCATATTCTGTTTTACTGCCGGTGTCAAAAGCTTTTTCAAGCACTTTGGTTTCTTTCTCCCATTTATATTTATTTAATTCATCCGCATACAAATCATTCGGAAAGGTTTTATAATATTCTTCTTTGGTTAAGATATGTCTGTCGGCTTGGGCCCATAAACGATTTCTAAAAACCTTTTCGGGTTGCTTTAATCGATAAACTACAAAGCTTCCTTTAGTTGCTTCGGCTACTCCATTTAAATTATTAGTGCGTATACTGATTGGTTTTATTTCGTTTTGATTAATAATATCATCAGCATCCACATTTAATTGTAAATCCTGATAACCAACCGTTACATACGCCTGCGAGCTATGCGTTTCTCCATTAATGTCTATGACATCAGCATAAATTTCGTATTGATAAGTTGCCTGGCTTTTCTTCGAAACACTTTCATCAGGCAATGCTTTAAATTTAATGATGTAAGTGCCGGTATCGTTTGTTATGGTTTCTCCATTTGTAATTTCAGTTTCTTGCGATTGGGTATAATACGGACGGTACCACCACCACCAATACGGGTAGTTAACGCGTCTAACTACGCGGTAACTCACTTTAGCGCCATCAATAACATTACCGGCGTAAGCTTTGGCTAAACCTGTAACAGTAACTTCATCATTGATTTTGTAAGAACCAACTACCGGATTAAAATTCACTTCAAATTTCGGACGTTTATAATCTTCAACCGAAATATAAGCGGTGCCATGTCCGTCGGTAATGTGCATTTGTCCGTTTAATACACCTTGCGGCGCAATGAATTGTCCACTTACCGAACCGTACTCGTTTGTTGTTAAGTTCTGTTCGGATATTTTCTGATAGTTCACGTCATAAAATACAACGGTAACCGGATAGTTAGCTTTAATTTTGAAATTGTCGTTGTTTTTACCTTCTAAAACAATGCCTTTAAAATAAACGGTTTGTCCGGGACGATAAATCGCACGATCAGTAAAATAATGCGAACGTATCTGGGTGTATTGGTTATCGTAAGGCTTGTACGTGTAGTAACTATTGTTGTTAAAGTAGGTATCATTTCCATTTATTAATTCAACGAAAAAAGAACGATCGTTATCGTTTTTATAACTAATGTTGAAATAACCTTTATCATCCGATTTTAAACTCTCGCCTTTTTTAATCTCATAATCACGAATGGTATAATTGTATTTTTCATGCCACAATTGAACCTGAATGTTCTTTAATGGCTCACCGGTTTGACGATTTAAAGCATAGAAATCGTAAGTACCGTCTTCTTTGCGACGTTCAATGCTGGCTATGTCTGAAACAATGCACTGCGCATAAGAAACAAGGTTGCTGCTATATTTAAAATCAGGATTTACAGAGCCTAAAATCATATAATAACCTGCCTGCAATTCGGGCATTTTTATTTCGAGGTTATGACTTTGATAATCGCCATCATTCGGAATTTCCTGCTCAAATGATTTTACCACTGGTAACGATAGTAATTTGTTATATAATTTTTCGCCGTATTCTTTGCGGTGAATTTTTCTTAATTCAAGATTCGAAGTTTTTACAACTTTGAAATAAAGTTTGTTTAAATTAGTTGAAGTGATAAGGGCGCGGAATGGTTTGTTGATTTCATTCACCTCCTCAATGCTTAGGTTCATCGATTTTGCCTCAATGCTTGAAATAAGATTCTTGCATTGCGCAGCACCATAAGAATCCGGAAACTTTTTAATAGCCTCAAGGCAAGTTTCTTTAGCGGTTTTTTTATGCCACTTAAAATCATCACCTGCTAAAGGCTTATAAAGAGAAGATTTTTGTAAATACCAATTGGCGATTTTATAATCGATTTCAGTAACGCGCGGACTGGAAGCAAATTTCGATTGCAAACCTTTTAATGTGCTGAAGTAAAGTGTGTCTTTTTTAGAATTTTGCGATTCATTATACACATGCTCCAAACGAATTAATTCAACGTCAATTAATCCATCGGGCTTAGAATCATTTTGGTGAAAACGTGTTAAGTCTTGCAATAATCGTAAACCGTAATATTTTGTCTCTAAACTATCACTCGGATTTGTGATGTTGGCATTTACAAACTCCGGATAGGCCTTCAAATAAATATCATCGTTAACGGTGAAACGGTTTGCAGGACGCGTGATGTCTGGCTCACTGTTTAAGAAAAAAGTTAAGGCGCGATGTGCGAGGAAATCATAGAGTGTAGGGCGCCATTGGCGGCACTCTTTTGTTCCCTTCACGATCACTTCATCATAAATATCAATTTTAGTTCTTTTTAAACTATCAGCGTTGTCTAAGGAAGCTTTATAGTTTTTGATGGTTGCATCGGTAATGGTTTTTAAATCCCATGTGGTGATATCATCATTTTTAAAATTAACGGTGGAGCTTCTTTCGTAAAATCTCCAGCGATTATTTTGAAAATATTGCCAATAGGCATCCGCCAAAATACTTTGTAAAACAGGTTTTACCGGAAATTTGGAAGCTTCCGCCTCATCCCTCAACTTCACGATTGATTTTTCCAACGAAAATTCTTCTTTTACACTTTCAAACTTCATGCGGTGCAATACGGCCTTTACAAATTGAGGCGCGTTGTTCTCCGTTTTTGCTTTAGCATAAATAGCTTCTACTATTTTGAGTGCCGATTCAGTTAATCCTTTGTTTTCACAGCTGTCTACACGTTTCCATAATTTTTCGTAATTGTCGCCTTTGCTTATCATAATTTCAATTGGTTTAGTGAAATAATGGCTAAAAAAGCCCATGGAAATAATGCCGGTAGCAATGCAGATTAATACTACGGTTATCAATTTTTTCATTTTTGCCATAATTTCTTTTTCTATTTAGATGTTAAATACCAATGATTTCCATAAAAACCCGTAAGTATTTTCGCTATTGTTGTATTTATTTGTCAGTTAATGCGTTATTCAGGACGGGAAGTAGAATTTTGCTATCAAATTTGCCACAAATATTTAAATAAAAGTATAGTAAAATCAGCAAAAAAATCACGAAATTTAGAAACTAACCTTTGCAATTTATGGAAGCATTTATCGAGATTTTAAAGATTATTTTACCGGCGGGCGCTGTTTTTTTGGCCGTGTATTATTTAGTGAAACGTTTTTTTGAAAACGAGCAGAAACGTCGCGATCACGAATTAAAGAAAAACGCGCAAAATATGATTACGCCACAAAAAATTCAAGCGTATGAGCGTATCGTGATTTTTTTAGAGCGCATCAATCCAAATAATTTAGTAATTCGTGTGCACAAACACGGAATGAATGCCCGTCAATTACAAACAGAATTAACGCAGGCCATTAAATCGGAGTATGAACACAACATCTCTCAGCAAATTTTTGTTTCTCATAATTCTTGGGAATTAGTTAAAACTTCGAAGGAAGAAATTATTAAACTCATTAATATTTCTGCCAGCAAAGTGGCGCCGGATGCGCCGAGTAACGAATTAGCTATGATGATTTTAAACATTGCTGCTAACGTGGAGAAAAAATTACCGCACGAAATTGCTTTAGAATACATTAAGAAAGAAATTGCACAGATATTTTAATTATGCAGAAACTTTTTACCGAGTTTGAAGGAACCAACAGTCAGAAATGGAAGGATCAGATTGTAAAGGATCTGAAGGGAATTGATTTCAATCAACTCATTTGGAAAACACATAATGGAATTTCAGTAAATCCATTTTACACTACAGAGGACATTAAGGAAAAAAAAGAACCGCTGTTTAGCGAGTCGGATTGGGATATCTGTGAACACATATTGGTTAAGGATGAAAAGCAGGCAAATCAGAGAGCGATTAACGCTTTAAAAAACGGAGCATCCGGACTCTCATTCTACATTCATCAAAAAATTAATACAGCTGCATTAATCAAGGATATTTCTTTGGAGCACATTTATTCTAATTTCTTTATTAGCAATGACGCTTTACATGTATTAGAAGATTTAAAAAGCATATATGGAACTAAAAACGCATTTGAAAATAAATTAAAATGTTTCGTAAACATTGACCCGATTTGTTTGTATGCCTATTATGGAGAGTGGCACGACAATCAGGAAGCGGATATGGAGGTGCTGAATAAATTAGTTCACATTCCGATTAACGCGAGTTTATACGAAGAGGCCGGCGCCAGCACCGTAAATGAATTAGCATTCGCGCTTTCTCATGTGAATGAATATTTTCATTTTCTCAATGAAAAAGGAAATTTAAAAGACAAAACTATTCATGCGATTTTTTCGATAGCTCCTGATTTTTTTACTGAAATCGCTAAGCTGCGCGCTTTCCGTAAACTTGTCGCGTTGTTGCAGGAATCATATGGCACTAATTTCCCGCTTCATATTCACGCTGAAACTGCACAGTTGGATAAAAGTGTGATGGATGTTTACACAAACATGTTGCGCACTACCACAGAAGCGATGAGTGCCGTGATAGGAGGTGCTAATAGTTTAAGTGTACTGCCATATAATGAAGGTTTCTCCGAAGTGAATGAGTTTTCATCGCGCATCGCACGAAATCAGCAGCACATTTTAAAAGACGAAAGTTATTTAAACAAGGTGAATGATATTGCGGCGGGTTCGTATTACATTGAAAGTATTACCGACCAATTGGCAGAAAAAGCCTGGGAACAATTCAAGTCTATTGAAGCGAAAGGTGGATTCATCGCGTGTTTAAAAAATAATTTTATTCAGACTTTAATTTCGGAAGGTGTGAGTACGCTAATTCATGAAGTTAAAGAAGGAAAGTTGGTTTTAGTTGGCGTAAATAAATTTCAGAACAAAGCTGAGAAGGTTGCTGCAGTTCCTGAAGGACTATCAGTAAAAAATTCGCAAGCAGAAATCACACCCATTCGTCCGATACGTTTGGCAAAATCCTTCGAGGTAGAAAATTTTAAGTCGGCAAACCCATTAGCATCGAACTAAATTATGCGTAAAGATTTTTCTAACATAAAATATAAAAGCACTTCGCCTTCGGTGAAAGCTGCTTCTTCCACATTTACAACAGCGGAGCAAATCGAACTTAAATCTGTTTACACATCACAGGATACACAAGGTCTTGAACATTTAAGTTTCGGTGCAGGCACTCCTCCGTTTTTACGCGGACCGTATTCAAGTATGTATGTACAAAGTCCGTGGACGATTCGTCAATACGCTGGATTTAGCACGGCTGAAGAAAGTAACGCTTTTTATAGGAGAAATTTAGCAGCGGGACAGAAAGGTTTGTCTGTTGCATTCGATTTAGCAACACACCGTGGTTACGACAGCGATCACGAGAGAGTTGTTGGTGATGTTGGGAAAGCAGGTGTTGCTATTGATTCAATATTGGATATGAAAATATTATTTGATCAGATTCCTTTGGATCAAATGAGCGTATCCATGACCATGAATGGAGCTGTGTTACCAATATTAGCATTTTATATTGTTGCCGCAGAGGAGCAGGGCGTTAGTATGGATAAATTAAGCGGAACCATTCAAAATGATATTTTAAAAGAGTTCATGGTGCGCAACACGTACATTTATCCGCCGGCCTCCTCAATGAAAATTATTGCAGATATTTTTGAATTCACATCTCAGAAAATGCCGAAGTTCAATTCTATTTCTATCAGTGGTTATCACATGCAAGAGGCAGGAGCAACTGCAGATATTGAGTTGGCGTATACTTTAGCGGATGGATTGGAATATATTCGTACCGGTATTAAAGCGGGATTAGATATTGATGCTTTTGCGCCGCGTTTATCGTTTTTCTGGGCGATAGGCATGAATCATTTCATGGAAATTGCGAAAATGCGCGCTGCCCGTATGTTATGGGCAAAGATGGTAAAACAATTTAATCCTAAATCAGCGAAGTCGATGGCGTTGCGCACGCATTGCCAAACAAGTGGTTGGAGTTTAACTGAGCAAGATCCATTTAATAACGTTGCGCGTACGTGCATTGAAGCTTTAGCTGCTGCTATGGGTCATACGCAAAGCTTACACACGAATGCCTTAGATGAAGCCATTGCTTTACCAACGGATTTCAGTGCGCGTATTGCACGTAACACGCAAATTTATTTGCAGCAGGAAACCAATATTTGCAAAGTAGTGGATCCTTGGGCGGGCTCTTATTATGTAGAGTATTTGACCAATGAAATTGCACATAAGGCCTGGGCATTAATTCAGGAAGTGGAAGAATTAGGTGGAATGGCAAAAGCGATTGAAACCGGCATTCCGAAAATGCGTATTGAAGAAGCGGCAGCAAGAAAGCAAGCGCGCATAGATAGCGGTAAAGATATTATCGTTGGCGTTAACGCATTTAAAACCGATGAAAAAACAAACATCGAAATTCTGGAAGTTGACAACACGAAAGTTCGTCAGCAGCAAATAGAGCGTTTGAATAAATTAAAAGCGGAAAGAAATAATGCGGAAGTTCAAAAGGCCTTAGCTGCATTAACTGAAGCTGCAAAAAGCGGACAAGGCAATTTGTTAGCACTGTCAATAGAGGCGGCAAGGGTAAGAGCCACGCTCGGAGAAATTTCATTTGCGTTGGAGCAAGTGTACGGCCGTTATAAAGCCAACATTCGTTCTATTGCCGGAGTATATAGTAAAGAAATCAGTATGGATAAAGATTTTGCAAAGGCACGCGAGTTAGCGGATAAATTCGCTGAGAAAGAGGGCCGTCGTCCACGTATTATGATTGCAAAAATGGGACAAGACGGGCACGATCGTGGTGCAAAGGTAATTGCGACTAGTTTTGCCGATATGGGATTTGATGTGGATATCGGTCCGTTGTTTCAAACACCTGCTGAAGCGGCCAAACAAGCTGTAGAGAACGACGTTCATATTTTAGGTGTTAGCAGCTTAGCGGCAGGACATAAAACATTGGTACCTCAGGTAATCGAAGAATTAAAGAAATACGGTCGCGAAGATATCATGGTAGTAGCCGGCGGCGTAATTCCGCAACAGGATTACGACTTTTTATTTAGAGCGGGTGTAAGTTTTGTGTTTGGTCCGGGTACAGTGATTGCGAAGAGCGCCCAGGAAATTTTGCATAAAATGATTGGGTAGTAAAATAATGGTTTTAAACTAACTCGTGTGATCACTTACGATAACCCACTCGCCCTTTATTTTCCTCCAGAGTAAAGTATAGTGACCGCCAACATCTTTGTCTTTCTTTTTCAAGTACCATTTTCCTATCACATAAATAGCGTCTTTCCCTAATTGCTCAATACTGTAATTGGTGAAAGTAAGCTGCCCCATGGCTTCCTGGTTGGGATAGCCTTTTTTGTAATTTTCGAGCGTATTTTTCCAGCCATACGTAATACCCTTACTGCCGATAAATTTCAAACTATCGCTGTTCCAATAATACTTCATGAAACCTTCAATATCAAAACTATTCCAGGCCGCTTCTTGTTTTTTCATGTTTTCAATAACAGCATTACGGCCGTTACTTTGAGCGTTAAGTCCACAGCTCAAGCAAATCAACGAGACTATCAAAAGCAATTTTTTCATTATTTAACGTATTTAGCCCTAAACTAGTGATTTTTGGAATAGTTAAAAAGTACTATCTTTGTGTAAGTTCTTTACAACGCTTATTACGAAAGGCAGAGGGACACGCCCGATGAAGCCTTACCAACCCTAGATAGTTGGTAGTTCTCAGTTCAGAGTTGGTAGAGTACATCTACGAACTACGAGCTAAAAACTACAAACTAATAGAAGGTGGGAAATCGTGTTCCGGTATAGCCGGAAGCAAATAAGCCGGAAATAAATTAGTTTACAATAAAACAATTATACAACTAATCCCTTCCGGAATAACCTGAAGGGATTTTTTATTTTATGCATATGGCCTCAATAGAACAAGAATTAGAAAAACGCGTATTGGTAATTGATGGAGCAATGGGCTCACTCATTCAGCAATACAAATTAACAGAGGAAGATTTCAGAGGAGAAAAGTTTAAAAACTTTCACAAAGACCTGAAGGGAAACAACGATTTGCTGTGTATGACGCGTCCGGATATCATTGAAGAAATTCATAAAAAGTATTTGGAAGCAGGAGCAGATATCATTGAAACAAATAGTTTCAGTGGCACAACTATTTCTATGGCTGATTACGATATGCAGCCATATGTTTATGAAATGAATTTAGCGGCCGCTAAAGTAGCACGTAAAGCAGCCGATGATTATACCAAACTAACGCCCAGCAAACCAAGGTTTGTAGCCGGTGCAATGGGACCAACTACTAAGTTATTGTCGATGTCACCGGATGTAAATAATCCCGGTTACCGCGCCATGACCTATGACGAATTAGTAGAAGCATACAAAGAGCAAGTACGCGGATTAATGGATGGCGGTGTTGACTTGCTATTGTATGAAACCATTACCGATACCTTAAATGCAAAAGCGGGATTGTTTGCAGCTCAAACTGTATTTGAAGAAAAAGGAAGAACACTGCCTTTAATGATTTCCGGAACAATTACGGATGCGAGTGGAAGAACTTTATCCGGTCAAACTACAGAAGCATTTTTAAATTCAGTATCGCACATGAATTTATTGAGCGTGGGATTAAATTGTGCTTTAGGCGCAAAAGATATGCGTCCGTATTTAGAGGAGTTATCAAAAAAAGCACCATTTTACATCAGTGCGTATCCAAATGCGGGTTTGCCAAATCAGTTTGGTGAATATGACCAAGACGCGCATGAGATGGGCCATCAAATAGAAGATTTTTTAAAGGCCGGATTTTTAAATATAGTAGGTGGTTGTTGCGGAACTACACCGGAACACATAAAAGAGATTGCGCGTTTAGCGGAAAAATGTAAACCGCGTAAAAAGCCACAGGCAGATTCACTCATGCATTTAAGCGGATTGGAGCCGGTAACGCTTCGTCCGGATAGTAATTTCATGAATGTAGGTGAACGTACTAATGTTACAGGCTCTAAGAAATTCGCGAAATTAATTATTGATGAAAAATACGAAGAAGCTTTAGCAGTTGCGCGGGATCAGGTAGAAGGAGGAGCTCAGGTAATTGATGTGAACATGGACGAAGGAATGTTGGATGCAGAGAAAGCCATGGTTACTTTTTTAAATTTAATTGCTTCTGAACCCGATATCGCCCGTGTACCGGTGATGATAGATTCGAGTAAATGGAGTGTAATAGAAGCGGGATTAAAATGCTTGCAAGGAAAAGGCATTGTAAACTCTATCTCTCTAAAAGAAGGCGAAGAAAAATTTATTGAGCAGGCTAAGCTGATTAAAAAGTATGGCGCTTCCGTGATTGTGATGGCGTTTGATGAAGTGGGACAGGCTGACACTTTGCAACGTCGTATCGATATTTGTAAACGTGCTTATGATATTTTGGTAAACAAATTAAAATTCCCGCCTCAAGACATTATTTTCGATCCAAATATTTTCCCTGTTGCAACAGGCATGGAAGAACATCGCCGTAATGCTTTAGACTTCTTCCTGGCCACCAAATGGATAAAAGAAAACTTACCTCATGCCAAAGTAAGCGGAGGAGTGAGCAACGTTAGTTTCTCTTTCCGTGGAAATGATACTGTTCGCGAGGCTATTCATGCTGCGTTTTTATACCACGCTGTAAAACACGGTATGGATATGGGTATAGTAAATCCAAGTATGCTGCAGATTTACGACGACGTTCCAAAAGATTTATTAGAGTTAGTAGAAGATGTGTTACTTGACAGAAGAGACGACGCTACCGAACGCTTAATAGCCAAAGCCGAAGAATTAAAAGGCAAAGGCAAAGTGAAAGAAGAGAAAAACGAAGAGTGGAGAAAGGGAACGGTACAAGAACGATTAACACATGCCTTAGTAAAGGGTGTAACTGATTATATTGAATTAGATGTTGAAGAATGTCGTCAGCATTATCCAAAAACTTTATCCATCATCGAAGGACCATTAATGGATGGTATGAATGTGGTGGGTGATTTATTCGGTAGCGGAAAAATGTTTTTACCGCAGGTTGTGAAGAGCGCACGTGTGATGAAGAAAGCCGTAGCCTATTTATTGCCATTTTTAGAGGAAGAAAAGAAAGCCAGTGGAGAAGCGCAAAAAAACAATGGTAAAGTATTATTAGCAACAGTGAAGGGTGATGTACACGATATTGGAAAAAATATCGTAGGTGTTGTGATGGCTTGCAATAATTTTGAGATTATAGATTTAGGGGTAATGGTGCCAGCCGAAAAAATTCTGGAAACCGCAAGAAAGGAAAATGTAGATATCATCGGATTAAGCGGATTAATTACGCCGTCGTTAGATGAAATGGTGCATGTGGCAAAAGAGATGGAAAGACAAGGATTTAATATTCCTTTATTAATCGGTGGCGCTACAACTTCTAAGGTTCATACGGCTGTGAAAATTTCACCTCATTATTCTCAACCGGTTGTGCACGTAAATGATGCGAGTAAAAGTATACCGGTGGTACAGAATTTAATCAGTAAAGATTTAAAAGAGAATTTCGCAGCGGAAATTGCCAAAGATTACGAACGTGTGCGTGAGCAAAACAAGAATGCTCAAGGGCAAAATAAATTTATCAGCATGGCTGAAGCGCGAGCGAATAAATTTAATATCGATTGGACTAAAGAAGACATTACCAAGCCGGCATTTTTGGGTAACAAAGTGTTTACGGATTATAGTTTAAAAGAAATCGCAGAGTATATCGATTGGACACCTTTTTTCCATAGCTGGGAAATGAAAGGCTCTTATCCGAAAATTCTGGAAGATAAAGAACGTGGAGCTGAAGCGAAAAAATTATTTGCAGACGCGCAAGCGATGTTAAAAAAGGTGATTGATGAAAAATGGTTAAATGCCAACGCGGTGATAGGAATTTATCCGGCCAATACAATTAATCAGGATGATGTAGAGGTAAGAAGTGAAGATGGAAAGTCAGTAAAAGCTGTATTCCATTCTATTCGTCAGCAAACCAAAAAACCGGCTGGTCAATACAATATTGCTTTGGCAGATTATGTAGCCCCGAAAGAAAGCAATAAAACAGATTATATCGGAGCATTTGCTTTAACAGCAGGAATCGGAATTGATGAACACGTGAAGCGTTTCGAAAAAGATCACGATGATTACAGTGCTATTATGCTGAAAGCAATTGCTGATCGCTTGGCTGAAGCATTTGCAGAGTTGTTACATAAAAAAGTGCGTACCGAAATTTGGGCTTACAGTAAAAATGAAAATTTAAGCAACGAGCAGTTGATTAAGGAAGAATATGCCGGTATCCGTCCGGCACCGGGTTATCCTGCGCAGCCGGATCATACTGAAAAACTAACCATTTGGAAATTATTGGATGTGGAGAAAACCACCGGCATTACGCTTACCGATAGTTTAGCAATGGTACCTACAGCTGCCGTAAGCGGATTGTATATTTCCAATAAAAATGCCACTTATTTTGGTGTAGGAAAAATAACTAAAGAGCAGGTGGAAGACTATGCTAAACGTAAAGGAATGGGCTTTGAGGAAACCGAAAAATGGCTCGGACCAATATTAGGTTATTAGAGAATATTTTCTGAAATTTAGGAAGCTGGCATGGCTTCCTTTTTTTATATCTATAGAAATTTATTTACTACTGCGTGGATAATTTTATTCTGTTTTTTTTGCGACATTTCTGCTAATGCGCAAAAAGATAAACAGGCCGAAGCGTTAAGTGATCGTGCTTCCATGTATTTAGATAATTCTAATTTTTCGCAAGCAGAATTAGTCATTGATTCATTAATGACTTATGCAAATGAGCATAACGACAACAATGTTTTAGCAAATGCCTATAATTTTAAAGGCGCACTTAATCGCGAATTATCTCGTTCGAAGGAGGCTATTTATTTTTATACCCGTTCCATTGAAACGTATGAGAAGGCGAAAAATCAAGTTGGTATTGCCGGAGGTTATGTTAACATAGGCGCTATTTATGCGGGACTGGATGAATTTAAAATCGCGCTTTCGTATTATTTCAAGGCACACAAAATTTACACGACCAACAATTATGAAAGTAAATTGGGAATACTATCCAATAACATTGGTACCATTTATCAAAAGTTAAAACAGATTCCAAGTTCTAATGTTTATTTGAGACGAGCCTTTGAAGCAGGGAGAGCAAAGGGTGATTCGATGTTAATGGCAATGGCTACTCATAATTTGGGGGTTAATTATTTGGTAACACAAACTCCCGATTCAGCCATTTCCTATTTTAATAAGTCATTGGGATATGTGAGCAGATACGATGAAGGACCGGGACACATTTTTAATTACGAACAGTTAGGTGCAGCTTATTTGCTCAAGAAAGATTATGGAAAGGCCGGAGATAACTTTAATAGGGCCATGCAAATTTCAGAACGCACCGGTATTACATCCAGTAAAATGGAATTGAGTCGACAGTTATCTGAAGTGGCGGAGAATAAAAGTAATTACAAGGAAGCCCTCAAGTTTTTAAAGGATTATCTTTTGTTGAAGGACTCTACCTCTATTGAAAAACTAAGAAGTGAAGTATTAAAGACTGAATTTGAAAACGAATTAAAGCAGCAAAAAAAATTACAACAACAAGAGCAGAAGAATCGTGATGCGATTTCTAAAGCAAAAATTGAGGCGCAGAATAAGGTAATTATGGCCGTTGTTGTAGCCTTAATTGTGGTATTGTTTTTAGTAGCTTTTGTATTTAAAGAATACCGCCAGAAGAAAAAAGCAAACGATATCATCTCCAAGCAAAAGGAATTAGTAGAGCAAAAGAACACTGAAATTTTATCTTCTATTAGTTACGCGAAGCGAATTCAAAGCGCTTTATTAACGAGTGATTTGTATTTAAAAAAACACCTTCCGGATTTTTTTGTATTGTATAAACCAAAAGATATAGTAAGCGGCGATTTTTATTGGGGATTAGAAAACAAAGGAGTGTTTTATTTAGTGGTAGCAGATTGTACCGGACATGGTGTGCCGGGTGCGTTCATGAGTTTGCTGAACATATCCATTTTAAATGAGATTATTATTGAAAGAAACATTTCAGAGCCCGATAAAATTTTAAACGAAGCGCGTAAAGATATCATTCGTTCGTTGAATCCCGAAGGCGGTGATGAAAGTAAGGACGGTATGGATTGTATTCTGTGTGCATTTGATTTTAAAACAAACAAAGTAAAGTATGCTTGTGCAAACAATTCCTTTTATTTGGTGCGAAACGGAGAAATAATAGTATCTGAAACAAATAAAATGCCCGTGGGTAAATCACACGATGATACCATTCCGTTTACTAAGCACGAATTCAATTTGCAAAAGGGGGATACTTTATATTTAATTACAGACGGTTATGCCGATCAGTTCGGAGGACCAAAAGGAAAGAAATTTAAATACAAACAACTTCAGGAAGAAATTTTGAAAGTTAGTGCTCTGAAAACAATGGATCAAAAGGAGAAATTAAATAATGTTTTCGAAAGTTGGAAGGGTGGATTAGAACAAGTTGACGACGTTTGTATTGTAGGTTTAAGAATTTAAGAATTTACTATGAGAGTTATTCGTTTTATTATTTTTCTGGTTTTAGTGTGTTGCATCACTATTCGTGCTAACGCGCAGCAAGACTCAGTTCGCGATTTAATTGCAACAACGCAAAACGATTCGATAAAAATCATGGCCTATACAGGATTAGCATTCAGTAAACTGAATAAACCAGCAGAAGCGCTTCAAGTGATTTCCGAAATGCGTTTATACGCACAAAGCCTGAAGGATGAAAAGTGGCAGGCTTTATGTAAGCGAAAACTGGGCACACTGTATCATCGCTTAAACTATTTTGATAAGGCGCTTGAGTATTATATTGAGTCGGCAGCGGTTTTTGAAAAGCTGAATGATAAAGATGGAATCGCCAATTGCTACAATAATATTGCTAATGCCTATGCCAGCAAGGGCGAACTCACCTTAGACAAAAATTATTATGAAAGAGCAACGGAGTTTCATTTAAAGTGCATTGACCTCCGTCGTCAGAGCGACACTTCACAATTGAGTAATTCATATAACAACATTGCTATTGTGTACATGTATCAGGAAAAATGGGATTTAGCATTGGAATATTTAACTAAAGCTTACAAAATATTTTCCGTGGTTCCGGAAGGTGCCGGCGGACTTGACATGGTTACAATTAATCTTGGCGATCTTTATTTAAAGAAAGCTTTAAAGGAAAGAAAGCCGGAAGATTTTGATAAAGCCATGGGTTATTTCAAAAACCGTATGGACGCCTATAAAGGTTCCGGCGCCAACGACCGACAAGTAAAAGTATTGTCGAGTATCGGACAGATTTTATGTGAAACCGGAAAATGCAGAGAGGCAATGAAGTTGTTGAGAAGAGCCATGGATATGAGTCTGCAAATAAAAAACAAGGGCTCTATTATGGAGGCTTCGTATTTATTATCAGAAGCCCTCGAAAAGCAAGGCGATTTAGCAGGCGCTATCCATTACATGAAACTGTATAACCAAACCAAGGATTCTTTGGTAAATGAAAGAAATACGAATGCTATGGAGCAAATGCAAGCTTTGTATGAATCCAATGAGAAGGACAAAGAAATTAAATCCTTAAGCAGTGAAAATGAAATGCAAGCCATGCGTGTAAACAGGCAGAGAACAGCCTTGGTGACTTTAATCGGAGGACTCGCGCTTTTGGTAATAGTTGCACTATTGTTGTTTAACCGATATAATATTAAGAGGAAAGCAAATGTTGAACTGGCGCGTGCTTATCAGAAGATAGAAGTAAAAAACAATCAGATCACAGACAGCATAAATTATGCAAAGAGAATTCAAACCGCAATTCTTCCGCCGCAGGAAGCTATAAAAGCACATTTAAAGAATCATTTTATTTATTACAGTCCGAAAGATATTGTGAGCGGTGATTTTTATTGGTTTACGCATCATAATAGCAAATCGTTTTTCGCGGTGGCAGATTGTACCGGACATGGTGTTCCCGGTGCCTTGATGAGCATGATTGGAAATACTTTGCTAAATGAAATTGTAAATCAAAAAAATATTTTAGATCCCGCCGAAATTTTGTTCCATCTTAACGAAGGCGTGATAAAAGCTTTACGTCAGAGTGGAGTTGATATCATGGAGCAAGACGACGGCATGGATATTTGTGTTTGTTACATCGACGATAAAAAGAAAAACGAATTGCAATACGCCTCTGCCAACTTAAGTATTTATGTAAAGAGCAATGGTGTAGCCAAAGAATTGAAAGGCGATATTTTCTCCATTGGCGGAGGACTTGGTTCTTCCGGCAAAATGTTTCAAACAAAAACAGAATTATTGAATGATGGCGATGCTGTCATCATGAGTACAGATGGGTATTACGATCAGTTTGGAGGAAGCAATAATTCGAAGTTTCTGGTTTCTAATTTTGAGAATTTGATTACGCAAATAGATTTTGTAAACGGACAACCACAGCAAATACTTAAGGAAAAATTGGAAAGCTGGAAAGGTCAACGTCATCAAACAGATGATGTTTTAGTTGCCGGATTTATTATTTAATTCTGAATAGTTTCAATAGGCATTTGGCAGAGTTTTGAAAAACGCTCGCCGGATAATTGCATATCCTTATCGCCTTTATCAAAATACCATCTAATGGCCACCGACTTTGTTTTCGATAATTCCTTTAAGAGCGAAATTATCTTAAAGATTTGTTTAGAGGAAGAAGTATTGAAATATTCCAGTTTAAATTCGGCAGTTGTACTAGAAGGTGCATTATTCAAATACACACTCAACCATTCGATAACCGGTTGGTAGAAAGTGGCGGAATCTTCAGGTAATGATTTCCCGCTGATGCTAAGTAAGCCATTAGTTTTATGCAGCGTAACCGCCGGTGTGTCTTCTGTTGCCTTTATTTCATAGACATCTTCCATTAAAAAGCAATAAAAGCATTAATAGATAAAAAGGAATAAGCATTGGCGCAATTCACAACGGTATAATCAATATTATTGCCGCTTTTCATTTTAATATCAATGAAGCCGAGTCCCGCGCCTTTTTGTCCGGGCTCTTGTTCTTTAACAATGGTTTCAGAATATAAATCTTCGAGTTGTGAATTGTTGAGCGAATTAACCAAATCAATTTTTTGTTTCAGCGCATTGACTTCCGAATTATTGATATAATTACCGGATGAGATGCAACAACCTTTATCATTACTCGACACAATTAAAATCCCGTGCTTGCCAAGAGATTCTTTATTAGGGGTAGAAGCATGATTGCAAATATTCTGCAATAACTCTACCATTACGTTCACCGTTTTTCTTTTAAAGGCCAGATCATCATTTTTACTTACGCTGCCTTCGGTCATGGTGAGGAGACTTTTTAAATTCTCGTGCGTAAATACACCCTGATAAATTAAATTGATTTTATGTTCCTTGGTAAAATCATGCAAACGCATAATATTATCCGGACTGTTATTTAATTCTGCCGTACTTTTTTCGGAATGAACTTTTGTGTTGAAGTAGAAAAAAGAAGAATTATCTTTTAGCTTGCGGAAATGATACAAAAGTTTATTTCCTGATTTACGCGCCATTTCAATGAGACCTAAACCGGCGCCGCCTTTATCGGATAAACCCGTGTTTTCCAAAACATATTTAGAATATTCTTTCAAGCCATCCGGATCCAGCGAATTGATTTTCTCAATGCTGCTGCTTAATTCAGCCGTTTTAGAATCATCAATAATATTTCCGCTCGTTAGAGAGTATTCGCCGTTTTTATTAAGTACAACAAAAAAAGCGTGATTTTCTTCTGATTGTGTTAAGTCCTGATGGCGGGTAATGTTTTGTAAAGTTTCTACCATCACAAAATAAACCTTCTTTTGAGTTTTAGATGACTCCCCAGTAAGGTTCATGTTGGTTTCGGAAAGGGAAAGAATTTTATCCGTCAAATTCGGATTAAAAATGCCTTTGTAGACATAACTTAAGTTATAATCTTCCAACTCCTTAAACAAAATAAAGAGCTGTTCGCCGCTTATGCAGTATGTGGCCGTAGAAAGCACATACTAATATAAGTATTTTTGATATATTCCAAAACCCCACCCCTATAGACTTTTTGCCTATAGGGGTTTAGGTCTTATCTAGTACCTAGCATGGCTAAAGTAGCCTGGGTTTGCAGATTGGTAATGAAACAAGTTAGATCTTTTACATGGGGCTGAGCTTGCAATGCAGCATCAATTTCAGCGGCACGACCGGATACAGGCTCATTCATTTGTTCGTAGGTGTAGATTTTACTGTTTAGTTTCGATTCAAAATTCACCACAGCCTCAATGAAATTTGCTTTTTCAGGAAAGGCATTAAATTGAACCGGTGTTAGAACAGTAGGAGTGATTTGCTCATCATTTTTAAGATAAGTTTGAAAATCAACACCCGCAATTCCGTTAATAATGGCATCCTTTAATTTATCTGCACTTTGCATAAAGGCATGATAAGATTCCATATTCTCTTGATGGAGAGAATCAGGCTTAACCAACATTTTCATGGTGTTTAAAGTCTGATTTTCGTTACGCATGTAATTAACGGTTGCTTTGCTTAGCGTTAAACTTGGCGACGCTTTCGGAAGCACCATGGATAAACCGGTACCTGTTAAAATCAGCACAGAGGTAACAATGGTGTTTACTTTTGTTTCAGGGTTTTTAATGCCGCTGATGAAGTAAAGCGGAAGAAACACCAATAGAACAATACTTAAAGTAACCGATAAGAGAATGCCGGCATAAGGCCAATGCATAATTTTGAAGAGAGAGGTGATGCCAACCATAGTAGCGGCAATGGAACCGGTAGCTAAAATGAGTTTATCTCTCGTGTTTTGTTTTTCCTTTATTTTTAAAGTGAACATAAAAGGAAGGAAAATTAAACTCATGGATACAATACCCAGTAACATTAAAAAGTTTGCTCCGGGCCAGTGCATTACTTTAAATGAAGCGCCGACAAGTGTAGCAAATGCGCCAAACAAGCCGCTGTAGATCATTATTTTTTTCATGGTGTAATAGTGTTTAAAGATTAATAAATTGATGGTTTCTTCTTCTATCTCCCAGAGTTCGCTCTTGCAAAATTTGGGAATGGTTTGTTTATAGAAGTCCTCAAAGTCTCCATCATGACTGAGGTTTTGTTCAATGATGCAACAAACATGATCCAGGAGGTTTAACTGCAGGTCCTCCATCTCAATGCCACGACGTCTTATGTCATCGAGAATAAAATCTATTTGTTTATCACTGATGTGGTACATTTAATATTATTTAAGTTCGCTAAGTGCTTTTTTTATTGCTTTACAACTTTCTTTATCCCTTAAGGAATCTTCTGGGGCTGTTTTGCCAACGATTCCTAAAGTATCAAAAAAGACTATTTTACTGCTATCTGTTTTCATAATCACGCTCAAAGGGTATTTTGGATACCAAAAACGACTGTATTTAAAATTCAACTCCTGATTAATGGCAAGAATAAAATCTTCAGAATTGAAAACGTATAGAAAATTTCTAGTTGATGCCGAATCATCCTTTAATACTTTTTTCGAACGAGTTTCCTTTTCATCATTTACTAAAACATAACCTAATTGAGAGTTTAACGGCATTATTAAAGTGTCGTATATCAGTAGAGGTTTTGTTGACCAATAATGGTGAGTTGACCAGAAATGAAAGAACAGGTATTTTTTGGACTTTAGTTCAGGAAATTGGATATATAAAGAGTCTAAAAATTTCTTTTTTGCTATGGGCGCGTTAACGATTTTCTGCGTTTTACTTGGGTAATAAGTAATTGTTTCCTTTTTCCTTTGGAAATATGCAAATATCTGTATGCCTACAAAAATTAAATTAAGCATAAGGGAAACTAAAAGGGCTATTTTAAACGAGCGCTTCATTTTTAATTAGGTAAAGTTTGTAGAAAGCGTGATAGGAAAATATGCTGATTTACGATGTGTTTACAATCAAAAACTACTTTGCCGGTTTTGTCAAGCACAAAATATCCTTGCGAAAAACCTTGTGGTGCTTTTTTGCTGTTCAAAAAGCCAGATAATAGTTTAGTTTGACCATCAACAAAAAGAACATTTTTAAAAAGTGATTTGTATTCAATTATAGTTTGATCCACGTATTCGTCTGAGCGTTTAAACGCAAAGATGTGTACTGTGTTTTTATTATAAATTCCGGCGATTGAATCAAGTTGGCGTAATTTTCCTAAACGATATTCTTTATTTTGTTTAATTTCAGAAGAGTCACGGGGTTCTGGGGTGTACTTTCTTTCATATTCGGACATTGGGTCACCAACAAATGAAATACATAAATAACTTTTTTCTAATGCTGAAGGATTCTTTTCTTTTAATTGCTCAGTAAGTACTTTAAATCCTTCATCCAACGTAACACTTTTCATCATTTCCCATTCCTTATTGTACTGCCAATTCTTGTAATAGTTATAACCGAATTTTGAAAGCACCAAAACATTGTATCCTAATGAGAGAACAAGTAATATGTATAAAAAGCGTTTCATTTTATAATAGTTTTTAAAATATAAAAGGCCTACTGTTTCTTCTTCTATTTCCCAGAGTTCTGATTTAAAAAATTGTTTTATGGTTTCGTTGTATTTTTCGTTAAAATCATCTGTTTCTTTAAGCTCTCTCTCCAGTATACAGCAAATATGATCCAGGAGGTTAAGTTGTAGGTCCTCCATCTCAATGCCACGTTTTTTAATGTCATCAAGTATAAATTCTATTTGCTCGTCAGAGACTCGGTACATTAAGCTTGCTTGGGCTTTATATCAAGCAAAAATTTCATGGTATTCATAAAGTCGGCAAACTCACTTAATTTTTCTTTCGTTAATTTTTTGCCTTCCGGACTTAATGAATAATATTTTCTAACGCGCTTACCAATAAATTCGGTTTCAGTAATTAAAATACCTTCTGCCTCTAATGCATGCAGAGTAGGGTAAAGCGCTCCTTCCGTAATTTGAATTTTATCTTTGGTCATCTCTTTTACCATCTGTGTAATTTCATAACCATACATCTTCTTGTGCTCGGCCAACAGTTTTAAAACGATGGTCTTTAAGGTGCCTTTTATTAATTCGGATGAATACATGTTTTTCCTTTTATAATGTTTTACTTAAGACAAAGATACATCTAAATCCAATACATAAGAAACCAATGTATATGAATATTATGTAATTTGCTGATTTAGAGGGAGTAAAATTTTAAAAGTGGAATCACCCCCTCCCGCTTCGCGGAAGCGCACTCCCCCTCTCCCTTGGGAGAGGGCTGGGGTGAGGGTCTGCTTTAGTCACTACTAAAACCCCTCTGTCCTGCGGACATCTCCCCTTAGCAGGGGAGAATTTAGTCATGGTTCAATTTAGCCTTTATATTAACGAATAGGCTCTCACCCTGCTAAAGAGTAAACTTACTTCTTATATAAATTCATCTCGTCGATATACTGCCAGGCTTTTTCAGGTAAATAATGGCGCACATCTTTTTTCTTTTTGATGGCATCGCGGATGAAGGTGGAGGAGATATCAATAAAAGGTGCCTGCGTGAGAACTACGTTAGGATGTTGTTCTAATTCACTTGATTTAGCGCCAGGTCGCGGATACACATACAATTTATATTTCTTTAAAATCTCTTCGTAGTTTTTCCATTTATGGAAGTTCTCTAAATTATCCTGTCCGATGATTAAACTAAATGTATGTTGAGGATATTTTTCTTTTAAATGCACTAAGGTATTTATTGTATAAGAAGGTTGAGGCAAATCGAATTCAATGGTGCTGCTTTTAAAACGCGCATCGTCTTCAATGGCTACGTTTACCATATACAAACGCTGATTCTGGTTGAGCAGACTAGCTTTTTCTTTTAACGGATTATGCGGAGAGATAACAAACC